>NZ_JBFAVC010000001.1:0-1043985 GCF_040679595.1 Agromyces sp. NPDC052230 | reverse complement strand
GGGGGGGCGCCCACCTTCGCGCCCCCCCGTTTTTCCTTGCCGCCGCCGGGCCCCACCCCTCGCTCCCCCCCCGCGCCGCACTGTGGTTACTCAGCCGTCAGGCGTCGGACTTGCACTCGTCGGCGACCCCGGCCGCAGCCTCCTGGATCGCCGTCTGGTGCTCGGCGACGGCCTCGGCGTCGACCTCGGCCTCGGGGTCGGACGGCAGCGTCTCGGCGAAGTCGGCGGCCTCGTCGATCTTCTCGCCGAGCCCTTCGACCGCACCGGCGACGTCGTCGTCGGCTCCCTCGGCGAGCTCGCCGGCGCGCTCGCTGTAGCCTTCGAGCGCCGACTGGACCTCGCTCGGGTCACCGCCGGCGGAGAGGACGTTCTGCGCGCCGTTCGAGATGTCGCGCACCTCGGCGCGCACGGTCTCGCATGAGTCGGCCGCGGCCTCGCCGCCTGTGCCGCCGGCGGCACAGCCCGACAGCAACAGGACTCCTGCGAGGGTGATCGCGGCGGAGAGCTTCATTCGTTGCATTTGCATATACTCCCTGATCTGGTGTTTTCTCAGCCTAGCGATGACCCACTGACATCCGCCCATCGGATCCTGCCACTCTCGCGAAACGACCGCCGTCTCGGGCCCGATGCTCGACTCGAGCTGATCGCCGGTGGGTACGATGCATGGATGCCCGCCGCCGCGACCACCACCTCCCCCAACATCGCCATCGTCGGCCCGGGCGCCGTCGGCGGCCTGATCGCCGCCCTGCTCAACCGCGACGGCGCCGACGTGGTCGTCGTCGCCCGCGAGGCATCCGCTCGGCTCATCGCATCTCACGGGCTCACGGTCGAGAGCGCCCAGTACGGCACCTGGACCTCGGATGTCCCGGCGGTGCCGGAGATCCCCGAGGGCGCGCCCGTCATCCTCACGACGAAGGCCTACGCGGTCCTCGACGTTGCCCCGACGCTCGCGGCAGCCCATCCGGTGGTGACCCTCTCCCTCCTGAACGGCGTGGACCACGTCGCGGAGCTGCGGCGGGCGGCACCCGGCCTGTCGGTCGTCGGTGGGGCCATCGCGGTGGAGGCGGCCCGCCGCTCCCCGACCGTGATCGAGCACCGCAGCCCGTTCGCACGCATCACCGTGCCCGATGCCGTCGCGGCCTCGCCGCTCGTCCGCGCCCTCGCCCACGCCGGCATCGAGGTGGGAGCGGGCGGCAGTGAAGCCGAGGTGCTGTGGCGCAAGCTGCGCTTCCTCGCCCCGTTCGCCCTGTTGACCACACGGACCCAGACCGGCATCGGCGAGGCGCTCGCAGCGGACGTGTCCCTCGCCGCGTCATTGCTCGAGGAAGTCGCCGCGGTTACGACCGCCGAGGGGCTGCCGGCGACCGGCGACGCACTGCGCGGCATCCTCGAGGGTATGCCGCCCTCCATGAGGTCGTCACTGCAGGCGGATGTCGCGGCCGGCGGCCCGAACGAGCTCGACGCCATCGCCGGCGCCGTCGAGCGCGCCGCCGCGGCGCGCGACATCCCGACGCCCACACTCACGTCGCTCATCGCCGAACTCGCCTCCTGATCGTCGGAGACCCGGCAACGCACGCGAGCGGCCGCCCGTCAAGGGGCTGCGAGCGCCGGGAGTCGAACCTAGGCTCGGCACATGAGCACCGAAGACGAGACGGCAGCGCCCCGCAATCCGGAGTCCAAGCCGGGCGACCCGGCGCCGCTCACCGACACCGAGCAGACCCGCAAAGACGTGAGCTACAGCCCGGGCAGCGAGGCGGAGACGGCCGCGAAGCAGACCGACCCGGTGCCCGAGGGGATCGACGACGACATCGACTCGTCGCGCATCCGAGCCGTTCCCGGCACCGGGGGGCCCGACGACGCCGGCGACATCGACATGTCGCCGGAGGAGGTGGAACGCTGAGCGGGTCGGCCACCGCGAAGCGTCGCGCCGCGGTGATCTACAACCCGGTCAAGGTCGAGGTCGAGGAGTTGCGCGCCGCGGTCGCCGCCGAGCCCGGAACAGCGGGCTGGGCGGAGACACGATGGTTCGAGACGACCGAGGAGGATCCCGGTACCGGGCAGGCGCACCGGGCCCTCGAGGAAGGCGCCGACCTCATCATCGCCGCGGGTGGTGACGGCACCGTGCGCGCCGTCGCCCAGGTGGTCGCCGGCTCCTCCGCGTCGCTCGCCCTGCTCCCGTCAGGCACCGGCAACCTGCTCGCACGGAACCTCGACCTCACCCTCGACGACCTCGGCAACTCGATCCGGGTCGCCTTCACGGGCGTGGACCGGCAGATCGACCTCGCGTGGACCGACATCCGCCGCGAGGACGGCAAGGTCGAACGTCAGGCCTTCCTCGTCATGGCCGGACTCGGCCTGGACGCCAAGATGCTCTCCCACACGGACGAGGACCTGAAGGCGAAGGTCGGCTGGCTCGCGTACGTCGATGCCATCCGCAAGGCGCTGCGGGACAAGAATCGGCTGCGCATGCGTTATCGCCTCGATCGGCACGGCACGCGGACGGTCTCGGCGCACACGCTCATCATCGGCAACTGCGGCTCGTTGCCGGCCAACATCCTGTTGCTGCCCACGGCGGCGATCGACGACGGCCGCTTCGAAGCCGTGTTCCTTCGCCCCGAGAGCGCGTGGGGCTGGCTGCAGATCTTCGTCAAGGTGATCTGGGAGAACGGCGTGCTGCGTCGCACCAAGCTCGGCCGCAAGCTCGTGAGCCCCGATGTCGACGCACTCCGCTACATCAAGGGTCAGCGCATGGACGTGGTGCTGAGCCGTCCCGAGGAACTCGAACTCGACGGCGACGGCTTCGGGCGCACGCAGGCGTTCCGCACCTGGATCGAGGCCGGCGGCCTGACCGTTCGGGTGCCGGCCGAGTCGGATGAGGCTGCGGAGGCGGAGGCGCCGTCAGCGGAGTAAGAGTCCGCCAGCGGATGCCGCCCGCCCTCGTCCTCCGACGTCGACAGGTTCGGCGACTCCTCGCGTTGGATGTCACAAACGCGTCGCGTCGGTTGTCGTATCTGTAGGTCCGGTGGTCAGCCCGCCGGAGCGGAGGGGATGACCATGCGGTTATTGCGCCCATTGCACCACCGAGCGGTGCACGAGTTCCGCGCCGCGGCAGAACGCGGTGACGCCGAGCGACTGGCCTCACTCCTGGACCCGGCGGTTGCCGTGGTCGTCGAGCGGGGTGATCGGGATCATCCTGTGATCAGGGTCGTGAGAGGTGCCTACGAGGCGGTCGCGCTGCTCATGCACGGGATGGCGGCCAAGCCCGGCCTCGTCATCGAGGAGCGGGCGGTGAACGCCCAGGCCGGCCTGATGCTGAACCGCGGCGATGAGACCATCGCGGCGATGACCGTCGACTTCACCGGACGGCTCATCAGCGTCGTCTGGATCCGCTTGCGCCCCGAGAAGCTGCGCCACGGGAACGCGGTCTGACGGACCTGACCTCACCGCGACTTCGAGAGCGGAGACGGCGGGATTTGAACCCGCGGTCCCCTTACGGGGACTCCACCTTAGCAGGGTGGTGCACTCGACCGGACTATGCGACGTCTCCTCGTGCGACGCTGGCGCGCACACGCGAGAGCCATCATAACCCGCAGACCCGGCGGATGACGATTCCGATCGAACGCGAGCGGATGCCGCTACTGGTCGTCGAGCGTTCGACCCGCCGAGCAGCGCACATCGGCCGCCGTCTGGCCGGTGACGTCGCTCGGGAGGGCTTCGACCGTGGGCGAGGGAGCCGCGGGATCGACAGGGACCTCCTCGGCCGGCGACTCCGCGGGCGGCGGCGCGTTCGGGTCCGCGGCGGAGGCGAAGGACGTCTCCTGGGCGGCCGGGTCGAAGATGACCGGTGTGTCGTTCTGGAGCGCAAGGTTCACGATCTCGGCGGAATCACTGGGAATCAGGGCGCCCCCACCGTCGACCGCAGCCGTCGGATACTGCAGGAACGCGATCTTGGCGAGATCGGTGTCCTTCACCGCCTTGGCGATGGAGATCATGCGGGTCGGATCCATCAGGCTGTCGGACAACTGCATATTCGACAGCGCCGCCTTGGCGATCGAGTAGAGCTTCCCCGGGTCCGTCAGCGTCCCCTCCGCCTGCAGTTCGCGTGCGAGCGCCGACATGAAGACCTGCTGGTTGGAGATGCGACCGAGGTCGCTGCCGTCGCCGACGCCGTACCTCGTGCGAAGGAACTGCAGCGCCTGCATGCCCTTGAGCTCGTGCGTGCCTGCCTCGAGGAACAGATCGGTGTGGGTGTCCTCGATGGGCTCGGCGACGCAGACGCTGACGCCACCGACGGCCTCGGAGATCGCCGCCGCTCCCATGAACTGCACGATTCCGGCGAAGAGGATGGGTATGCCGGTCAGCTCCCCGACGGTCTTCACGACGCAGGGCATGCCCCCGTACTCCAGTACCGAGTTGATCTTCACGTCGTACTGCTCCCAGAGCTCGTCGCCCGACTCGGGGTCGGTGCATCCCTCGGGCACATCGACGAGCATGTCGCGCGGGAAGCTCACGACGGACGCGTGGCTGTGGTCCTCCGAGATGTGGAGGAGCAGATTGACGTCGTTGAGCACGCCCTTCTCTTCCTCGGGGTCGCCGAAGCCGTCGCCCTGGCCCTCACGGCTGTCGCTGCCGATGATGAGCAGGTTCAGACCGCCCTCGATCGCGCCGACGTCGGGCACGCCCTCGAGGGCGTGCTCATTGCCGAGGGTCACGGTGGGTTTCGCGGTGGTCGCCAGATCGAGCGCGGCGTAGGCAGCGACCGCTGAACCCGAGACGAGCGCCACGGCCACGACCGATCCCACGATCTTCACGAGCGTCTGCCATGCGCTGTGGCGCTTGAGACGACCGTGGCGGGCGACCGAGGGGACCTTCGCAGAGCGACGTGAGCGGTGGCGCAGCTCCTGGTTCAACCGGGTTCCTCTCGGTCGTCGTCTCTTCGTGTGCGCGGAGGGCGTGGGATTCGAACCCACGAGGCATTGCTGCCCACTGGTTTTCAAGACCAGCTCCATCGGCCGCTCGGACAGCCCTCCGTGCCGGCACGGCGCAGCCCAGTCGGGGCGACATCGTGCGGCAGGCCCCGATTCTAGCCGAAGCGCGTATCGAGGAGAGCCTCACAGCACATCCTGTGAGGGTGCTGAGGCAGGTGACTCAGTCGTTGACGGTCGAGCAGCGCACTTCGGCGGCCGTCTGACCGGTCACATCACCGGGCAGCGCCTCGGCCGATGGGGGGCTCGCCGCGGGGTCGCCGGTCGACGGCGCCGGCGACGCCTCCGACGGCTGCACCGGGGGTGCGTTGGGATCGGGGATGGTGCCGAAATCGGAGCCGGTCGTGGCGTTGGGATCGATTGCCACCGGCCGGTCGGCTTGGAGGGCGGCGTTGAGCACGACCGCTGATTCCGATGGAACGACGGCTGCGAATCCGTCGGTGTACGTGGTCGGGTACTGGACGAACGCGATCTGCGAGAGGTCGACGTCTTGCAAGGTCCTGGCGATCGCCATCAGCTGGGCCGGGTCCTGGAGCGCTGTCGACAGGGTCATGTTCGAGAGCACCGCCTTGGCGATCGAGTACAGCTTCACCGGGTTGCTGAGCGTGCCCGAACTCTGCATCTCGCGCATCAGCGACGCAAGGAACGTCTGTTGGTTCGAGATGCGGCCGAGGTCGCTGCCGTCGCCGACTCCGTGGCGCACGCGCAGGAACTGCAGCGCTTCCATGCCCTCGAGGGAATGCACACCCGGTGCGAGATGCAGCCCGGTGTATTCATCGTCGATGGGCTCGGCAACGCAGACCTCCACGCCACCGACTGCGGAGGACAGAGCGGCCACACCGTAGAACTCCACGATTCCACCGACCGGAATCTGCACGCCCGTGAGCTGTTGGACGGTCGACGCAACACAGTTGAGCCCACCCCAGGCGAGTACCTCGTTGATCCGCGTCTCCTCGATCGCGGGCAGCGGGTCGCCGGCCGGGTCCTCAGGGTTCGGGCACTCGGGCACCGACACGATGAGATCGCGCGGGAAGCTCACGACCTCCACATGTGTGTGGTCCTGCGAGATGTGCAACAGCATCGTGACGTCGTTCAGCACCGCCGAGTCGATCTCAGGGTCACCGAACGCGCCGTCTTCGGTTCGCTTGTCGCTTCCCACGAGCACGAAGTTGAGTCCGCCCTCCATGGCGCCGATATCGGGGACGCCCTCGAGCATCTTCTCGCTCTCGAGCTCGACCGGAGGTTTCACAGAGGCCAACAGGTCGATGCCGGCATATGCGGCGACGGCCGAGGCACTCACCGCCAAGACACCCAGGACGGATGCCGCGAACTTTCCGTACGTGATCCAGGTGCCGTGCCGAGGCATCCGCGCGTGGCGCGCCGGAAGGGCAGGCTCGAGCGCCGATTCGCGCATGCTCGATGCAGACACGGTGCCCCCTTCCGTCGCGCCGATCCTATCCGGCGCACCTGAACGGGTACCGTATGCCGGTCAGGGCAACGAGTCGAGCACCGCGGCGAGCCCCGCGTGTTCGATATCGCCGGTGACCTCGGCGGCGGCCTCGCGCACCTCGTCGGGTGCCTGTCCCATGGCGACGGCACGGCCGGCCGCACCGGCCCACGTGAACATCTCGATGTCGTTGCGGCCGTCGCCGACGGCGATGACGCGGTCGATCGGCACGTCGAGCCAGCCGCGCACGCGCTCGAGCGCCGTCGCCTTGCTGACACCATCGGGTGCGATGTCGAGCCACGCCGTCCAGCCGATGGAGTAGCTCACCTGGTGCAGGCCCATGTCATCGACGAGGCGCAGGAACTCCTCGAGTTCGTGGTCGGGCGAGATCACGACGACACGAGTGGCCCTCCGGTCGAGCAGTTCATCGAACGTGACCTGCTGCGCGTTCTCGAGGTTCCAGTCGCTCATGCCCTCGGTGTAGAACCGGAACCCGTCGGGCACCTCGACCATGAACCGCCCGCTCGGCAGGTGCGTGCGGATGCGCTCGAGCACGGCAGTGGGGTCGAAGGTCTCGACGTGCGCCTGCGTGTACCCCTCGGGCGCCGCGTCGTCACGGCGCATGGTGATGGCGCCGTTCGCGGAGACGACGTACTCGGGCCGGAGACGGAGGCGCTCGAGCACGGGCGCGGTCGTCGCCCACGATCGGCCGGTCGCCAGCGTCACCTCGTGTCCGCGGGCGACGGCGGAGGTGACGGCGTCGGAGACACGTTCGTCGATCGTCTCGTCCTCGTGCATGATCGTGCCGTCGACGTCGAGCGCGACGAGCCACGGCTCGACCGCGGGGAGGGCCTGCGGCATCCGCTCGCTCACCGTGCGACGGGCTCCAGCACCTCGAGCCCGCCGAGGTAGCCTCGGAGCGCCTCGGGCACCACCACCGAGCCGTCGGCCTGCTGATGCGTCTCGAGGATCGCGACGATCCAGCGGGTGGTCGCCAACGTGCCGTTCAAGGTCGCGACGGGCGTGGTCCTGCCGCTCTCGGTGCGGTGACGGATGTCGAGGCGACGCGCCTGGAACGTCGTGCAGTTCGACGTCGACGTGAGCTCTCGGTACGCCCCTTGCGTCGGGACCCAGGCCTCGATGTCGTACTTGCGCGCGGCGCTCGACCCCAGGTCTCCCGCGGCGACATCGATGACGCGGTAGGCCAGGCCGAGGCTTCGCAGCATGTCCTCCTGCCACGCGAGCAGGCGCTCGTGCTCGGCCTCGGCGTCGTCGGGCTCGATGAACGTGAACATCTCGAGCTTGTTGAACTGATGCACGCGGATGATGCCCCGCGTGTCCTTGCCGCCGCTGCCGGCCTCGCGGCGGTAGCACGTCGACCATCCCGCGTAGCGGAGCGGCCCGTTCGAGAGGTCGAGGATCTCGTCGGCATGGTATCCGGCGAGCGCGACCTCGCTCGTGCCGGTAAGGTAGAGGTCGTCACCGGGCAGGTAGTAGATCTCGTCGGAGTGTGCGCCGAGGAATCCGGTGCCCTGCATGATCTCGGGACGCACGAGCGTGGGGGTGATGAGCGGCGTGAACCCCGCCGCGAGTGCGCGGTCGAGGCCCATGGTCATGAGCGCGAGCTCGAGTCGCGCGCCGACGCCTTTCAGGTAGTGGAAGCGTGCGCCCGAGACCTTGGCGCCTCGCTGCATGTCGATGGCGTCGAGCAGCTCGCCGATCTCGAGGTGATCACGGGGCTCGAACTCGAACGCCGGGATGTCGCCGACCTCCTTGAGCACGACGTAGTCGTCTTCGCCGCCACCGGGCACGCCGTCGATGACGACGTTGCCGAGTTGCTGCACCGCCTCGGTGAAGGCGACCTCGGCGTCGTTCGCGGTCTGGTTCGCGGCCTTGACTCGGGCGGCGAGCTCCTGCGCCTGCTCGACGAGCGCCGCCTTCGCCTCCTTCGGGGCCTGGGCGACCTGCTTGCCGAACGCGTTCTGCTCAGCGCGAAGCGACTCGAACTCGCTGATCGCCGTGCGGCGGGCGGTATCGGCCACGACGGCCGCGTCGACGAGCTCTGGGGACTCCCCCCGCAGCTCCTGCGAACGCTTGATCAGCTCGGGATTCTCGCGGAGGAGCACTGGGTCGATCACCCGAGCAAGTCTAGCCGCGGCATCCGCCTCCGCCGCGTGCCGCGTGCGGGCGATCTCACGGGCGCATGGAATACCGTTGGCATCGTGGCGGCTCGCGCGAACGATCAGGTGACGGATGCCGCGACCGGGCGTCCGAGGGCCGCGGTCATCTACAACCCCACGAAGAGCGGGTTGCGCGAGCTGCGCGACGCAGTGGGCCGCGCGGAGCGCCTGCAGGAGTTCGCCGCTTCGCTCTGGCTCGAGACCACGGCGGAGGACCCCGGCAGGGGCATGGCGCTGGAAGCACTCGCCTCCGGGGTCGACCTCATGATCGGCGTCGGCGGCGACGGCACGGTGCGGTCGATCGCCGGGGCCCTTCGCGACACGGGCGTGCCCCTCGGGCTCGTGCCGCTCGGCACGGGCAACCTGTTCGCCCGCAATCTCGGCATCCCGGTGAACGACCCCTTCGATGCGGTCATGCTCGCCTTCTCGGGGCTCGATCGCGCCGTCGACGTGCTGGTGGCCGACCTCACGCGCCCCGACGGGACGGCCGAGTCGCATGTCTCGCTCGTCATGAGCGGCATCGGCATCGATGCCACGATGATCGCCAACACCAATCCCGAGCTGAAGAAGCGGGTCGGCTGGCTCGCCTATGTCGACGCAGGTCTCCGCGCGATCCCCGCGTCGAAGCCCTTCCGCGTCGTGCACCGCATGGACGGCGGGCGGCCGCACCGGTCGCGGGTGTCGAGCATGCTCATCGCGAACCTCGGCTACCTGCCCGGCAACCTCGAGCTGATCCCCGACGCCGAACTCGACGACGGGCACCTCGACGTCGTTCGGCTCCAGCCCAGGAACGCCTGGGGCTGGCTGTTCATCTGGCGCAAGGTGGCGTGGGAGAACCGGGTGCTCGCGAAGTCGGCGATCGGCCGGCAGCTCATCGACCTCACGGGAGGCAGCCGTCGGCGCGAGATCGTCTACTCGCGCGGCAGGTCGGTGGATGTCTCGATCGAGGGCGACGCCCAGGAGGTCGAGATCGACGGAGAGGAGTTCGGCGTGGTGACGGCGGCGCGGTTCTCGGTCGACCCGGCGGCACTCATCGTGCGCGTCGAGCGGTAACGCTCTCGAGCGGATGCCGCCCGACTCAGTCGGGCTCGCCGCTCAGCAGGCCGCGCAGCCAGTCGCGTGCCTCGATGAAGATCTCGTCGTCGTACTTCGAGTGGTACGACACCTCACGCCGGTCGGCCCGCGGATAGGAGCCGAGGAAGATCACGTTCGGGCTCGTGCGGCGCAGGCCGAGCAGCGCGTCGGCGACGCGCTCGTCGGCGATGTGCCCGTCGAGGTCGACCACGAAACGGTAGCGGCCGAGGGCGTCGCCGATGGGGCGCGACTCGATGAGCGAGAGGTTCACGCCACGCGTCGAGAACTGCTCGAGCATGTTGAGCAGCGATCCGGGCTCATCGTCGGGGAGCTCCACGATGAGGCTCGTCTTGTCGGCGCCGGTCGGTTCGGGAAGCAGGCGCGAGCGGGAGACGAGCACGAATCGGGTCACGGCGTTGGGATTGTCGCCGATGTCGCGGGCGAGCACCTCGAGGTCGAGGTGCTCGGTGATGCCGGGCGGTGCGACCGCGGCATCCGCCTGACTGCCGTCGAAGAGGGACGCCGCGGCCTGCACGTTGCTCGTGGCCGGGATGTGCCCGTGCTCGGGGAGCTCGCGCTCGAGCCATCCGCGCGACTGGGCGTAGGCGACGGGGTGCGCGTTCACCACGCGGACGTCGGACAACCGCGTGCCCGGCCGGGCGACGAGCACGAAGTTCACGGGAACGAGGTACTCGCCCAGGATCCGCAGGCCGGGCACCGTGGCGAGCGCGTCCTGCGTGGCCGAGACGCCGCCCTCGACGGAGTTCTCGATGGCGATCATGGCCGCGACCGAACGGCCGCTCGTGACATCCGCCAATGCCTCGCCGACGTTGTTCACCGAGCGCCAGTGCTTGCCCGCTGCCTCGGGCACCTGCTTGAGTGCGGCCTCGGTGAAGGTGCCGGCCGGACCCAGGTAGGAGTAGGTCTCCGCAGGGGGCGTGGGAGCGGCATCCGTCATGCAGGCCAGCCTAGCCACCGCGCCGGCGGCGAGCCGTCCCCGCCCCTCTCAGGAGTTATTCGACCGAACCTGCCAGCCTGCGGCGTGTACTCCTGAGAAACTGCGTTAACTCGCAGGACTTCCTGAGAAGGGCGGGTGGACATGGACACCCCAGTGACGGCGATGCCGGGCGCCGAGCACAAGGCGCTGCCGACCGACGCCGAGCGGCTGGCCGCACTGCTGCGCATGAAGCGCGTCGCGCTCGGGCTGTTGGTGGCAGCGGCGGTCGTGTTCGCGGTTTCATTCGCCCTGCAGGAGGAGATCCCGTGGCTCGCGTACGTGCGTGCCGCATCCGAAGGCGCGATGGTCGGCGCGATCGCCGACTGGTTCGCGGTGACCGCGTTGTTCCGGCATCCGCTCGGCATCCCGATCCCGCACACCGCAATCATCCCGCGGCGCAAGAACGAGATCGGTGCGACCCTCGGCGCCTTCGTCGAGAACGAGTTCCTCTCCGACGAGGTCGTGCTCGGCAAGCTCCGATCGATGCGGATCGGCCGGCGGCTCGGCGAATGGCTGACGACTCCCCCGCACGCCGACCGGCTCACGGCCGAGACCGCGGTGGCCGGCCGCAGCATCCTGGCGTTGCTCGGCGATGACGACGTCGAGGACGTCATCGACAAGCTCGCGCGCCGCCACCTCTTCGAGCCCGAGTGGTCGCCGGCGATCGGGCGCATCGGCACTCGGCTCGTCGCTGCCGGACAGCATCGCGCGGCGATCGAGGTGGTGTTCGAGAAGGCCGAGGCATGGCTCGAGGCGCACCCCGAGTCCTTCGGCAACATGGTCTCCGCCCGCCTGCCGAGGTGGGTGCCCGGCTTCGTCGGTGGCATCGTCGACGATCGCGCGTACCGCGAGGTGCTCGCGTTCGTCCGGGCCGTGCGCGAGGATCCGGGGCATCCGCTGCGCGACGCCATCGACGAATGGCTCACCGATCTCACCGACGACCTGCAGAACGACCCCGAGATGATCGCGCGCGTCGAGCAGCTGAAGGCCGATCTGCTCGAGAGCCCCCGCGTGCGCGAGTTCGCCGGCGAGGCGTGGGCGAGCATCAAGGCGACCCTCGAGACCGCGCTCGCCGATCCCGAGAGCGAGCTGCGCCAGGGCCTGCGTCAGGCGGTCATCGAGGTCGGCACGCGACTCACGATCGACGAGGAGCTCGCTGCCAAGGTCGATGAGTGGGTGACGGATGCCGCGGAGTACCTCGTGCGCAGCTACCGGCACGAGATCGCCGGGGTGATCACCGAGACCGTCGAGCGCTGGGATCCGCGCGAGACCACCGAGAAGCTCGAGCTGCAGGTGGGGCGCGACCTGCAGTTCATCCGCATCAACGGCACCGTCGTGGGTGCGCTGGCCGGTCTCCTGATCTACACGATCGCGACCGGAGTGCGCGCGCTCCTCTGATCACTGTTCGGAATTCAGGAACGCGGTTGTGCAGCATTCAGGAGCGCAGATTTCAGTATTCAGGAAGGCGGCGGGAGTCAGCGCCGTCTCCCCTTCCGATCTTCCTCGTGACCACGTGGCATGGGTCGAGCGGTCCTGAATTCTGGACTGGGTCTCCTCGGTCTGAGCGCCCCGTTTTCCTGAATTGTGAACACGGGGTTCCACGAATCGCGCGCACCTTCCTGAATTGTGGAAGCGTGGGCGCGGGCGGGGCAGACTGGAGCACATGCACGAGCGAGCGGGAACCCCGGCGACCGAGTCCGACCTCATCGACGTGGAGGCCCTCGTCAGGGCCTATTACGAGCGGAAACCGGATGCGTCGGTGCCCGAGCAGCGGGTCGTGTTCGGCACCTCGGGGCACCGCGGTTCGTCGTTCACGACGAGCTTCAACGAGGACCACATCCTCGCCGTCACCCAGGCCGTCGTCGACTACCGCACTGAGCAGGGCATCACGGGGCCGCTCTTCATCGGCGCCGACACGCACGGCATCAGCGCGCCGGCACTCACCACCGCGCTCGAGGTGCTCGTCGGCAACGGCGTGCGCGCGCTCGCCGACGAGTTCGACGACTACGTGCCGACGCCGGCCCTGAGCCACGCCATCCTGACGTGGAACAACGACCCGGCCAAGCGCGCCGAGGGCGAGGCCGACGGCATCATCATCACGCCGAGCCACAACCCGCCGCAGGACGGCGGCATCAAGTACAACCCCCCGCACGGCGGACCGGCCGATTCGGATGCCACGAGCTGGATCGCGAACCGGGCGAACGACCTCATCGCCGGCGGCCTCCGAGAGGTCAACCAAGCCGAGCCGAGCGGTGTCGAGACGTACGACTTCCGCGGTGAGTACGTTGCCGACCTCGAGCACATCATCGACTTCGAGGCGATCCGCCGGTCGAAGATCCGCATCGGTGCCGACCCGCTGGGTGGGGCATCCGTGCACTACTGGGACGCGATCCGCGACCGCTACGACCTCGACCTCACCGTCGTGAACGAGCTCGTCGACCCGACCTGGTCGTTCATGACGCTCGACTGGGACGGGAAGATCCGCATGGACCCCTCGAGTCGCCACGCCATGGCCTCGGTGCTCACCCGCGCCGGCGACTACGACATCCTCACGGGGAACGACGCCGACGCCGACCGCCACGGCATCGTGACGCCCGACGGCGGACTCATGAACCCCAACCACTATCTGGCGGTGGCGATCGAGTACCTGTTCGCGCATCGTCCCGACTGGCGGGCGGATGCCGCGATCGGCAAGACCCTGGTCTCGAGCTCGATGATCGACCGGGTCGCCGATCACCTCGGGCGGCGGCTCTGGGAGGTTCCGGTCGGATTCAAGTGGTTCGTGCCCGGACTCATCGACGGCTCGGTCGGGTTCGGCGGCGAGGAGAGCGCGGGGGCGTCGTTCCTGCGGTTCGACGGCAGCGTCTGGACGACGGACAAGGACGGCATCCTGCTGTGCCTGCTCGCCTCCGAGATCCGCGCGGTCACGGGCAGGTCGCCGTCGGAGCTCTACGGGGAACTCGTCGAGCGATTCGGCGACCCGGCCTACGAGCGAACGGATGCCGCGGCCACCCCCGCGCAGAAGGCGGCGCTCGGCAAGCTCACGGCTGACGAGATCGGGGCGACCGAGCTCGCGGGCGAGCCGATCACGGCGAAGCTCTCGCACGCGCCCGGCAACGACGCGGCCATCGGCGGCGTGAAGGTCGCGACCGCGGATGCGTGGTTCGCGGCCCGCCCGAGCGGCACCGAGGACGTCTACAAGATCTACGCCGAGTCGTTCAAGGGACCGGAGCACCTGGCGAAGGTGCAGGCCGAGGCGAAGGTCGTCGTGAACGAGGCACTGGGGGCGGGGTGAGTTCCGCAGACGCAGCGCATGGCAGCTCGGCCGGCCTCGTGGTGATCCCGTGGCGCCCCGCGCCGTCGCGGATGGACGCGTTCGAACGGGTCGTCTCCTGGTACGAACGGCACCTGCCCGAGTTCGCCGTGCAGACCCTCGACACCGACGACGAGGTGTTCGCGCTCGCCCGCACCCGCAACCTCGCGGTGTCCAGGCTCGCGGACCCCGACGACGTCATCGTGATCAACGATGCCGACACGCTGCCCGAGCCCGGGCCGCTCCGTGCCGCCGTCGTCGCGGCGCCCGAGAGCGGACGCGTGCAGCTTCCGTACACCGTCTACCACTGGCTCGGCCCCGAGGGCTCGGCGCAGTTCGCCGAGGGCATCGCCCCGCAGGACTGCACCCACGAGGTCGTCCATCGCGCCTGCTCGGGGGTGTACGTCACCACGCGGCGCACGTGGGAAGCGCACGGCGGGCAGGACGAACGGTTCCGCGGCTGGGGCTTCGAGGACGCCGCGTGGTATCTCGCCCACGAGACCCTGCTCGGAGCACTGCCACAGCGGCATGAAGGACGGGTGTACGCGCTCGATCACGCGGTCGAGACCCGGGCCGGCGAGCAGTACGAGCGGAATGCCGAACTCATGCAGCGCTATCGCGACGCCGCGGGCGACGCCGCGGCGATGGCCGAACTCGTCGCGGAGGGTCGGGCCCTGAGGGCGGCGAACGCCAGCTCCGGTCCCGGCGTCGCCGCCTGACGGGCCGCCATGGCATCCAGCCCGGCCCTCGTCTCGGCGTCGAGCCCGAGCACCTGCCCGATGGCGCTCGCGAGATCGTCGACGGATGCCGCATTCGGATCGAGCGCGACGCCGAAGCCGCTCCGCTCGACGGCGGCGGCACCCGCGAACTGGTCGGTCGAGAACGGCAGTACGACCAGCGGCACCCCCGACCCGAGCGCCTCGGTCACCGAGTTGTTGCCGCCGTGCGTCACGGCGGCGGCGGCGGCGCGGAGCAGTCGCACCTGCGGCAGATAGTCGCGCACCAGCCAGCCGGCGGGAAGCTCCCCGAGCTCCGCGGCATCCGTCGACCCCGTCGCGATCGCCGCACGCACGTCGAGCGCACGGAGCGCGTCGGCTGCTCGCCGGAGCACATCGCCGCGAACCGAGAGGAAGCTCCCGAAACTCATGTAGACGAACGGGCCGGATGCGGACAGCCAGTCCTCGACCTGCGCGTCGACGGGCTCGGCGCGTCGGGTCGAGCCGAGGAAGCGGTGCGGCGGCAGGAGGGCCCGGCGCCCCTCGTCGACGAGTTCCTCGGGGTAGTTGTAGAGCACGACGGGACCGTGCTCGGCGAACGCGTCGGTGCTCGACGGCATTTCTGGCCGGAGCTGTCGCGCGCCGCGGTTCCATTCCCCGGTGAAGCGCGCCGACACCCGCTCGCACAGTCGGAGCAGCTCCTCGAGCTCGTCGCCACGGGGATGGAACGCCTGGGGCCACGCCGGCGGGTATCCGTACACCTCGCTGCCGATGGGGAGTGCCGACGGATGCCCGAGCACGACGTCGCCGTACGGGATCCCCGCGGTGAGGAGACCCAGGCGTGCACTGAAGGCGAGGTGATCCACGATGATCTCGTCGGGCGAGACCTCGTCGACGATGCGCTGCGTCGATCGCGCGGCCTCGACGGGTCGCCACATCAGGTCGGTGAGCCGCTCCTCGGCCTGATACGTCAGCGTCGGCACGGCGCCCCGGCGGGTCGCCTCGAAGAACCCCAACAGGGAATCGCGCTCCTCGGCCTGCTGCTGCTCCACGGTGATGACCCCCGGGTTGGAGCCGCGGCCGAGTCGGAGGTCGCGGCGTTCGAAGCCGAAGCGCGCGACGAGGTCGGCCGTCGCCGGCCCACTGGCGACCACCACGCGCTCGCCCCGCTCTCGCCACGCCGTCGCGAGCGTCGCGAGGGGCAGCAGGTGCGAGGCGTAGTCGGGGCTGATGACGAGCAGGGTCATCGGACGACGTCGACCTGTTCGCGCAGGGCGGCCTCGTCGAGCGCGACCCCGCTGTACACCTCGCCGAGGGCGGCCGACATGCGCTGGATCGTGAAACGGTCGCGCACCATCGCCCGTGACCGATCGGCCCGGGCATCGTCGGGCACGGAGGCTGCGGCCGACACCGCCTCGACGAGTGCCTCATGCAATCGGGCGACATCCCAGGTCTCCGCGAGCAGTCCGGTCGCCCCGTGCTCGACGTACGTGGCCGGCCCGCCGCCGTCGGGGGCCACCACGAAGAGCCCGGTCGCCATCGCCTCGACCAGCGCGATCCCGAACTCCTCCTTGATGCTGGCGCACGCGTAGACGCCGCCCGGCGCGGTGAGACCAGGCAGCCCGAACCGCACCGCCGCGATCCAGCGCGCGGCGATGTCGTTGGCCCGATGTCCAGGCAGCAGCAGCCCCGCCCGTGTCCGCTCGGCCGCGGGGACGAGGGCCTCGATGAGGTCGAGTTGCTCGCGCTCGTCGAGAGACGGCCGGTCGACGTCGCCTCCGATCACGAGCAGGTTGGCGCGTCGGGCGAGCGGTTCGCGCGACCACGCGTCGACGAGGGCTGCCATGCCCTTCACGCGGTGCAGTCGTCCGACGCTCACGATCAGGGGAAGCCCACGACGATCGGGCGCGAGCGATTCGACCAGGCCGCGCAGCTCGCGCAGCGCCGGTCCGGGCTCGGCACCACGTGCGTGCGCCGAGGCCTCGGCGAGCGCCGCATCGATGGTGTCGAGGTCGACGCCCTCGGGGACGATCGTGTGACGCTCGGCATGCGAGGTGAGATCGATGCCGACGAGGCGCTGCATGTCCTCCTCGAGGCGCGGTCTCGGGAAGAACACCGTATGCGCGGAGTTCGCTGCGAGGTTCTGCACGAGACGCGTGCGGAACCAGAAGTGCTCGCCGACGTCGATCCGGCCGAACGACTCCCGAGTCAGGGCGCCCGACCGATCCAGCGATTCGATGACCGCGTGCGGGTCGGGGGCGACCGTGAAGACGACCGGGATCCCGAGCTCTCGCGCGACATCCGCCGCCGCCAGGCTGCCCACATCGGCCATCCGCAGGTGCAGCAGGTCGACACGCCCGGCCGCACGGAGAATTCGCCGGATGCCGCGGCGCGTCACCACCCGCAGCGGCCACGCTGCGGCCGACGGCATCGGATCGCGGAGGAGCGGAATGCGTCCGTAGGCGTGCCCGCGCTCGGAATCGCGGATCGCCTCGAGGTCGGCGGTGGCCTCGAGCACCGACCCGCGCGACAGGGTGATGACCCGATCCACCCCGGTCGCCCCGTCGCGCACGAGCGCGTCTCCCAGTCGCACGAGGAGCGTCGCGATGCCGCCGTTGTCACCCGACCCTGCGGAACTCAACAGCGGATCGATGTCGGCGTGCAGGAAGAGCTGGGCAATCGTGAGTCCCGAGGCCCGATCGAGCGCGGGCCGGCGCGGCCCGGCGAGATCGACGAGCGCAAGACGTGCGATGTCGCCGAGGAGATCGTGGCCGGCCGCCGCCTTTTCGAGCAGGTCGACGACGCGCTCGTCGGGCGGACGTTGTCCGATCGCCGAGATCGCGGCCATCCGAACCACGTCGGCTTCGGCGGCATCCGCAGCCAGGCGAAGCAGCGGTGCGGTCGCGAGTGAGTGCCGCACGAGTCCGAGGGTCTCGACGAGCCGCGCCCGCGCCTCGGGTGCGGCTACGCCGAGGAGCGCGCCTTCCACGCCGACGACGAGTTGCTCGGCCATCGCCCCGGACCAACGCTCGAGGGTGTGCTGCGCCAGCATGCCGGTGAATCCGCCATCCACCACCATGCCGAGGAGTGCGCCCATCGCGTCGGCGCGCGGAAGGCCGGAGCCGAGGGCCCAGGCCGCGTGTTCACGGAGGAAGTCGCGCTCATCGGACAGCAGGTCGGCGAGCATCCGCCCGGCTTCGCGGTCGAACACCTCGGCGAGGGCGTGGGTCGCGGCGATCGCGGCGATCTCGTCGTCGCCGCGGAGCGCCTGGCCGAGCACCCGGAGCGTACGGACCCCTGAGTCGCGACCGGCCTCGAAGGCCAGGTCGTCGGCGAGACGCATGGCGTCGACGATGGATGGCGCAGCCGAGACGGCATCGAGTGCGGTCTGTACTCCCACGTGGTCCCCCCCGTCGGTCTCACGGCTCCCCCGCCGCAACAGTCCGAGTGGTGTGGATGATACGTGGGAAGCTTGGAAGTTCCCCCACGTCGTGGTGCGACCGCCCCGTCAACATCTGGGCGGGGTCAGCGGATCGAGAAGTACGTGACCGCACCGCCGCCCGTGGCGAGCGCCGTGTCGACGTCCCAGTAATCGGCGTCCTTGGTGTGCCCGCCGACCCAGACCTTGGTGCCCGTCACGGTGTGCTCGACGCGGGTCACGACCGCGGTGTGGTCGCGGTCGCCCGACGCGTCCCAGTCGAACTGGGCGATGTCGCCGACCTTCACGAGGTCGCGCTGCGCATCGCCGAGCTCGCTGGCGCGGTCGGTGCGCGTGTACAGGTAATCACGCAGGGCCGTGGAGCTCGACCAGCTGGGCGACATCGCGCCGGTTCCGAGATCGAGGTACCAGCCCGCGTCCATCGCCCAGCCCCGCGCGAGGAGCGACTGGCTCGCGAAGTTCGCGCAGTCGTACCCGGTGATGACGGGATACACGGCCGAGTTGTAGCTGCTCCAGTAGGTGAGCACGTACGCCACCTGGGCGTCGATGCCGGGGTCGCTCGTGTAGGTGAGCGTCAGCGTGCGGGGTTCCGTGGGGATCTCGGGCTCCGACGCGCCGGTGAGTGCGCCGTCGAGCGGCTGCACCACGGAGGTGCCGGCAGCGACCACGGTGGCCGGGGCTTCGGCCTCGACGGGCTGGCCCGCGGCATCCGCGAACTGCACCTCGGCGGCCGTGCCGAGCGCCGCGTCGGCAACGGCCGGCACCGCGAAGGTCAGCTGCCCGGCGTCGGCCGCGACGATCGTCGCGGGCGTGCCGCCGACCACGACCGACGCCACCTCATCGAGCTGCTCACCCGTGACCGTGACCTGCGTGCCGCCCGTGAAGGGCGCTGCGGCGACCGACAGGTCGCTCGTCACGACGGGTGCGCCATCGACCTCGCTGGCGTCGATGGTGTCGGCCGCGGCCGCACTCGAGGTACTGGGAGCTGCGGATGCCGGGGCGGCGGCGGTCGTCGTCGTTCCCACCGCACGGCGGTGGTCCTCGGCGGATGCCGCGACGGCGCCGAACGCGCCGAGACCGACCATCATGGCGGCAGAGCCGAGGGCCACGCTTCGGCGCACACCGGGCCGACGGTTGCGCACCCGCTCGGCACGGTGGCGCGGATGCCGTGGCTGCGCCGACGAGGGCGGCTGGGAGTGCTCGCCCACCGCATCGGCCACGATGGCAGCGGCGGCCTCGTCCAACGGGGCGGACTCAGCCGCGGAGGTCGGCGAGGACTCTTCGGATCGGCGTCGGGGGATGAGGAACGTGGAGCGTCGGCGCAGGGGAAGGTCAGGGAATTCGGGGGTTTCAGGCACAGTGAGGGGATTCCGTGTCGGCAGAAAGGGGGACAGGGAAGCTCATCACGCCAGTTTGTGAGGTTCCCTCGCGGTGGCTGGGAGGACCGTGAGAGCGCGTTCACGCCCAGGCCGGGCGCCGATACGCGCGCAAGGTCAGGCAGGCGCCCGACGGCCGGCCATGGTGAGCCGCAGCCCGGCGACGACGAGCGGCACGAGCACGATGATCGCCACGACGTTGACGCCGGGGAATCCGCCGATTCCGAGCACGAGCCCCGAGAGCGCAGCGGATGCCGCGGCGGCCACGTTCATCGCGGCATCCGTCGCTCCCTGCAGCGGCACCCGAAGGCGCTCGTCGACCGTGGTCGTGAGGAGCGTGGACCCTCCGATGAGCCCGGCCGACCAGCCCAGCCCGAGCAGCCCGAGCGCGAGCGGCAGGAGCAGCACGTCGTCACCGGGCGCGAGGATGCCGATGGTCGTGGCGGTCAGGAGGATCACGACGCCGATGCCGATGACGCGCGTCGAGCCGATGCGATCGACGAGCCAGCCCATGATCGGGCTCGCTCCGTACATGCCGAGGATGTGGATGCTGATGACGATGCCGACGAAGGTCAGCGAACCTCCGTGCTGGGTCATGTGGATGGGCGTCATGACCATCACGCCGACCATGACGGTGTGCGAGCACACGATGGCGAGGATCGCAAGGAGTGCGGTCGGGTTCCGCACGGCCGTGCGGAGCGCCTGCCACGCGCCGACGCGGGCAGCGGGGGCGGCCGCGGGCCGAGGCGCGGTGCCCGCCGCGGGTGCGGCGCCGTCGGCCGGAGGCGCGTCGGGAGCGGCCTGCGCGACGGCGCCGTCGACACTCACCGCATTCTCGGGCTCGATCGCCTCGACGGGCTCGTCGGTGGCGAGGTGCCCGGCCGGCGGCATCCGGAGCAGCGTGCCGACCAGCACGGTCGACAGCGCGAACGCCGTGCCCGAGAACAGGAATGACCCCACGAGTTGCGGCAGTCCGAGCAGTGCTCCGACGCCCTCGCCGAGGTCCGCGAGGAGCGGACCGGTGACCGAGCCGAGCGTCGTCGCCCACAGCACGAGCGACATGGCCCGTGCCTCGAAGCCGGGCGCGGCGACCTCGGTGGCTGCGAACCGCGCCTGCAGGCCCGATGCCGCACCGGCGCCGAACGCCGCGAGCCCGAGGAACACGAGCGGCACCCACCCGGTCGTCGCGGCGACCACGATGAGCACCGCGCCCGCGAGCGCGCACGCGTACCCGGTCGCGAGGGCCACGTGGCGTCCGGCCCAAACGGCCAGGCGCGCCAGCGGCACGGCGACGATCGCCGCGCCGAGCACGCTCGCGGACTGCGCGAGTCCGCCGAGGGCCTCCACGTCGGTGAGGTCCGCCACGAGGAGGGCGGCGACCGTGATTCCGGATGCCACGCCGACACCGGCGAGCAGCTGGTTGACGATGAGCACCGCGAGCGAGACGCCGCGCCGGGGAACCCGTTCGGTTCTCGCCCCCTGCTGTACCCTCTGCTCGGTCATCGCATCACTCGTAGTCGGGTGCTGGAGGAAGGCCGAAGAACTGCTCGAGCGTGGTCACACCGGTCTCACGCATCTCGGCGGCGAGTTCGGTGCCGACGTACCGGAAGTGCCACGGTTCGAACGAGTACCCGGTGACCGGGGTCTGGTCTGCGGGGTAGCGGAGGATGAACCCGAATCGCCAGGCGTTGTCACGCAGCCAGATGCCCTCGGGCGTGTCGCCGAAGCACTCCTCGAGCGAGCACTCCCCCGACAGCGGACCGATGTCGATGGTGAGGCCCGTCTGGTGCTCGCTGAACCCGGGGCGCGCGGTCGTGAGGTCGTCGCCGTCGTAGACGTTCTCCTGTGCCGAGTACGACCGGTAGGCGCTGTTGGAGGCGAGCTCGAGGTCGGCCTCGTCGAGCGCGGCCTGGAACATCGCGACCACCGCGTCGGACGCCTCCTGCCGCAGCAGCGGCTCGTTCGTGTACTCCACCGGCACTTCGACGAGGTCCTCGGGCTCGTAGTCCTGGGGATCGAGCGGACGCAGCTTGTTGACGACGACCCAGATGCTCGCCGGATCGTCGATCGAGCGGGCGTTGCGATCGAAGGTGTCGATCGTGACCGGCGGCGGACTCGGGGCGGATGGCTCGGGGCGCACGGTCGGCGTCTCCGTGGCCGCGTCGGCGGCGCGGTCTTCGGGTGAGGCGCCCGCGACCATGCCGACCACCACCGCGCTGACGGCGACGAGCACGAGGCTCAACGAGATCGCGATCGCGAGGCGGCGGTTCTGCCTCACGCGATCGGAGGGATCTCGACGCTCGCTCGCGGACACCGTACGAGTGTACGCCGGACCATCCTGAGGGGCAGCAGGACGATACCAGCCCGAGCCCGGCGGGATGGTCGGGCTCGCGACAGCTGGCCAGGGCATCGCCACCGAGAATCCGTGAGAGCGCTCTCTTGACAGCGCCGATCATGCCCGGCTAGCATCGCCCTGCATCGTGAGAGCGCTCTCACCAACCGGATGGAGCGCGTCCTCACGTGACCATTCCGACACCACGCACACAAGGGAGTGACCGTGAAACTTTCACGACGCACCACGGCGATCGCGGCAGTAGCCGGCGCCGCATCCATCGCCCTCCTCGCCAGCGGCTGCGCGCCGTCGGCGGACGCCGACGCCGAGGACGGCGGCAAGATCGAACTGTCCATCGCCACGTTCAACGACTTCGGCTACTCCGACGAGCTCCTGCAGGAGTACATGGACGAGAACCCGAACATCACCATCGTGCACAACCGGGCCGCCACCTCGAACGACGCCCGCGCGAACTACTTCCAGAAGCTCGGCAAGGAGGGCCTCGCCGACATCGAGGCCGTCGAGGTCGACTGGTTCACCGAGGCCATGGAGTACTCCGACCTGCTCGCCGAGGTGCCCGACAGCGCCGAGGGCCGCTGGCTCGACTGGAAGGAGGCCGCCGCCACCGATGCCGATGGTCGCCTCGTCGGCTTCGGCACCGACATCGGCCCGCAGGGCGTCTGCTACCGCTCCGACCTGTTCGCGGCGGCGGGCCTCCCGACCGACCGCGCCGAGGTCGCCGCCCTGCTCGAGGGCGACTGGGACACCTTCTTCAGCGTCGCCGACCAGTACAAGGCGGCTACCGGCAAGCCCTTCATCGACTCGGCCAACTCCGTGCTCCAGGGCATCGTGAACCAGCTCGACACCGCGTACGAGGAGCCCGACGGCACCATCGTCGCCACCGAGAACGCCGACATCGAGGACGCCTACAACACGGTCGTCGAGCGTGCCGTGCCGATCTCGGCGTACGCCGGCCAGTGGAGCGACGACTGGTTCGCCTCGATGGCCAACGGCGAGTTCGCCGCCATGCTCTGCCCCGGCTGGATGCACGGCGTCATCTCGGGCAACGCCCCCGCGGTCACCGGCTGGGACATCGCCGACGTCTTCCCCGGCGGCGGAGGCAACTGGGGTGGCTCCTACCTGACGGTGCCCGCGAACGGCAAGCACGTCGACGAGGCGCTCAAGCTCGCCGACTGGCTGACCGCCCCCGAGCAGCAGGTCAAGGCGTTCGCCAACGCGGGCACCTTCCCGAGCCAGTCCGAGGCGTACGAGAACGAGGACCTCACCGGCTTCACGAACGAGTACTTCAACAACGCCCCCACCGGTGAGATCGGCATCGCCCGTGCCGAGGCCGTGACGGTTGCCACCTTCAAGGGGCCGAAGTTCTTCCAGTTCCACGACGCGCTCCAGAACGCGATCACCCGTGTCTTCGATGGCGTCGAGGACCAGAAGACCGCCTGGAACACCTGGGTCACCGAGGTCGGCGCCTTCTGATCCGATCGTGCGGGCCGCGCCCCCAGCGCGGCCCGCACGCTCACTCCGAGTCATCCGACCCGACGCGAACCCAGGAGCATCCGTGACCGCCACCGCGACGCGCCCGACGGCGCCACCGACGAGCCGCCCGCCGCAGGCGCCGCGCGTCATCTCGTTCAGCCAGCGCCTCAGCCGCTGGGACCTCAAGGTCTCCCCATACCTCTACATCTCGCCGTTCTTCATCATGTTCGCGATCGTCGGCCTGTTCCCGATCGCGTTCACCGCCGTGATCTCGTTCATGGACTGGGACCTCGTCCGCAACTCGGGGGAGTTCATCGGGTTCGACCAGTACCTCTGGATCCTCGGCCAGCCGCAGTTCTGGACGGCGCTTCGCAACACCTTCAGCATCTTCGTGCTCTCGAGCGTGCCGCAGCTGGTCGCCGCGGTGTTCATCGCCGCGATGCTCGACCGCAACATCCGCGCCAAGACCTTCTGGCGCATGGGCGTGCTCGTGCCGTTCGTCATGGCGCCCGTCGCCGTCGCGCTCATCTTCAGCAACATGTTCGGCGACAACCACGGCCTCGTGAACAACGTGATCACGAACCTCGGCATGGAGCCGATCCCATGGCACAAGGACCCGTTCTGGAGCCACATCGCGATCGCGACCATGGTGAACTTCCGTTGGACGGGGTACAACACGCTGATCCTGCTCGCCGCCATGCAGGCGATCCCCCGCGACTTCTACGAGGCCGCGACCGTCGATGGGGCCGGCCCCGTGCGCCAGTTCCTCAGCATCACGCTGCCGTCGCTGAAGCCGACGCTGATCTTCGTGATCATCACCTCGACCATCGGCGGCCTGCAGATCTTCGACGAGCCGCGCATGTACGACCAGTTCGGTCGCGGCGGCGCCGGGCAGCAGTGGCTCACCATCACCCTCTACCTCTACGACATCGGCTGGGGCCAGTGGAACTTCGGCCGCGCAGCCGCGCTCGCCTGGATCCTCTTCCTCATCATCCTGCTCATCGGACTCATCAACCTGCTCGTCACGAGGAAACTCGTGCGCGACGAAGGGCGGCGATAGCCATGACCGCACTCGACACTCCCCCGGCCACGACCTCCGCCACGGTGGCCGCAGCTGACGCGGCCGAGCGGATGCCCCGACGACGCGGTTCCCGTCGGGGCACCCGCACCACCCACATCCGCGGCGTGCGCGCCGGCCTCTGGGTCTACGTGGGACTCGGCGTGGTGCTCATCGGCTCGCTGTTCCCCTTCTACTGGTCGCTCCTCATCGGTTCGGGCGACTCGTCGACCATCAACGACCCGGACATGTCGTGGATCCCGGGCGGCAACTTCCTCGCCAACGCGGCGACGGTCGTGAACGACCCGGCCGTGAACTTCTGGCCGGCGCTGTGGAACTCGATCGTCAGCTCGGCGCTGATCGCGGCATCCGTCGTCGTCACCTCGACCCTCGCGGGCTGGGCGTTCTCGAAGCTGCGGTTCCCGGGGTCGAAGCCGCTTCTGGTGTTCGTCGTCGCGACGATGGCGGTGCCCATGCAGCTCGGCGTGGTGCCGCTGTACATCCTGTTCGCCGACCTCGGCTGGACCGGCCACATCGGCGCGATCATCATCCCGTCGATCACGAGCGCGTTCGGGGTGTTCTGGATGACGCAGTACCTGCGCCAGTCGGTGCCCGACGAGCTCATCGAGGCCGCCCGCGTCGACGGCGCATCCATGATCCGCACGTTCTGGACCATCGGCGTGGTCGCCGCCCGCCCCGCCGCCGCGATGCTGGGCCTCTTCACCTTCGTCACGGCCTGGAACAACTTCTTCTGGCCGTTCATCGTGCTCGACCGCAGCAACCCGACGCTGCCCGTCGCGCTGTCGTTGCTGCAGTCGAACCACTTCGTGGACTTCTCGATCGTGCTCGCCGGCGTGCTGCTGTCGACCATTCCCCTCCTCCTGCTGTTCGTCTTCGCCGGCAAGCAGCTCGTCTCAGGAATCATGCAAGGAGCCGTCAAGGGATGACCATCGTCGAACCCGCAACCACGACCCCCGCCATCCGGCGCTTCCCCGAGGGCTTCCTCCTCGGCGCGGCCGCCGCGGCCTACCAGATCGAGGGCGCCGCCCACGAGGACGGACGCACCGACTCCATCTGGGACGCGTTCAGCCGGGTGCCGGGCGCCGTGATCAACGCCGACAACGGCGACGTCGCGTGCGACCACTACCACCGCTACCGCGACGACGTTTCGCTCATGCGCGAGCTCGGTCTCAACGCGTACCGCTTCTCCACCTCGTGGGCTCGCGTGCGCCCCGACGGCGGGCCCGTGAACTCGAAGGGCGTCGACTTCTACTCGCGTCTCGTCGACGAGCTGCTCGGGGCGGGCATCACGCCGTGGCTCACGCTCTACCACTGGGACCTGCCGCAGGCCCTCGAGGAGCAGGGCGGGTGGGCGAACCGCGACACGGCGTTCCGCTTCCGCGACTACGCGCTCACCATGCACGACACGCTCGGCGACCGGGTGAAGATCTGGACGACCCTCAACGAGCCGTGGTGCTCGTCGTTCCTGAGCTACACGGGCGGTGCTCACGCGCCGGGGCGGCAGGATGTCGCGGCAGGCCTCGCGGCGGCGCACCACCTGATGCTCGGCCACGGCCTCGCGGTGCAGGCGCTGCGCGAACGCGACGCGTCGCTCGATCTCGGCATCACCCTCAACCTGACCGTGGCTCGGCCCGTGGACCCGACGAGCCCCGGCGACCTCGACGCCGCCCGCCGCATCGACGGCCAGTTCAACCGGGTCTTCCTCGACCCGATCTTCCGCGGGCACTACGCGGGCGACCTGCTGGCGGATGTCGGACACCTGGGCCTGCGCGATGTCATCAAGCCCGGCGACCTCGAGATCATCTCGACGCCCATCGACGCGCTCGGCGTGAACTACTACCACGGCGAGTTCGTGAGCTCGCAGCCATCTGCGCGACCGCACGGCGGGGAGGCGCCCACGGCGCGGCCGACGCGTTCGCCGTACCCCGCCGCCGACGGCGTGCACTTCCACTCCCAGGGGCTGCCGCGGACCGTGATGGGCTGGGAGGTCGAGCCCGACGGGCTGCGGGAGCTGCTCGGGCGCGTGCACCGCGAGTACTCGGGCCCGGCCGGCGTGCGCCTCTTCGTCACTGAGAACGGCGCCGCCTACGACGACGAGGTATCGGCGGATGGCGTCGTGCACGATGCCGAGCGAACGGCGTTCCTGCTCGCCCACCTGTCGTCGATCCTCGACGCCATCGACGAGGGAACGCCCGTGCACGGCTACTTCTACTGGTCGATCCTCGACAACTTCGAATGGGCGTGGGGCTACGACAAGCGGTTCGGGCTCGTGCGGGTCGACTACGACACGCAGGAGCGAACCGTGAAGGACAGCGGGCGGGCGTACCAGCGCGTCATCCGCGAGCGCGGCCTGCCCGCGACCGAAATAGACTGACGGACATGCAACGGGGTGGGGTGCGCGCACGGCCCGCCGCACCGACGCTCGAGGCGGTCGCGCGCGAGGCGAAGGTCTCGCGCGCGACCGTCAGTCGCGTCGTGAACGGGTCGCCGAAGGTGAGCCCCGACGTCGTCACGGCCGTGAACGCGGCGATCGCCAAGCTCAACTACGTGCCCAACCGCGCGGCCCGCTCGCTCGCGAGTCGCACGACCCAGGCGATCGCGCTCGTCGTGCCCGAGGACACCGCGCGGTTCTTCGGCGACCCGTACTTCGCCGCCATCGTGGAGGGCATCACGCGGCGGCTCGACGAGAGCGAGTACCTGCTCAACCTGCTCGTCGCGAGCAACGACCCCGGCCGGAAGGCCCTGCGCTACCTGCGGTCGGGGGTGGTGGACGGCGCGCTCGTGGTGTCGCACCACGAAGGGGACGACGCGTTGTGGGAGGCGTTCGATTCGGTGCCGATGGTGTTCGGCGGCCGGCCGTCCCACGAGTCCGACGACGAGATCTACGTCGACGTCGACAACGTCGAGGGGGGCCTGACCGCCACCGAGCACCTCATTGCCATCAACCGCCACCGCATCGGCACCATCACGGGCCCGCTCGACATGCCCGCGGGCGTCGACCGGCTCGAGGGATTCCGCCGTGCGATGTCGGTGGCGAGGCTGCCCGCCGAAGCGGTCGAGACCGGCGACTGGTCGGTCGCGAGCGCCGTCGCCGCCACCCGGCGCCTGCTCGACCGGGTGCCCGACCTCGACGCCCTCTTCGTCGCGAGCGACCTCATGGCGACCGGCGCGCTGTCGGTGCTGCGCGAACGCGGACGCCGCGTGCCCGAGGACGTCGCCGTCGTCGGCTTCGACGACAGCCCCGCCGCGAGCTCGTCGGCGATTCCGCTCACGACCGTGCACCAGCCGTCGGAGCAGATGGGCTTCGAGATGGCCGACCTGCTCCTGCGCATGCTCGCGGGCGAGACCGACGTGCCACACCGCAACCTGATGCCGACCCGGCTCGTGCGGCGCGCGTCGGCGTAGGCGGGGCTTCGACGCCGGCGCGTCCTCAACCCGCGGTGCGCAACTCCTCGAACGCGACGCCCGCGACATCCTTGAACCGGGCGCGCATCACCTCGATCGCCTCGGCGTTCGCGTCGACGAGCACGAAGTGCCGCCCGAGCGTCGCCGCGACCGCGCCCGTGGTGCCCGACCCCGCGAAGAAGTCGAGCACCCAGTCGCCCTCGCGCGTCGACGCCTGCACGATACGGCGCAGGATCCCCTCGGGCTTCTGCGTCGGGTACCCCGTCTTCTCGCGACCTGTCGGCGAGACGATCGTGTGCCACCACACATCGGTCGGCAGCTTGCCGAGCTCGGCCTTCTCGGGCGTCACGAGGCCGGGCGCCATGTACGGCTCCCGGTCGACCGCGGTGGAGTCGAACCAGTAGCGGGCCGGGTCCTTCACGTACACGAGGATCGTGTCGTGCTTCGTCGGCCATTTGCGCTTCGCCTTCGCGCCGTAGTCGTACGCCCACACGATCTCGTTGAGGAAGCACTCGCGCCCGAACAGCGCGTCGAGCAGCACCTTCGCGTAGTGCGCCTCGCGGTAGTCGAGATGCAGGTAGAGGGTGCCGTCATCGGCGAGCACGCGCCACGCCTCCGTGAGCCGTGGCTCGAGGAACGCCCAGTAGTCCTCGAAGCGGTCGTCGTAGCGCAACAGGTCTCCGCGGATGCGCGTGTACTGGCGGCCCTGGAACCCCGTGATGGTTCCGGATGCCGCGGGGCGCGGGGCATCCGTCACCTGATCGTCGTCGGCAACCTCGCCGAGCCCCGACGTGGCCGCCGCGATCCGCACGTGACGCGTCGCCCGCCGCGCCTGCATGCGACCCGTGTTGAACGGCGGATCCAGGTAGACGAGCGTGAAGTACCCGTCGGGCAGCGTCGGCAGCACGTCGAGGTTGTCCGCATGGATGATGCGGTCGGGTTCGTCGGATGCCACGGCTCCAGTCTGCCAGCGGGTTCACCTCGCCGCGGGGTCGGCGTAGGGTGGCGCGGAAAGGGGGTCCGATATGCGAGTCATGGTGGTCTACGAGTCCATCTGGGGAAACACCGAGCAGATCGCGCGCGAGATCGCTGCGGGCGTCGGCGGTGAGACGGTCGAGGTCGTGGATGCGGCATCCGCACCGCCCGCGATCGACAACGACGTCGACCTGCTGGTCGTCGGCGGACCGACGCACGCCTTCTCGATGACGAGCGCGTCGACCCGCGAGTCGGCGCGGCAGCAGGGCGCCACACGGATTCCCGCGAGCGGTATCCGGGAGTGGATCGAGCGCCTGTCGTCGCCCGGGAGCGCGGTGCCGGTGGCGACGTTCGACACGCGGACGGTGTCGCCGCGACTGCCCGGCTCGGCCGCGAAGAAGGCGATGAAGCGGCTCGTCGGGCTCGGGTTCCGGCCCGCGGCCAAGCCCGAGACGTTCGGGGTGCACGGCTACTCGGGGCCCATCGCCGACGGCGAGCTCGAGCGTGCGCGGCAGTGGGGTGCGGAGATCGCGGGCTCGCTGCCGCTCAGCTGAGCGGCTCAGCGCGCAGCCAGATGCTGCGCAGCGGTCGCAGTCCTTCCTCGACGTAGTGCGCGATCGGGCGGCTTCCGCCGTCGTCGAACCACGACTCGAGGGCCGCGAAGTAGCCGAACGCGATCGCGTTGGCCGCGACGCGAGCCTGCGACGGACTCAGGCCGTTCGTCGAGGTCAGCAGTGGCGCGATGCGTCGTGCCGCAGCATCGAGTGATGCGAACGCAGCCATGCGCACCGAGGGCTCGGTGATGAAGTAGCGCACTCTCCGCCACGAGGTCGGCTCGGACGCCGGCGGCGCCTCGGGCCCGGTGGCCCCGGTGGGTTCCGCTCGCGGCGACTCGTAGCGGCGGACCGCCGCGAGCAGGCTGCCGATGGGATCCGCGGGATCGAGCAGGCCGTCGAGCGCCTGCGGACTCATCGTGTCGAACTCGTCGGCGACGACCAGCCCCTCCTTGGTGCCGAAGTATCGGTACACCGACGACGGCGACACCCCGGTGGCTGCCGCGATCTCCTCGATGGTAACGGCGGAGAACCCCCGCTCGTCGAACAGGTCGAGGGCCCGTTCCTGAATGCTGCGCATGGCGGTGCGGCGCCATTGCTCGCGGAGTCCTGCCATACGACGATCATAACCATGCCTGGAAGTGACTGTCTGGTTGACACTCACGTGCGGTCGCCATAGAGTGACTCGCATACAGAAAGTCACTGTCTGAAGTCAGACCTAAGGAGATTGATGACCGCCCACGCGCCGACCACCCCCATGCCGGCACCGACCACGAATCGAGCCGCCCTCGCCACGCTGTGGGGCGGGCTCGCGATGACGATCCTCGTCACGGTCGCGGCGTTCGTCGACGACGCCACGACACGAATGCTCGCCGGCCACATCCAGGCGTCGTACCCGTCGTACGGCACCGACGAGATCGGGACGGCGACCTCGATCTACCTCGTCGTGCTGGCCGTGGTGGGCGGCCTCGGCGTTCTCACCTGGATCGCGACCATCTGGGCGACCGCGCGCGGCACGCGCTGGGCGCCGTGGCTCGCGACGGTGGTGTTCCTCACCGCGGTGTGCATCGCGCTTGCGGGCCTCACCGTGCGCGACACCTCCGGCGATGTCGGCCTCGTCCCGGTGCTGGCCTGGTTGCAGGTCATCCCGTGCGTAGTCGGACTGGTGGCCGTCGCGCATCTGTGGCGGCAACGCCGATGACCGCTGCGCGCACGGCACGCCGACTCGTCGATGCGGCCGTCGAACGGCTGAGCGCGGTCAAGCGCTCGCTGTACCGCGGCGGGCGGCCGGGAACGCTGATGCGGTGGTGGAACCGCATCGATACCGCGCTGTACTCGGCGGGCGTGCTGGTTCCCGCCCAGACCGCCGTCCTGGAGGTGCGGGGTCGGCGTACCGGTCAGGTCGCCGCCGTACCCGTCGCCGTCGCCGACCTCGGTGACGAGGAGTACCTGGTGTCGATGCTCGGGCCCGAGGCGAACTGGGTCCGCAACGTCGAGGCGGCAGGTGGCGACGCCGTACTGCGTCGCCACGGCCGCGACATCCGGGTGCACCTCGAGCCGGTGCCCGTCGGCGAGCGGGCACCGATCCTGCGCCGCTACGTCGCCGTCGCGCCGGGCGCGCGCCCGCACCTGGGGTTGAAGCCGTCGGCACCGCTCGCAGCCTTCGCCCGCATCGCCGCCGACCATCCCGTGTTCCGCATCCGGGAGCGCGGGCGCCCCGCCGGCGCCTGACCCTCAGCCGCGATCGACGTCGAGCCGGATGCGCCCGCGGAATCGATCGGGGTGATCCTCGTCGACGTCCTCGGCGGCGAACGCGATGCCCTTGTCGCCGTCGCCGGGCAGCGGTGCGGGTGCGGGCAGGCGGCTCTGGCGGTCGAGCTCGGCCTGCGCCTCGTGCTTACGGGGCGCGAACACCTCGTCGCCGATCATCATGACCCCGCCACCACCGCCACCACCGCGGCGGGTCTTGTCGGAGAGGTCGATCCATCCGCGTCGTACCGCGACGGCGATGCCGCCCACGACGAGCACGGCGATGCCGACCCAGATCCACCACTCCACCCGGCGATTGTAGCTGGGAAGGCTGAGCCTTCCTCGCGGGCTGTGGAGAGGCATCCGGATGCCCCTACCGTCCCCTTCTGCGGATATACGATCCGACACCCCGGTCACAGCCGCTCGCGCGCGGCGCGCCCGATCGTATATCCGCAGAAATGGACACGAGCGGATGCCGCGAGCTCGCGCCGACGCGTCAGGGCACGCGGTAGAGCCACTCCCGGGTGGAGAACTTCGACTCGACCAGTTCCTCGGCCTCGGCGAGCTCGTCGGCCGTGACCGACCCGGGTGTCGCGCCGTACAGCTCCGTGAACGTCTGCTTCAGCGCGTCGATGACCTCCGCACGTGCCAGTCCCGTCTGCGAGCGCAGCGGATCGACGCGCTTGGCCGCCGACGCGATGCCCTTGTCGCTGATCTTCTCGCGGCCGATGCGCAGCACCTCGAGCATCTTGGCGTTGTCGAGGTCGTACGCCATGGTCACGTGGTGAAGCACGCCGCCCGAGCCGAGGCGTTTCTGGGCGGCGCCGCCGATCTTGCCGGCGGGACTCGCGATGTCGTTGAGCGGCTGGTACGTCGCCTCGATGCCGAGCGAACGCAGTCCCTGCAACACCCAGTCATCGAGGAACGCATACGAGTCGGCGAAGCTCATGCCCTGCACGAGCTCGGCGGGCACGTACAGCGAGTACGTGACGACGTTGCCCTTCTCCATCATCATCGCGCCGCCGCCCGAGATGCGGCGCACGACGTCGAAGCCGTACTTCTCGGCGCCGTCGGGATCGACCTCGTTCTTCACCGACTGGAACGAGCCGATGACCACGGCCGACTCCTCCCACTCCCAGAAGCGCAGCGTCGGCTTGCGTCGTCCTTCGCCCACGCGGGTGGCGAGCACCTCGTCGAGCGCAAGGTGCAGGCGGGGCGGCACGGCGGGATCGTGCACGAGCTCCCATTCGTAGTTCGACCAGGTCGTGGCATCCGTCATCCCGCGTCGCACGGCGACCGCGACCGCGTCGGCCGAGAAGCCGAGCATCACCGCGTCGGGGCGCAGGCCCTTCGTGATCGCGGCCGCGATCTGCTTGGCGTCGGATGCCGCAGGCAGGCCCTCGAGCGCCCGGTTCAGGTCGTCGAGCGCCTCGTCGGGCTCGAGGAAGAAGTCGCCGGCGACGCGCGGATTGCGGATGGCCCCGTCGACCACGTCGAAGTCGACGACCACGAGCTTGCCGCCGGGAACCTTGTACTCACCATGCATGGGGTCCAGCCTATGGTCGGCGGATGCCGCGGCGGCCGCGCTCTCAGCTCGTGCAGGAGAATAGGCCCTATCCCTGCCTGTGCAGGGGTCTCGCCGCAATTCTCCTTCACGAGCTGAGAGAGCAGCCGCGCGGGGTCAGTCGCGCGGGAGTCAGTCGACGGCGAAGCGTTCGTCGAGCCAACGGATGAGGTCGGCACGCACCTCGGCGCGGTTCGTCTCGTTGAAGAGCTCATGCCGGGCCCCCTCGTAGACGATGAGCTGCGCGTCGACGAGTCCGCTTCGACGCTGATAGTCCTGTAGCAGCCGCCGCGCGCTGCGCTCGCCCGCGACCGGGTCGTCGGAGCCGACCATGATGAGCAACGGCAACTCGCTGGGGATAAGCTTCGACGGCCGCGTGATGAGCGTGAACGACTGCGGCCAGCCGAACAGTTGCTGCAGCGTGCGGCTCGTCGTGTACGGGTCGGCCTCCCAGGCCACCGCGACCTCGGGATCACGGCTCAGCCACTCGACGGCCGTGCCCCCGGGCCGTGCGAAGCGCTTGTTCAGGTTGCCGATGTTGGTGTAGCCGAGTTGCAGCCAGGCGCTGCCGGTGAGCACGACGGCGTCGTAACGTTCGGGATGCCGGTTGACCACGTGCTGGGTCATGAACGACCCCCATGAATGCCCGAGGATCACGAGCGGCACGTCGTAGCCCTCGGTTTCCCGGATGACCTCGGTGAACCGCTCGACGGCGGCGATCGCCGCCCGCATACCGCCCGGGCCAGGTCGCCCCATGCGGTCGAGGTCCCCGCCGTGCTGGTCGAAGCCCGTCTTCCCGTGTCCGCGGTGGTCGTCGGCCCACACCGAGTACCCGGCCTCGTTGAGCGCCTGGATGAGCTCGGCGTAGCGACCGATGTGCTCGCCGATGCCGTGCGCGAGCTGGATGACCGCGGTCGGGTCGGGCACCCGCCACGACTCGTAGTGGATGCGGACCCCGTGGTCGTCGGTGAACGTCGGCATGCGGCCATTGTCGCAGTCGCATGACGCTGGCCATGACCGTACCGACGTCGAAGTCGGTCACGTGGGCGTGATGCCGCCCTGACTCGCGCGTCGACGCTTCGCGACCGCGGCGGCCTCTGCCGCGGAGTCACCGAAGTAGCCTCCGGCGAGCACCTCGGCCGCACGATCCATCACGTCGGCGAGCGATGGTCCGGCGTCCTGCCCGAGCAACCCGGTCAGCCGCTCCTCGCTCTCACGGAGCTCGCTGAGGCATTCGCCGAGGAGATCCCATCCACGCTCACTCAGTCTCACCAGGCGCACGCGGCGATTGGAGGGGTGCTTCACGCGCTCGATCAACCCGTTCGTCAGGAGATCGGCGGATGCCACGTGGGCGGCCTGTGAACTGACGAAGGTGCGCCGTGCGATCTGCGCATTCGACAGGGGCACACCTTCACCGAGCACCTGCAGGATCAGCAGCTGCGGGAGGGTGACGCCACGCGCAAGCGCGGTGTTCTCGGCCGCGCGATTGAGTGCTCGTGCCAGGCGATACGCCGTGTAGTTCAGCCGCTCGGTCGCGGGAGTTCCACGGGGGTCGCCAGGCTCGTCCGACACGCTCTCAGCCTAGGCCGCCGGGGCCGGTCCATCTGGGCCGGCCCCGGTCGGGTCGGATCAGCCCGCGAGCTCGAAGGGTTCCCCCAACGTGTACGGGCGGCTGAACCGGTCAGGCGTGAAGGTGATGAAGCGGCCTCCCCCGAGCTCGAGCGCCGCGGCCGCCTCATTCAGTTGCGTGGCGTTGTCGCCCCCGCTCCAGTGCCCGCTGTCGAGTCGGTCGAGCAGGAGTTCCGTCGCCACGACCAGCTCAGCGGCGCTGAAGCTGCAGTGCCCCACGCTGTCGACGTACACCTGGCGCAGGAGCGCGTTGTCGCCGGCTGAGCGCACCTCGGTTTCGTATTCGCTCTGCTGCGCGACGGTCGAGATCTGGTCGCCCGTGTTGCTCATCGCGACGACCGGCACCGAGAGTTCGCCGTCGAATTCGGTGCCGAGGCTGAAGCGTTCGACCGCAGCCGGGTCGGCCGCGATCCGCTCGGCCCCGTCGACTTGGGCGAGATCCGCGTTCAGGGACAGCCCCGCCTCCTCGTAGAGACGTTCGACGACCTTGCGCGAGTCGTTCGACAGGCCTCGGAACTGCGCGAAGTAGTCGATGCCGGTGTTCCACGACGGGTTGCCCCCGGTGACCTGCTCGAGGCTGCGGCGGCTGCCCATCGCTTGACCGATGTACGGGAGTGGGTCGCCGGCCAGGGCTCCGTACCAGGCCGCCTCGTAGTCTGCGGTATTCGTCGCATCGGGATTCGGCAGGGCTTGCGACTGGGCGGGCAACTGGCCGATGGCCGCGGCCAGGGCGATGCGCGCGCGCCCCTCGGGTGTCTCCTGCGCGTCGGCGAGACGAGTGAACCAGGCCTCCCTCGCGCCGCTCACGTCGGCGGGGATGTCGATGACCGGGAGCTGCCCCGACGGGTCGAGCAGCGTGGACAGCACGAAGACGGTGTCGAGCTTCTGGTTCCACTGCGAGACGGTGCCCGAAAGCCCGCCGCACATCGAGACGACGCCGTCGAACGCGGTCGGATGCCGCTGGGCGACGCCGGCGGCCACGAACCCTCCCATCGAGCGTCCACTGGCGATCGCGCGAGTGGGCGTGCCGACGCGTTCGGCGAACGCGTCGAGCGCCTCCACCTGATTGTCGATCGCAGCCCCGACGTTCCAGCCCGTGACGTTTCGCGTGGTGCCGCCGTACGCGGCACCCTGGTCGAGCAGGTACTGCACGTGAGGCTCGATTCGCGTACCCGCGGCGAAATCGAGATCGACGAAGACGGTTCCGTTCCACTCGTCGGGGACGACGAAGCGGAACGGTGTCGAATCGTTCAGTTGCCCCGTGATGACGAGCGGGTCGTCGTCGGCCGCTGCCGGCGAGGAGCTCAGCAGCACCCCGGACACGACGACTGCGCCGGTGGTGACCGCTGCAGTCCATCGTCGGGGGCGTTCGGACAGTGTGGACATCTTCTTCCCTTCGCCTGCGCCATTGCAGCTCGTGGCGTGCCTGCTCGTTGAGCGTTCACGAATATCAATCTGATTGATATTCACGCGACACGGTACTGGACGATTCGGCAACCCGTCAATGGCGCGATCGGGAGGGTGGAATGCTTAGTCACACTAATTTGTTACACTAAGCATATGACGGATGCCGCCCTCTCGACCCTGCCCGAACGGGCCACCCCCGCGACATCCGCTCGCCGACGCAGCCTCCCCGAGCAGAGCAGCGAGCTCCGCATCGCGATCATGCGCCTGGCGCGGCGGCTTCGGCAGGAGCGCACCGAGACCGAGCTCAGCGGCTCGCAGTTCTCGACGCTCGGATGGATCTCGGTCGAGGGCCCGCTCACGATCGGCCGCCTCGCCGAACTGGAGCGCGTCACCGCACCGTCGATGAATCGCACCGTCAACTGCCTCGTCGAGTCGGGGTACGTCACCCGTTCGCCCGCGCCCGACGACGGTCGGAAGGTGCTCGTCTCCACCACCGAGGCGGGCGAGACCGTCGTGCGCGAGACCCGCCGGCGCCGCGATGCCTGGCTCGCCAAGCGGTTCGCCGCCCTCACCCCCGCGGAACGCGAGACGCTCGCCGACGCCACGATCATCTTGAGGAGGCTCATCGACCAATGAGTGCCATGTTCCGCTCCCTCGCCGTGCGCAACTACCGCATCTGGTTCATCGGCGCCCTCGTCTCGAGCGTCGGCACCTGGATGCAGGCGACCGCCCAGAACTGGGTCGTGCTCACCGAGCTCACCGACAACGACGCGTTCGCGGTCGGCATCACGATGGCCCTGCAGTTCGCTCCGCAACTGCTGCTCGTGCCGGTCACTGGCCTGATCGCCGACCGGTTCGACCGGCGTCGCACGCTCATGTTCACCCAGGGCGCCATGATGCTGCTCGGTCTCTCACTCGGCGTGCTCCTCGTGACGGGCGTCGCCGAGCTCTGGCACCTCTACGCCTTCGCGCTCGCGCTCGGCGTGGTGAGCGCTGTCGACACCCCCGTGCGCCAGACCATCGTCACCGACCTCGTGTCGAGCTCGCACATGTCGAACGCCGTGGCGCTGAACTCCGCGTCGTTCAACACGGCCCGGCTCATCGGCCCCGCCGTCGCCGGCGTCCTCATCGTGATCGTCGGCTCGGGATGGGTCTTCATCGTGAACGCGGCGACGTTCCTCGCGATGCTCGGCGCCCTCGCGCTGCTCCGCACCGACTCCATGCGCCAATTCACCCGCGGCCCGCGCCAGCGCGGGCAGTTGGTCGCCGGATTCCGTTACGTCGCGGGCCGACCCGACCTCGTGGTCGTGTTCGTGATCGTGTTCCTCATCGGCGCCCTCGGCATGAACTTCCCGATCTTCGCGTCGACGATGGCCGTCGAGTTCGGTCGCGGTGCCGGCGAGTTCGGCCTGCTGTCCTCGATCCTCGCGATCGGGTCTCTCGCGGGCTCGCTCCTCGCGGCCCGACGCGATCGTGCACGGCTGCGCGTGGTCATCATCGCCGCGGGGTCCTTCGGCCTGGCAGCGCTGATCGCGGCGTTGATGCCCACCTTCTGGACGTTCGCGGCATCCATGGTGCTCATCGGCCTCAGCGTGGTGACCATCCTCACGACGGCGAACGGCTACGTGCAGTCCACGACCGACCCCGCCCTGCGTGGCCGCGTCATGGCGCTCTACATGGCCGTCATGGTCGGCGGCACTCCGATCGGTGCTCCCATCGTGGGCGCCGTCGCCGACGCCTTCGGCCCCCGGTGGGCCCTCGGCGTGGCGGCGTCCGCCGGAGCGGTGGCCGCGCTCATCGGCCTGGGCTGGCTCATCGTCGCACGAGGCATGCACCTGGCGAGGCATCCGCAGGCCCGCTGGCGGCCCGTCGTACGGTTCGCGGATGCCCCGACTGCGGCCCTGGCCGCGATCGTCACGGAGCCCATCGAGGTCGTGCGCGATCTCGCGACCGAAAGACGCGAGCGTGACCGCGACCGCGCGCTCGTCCCCCAGGTGCCGACCGACCGCCTCGTGCCCGCGGATTTCTCGGAGCAGGTGGCGCTCACCTCGCCGATCTCGTTGTCGAAGCCGGGGCACCGGTCGACGGAGCATCCGCAGGCCGGACACCGCGAGACGGGCGCCCGCCACGAGACGGGCGCCCGCTGCGGGGCCGCGTCGGCTACTTGATGCCGGTCGTCGCGAACCCCTTGATCAGGTAACGCTGGCCGATGAGGAACGCGAGGAACAGCGGGATGAGGCTGACGACCGACATCGCGAACATCGCGCCGTAGTCGGACGACGACTGCGCGTCGACGAAGCCCTTCAGCGCGACCGAGACGGGGAAGTTCTCGCGCGTACGCAGGTAGATCAGCGGCCCGAAGAAGTCGCCCCACGTCCAGATGAACGTGAAGATCGCGGTCGTGGCGAGCGCGGGCACCATGAGCGGCAGCGTGATCTGCGAGTAGATGCGGAACTGTCCGGCGCCGTCGATGCGTGCCGCCTCGAAGATCTCCTTCGGCAGGCCGCGGATGAACTGCACCATGAGGAAGATGAAGAACGCGTCGGCGGCGAGGAACTTCGGCACGATGAGCGGGAGGAAGGTCTCGAGCCAGCCGAGTTCGCGGAAGATGACGAACTGCGGCACCAGTACGACGTGGAACGGCAGCATGATCGTGCCGAGCATGATCGCGAAGAAGGCGTTGCGCCCCCAGAACCGGAGCCGCGCGAACGCGTACGCGGCCAGCGAGCAGGAGATGAGGTTGCCGACGATCGCACCGAGCACGAGGATCGACGAGTTCATCAGGAACACGCTGAAGGGCAGCTGCTGCGAGGTCCAGCCCTGGATGTAGTTCTCGAGGGTGAGATCGCTCGTGAAGATGCTGAGGTCGCGGAAGATGTCGGCATTCGGCTTGAACGACGACACCACGAGCCAGATGAGCGGATACACCATCACGATCGAGAGGGCGATGAGGCCCGCGTGCTTCGCGACGGAGATCCAACGGCGGCGTCCGCTGCCGGCCGGCGCGTCCCCCGGGGGCGCCCCGACGACCGCCCGCGTGGTCGGCGGCTCGAGCGTTGAGGTCATGTTCGCGTTCCCTTCGTCGGCCGGACGCGAGACCGGCCTGATTTCAGTCGTCATAGAAGACCCAGTACTTCGAGAGCCAGAAGTTCGCTCCGGTGATCACGCCGATCACCAGCAGAAGGAACCACGCCATGGCCGAGGCGTAGCCCATGTTCAGCTCCGTGAACGCCTGCTTGTAGAGGTAGAGCGTGAAGAACATCGTCGAGTCGCTCGGGCCTCCGGTGCCGCCCGAGACGATGTACGCCTGGGTGAACGACTGGAAGGCGAAGATCACCTGCAGCACGAGGTTGAAGAAGATGATGGGCGTGAGCAGCGGCAGGGTGATCGAGAAGAAGCGCCGAAGCTTGCCGGCACCGTCGACCTCGGCCGCTTCGTAGAACATCTCGGGGATCTGGCGGAGGCCCGCGAGGAAGATCACCATCGGCGAGCCGAACGTCCACACATGCAGCAGGATGATCGTGCCGAGCGCGTAGTCGGGGTGCGAGATCCAGCCGGGGCCCTCGATGCCGAACCAGGACAGGAATCCGTTGACGATCCCCTCCTTGCCGAACACCTGGCGCCAGAGGATCGCGATCGCCACCGAGCCGCCGAGCAGGCTCGGCAGGTAGAACACGGAGCGGTAGAAGGAGAGACCGCGCATGCCCCGGTCGAGCAGCATCGCGATGCCGAGGGCGAGCGCGAGCTGCAGGGGAACCGACACGAACACGTAGACGAGGGTGACGCGGAACGAGTTCCAGAGCCGCGCGTCGCCGAGCATCTGCTCGAAGTTGTCGAGGCCGGCCCACCTCGGTGGCTGCAACAGGTTGTAGTCCGTGAACGCGAGGTACAGCGACGCGAGCATCGGCCCGATCGTGAACACGAGGATTCCGATCAGCCACGGGAGCAGGAAGAGGAAGCCTGCTTTGTTGTCAGGATGCCTCTCCTTGATGCGCGGCCCGCTCGCACGCGCCGACCGCGCCAACGAGCGGAGTTCGCCGAGACTGCTCATGCGGACCTCCCTGTCTGGGCGCAGAAACCGATACCCTCTGTGAAAGCGGTTTCTCGCGCTGTCTGATTTTTGTTGCTGAGACCGCGATTTGTCAAATATCGTTCATGACGAGGAGACCGATGGCTCGAAGAGGCACCACGACCACGATCGCGGATGTCGCGCGCCATGCCGGCGTCTCTCCCGCGACCGTCTCGCGAGTGATGAACGACCGCTTCGTCGGCGAACCGGCCGTCGCCGAGCGGGTTCGCACCTCGGCGACGGAACTCGGGTACTCGCCGAGCCCGCTCGCACGGAGCCTCGCCCTCGGCGAGACGCACACGGTGGCGCTCCTGGTACCCGACATCCGGAACCCCGCCTTCCAGGCGATTCTCGGCGGTCTCACCCGGGCGGCCGCCCGGGACAGCTATCGGGTACTGGTCGCCGATTCGGCCGAGATGCCCGACGAGGAGCCGGTGCTCGCCACGGAGCTTCGCCGGCGATGCGACTCCGTGGTGCTCTGCGCACCCCGCATGTCGGAGGAGCGGCTCGTGGAGATCGCGGCCGCGCTCGCGCCCGTGGCGCTCATCAACCGGCCCTCACCGTCGATCGCCGCTCCGTCGCTGTCGATCGACTACGGCAGTGGCATCAAGAAGCTCGCCCAGCACCTGTACGACCAGGGGCACCGGTCGTTCGTCTACCTCGGCGGGCCCGAGCGCAGTGTCTCGAACGCGCGCCGTCGCCGGGCGCTCGACGAGTTCGAGGAGGCCACACCCGATGTGGTGCTGCATCGGATCAGTTGCGGGGCCGACACCGAGGACGGCCGGCGTGTTGCGGGCCTGGTCTGGGAGTCGCGCGCGACCGCGGCCATCGCCTTCAACGATCTCGTTGCCGTCGGTCTGGTCGACGGCCTCGGCGCTGCCGGGGTGCGCGTACCCGACGACATCTCGGTGACCGGATTCGACGACATCCCGTTCGCGCGTTACACCTCGCCACCCCTCACCACGGCGTCGGTGCCGTACGAGGAGCTCGGCGCACTGGCATGGCAACGGCTGCTCGCGTTCATCCAGGGGGAGGGCCCGGGCGACGACCTGCTGTTGCAGCCGCGGGTCGAGATCCGCGGCTCGACGGCCGCACCGAGCGTCCGGACTGCCGTCGTGAGCGCGGGCCCCGTGGAGGCATCCGGAGCAGGCTGACCGTGCTGGTGCAGGTCTGCAACGTTTCAGGACATCACTCGGATATTTCGTTGACACCCCAACATATCGATGCTAGTTTCCCGAGAAAGCGGTTTCACGAGACGATCCCCAGATCCCGTGCACTGCTCCGCCGTGGCGAGTCCGACGTCATGGATACAGCACAGGGACCGCTGCACGTGGTCCTCGATCACATGGAAAGAGGCGCAATGACGCGTACATCACGCACCGTTGCACGACGGGCGACCTTGGGGGTCGCCCTGACCGCGACCCTGTTCCTGACCGCCTGCTCGACCACCGCCGCAGGCGAGTCCGGCGGCGGCTTCGATCCGAACGAGGAGGTCGAGCTCCACATCGCATGGTGGGGCAACGACGAGCGCGCGGCCATCATGGCCGAGGCGATCGACCTCTTCGAGGAGGAGTACCCGAACATCACAGTCGTGGAGGAGCCCGTCGGCGCCCCCGACGACCTGTTCAACCGACTCGCCACGGACTTCGCCTCGGGCACCGCGCCCGACGTGTTCGCCCTCGGCGGGGCCAAGCCGCAGGAGTACGGCGACGCCGGCGCACTCCTCGACCTCTCGACCGTGAGTGAGCAGCTCGACACCAGCACGTACGAGGACTTCACGCTCACCAACGCCACGGTCGACGACACCCTCTACGGCCTCCCGACCGGCGGCAACGCGATCGGCGCGCTCATCAACACCACGCTCCTGGAGCAGGCCGGCATCCCCGTGCCGACCGACGACTGGACGTGGGAAGACCTCGTCGACATCGCCAACGAGATCCCGAAGAAGGTCCCGGGCGTCGTGGGACTCGACCTCCGCGTGCAGGACATCCTCGGCACGTACGTGGCCCAGTACACCGAGGAGGGCATCTACGACTGGGACGGCGAGCTCGCCACCGACGCCGACATCATCCAGCAGTGGTACGAGCTCGAGCAGGAGCTCGTCGCCGGGGGCGGCCTCCCCGACCCCTCGGTCATCGTCGAGCACTGGAACGTGACCCCCGACCTCTCGCTGTTCGGCACGGGCAAGGCGGCCATCACGTTCGCCTACAACAACCAGATCGGCTCGTACGCGGCCGGCACCGGCGGCGCGGAGATCGAGATCATCGCCCCGCCGACGTCGACGGACGTCTCGGGCGTCGCCGTGCTGCCCTCGCAGTTCTGGGCGATCGCGTCGGAGACGAAGCACCCCGAGGCATCCGCTCTGCTCGTGGATTGGCTGCTGAACCAGCCGGAGCCGGCGAAGATCATCCTCGCCAACCGCGGTCTGCCGTTCAACCCCGACACCCTCGAGGTGGTCAAGCCGCTGCTCGCCCCCGCGGACGCGCAGTCGGCCGAGTACCTCGAGAAGGTGCTCGAGATCGGTGTGGTCGCCCCGCCGCAGCCCGCCGGCGGCGCGATGCTGAACGAGCTGTCGCAGCGCATCGAGTCCGACATCCTGTTCGGTAAGGTCTCCGTCGAGGACGGTGCCAAGCAATGGATCTCGGAACTCGAAGCAGCACTCCAGAACGACTGATCCCCGCTCCCCCGGCGGTCGTGGGCGGTCCTTCGGGACCGCCCACGGTCGTCTTCCAGCGAAAGACGAGGCCGATGTCGCATCCCACCCCCGTACTCGAGCGTCTCCGCGCCTCGTCGGTGCGCCTCGGCGACGTCCGATTCGCAGCTCTCGGCGGCCCGCTCGAGACGGCGTGGCAGCAGGCCGTCGAGGAGCTCGCCCGGTGCATCCTGCCCCTCAACCTCGGTGGCGGTGGCGACCGCGACGGCAGTCGCGGTGGCGGCGTGCCCGTCCTCAACGAGGGCGGTGTCTACCTCGGCACTTGGCTGGAGAGCACCGCCACGATCAACGCCGAGGTGCTCGACCGCTTCGTCCCGAGGGTGACCCGAGACACGCACCTCCAGTTCGCCGCGCACCAGCGTGCCGATGGCCTCCTCCCCTACAAGCTCACGGCGGATGGCCCGGGGTACGCCCAGATCCAGATGGTCACCCCGTTCGCGCGCAGCGTCTGGCACCACTACCGCATCGACGGCCGCGACCGTGACTACCTCGCCACGATGTACGACGCGCTGTCCCGCCACGATGCCTGGCTGGCCGAGCACCGCGATACCCGCGGCACCGGTGGCGTCGAGGCCTTCTGCACGTTCGACACCGGCCACGACCGATCACCCCGGTTCTGGGGTGTGCCCGACCAGGCCCCCGGCGGCGACGCCGCGGCATTCGACCCCGAGTCGGGCGTGCTGCCGTTCCTCGCACCCGACCTCACCGCGAACGTGGCGTGCCAGCGCGCCTACTTGGCCCTCATCGCCGAGGAGCTCGACGATGACCCGGCACCCTGGCGGGCGAAGGCCGCCGCGAGCCTCGCCGCCCTCGAGGCGTGCTTCGACGAGGACGACGGATGCTGGTACGACGTGGATGCCGCAGGCCGGCACGTGCGAGTGCAGTCCGACGTGCTGCTGCGCGTACTCGCGAGCGAGGTCGTCGGAGCCGAGTTCTTCGCCGCCTCACTCGCGCGCTACCTGTTGAACTCGCGCAAGTTCTTCTCCGCCTACCCGTTCACGTCGCTCGCCCTCGACGACCCGCGCTTCGATCACGACTTCCGGGCCAACTCGTGGGGTGGGCCCGTGAACTTCCTCACCCTCATTCGAGCGCCGCATGCGTTCGAGCACTACGGCCACGTGGCCGAGCTGGCCTTCTCGCTCATGCCGGTGGTCGCCGCCGTCGCGCGCATGGGCAGGTTCCCGCAGGTGATGAGCCCGTGGACCGGCGAGCCCGGCTACACCGAGCAGTACTCCCCCGCGATCCTGTGGCTGCTCGACACGGTCGAGCGGCTCTTCGGCATCCTGCCGACGCCCGACGGCGAGCTGTGGTTCTCGGGTCTCGTTCCCCGCCGGGTCGACCATCATGACGTGGCCGAGGAGCTCGCCTACGAGCGCACGGTCGACGGCGTGCGATTCGAGCTCGTGAACACGCGCACCGAGGCGATCGCCTACCGCGACGCCGAGGAGTTCCTGCGGATGCCGCACGGGCTCCGCGCCGTGACCGACCGGGCCGCGCGGCTGCGCGCGCTCGTCGGCATGACCGCACGGCCGGTGGCGGGGACGGTACGGCTGGGCGGCGAGGAGTTCACGATCGAGATCGCGGGCAACGAGCGCGTCGAGCTCGACGGTGCCCGGGTCATCCGGCGCTCGGGACCCGGGTTGGTCCTGCCGCGGACCTGATCCGAGATCAGGCCCGTGCGGCGGCCGGCTGCAGGTGATCGCGCAGCACGTCGGAGAGCCCCGTCCGTTCCACGGCGCGGTCGAAGCGGAACGACGCCGCGAGTTCGGCCGCGGCATCCGGTGTCAGCCCTCGGAAGCGGTCGCCGAAGCGCTCGGCCAGCGGTTCGGCAAGGAGGATATGCCGAACCAGCACGGCGATGTGCGGTTGGCGCCCCCACGGCCATGGCGAATAGCCCGGGAACTCGGCGTCGAAGACGGCGTCGATGGGGTCGAGGATGTCGCGGACGCCCACGTCCGACCCGCCCCAGGAGTCGATGCCGAGCCGCTGCTTCGTCTCGAGCTCGGGTCGGATGAGCTCGACGTAGTCGCTGTCGGGGCGTGCTGAGACGAGGCCCTGCAGGCCGATGTCCTTGTAGGTCCAGAGCGCCCAGCTGGCGCCGTGGTCGCGGTAGATCTCGAGCTGGTCGCGCAGCAGCTGGAAACGCCACGGATCCTGCGAACGGTCGTTCGAATACACGGGTCCGAACTCGCCGATCCAGATCGGCGTGCCGGTTCGGCGCATGTACTCGGTGCGGCGGAGGAAGGTCTGCTCCACGACTGAGCGGTCGAAGTACTCGCCCCGCGTCGTGCCCGGGTACTCGGTGGCGCTCGTGATGCCCGGCAGGGCGTAGTCGTGCGCGGTGTAGACGGTGTTCGGCAGCGGCTCACTGCGCGCGTCGAAGGCGCTGAAGTCGGTCGAGTACTTGTTGCCGTCGAGGAAGAGCACGTGGCGCGGGTCGATCGCCCGGATCGCCCGCTCGAGCCGGTCGTAGAACCGTGGCAGCACCTCACCCGACTCGTCGGCGGGCTCGTTCACCGGGTTGTAGCCCGCCACCTCGGGGCGGTCGCGGTAACGCTCGGCGAGCGCCTCCCAGAGGTGCACCACGCGATCCTGGAAATGCGGATGCTTCCAGAACGTCGCGCGATGGGTGGGGTTGTCGCTGTGCCAGTGCTGGTTCTGCGCGCCCGGCAGCGCGTGCAGGTCGAGGATCGAGTAGATGCCGTGCCGGGCGAGCAGCGTCACCACGCGGTCGAGCCGCTCGAACCCCTCCTCCTTCAACTCGAAAGGTCGAGCGTCGTCCTCGAAGTGCCGGTAGTTGAACGGGATGCGCACACTGTTGATGCCGAGCGATGCGAGGTGGGCGGCATCCGCCTCATCGAAGAAGTCGCGGTAGAACGCCTCGAAGAACGCCTCGTACGCCTCGCGCCCCATGCGGTCGAGCAGGATGCGCCGGATGTCCTCTTCATTGCCCGGGTAGCCGGTGATGAAGTTCTCCATGTTCAACCAGCCGCCGAGGCCGACGCCCGCGAGCCGCACCGCGGACCCGCTCTCGTCGACGAGGTCGGTGCCGCTCACGGCGAGCCAGTCGAGACGGGTCATCGGTGTCCTTTCCCGGATTTGTGTTCGTCCCGAACCTATCTGAGAAAGCGGTTTCTCGCAACGACGCGGGGGACTGTCGACTCCCGCCTCGGGCAGCCCTAGATGACGCCCAACGCGAGCATGGCGTCGGCGACGCGGATGAAGCCCGCGATGTTCGCACCCACCACGTAGTCCCCCGGTGCGCCGTACTCCTCGGCCGTCTCTGCGGTGCGCTCGTGGATGCCCGCCATGATCTCGGAGAGACGCTCCTCGGTGTGCTCGAACGTCCACGAGTCACGCGACGCGTTCTGCTGCATCTCGAGCGCAGAGGTGGCCACGCCGCCGGCGTTCGCCGCCTTGCCCGGCCCGAAGAGCACCCCGGCCTCGCGGAACACCCGCACCGCGCCGGGCGTCGTCGGCATGTTCGCTCCCTCGGCGACGGCCACGAGCCCGTTCGCCACGAGCCGCGCGGCGTCGTCCTCGCCGAGCTCGTTCTGCGTCGCACACGGCAGGGCGACGTCGATGCGCTCGTCGCCGGCGATGGCCCAGACGGATGCCCCGGGCAGGAACCGAGCACGCCCGCCACGCTCGGTCGCATACGCCTCGATGCGCTCGCGGCGCCGCTCCTTCACGTCGCGGAGGAGCTCGAGGTCAATGCCGTCGGGATCGTGGATCGAGCCCGACGAGTCAGACGCGCCGACCACGATGCCGCCGAGCTCGTGCACCTTCTCGATCGCGTAGATGGCCACGTTGCCCGAGCCCGACACGAGCACGCGTGCACCATCGAACGAGCGACCGCGCGTGGCGAGCATGTGCTGCGTGAAGAACACGGCGCCGTAGCCGGTCGCCTCGGTGCGCACGAGGGACCCGCCCCAGGTCACGCCCTTGCCGGTGAGCACGCCCGATTCGTACTGATTGGTGATGCGCTTGTACTGGCCGAACAGGTAGCCGATCTCGCGGGCGCCCACGCCGATGTCACCGGCCGGGACATCCGTGTACTCGCCGATGTGGCGGTAGGCCTCGGTCATGAACGACTGGCAGAACCGCATGACCTCCGCGTTGGACTTGCCCTTGGGGTCGAAGTCGCTGCCACCCTTGCCGCCGCCGATGGGCATGCCGGTGAGTGCGTTCTTGAAGATCTGCTCGAAGCCGAGGAACTTGACCGTGCCGAGCAGCACGCTCGGGTGGAAGCGCAGGCCTCCCTTATACGGACCGAGCGCGGAGTTGAACTGCACCCGGAAGCCGCGGTTGATGCGCACGCGTCCGGCGTCGTCGACCCATGGCACGCGGAAGATGATCTGCCGCTCAGGCTCGCACACGCGCTCGAGGATCGAGGCCTGCACGTACTCGGGGTGCTTCATGAGCACGCGGTCGAGCGAGCCGAAGACCTCGTTCACGGCCTGGTGGAACTCGGCCTCGCCGGGATTGCGCGCGAGCGTCTGGGCATAGACGTCGGCGATGGTGGTCTTGGGGCTCACGCGCGGTCCTTCGATCGGAGCGGATGCCGCGTGGTGCTGACCGAGTGCGGCACCCTCCACCATAACCAGACGGACGTTGAGGATCCGCTGTGTGACGTGACGGGCGGCAGTCGGCGCTCAGGTCGTCGCGACGCCCGTTGAGTCGCGCACGACGAGTTCGGGTTGGAACACCACCTGCTCGGCCGCCCGGTCGGGCTCGGCGGCGGCCTTCAGGAGCAGGTCCACCGCGGTGTAGCCGATGAGCCAGGCCGGCTGCCGGATCGACGAGAGCGGCACGACAGCGGCCGCCGCGAAGTCGATGTCGTCGTAGCCGATGAGGGCGATGTCGTCGGGCACCCGCACGGACCCCATCATGTTGAACGCCTGGAGCACCCCCATGGCCAGCAGGTCGTTCACGGCGAACACGGCGTCGGGGAGATCGGCGGCCGGCCGTTCGCGGATCGCCTCGCCGGCGGCACGTCCGTCGAGGACGGTGAGCGACGGCGTCTCGATGACCTCGAGTTCGGCGCCGGATGTCTCGGCGATGGCCCGGCGGGCACCCTCGAGCCGGTCCGCGACCTGCCGGATGCTCGTGGGCCCGCCGACGAAGGCGATGCGGCGCCGTCCGCCTCCCGTCAGGTGACGGACCGCGAGCTCGCCGCCGACGACGTCGTCGACGGCCACCGACGAGAGGCCCCCGTCCTCCGAGACGCGGTCGACGAGCACGACCGGGGTGCCGCGTCGCCGCAGGCGCTGCAGGCGCGACTCGTCGTCGCCGAGCGGGGAGATGAGTACGCCGTGCACGCGCTGCTCCTCGAAGAGATCGAGGTAGGAGCGCTCACGATCGGCGTTCTCGTCGCTGTTGCCGAGCAGGATCGTCATGCCCTCCTCCGCCGCGCGATCCTCCGCGCCGCGGGCGACATCCGTGAAGAAGGGATTGCGCACGTCGAGCACGACGAGGCCGATCGAGCGACTCCGGCCCGCGCGCAGCTGCCGGGCGGCGTCGTTGCGCACGAACCCGAGTTCGTCGATCGCGGCGAGTACGCGCGCCACGGTGTCGGGCGCGACCTTGTCGGGCCGGTTCAGCACATTCGAGACGGTACCGACCGACACGGATGCCGCGGCCGCGACATCTCGTACGCTCACTGCCATGGGCACCTCCCCCGTCGGAGTCTACGGAATCTGCGCAGTTCAGACGGGCAAGCGGCTTCCGTTTGCACTCCGCTCGCGTCTGTCGTATCGTTGAAACGATTCATGAAGGAGGAGGAGGGCATGGACGGCTCAACGACGAGCACGGCGGGGCTCCATCGCGAACGGCGGGTCGAGCGCGTCTGCTTCCAGCTGCGGGTCGATGCCGCTCGCCTCGACGAGTATCGCGAGCGTCACGCCGCAGTCTGGCCCGACATGCTGCGCGCGATCGAGGCCTCGGGTCGGCGCAACTACTCCCTCTTCCTGCGCGACGACGGGCTGCTCATCGGCTACTACGAGGTCGACGATGACGCTGTCGCCCAGGTCGCACTCGCGAACGATCCCCGCACGGCCGCGTGGGAGGCCGAGATGGCCCAGTTCTTCGTTGCGCTCGACGGCGACCGCCCCGACCAGAGCGCCCCCCGCATTCCCGAGGTGTTCCACCTCGAAGACCAGCTCGCCGCGCTCGACGAGGGCACCGGCCCCGCGACATCCGTCACCTCGGACGCCGACGCCCGGCCCGCGGCATCCGTCACCACTCGCACAGAAAGCAGCCACTCGTGAGCACCATTCCGCAGGACGTCCTCGATCAGCTCGAGTTGCAGTCGATCGAGCTGCCCAGCTGGGCCTTCGGCAACTCGGGCACCCGCTTCAAGGTCTTCGGCACGCCCGGCACCCCCCGCGACCCCTACGAGAAGATCGCGGATGCCGCGCAGGTTCACCAGTACACGAAGCTCGCGCCGACCGTGGCGCTGCACATCCCGTGGGACAAGGTCGACTCCTACGACGACCTGCGCCGCCATGCCGAGGACCACGGCGTCGCGCTCGGCACGATCAACTCGAACACCTTCCAGGACGACGACTACAAGTTCGGCGCCCTCACGCACGAGGACGCGGCCGTGCGCCGGAAGGCGATCGACCACCACTTCGAGTGCATCGAGATCATGCACGCGACCGGCAGCCGCGACCTGAAGATCTGGCTCGCCGAGGGCTCGAACTACCCCGGGCAGGCCGACATGCGGGGCCGCCAGGACCGGCTGCACGAGTCGCTCGCCGCGATCTACGCGCGCCTCGGCGACGAGCAGCGCCTGGTGCTCGAGTACAAGTTCTTCGAGCCGGCGTTCTACCACACGGACGTTCCCGACTGGGGCACGTCGTACGCCCAGGTCGCGGCCCTCGGTGAGAAGGCGATGGTCTGCCTCGACACGGGCCACCACGCGCCCGGCACGAACATCGAGTTCATCGTCATGCAGCTGTTGCGCCTCGGCAAGCTCGGCTCATTCGACTTCAACTCACGGTTCTACGCCGACGACGACCTCATCGTGGGCGCCGCCGACCCGTACCAGCTGTTCCGCATCATCTTCGAGGTGATTCGCGGCGGCGGCTTCAACCACCCCGATGTCGCGTTCATGCTCGACCAGTGCCACAACGTCGAGGACAAGATCCCCGGCCAGATCCGCTCGGTGCTGAACGTGCAGGAGATGACCGCGCGCGCCCTACTCGTCGACACTGATGCGCTGCGGGCCGCGCAGGTGTCGGGCGACGTGCTCGAGGCGAACCGCATCTTCATGGACGCGTTCTACACCGACGTGCGCCCCGCGCTCGCGGAGTGGCGCGAGTCGCGCGGGCTCGCCGCCGACCCCATGCGCGCGTTCTCGGCATCCGGGTACCTTGCGAAGACCGCCGAGGAGCGCGTCGGCGGCGTGCAGGCCGGCTGGGGCGCCTGAGTACGATGTCATTCGAGATGACCGAGCCCTCTCCCGCGGCCGGTGGACTCGTGCGGGTGTACCCGGCGGATGCCGCGGCCACGCGCCCGACGGCCGCGCTGGTCTGGGTGCACGGCGGCGGGTTCGCCGCGGGCGACCTCGACATGCCCGAGGCCCACTGGGTCGCACGCACGCTCGCGGCACGGGGGCTCACGGTCGTCTCGGTCGACTACCGCCTGGTGGGCGACGGATGCCGCTACCCCGCGCCGTCCGACGACGTGATCGCGGCCTGGCGATGGATGCTCGAGCACGCCGACGAACTCGGCATCGACCCGACCCGCGCCGCGCTCGGTGGAGCCAGCGCCGGCGCGAACCTCGCTGCGGGTTCCGTCCTGCGGATTCTGGCGCGCACAACCATGCCGACTGGCGCTATCATCGACTTCGCCGGCGGGGCGCCTGCGCCCGGCGCCACACCCGAGGTCGCGCAGGAGACGCGCGCCCCGTCGGCGAAACCTGACGCCCCGCCCGCGGGCGTCTTCCTCGCGTATCCGACGCTCCTCGCCGTGCAGCCGGCGCCGGATGCCGCGCTCCGCGCCCTGCTCGACGCGAACCCCGGGTCCGACCGGTTCGGGCCCGACGTCGTGCTCGCGATGTACGAGGGGTACCTCGGCGGGCCGGTCGACGACGCGCCGCTCCCCGCCGTCCCTGGCCTCGCCGCGGCATCCGATGTCGCAGGGTTCCCGCCCGTGCTCTTGGTGAACTCCGAGGCCGACGAGCTGCGCGTGTCGGGCGAGGTGTTCGCCACGACGCTCGTCGAGGCGGGCGTGCCGGTCGAGCTCGTGACCGAACCCGGCACGCAGCACGGGCACCTGAACCGACCCGACGAGCCCGCGGCATCCGCCACCCTCGACCGAGTCGTGCGCTGGCTCGCCACCCTGACCGCCGATTCCATCACCGAAGGATCCATCCCATGACGAACCAGGCAGCCGCCGAGCTCATCGCGCGGTCGAACCGCCTCGGCGCCGACCCGAAGAACACGAACTACGCCGGCGGCAACACGTCGGCCAAGGGCACCGAGACCGACCCGGTCACCGGCGAGCCCGTGGAGCTGCTCTGGGTGAAGGGCTCGGGCGGCGACCTCGGCACGCTGAGCGAGCAGGGCCTCGCGGTACTGCGACTCGACCGGCTGCGCGCGCTCGTCGACGTCTACCCCGGCGTCGACCGCGAGGACGAGATGGTCGCGGCATTCGACTACACGCTGCACGGCAAGGGGGGTGCGGCGCCGTCGATCGACACGGCCATGCACGGACTCGTCGACGCGGCGCACGTCGACCACCTGCACCCCGACTCGGGCATCGCGATCGCGACCGCGGCCGACGGCGAAGAGCTCACCGGGAAGATCTTCGGCGATCGCGTCGTCTGGGTGCCGTGGCGGCGGCCGGGATTCCAACTCGGCCTCGACATCGCCGAGATCAAGGCGGCGAACCCGCAGGCGATCGGCTGCATCCTCGGCGGGCACGGCATCACCGCGTGGGGTGACACGTCCGAGGAGTCGGAGCGGAACTCACTCCGGATCATCGACGCCGCGGCGGCCTACATCGCGGAGCACGGCAGGGCGGAGCCGTTCGGAACCGTCCTGCCCGGTTACGAGGCCCTCGACCCGGCCGAGCGTCGCGCGAAGGCCGCCGCGCTCGCCCCGACTCTCCGCGGGCTCGCGTCGCACGACCGCCCGATGGTCGGTCACTTCACCGACGCGCCTGAGGTGGTCGACTTCCTCGCGCGCGGCGAGCACCCGCGACTCGCAGCGCTCGGCACCAGCTGCCCCGACCACTTCCTGCGCACCAAGGTGAAGCCCATGGTGCTCGACCTGCCGGCTGGGGCATCCGTCGAGGAATCGATCGCCCGCCTGAAGGAGCTGCACGAGGCGTACCGCGCCGACTACCGGGCGTACTACGAGGCGTACGCGGATGCCTCGAGCCCCGCGATGCGCGGCGCCGACCCGCTGATCGTGCTCGTGCCCGGCGTCGGCATGTTCTCGTACGGCGCGAACAAGCAGACCGCGCGCGTGGCGGGCGAGTTCTACATCAACGCCATCAACGTGATGCGCGGCGCCGAGGCGATCTCGACCTACGCCCCCATCTCCGATGCCGAGAAGTTCCACATCGAGTACTGGGCGCTCGAGGAGGCGAAGCTGCAGCGCATGCCGAAGCCGAAACCGCATGCCACGCGCGTCGCGCTCGTCACCGGCGCGGCATCCGGCATCGGCAAGGCCATCGCCACCCGGCTCGCGGCCGAAGGCGCGTGCGTCGTGATCGCCGACCTCGACCTCGAGAAGGCGCAGGCTGCGGCCGCCGAACTCGGAACCACGGATGTCGCGATCGGGGTGCAGGCGAACGTGACGGATGCCGTGGCCGTCCGGCAGGCCATCGACGACGCCGTGCTCGCCTTCGGCGGCCTCGACCTCGTGGTGAACAACGCCGGACTCTCGCTCTCGAAGCCGCTGTTGGAGACCACCGAGGCCGACTGGGACCTGCAGCACGACGTCATGGCCAAGGGTTCGTTCCTCGTGTCGCAGGCCGCCGCGCGCGTGCTGATCGACCAGGGCCTCGGTGGCGACATCGTCTACATCTCCTCGAAGAACTCGGTGTTCGCCGGACCCAACAACATCGCCTACTCGGCGACGAAGGCCGATCAGGCCCACCAGGTGCGACTGCTCGCGGTCGAGCTCGGCGAGTACGGCATCAAGGTCAACGGCATCAACCCCGACGGTGTCGTGCGCGGCTCGGGCATCTTCGCGTCGGGCTGGGGCGCCAACCGCGCCAAGACCTACGGCATCGAGGAGGAGGACCTCGGCAAGTTCTACGCCCAGCGAACGATCCTGAAGCGCGAGGTGCTCCCCGAGAACGTCGCGAACGCGGTCATCGTGCTGACCGGGCCCGAGCTCAGCCACACCACCGGCCTGCACATCCCGGTCGACGCGGGGGTTGCCGCGGCGTTCCTGCGATGAGTGGGGGCACCGTTGCCGCGGTCGATCTCGGCGCGACGAGTGGCCGCGTCATCCTCGGCCGCGTCGACGGGCGCGCCGGCACGATCGAGCTCGACCACATCGCGCGGTTCCCCAACGGGCCCGTGCGGCTCGCCTCGGGCCTCCACTGGGACTTCACGGGCCTCTACCGCGACCTCACCGGCGGTCTCGCCGACGCGTTCCGCCGCGAGCCGGCCGTCGCATCCATCGGCGTCGACGCCTGGGCCGTCGACTACGGCCTCCTCAGGGGTGGTCGACTGCTCGGCGAGCCGTTCCACTACCGCGATGACCGCAACCAGGCCGGCGTCGAGCGGGTGCACGCGATCGTGCCGTTCGACGAGCTCTACCGGCGGAACGGCCTGCAGTTCCTGCCGTTCAACACGCTGTACCAGCTCGCCGCCGAGCAACAGCGGCCGAGCGACGGTGTCCGACCGGAAGGCTGGCTCGACCTCGCCGACTCGCTCCTGCTCATCCCCGACCTCATCGCGTTCCAGCTCACTGGCGCCAACGTCGCCGAGCGCACGAACGCGTCGACCACCGGGCTCGTGGCGGTCGACTCGGGCGAGTGGGACGACGAGCTCATCGAACGGCTCGGCTTCGCGGCATCCGTCTTCGCACCGCTCGTCTCACCCGGTGAGTCGCTCGGCGGGCTCCGCGCCGAGATCGCCGCCGACCTCGGCGCGCCCGCCGCCATCGAAGTGGTCGCGGTGGGCTCGCATGACACGGCCTCCGCCGTCGTCGCGGTGCCGATGCACGCCGAGTCGGCCGCGTACATCTCCTGCGGAACGTGGGGCCTCGTGGGCGTCGAGCTCGAGCATCCGGTGACGACGGATGCCGCGCGCGACGCGAACTTCACGAACGAGGGTGGCGTCGACGGGCGGGTGCGATTCCTGCACAACGTCATGGGCCTGTGGCTGCTCAGCGAGTCGGTGCGATGGTGGGAACGCGGCGGCGAGACCGTCAACCTCGCCGACTTGCTGGCGGCCGCGGCATCCGTCACCGATCGCGTCGCCGTCTTCGACGCGAACGACCCGCGATTCCTCACGCCCGGCGACCTGCCCGGCCGCATCGCCGAGTGGTGCGCCGAGCATGGCGTCGCCGCCCCGCAGAGCCGCGCCGAGGTCGCGCGCTCGATCATCGAGAGCCTCGCGGAGGCGTTCGCGTCGGCCGTGCGCACGGCGTCGGTGCTCTCCACGGTCGATGTCGAGACGATCCACCTGGTGGGCGGCGGTGCGCTCAACGAGTTGCTCTGCCAGCGCACCGCCGACCGATCGGGCATCCCGGTGCTCGCCGGCCCGGTCGAGGCGACGGCGATCGGCAACGTGCTCGTGCAGGCGCGCGCGCAGGGTTTCGCACGCGGCGGCCTCGAGGCGCTGCGCGGCCTCGTGGCGCGGGCATTCGTGCCGAAGCGGTACGTGCCGCGCGCCCACTGAAGTCGTCAGTGGCCGTGGGCGAGCTGCTGCAGCACGATGACGGCGACGCGTTCGAGCTGGACTGTCCCCGCCATGCGCCCAAGCTAGCAGCGCAGCACCGCTCTGGAAGGATGGCCGCATGACCGAATCCCGCCTGCTCGTGACCGTGCCCGGTGAGACCCTGCGAACCGCCCTCGCGGAGGGCCCCGGCGGCGTGCCCGAGGGCGCCGAGGTGGTCATCTGGGATCTCAAGTCGGCGCCGCCTGCCGACCACCTCGACATCGTGGTGCCGCCGTACATGGGAACGGCGCGACTGCTCGGCTCGCTCGTGCACGTGACGACGCGACTGGTGCAGGCACAGTCGATCGGATACGACGACATCGCCGCCGCGATGCCGCCCGGACACATCTACGCGAACGCGGCGAGCGTGCACGAGACCTCCACGGCCGAACTCGCGCTGGCCCTCACGCTGGCCGTGCAACGCGGCATCCCCGGCTTCGTGCGCGGCGCCGTCGAGGGCCGCTGGGCGCCCGCCCGCCATGCGAGCCTCGCCGACCGTCGCGTGCTGCTCCTCGGCTACGGCGGCGTGGGCCGGGCGATCGAGGCGCGGCTTGCACCGTTCGAGGTCGAGCTGGTGCGGGTCGCCTCGCGGGCACGCGACGACGAGACCGGGCACATCCACGGCATCGACGAACTCCCGATCCTCCTCCCCACGGTCGACATCGTCATCGTGGGCGTGCCGCTCAGCGATGACACCACGCGTCTCGTCGACGACGCGTTCCTCTCGGCACTGCCCGACGGCGCGCTCGTCGTGAACATCGCCCGTGGCAAGGTCGCCGACACCGACGCGATCATCGACCACGCCACCCGCGGCCGTCTGCGCTTCGCGCTCGACGTCACCGACCCCGAGCCGCTCCCCGACGGCCACCCGCTCTTCGCGCTGCCCAACGTGCTCATCTCGCCTCACGTCGGTGGCGCGTCGAGCGCGATGATGCCCCGCATGGCACGGCTGCTCCGCGATCAGATCGAGCGGATGCTCCGCGGCGACGAACCCCGCAACGTCGTGCTGCGCAGCTGAATCCGACCAAGCCCCGATCACGCCTGCCGAAGCGACGGCGTCAGCGCGTCCAGGTGCCGAGCTCGTTGGCGTCGAAGAACTGCAGGGTCATCCGGTCCCCGCCGGCACCTCCGCCGAGCTCGAACGTCGCCGAGGAGCGCGAGCCGTCGGGCGCGTTCTCGCCGGTCGGCACGAAGGCGAACGTGTTCCCGTCCCAGGGCTCCAGCTCGAACGCGTAGCCGCCGTCGGGGCCGAGGCGCACCGTGAGCGTGTCGCCGTCGAGCTCGACGACGGCGTCGCCGAAGTACTCGTTCGTCCAGGTTCCCGCCAACTGATCGAGCGGAGCGGATGCCGCGGGGCCGGTGGGCGCCGTCGCTTCTGCGAGATCGCCGGCGGGCGCGTAATAGTGGGCCAGCGCTCCGTTGTAGGCGGGGTACCAATCGCGCGTCGACTCGCCGAACTGCACGCGATCGAGGAACTCGGCGACGATCGCCTCGGCGGCGCCGACCGGACCGGCATTCGTGAGGGCGACGACCCCGAGCCCGAGTTCGGGCACGATCTGGAAGTTCGTCGCGGCGCCCAGGGTGAATGCACCCGAGTGGCTCAGGGCGACGCGTCCGCTGGGCTGGGATCCGACGTTGAAGCCGTAGCCGTACATGCCGGGGCGCCCGGGGAACGGCGGATGCCCCGACACGATCTCGGCCGTGATCGCCGGCGTGAGCGCGTCGAGCTTGATGAGCTCGGTGCCTGCGGAGGTGCCCTCGCCGATGATGAGCGACATCCACTTGGCGATGTCGATGACGTTGGAGCTCACGCCGCCCGCGGGCGACTGGGCGTCGGGGTCGCGTTCGTAGAGCGCCTGGAACGTGCCGTCGACGAGCGCATGCAGGGTCGCCCGATCGTCTCGCGCGAGGAAGTCGTCGTAGCGCGAGCTCGTCGAGTCCATGCCGAGCGGTGCGTAGAGTTCCTGCTCCGACAGCGTCGCCCATTCGACGCCCGCCGCGTTCGCGACGGCCTGCGCGCCCGACGTCATGCCGAAGTTCGCGTAGTTGTACGTGGTGCGGAACGGGTCGAGCGGCTCGAAGCGCAGGCGCTGCAGCACCTCGTCGCGGTCGTAGCCGATGTCCTCGAGGTCGTCGCCGGCCGCCATCGGCAGCCCCGATCGGTGCGCGTAGAGGTCGCCGATGGTCACGTGCTCGGTCACCCACGGGTCCGAGAGCGCGAAGCCCGGCAGCAGGGGCGCCGCAGGGGTGTCCCAGTCGACGACGCCCGCGCCGACCTGCGTCGCCACGACCGTCGCGCCGATGGGCTTCGACATCGAGGCGATCTGGAACACGGTCTCCTGCTCGATCGGGTCGTCGCCGCCGACGACCTTCACGCCGAACCCGTCGGCGAACAGCAGCTCGTCGCCCTGCACGACGGCCACGGCGGCACCGGGCACGCCCGATTCCTCGAGCACGCGTCGCACGAGGGACGGCAGTTCCTCCAGCGCAGCATCGAGCGCCTCGTCGGCGAGCCCCACCGCATCGCCCGCCGGGGTGTCGCCCGAGACATGGCGCGGAGCGTACGCGGTCTCGGCGGTGCAACCGGTGAGCGCGATCACTGTCGCGATGGCGAGCAACGGCAGGGCGGGACTGACGTGCGACATGGCGACTCCTCGAACGACGCGGCAGTCCCGACACTATCGGCGCACGGGGGCGACCGCTGCCGCGCATGCGGGGGCCAACGGCTCAGCCGGCGACGCGCGCCGACACCTGCCACGCCCCGCGGCGCACCGCCCGCTCGAGTTCCCACGCCCGGGACGGCAGGTCCTTCGCCGAGACCGACACCGACACGGCACCGACGACCCGCCCGGCCGGGCTGCGCACGGGCGCCGCGATGCACGCGAGTTTCGGCAGGTACTCCTCGACCTCGACGGCGAGCTGCTGGGCACGCACGTCGTCGAGCTGCTCACGCAGCGTCGCGACATCCGTCACGCTCGAAGCCGTGAGCCGGGCGGCACCGCGCCGCTCGAGGAAGCGTGCGACCGCGGCATCGTCGCGCGAGGCGAGCATGAGCTTGCCGAACGCGGTCGTGTGGGATGCCTCGGCGAAGCCCACGTGCAGCTGGCCGATGCGCGGATGCTCGGGCGAGTCCGCGATGTGCGCCACCGCGATGTCGTCGCCGCGGAACACCGTGAGGTACGCCGGCGCGTGCACCGCGTCGTGCAGCGCGCGGAGCACCGCTCGCACCGGATCGGTGGCGACGAGCTGCACCTGCAGCGCGCGCCCCAGCTCGTCGACCGACCGACCGAGGATGTACCGGTGCTCGCCCGGCTGCCGGGTGAGGTAGTCCTCGTGCTGCAGGGTCGCGAGCAGCCGGTAGGTGGTCGACTGACCGAGCCCCAGTCGCTCGGCGATCTCGGCGGCGGTGAGCCCCGTGGGTGCGGCGCCGACGAGTTCGAGGATGCGCAGCGCGCGTTCGGCCGACTGGATGCCCGCGCCGCTCCGGCGCTCCACTGCGCTCATGACGCCGATGCTACGGGTGCACCGCGTGGACTTCCATGGCGTTTCGCAGATAGTGCGAACGCCCCGTGACGCGGCGACCCCCGCGGGGCGACGATCATCGGGCGGATGCCGCGGGCGGGGCATCCGCCCACAGGACCCATTCCGACCGCCCCGACGTACAGAGAGGTACACCCCATGTCGAAGATCCTCATCCTCACCGGCGACGCCGCCGAGACCCTCGAGGTGTTCTACCCCTACCATCGCCTCCAGGAGGCGGGTTTCGAGGTGCACCTCGGCGCCCCCGAGGCGCGCCGGCTGCAGTTCGTCGTGCACGACTTCGTCGACGGATTCGACACGTACACCGAGAAGCTCGGCCACACCTGGCCGGCGGATGTCGCGTTCGCCGACGTCGATCCGGCCGACTACGTCGCGATCGTGGTGCCCGGCGGGCGCGCGCCCGAGTACATCCGCAACAACGAGGACGCCAAGCGCATCGTGCGGCACTTCTTCGAGGCGGATGCCCCGGTCGCGGCGACCTGCCACGGACCGCTGCTGCTCGCCGCGGCCGGCGTGCTGCAGGGCCGCACCTCGTCGGCGTACCCCGAGCTCGCGGTCGACGTCGAGACGGCCGGAGGCGTGTTCGAGAACGGCGGCGGCGTGGTCGACGGCAAGCTCGTCACGGCACGGGCCTGGCCCGACAACGGCACGTGGATGAAGGCGTTCCTCGAGGTGCTCGAGGCCTCGGGCGTGCGTCCCGATGCCGAGCTCGCGGCGACTTCCGCGGGCTGAGGAGCGGGCCCACGGGCCTACGATCGAGGTGACGCCCATCAACGGAAGGTCGACATGCCCGCCTCGGCAGAACCCCGCGTGGCCCTGTACTTCGATTTCGACAACATCGTGATCTCGCGGTACGACCAACTGCACGGCGACGGCGCGTACCGCAAGGACACGTCGCGCTCCAAGACCGTCGCGCCCGGCACGGTGGCGTCTGCTCGCCTCAAGGAGGCGACGGTCGACATCGACGCGGTGCTCGACTTCGCGGCGACGTTCGGCACGATCGCGATCTCACGTGCGTACGCCGACTGGTCGACGCCCGTCAACGCGAGCTATCGCAGCCAGCTCATCGACCGCGCCGTCGACCTCGTGCAGCTGTTCCCCCTCTCGGCCACGAAGAACGGCGCCGACATCCGCCTCGCCGTCGACGCGGTCGAGGACATGTTCCGCCTCGAGGACCTCACCCACATCGTCATCGTCGGCGGCGACTCCGACTACGTGGCGCTGGCGCAGAAGTGCAAGCGGCTCGGCCGCTATGTCGTCGGCATCGGCGTGTCGGGCGGCACGAGCCGCGCACTCACGGCGTCGTGCGACGAGTTCGCCGACTACGACGCGTTGCTGTCGACGGATGCCGCGGTCGAGGCCGATGAGGCCGCGCAGTCCGCGCCGACGGCTGCGGCACTCGACACCGACACGGCTGCGGCATCCGACACCGTCACCGGAGCCCCCAAGAAGACCGGACGCAGCGCGAAGGCGAAGCAAGCGGATGCTGCGACGGCGCCACCCCCCGAGAAGGCGAGCGCGTCGAAGGAAGCCACGCCGGCAACCGCCCCGACCGCTCGCAATCCTGGCCGGCTGCTGCTGAAGGCGCTGGAACTCCTGCGCGCGAAGAACGACCAGGAGTGGCAGGCGAGCGGAGCAGTGAAGAACCAGATGCTCCGCATGGATCCGGGGTTCCAGGAGCGTGCCCTCGGGTTCGCCTCGTTCACCGACTTCGTGAAGTCGCGCGCGGGCGTGGTCGAACTCGACGAGACGGGCGGCAACCGCGTGCGCATCCGTCCGAAGTCCGCGAAGAAGGACTGACCGCCGGTCCGACCACCGACGTCGGGTCAGCTGCCGGAGTCCCGCCCGCCGCCCGGGCCGTAGATGATGATCGCCGCGACCGGAATGGCCAGGAACCACAGCCACGACCACGCGAAGCTCACGTAGAACCCGAACAGGAAGAAGAGTCCGACCGCGAGGAACGGCACGAGCGCCATGATGGTGTCGCCGACCCGGCCGCCGAGCGCCTTCGAGCGGCGGGGTTCACGATAGGCGGCGGCACCGTCGTAGCCCGTGATCGGCGGCGCCACCGCCGCGGGCGGAGGCCCTGGCACGGGAGCAGTCGGCTGCGGCAGCTGCTGCTCGGGCGGGGCCGAGTCGGGGAGATCGGCGAAGAGGGGCACGAGGTCGCCCCTCGTGACCGCGCGGCGCACGGCGCTCGCCCGCTCCTGGTACTCGGGCTCGGTGAGGCGCCCCTCGGTTCGGGCGGCGACGAGGGCGCCCACGGCCTCGTCGCGCTCGGCGTCGCTCAGCCGCAGCTGAGGCAGGTCTGGGTTCGCATATCCGCTCATGACCCCAGCGTGCCGCCTGTCGACCCGAGTCCATGGGACTTTCGTCGTGGCATCCGTCGATCCGACCGTGCAGACTGTGCCGCAGGCAGAACCGCCGCGACGAACGGAGTACGAGGACATGAAGGCACTGCAGTACCGCGAGATCGGCGCCGAGCCCGAGGTGGTCGAGGTCGAAACACCCGAACCGGGTCCGGGGCAGGTGCGGCTCAAGGTCACCGCGGCCGGCGCCTGCCATTCCGACAGCTTCATCATGAGCCTGCCCGCCGACCAGTACGTGTGGGGACTCCCGCTCACGCTCGGTCACGAGGGCGTCGGCGTCGTCGACAAGCTCGGTGAGGGCGTCACCGGGCTCGAGCTCGGCGAATCGGTGGCCGTCTACGGCCCGCAGGGCTGCGGGCGCTGCTACCAGTGCGCGCAGGGCAAGGAGAACTACTGCCCGCGTGCGGCCGAACTCGGCATCGCGCCTCCCGGGCTCGGAGCGCCGGGCTCGATGGCCGAGTACATGCTCGTGCCCAATGCTCGGCACCTGCTCCCCATCGGCGATCTGGATCCGGTCGCGAACGTGGCGTTGACGGATGCCGGTCTCACGCCGTACCACGCGATCAAGATGTCGCTGCGGAAGCTCGTGCCCGGCTCGACGGCCGTGGTCATCGGCGCGGGCGGACTCGGACACGTCGGCATCCAGATGCTGCGCGCGCTGACGCCCGCGAACGTCATCGCGCTCGACGTGAGCGTCGACAAGCTGAAGCTCGCGACCGAGGTCGGAGCGCATCACGTGTTCCCGTCCGACGGCGAGGCCGCCGAGCGGGTGCGAGAACTCACCGACGGCAGGGGCGCGACGGCGGTGTTCGACTTCGTCGCGATCCAGCCGACGCTCGACTCGGGACACGCGATGGTCGCCGCCGAGGGCGACCAGGTGTTGGTCGGCGTCGGCGCGGGAACACTGCCGAGCGGCCTGCTCGCAAGCCCGTACGACTCGGCGGTGCGATCGCCGTACTGGGGCTCGCGTTCGGAGTTGTTCGAGGTGTTCGAGCTGGCCCGTTCCGGTCTCGTTCACGTGGAGACGGAGGTGTTCTCGCTCGACGAGGCGCCCGAGGCGTACCGCCGCCTGCACGAGGGCACGCTCCGCGGTCGAGCGGTCGTGGTGCCGTAGGTCGGCGATCGAGCGGATGCCGCGGCGCCGATCGGCATGGGTCAGGAGGCCTCGCCGATCGGCCCCGCGGCATCCGCGTAGAACCGCTCGAGCCGGAGCCGCGCGATCTCGCGGAGCTGCTCGCCCACGACCGCGAGTTCACGCTCGTCGTCGAGCTCGATGCGTCGGGTGAGCTCGGCGAGGATCTCCGACCGCGATCGACCCGCTGCCCGGATCAGGAAGATCCGGCCGAATCGCTCCTCGTAGGCGCGGTTGCCGGCGGCGATCGCTGCGGCGAGCTCGGCGTCGTCCGCGTCGGCGGCGGACTGCTCGGCACGCGAGAACCCGGCCGCCGCGCCGTCGCCGGCGGCCCGATCGCCGATGCGCGGGTGTGCGGCGAGCGCCTCATCGATCTCGTCAGCGCTGAGCGGGGTCGCGGCGTCGGCGGCCGCGGCGAGAAGCTCCTCGAGGGAATCGTAGGGCGCGGCATCCGCCACCTCGTCGACCCAGCGCTCGACGTGCAGACAGGCGCGGAGTTCGTCGCGGAACCGCTCGCCCGTCTGGATGCGCCCGCTCACCCGTCAGACACCGACGCCGGTGGCGTTGGCGCCCGGCTCGTCCTCGGCCCCGTCGTCGAGGCCGCGACTCGCATCGGGGACGCCGGGTATCTCGTCGCCTTCGGCGGGCGGCGGCTCGATGTTGTACGACGACATGTCGGCGGGTGGCTCGCGGTCGTCGCCGCCCTCCTGGGGATGCTCGTCGCGAGGCGTGTTGATGTCGCTCATCGTCGTGCGCTCCTTCCGGCGCGGGTGCGCCCGTGCGACCAGTCTCCGCCGACGTGCGCCCGGGTGGCCAGGGGCTTGCCGGTGCGGGCGGGTGCCGGTAGTCGGCGGGAGACTCCGGCCACGCGGCATCCGACCCGCGCGGGTCAGCTTGCGTGCCGGGCGTACTCCGCGATCGTCACGCCGGTGCGGTACGGCGTGCTCTCCACGAGGTCGAACGCGCGCGGTTCGTAGGCGTCGCCCGCGAACAACGGGATGCCCGCACCGAAGAGCACGGGGTTCACCTTGAGCACGAGCCGGTCGATCTCGTCGACGAGCGCTGCCGCGAGGCTGCCGCCGCCGCAGAGCCAGATATCGGCGCCGTCCTCGGCCTTGAGCTTGCTCACGACGTCGACCGGGTCGTCTCCCGTCACCGTGAGCGCCTCGGCCTCGGCATGCCGGGAGCGGGAGAAGACGATCTGTCGCAGGTGCGAGTACGGACTGGTCGCGCCGAGCGGCAGCCCCACGGCGTAGGTGTTCCAGCCCATGAGCACCGTGTCGAACACCGTACCGGGCTGCTCGACACCGAGTGCCGTCGCTGCAGCGGTAGGCACGGCGTCGGGGAAGCGAGTGAAGATCGCGTCCATGTGGTCGCCCTCGGCGAGGAGCGCGTCGTACTCGCCTCGAGGGCCAGCGATATAGCCGTCGAGACTGACGGCGACGTAATACACGAGGTTTCGCATGCAGATTCCAATCACAACCGATGTAGTGGTTGCGAAAGTACCACAGCCGTAGTGGTTACGTCTACACTCGACGGCATGGCCAGGAACGATGATCGTCGGCGCCGGATCGCGGATGCCGCGATCGACGTGCTCGCTCGCGACGGCGCCCGGGGCCTGACGCATCGTGCCGTCGACCAGGCAGCGGGTGTGCCGCAGGGCACCACCTCCAACTACTTCCGCAGCCGCGACGCCCTGATCGCCGGACTTGTCGACCGCATCGCGGAGCGCCTGGCACCCTCCGAATCCGACCTCGCCGCCCGGGCGAGCGAACCGCCCAGCCGCGCGTTGTTCGCGGAGTACCTCCGCGACATCGTCAGGCGCCTCACCGCCGAGCCCGAGGTCACGCTCGCCCTCTTCGAACTCCGCCTCGAGGCCACCCGCCGGCCCGAGATCGCCGCGGTGCTTTCGGCCTGGCAGCGTGCGGCCTTCGATGCGGATGTCGCATTCAACACGAATGCCCGCCTGCCCGGCGGACCTCGCGAGATCGCCCTGTTCCACTACGCGATCGACGGCCTCGTCTTCGACCGCCTCACGTCGCCGATCGATCCCGACACCCCGACCGACGACATCATCGACGCGCTCGTCGCGGGACTCCTGCCCGAGGGCTGACGCAGCGCCCGCCGGAACCCTTCGTCGATCTGTGGTCTGACCACATCTGGTACTGTGGTCTGACCACAGGCGGCTGGCGGATGGAGGACGGCATGGGCGACGAGGCATCCGCTCGCTCCATCGAACCGCGGGCCTGGCAGACCGTGCTCGAGCACGTCGAACGGCAGCTCGTCGACGGCACCCTCGCCCCCGGCGACCGCCTGCCCGGCGAACGCGCGCTGTCGGCCGCACTCGGCGTCGGCCGGTCGAGCGTGCGCGAGGCGCTGCGCGTGCTCGAGGTGCTCGGCCTCATCCGCACGCACGCGGGCTCGGGGCCGAATTCGGGCGCGATCATCATCGCGACGCCGGGCGGCGCCATGAGCGCCCTCATGCGCCTGCAAGTGGCGGCGCGCGGGTTCCCTGTCGCCGATATCGTGCGCACCCGGCTCGTGCTCGAGGCATCCGTCGTGGGCGACCTCGCTGCGACCGAGGCGTCCGGCGGCCCCACCCGCGCCGACCTCTCCGCCGCCGAGCGACTGCTCGACGCCATGGACTCCCCCGGCCTCGAGCCGCCCGAGTTCCTCGCGCTCGACGCGGCCTTCCACCTGGCGCTGGCCGAGGCATCCGGAAACCAGGTCATCACCGCCACCATGGCAGGCCTTCGCAGCGGCATCGAGGGCTATGCGCTCGCCGGCCTCGCTCGCCTCGACGACTGGCGCGCGACCTCCGCCCGCCTGCGTCGCGAGCACCGCGGCATCGTCGAGGCGATCAGGGCAGCGGACGCTGCAACCGCCTGCACCCGAATCCACGACCACATCTCGGGGTACTACGCCGAGATCTCCCCGAAAGAGAGCGACCCGACATGGTGAAGCGCCAGTTCCCGAACCCCCGCGAGCTCGGTCGGCTCATGCAGTTCAAGCAGCCGACGCTGAACCCCACCGACCGTCGGCTCGAGCAGGCGCTGACCATCGCCGACCTGCGCGCGATCGCGAAGCGGCGTACGCCCAAGGCGCCGTTCGAGTACACCGAGGGCGCGGCCGAGGGTGAACTCTCGCTCGCGCGCGCACGCCAGGCGTTCCAGGACGTCGAGTTCCATCCGTCGATCCTGCGCAACGTACCGGTCGTCGACACGACGCGCGAGGTGCTCGGCGCCCCGAGCGCCCTGCCATTCGGCATCGCGCCCACCGGGTTCACGCGCATGATGCAGACCGAGGGTGAGATCGCCGGCGCGGGGGCTGCCGGCGCCGCGGGCATCCCGTTCACGCTCTCGACGCTCGGCACGACGTCGATCGAGGACGTCAGGGCGGCGAATCCTACGGGCCGCAACTGGTTCCAGCTCTACGTGATGCGCAAGCGCGAACTGTCGTACGGGCTCGTCGAGCGCGCGGCATCCGCCGGTTTCGACTCGCTCTTCTTCACGGTCGACACGCCCGTCGCGGGCGCTCGCCTGCGCGACAAGCGCAACGGGTTCTCGATTCCCCCGCAGCTCACGGTCGGCACGGTCGTGAACGCCATCCCGCGCCCGGCCTGGTGGATCAACTTCCTCACCACTCCGCCCCTCGAGTTCGCCTCGCTCACCTCGACCGGCGGCACCGTCGCCGAGATGATCGACTGGGCGATGGACCCCACGATCTCGTTCGAGGACCTCGACATCATCCGCGAGATGTGGCCCGGCAACATCGTGGTCAAGGGCGTTCAGACCGTCGAGGATGCGAAGCTGCTCGCCGACCGCGGCGTCGACGGCATCGTGCTCTCGAATCACGGCGGCCGTCAGCTCGACCGCGCACCGATCCCGTTCCACCTGCTGCCGCACGTCGTGCGCGAAGTGGGCAGCGACCTCGAGGTGCATCTCGACACGGGCATCATGAACGGCGCCGACATCGTGGCGTCGATCGCGCTCGGCGCCCGATTCACGCTCATCGGGCGCGCCTACCTCTACGGGCTGATGGCCGGCGGGCGCCGCGGCGTCGATCGGGCCATCGCCATCCTGCGCTCCGAGATCGAGCGCACCATGAAGCTCCTCGAGGTCGCGACGCTCGACGAGCTCGGCCCGCAGCACGTGACGCAGCTCGCGCGCCTGCAGCCGGTCGCGAATCCGGTGGCGGATGCCGCGGCCGCCGTCACCTCGTCGAAGCCCACGACGGTGCGCACGCCGCGCCCGGCCTCGCGTCAGACAACGGGGACGACGAAGACGGCCGCGACGAAGGCCTCCACAACGAAGGCATCTCCCTCGAAGCCTGCCGCTCGCAGCTCCGTCACGAAATAGCGCGGCCGCCGCGCCGCGGAGACCAGCCCGCGTAGCGCGGCACCCGTTCGGCGTACCGCGTGTACTCGTCACCGAACCGGGCCGAGAGCTCGCGTTCCTCGGCGAGCGCGCCGCCGACGTGTTCGAGGATGACGGCCACCGGCAGTGTCGCCACCACCCAACGGGTCCCTCGCATCACACCGACGCCGAGGTGGATGAGCCACCAGCCGAAGTACATGGGGTGGCGGCTGAACGCGTACGGCCCGGTGGTGACGAGTGCGTCCGGTTGCTCGAGCTGGAATTCGCCGGTGCTCCGACGCCGGCGTTCGATCAGCGCCCACAGGTTCAGCGCGATCCCCGCGGCGATTGAGGCGCCACCCGCAGTTCGCTGCACGGCCCGCGAGCCCGGCAACGGGGCGCGGCGCGCACGATCGAACACGATGAGCAGTACCGAGCCGACAGCCGATCCCGCCGGCAACGGGAGGTTGTCATAGACCGCCTTGGCGCGTCTGATGATGCTCGTCCTCATGACGTCCTCTCCCGGGGGGCCCGACGCGGAACCCGCCGCCGCCACGCCGCCTGGTACCGCAGGAACCACACGAGCATCAGCGCCGACGCGACGAGGTAGAACGTGTGCAGGAACCAGATCGGGCCCATCGGCAGGCTGAAGACGTACACGGAGTGCACGGCGTTGCCGACGTTCGTGATCGCGATGTTGCCGAGGCTGTACGACGACAGGTCCTTCGTGCGCGCGGCCTTCACCAGCATGGGCAGGTAGCTCATGGCGAAGAGGCCGGTCGAGAGGATGCCGGCGAACACGGCGAGGTCCATGCCCCGACGGTAGGAGCGGCGGGCGGATGCCGCGTCAGGAACGGCACCCCTTCGCAGGTGCCGAATGGCGCCGCCTGATGCTCCATCCGCCTGCGAGCCCGCCCTGAGTGGCCTCAGGGCGGGCTCGGACCTCCGGCCCCTACGCGGCGCCGAACTTCACGCGACGCGCGCGGCGCTTCGCGACCTTGTGCTGGCTTCGCCGGTCGGTCGGGGTGAACAGGCTCGTGAGCAGGGTACGGATCCCGGTCACGACGCCCATCGACTTCGCCTGCTTCACCTGGACGCGTTGCCGCTTGATCGCCGTGGAGGGGCTGCCCCTGCGCGACGCGTCGCGCGAGGACGCGCGACCTGCGGCCGTGCCGTATCGCACGGCCATGCGCTCGAGCCGCGCCGACGCGACACGCGCCTCGCGGCGTGCCTTGCGCGGGCTGCTGCCGACCTCGTCCTTCGCCCGGCGGATGCGTGCGCGCTCCACGTCGGCGAGCGCGTCGACCTTCGGGCGCACCTCCTTCGGGAGCGAGGAGGCGAGGTGGTGCGTCTGCTTCGCCGACCGCTCCGCTTCCTTCACGGCACGCTTCGCCGCTCGGCGGGTCTCTCGTTCCTGCTGGGTCTGCTTCGTCATCGGGTCCTCCTCAGGGGATCGACGTATCGATCCACGCCTCGACATCCGGCGAGCGTACGCGCGCCGGCGGGCAGCCCCAACCCCTTGACAGCCGCTCACACCTCGATCGCGCCGCCTCGCTCCTGCAGGTATCGCCTGAGCGTGAGCTCGGGATCGGCGGCCTGCCGCTGCCGGTAGCCCGAGAAGTCGAGTTGTTCGCGCAGGCTGGCGCCGGCCCGCATCCGCTCGGCCTGGGCGGTCTCGACGCGCTGGATCTCCCGTGCCAGTTCGACGACGTCGTCGACGCGATCGGATGCCACGACGAGCACGCCGTCGTCGTCGGCGAACACGTGGTCGCCGTCGGTCACGGCGACGCCGTCGAGAAACGCCGAGTCCATGCGCCGACCGGCCGGAGGCACGCGGCGCGGCCCGTACGGGGACGCGCCGAGGCTGAACACCGGCAGCCCGATCTCGCGCAGCTGCGCGGTGTCGCGGTGCAGGCCCCACACCACCATGGCGGCAAGCCCGGCCCGCTCGGCCTCGAGCACCATGAGGTCGCCGACGCAGGCCTCGTCGAGCCGTCCGCCGTTGTCGACCACCATGATGTCGCCGGGCTCGGCGTCGTCGATGGTCTCGAGCAGCACGTCGACGCTGCCGAGGTGGGTGACGGGTCGCGCACGCCCCGAGACGGGCGTGCACGCCGACAGCGGCCGGAGCGACACGGGAGCAGGACGGGCCTCGATTCCGAGGCGGAGGGCGGCGTCGGCGACGGCGGCGGTCGGCGGTGCGGAGGTGGTCATGGCCACGAGTGTCTCACCGGGTCAGCAGCCTGCGACACGTCCAATCGCCACCTCGCGGCATCCGCTCACCCCTCGTCGATGAGCTCGAGGAGCTTCTCGGCCTCGTCGCGGATCTCGTCGTGGTCGTACTGCCCCGCGCGACTCTCGAGGGAGACGACGGCGCACCGGTGCACCTTCCGGAAGTCGCCGAACGGGAACGACGACGCCTGCTTCGTGTCGCGCGTCTCGTCGTCGTCGACGCCGAGGTGCCAGTGCCGGTATTCCGTCCAGCCGTGTTCCTCGATGAACGCGTTCTCCTCGTCGGCGCTCGGGGCGTGCTCGCTCCAGTCGTCGCGCTCGTCGCGCACCACCTTGCCCTCGCGCACGAGCGCGCGGGCCTGCCGCAGCGCGGGCTCGTTCAGTCGGATCGCCATGGCGTCGCCTTCCTCTCGATTGCGGTACTCCCTCGGTCTACGCGGGGGTCTCCCGACCGGCAAGGGGTTGCGTCCCGCCGCATCGGCCGGACGGATCCCCAAGCGGATGCCGCGAACGAATACCCGTGCCGGTACCCCCCGAACGGGGTAGGTGACCGGTGGTGCCGCGGCCCACCATGCTTGCGGCATGACGAACGTCGGCGAGACATCCGTTCCTCCCACGACCGGCCCGCTCTCCACGCACCTCGCCCACACGACGCTCGTCCTCGAGCACCTCGTCGCTCACGGCCCGTCGACGCGCAGCGAGCTCGCCACGGCGACCGGGCTCGGCCGCGGCGCCATCGCGGGACTCACCGCCCGGCTCATCGACGCGGGGGTGCTGCGGCCTGCGCAGCTCGATGCGGTGGGCGACGGGCGTGCGACGCCGCTCTCCCTCTCGGCGGCCGACCGCGTGCTCGTGACGAGCATGATCGGCGTCGACGAGGCCATCGCGACGCTGGCGGGGCTGTCGGGCGAGGAGCTCGGAAGGTTCACGGTTCCGCTCGCCCCGGTGGGCGACGAGCAGTCGGCGACGCCCGCGGTGGCGCTCGATGCCCTCGCTGCGGCCCTGTCGCGTGCCCTCGCCCGTGCGGAGCGGTCGGGGCATCCGGTCGCCGAGGTCACCGTGCTGGTCGACGGCATGGTCGCCGGGTCGCCGGCCGTGGTCATCACCGACGCCCGGTTCGGGGTCGAGCCGGTCGATGTGCTCGGCGAGTTGCGTGCCCGGCTGCCCGCCCTGGCCGAGATCGAGCCGAGGCTGCTCCTGCCGCTCGCGCTCGAGCCCGCAGCGGTGGCGGCGGCAGCGGCCGAGCTCGGCGAGCTGACCGGCGTCACCGACATCCTGTACCTCGCCGGTGACACGGCCGTCGCGGCTGCGGCGGTCTCGGGCGGCAGCCCGCTGCCGGGCGCGCACGGCCTGGCGATGTCGTTCGCGCATCTGCCCGTCGTCGAGGGCGGCGTGCGCTGCGAGTGCGGACAACGCGGATGCCTCGCCACCGTCGCGTCTCCCGAGCTCGTGCTCGAACGGGCCGACCTCATCGACTTCGCCGCAACCCATGGGCGCGCGGCGGCGCTCGAGGAGCTCGTGGCTCGCGTCGAGGCCGCGGAGGACCGTGCCCGCTGGTCGTGGCTCGACGCCGCCCGCTGGGTCGGACGCGCCCTGCAGCTCGTGGTGCCGACGATCGACCCGGCGATGGTGGTGGTCGGCGGGTACTGGGCACGGCTCCTCTCCGACGTCGACACCGCGTACCGGGCGAACCGTCCGACGCTCGGGGGCGAGGCGCTCGCGGCGATCCCCACCATCGCGGCCACGCGGGTCGGGGCGGATGCTGCGCTCGTCGGAGCCCGGCGCCAGGCGCGGGAGCGACTGCTCGCCGACCCGCTGCTCCTCGCGGGCTGACCGCAGGGAACGACGCTGCCGCTCACCGGCGTCGCGTGCGTACGATGTCGTCATGAGTCTCCCCGAGCTGTGGAACCTCGACGGACGCATCGCCATCGTCAGCGGGGCGGGAAGCCCTCTGGGCATCGGTTTCGCCGCGGCGAAGGCCCTCGGCGAGCTGGGCGCGGGCATCGTGCTCACAGCCACGAGTGAGCGCGTCCACGAGCGGGCCGAAGAGCTGCGTGACGCGGGCATCACGGCCACCGGGTTCGTGGCGCGACTCGACGCCGAGGACGCCGTGGACGATCTCGCCGCCGAACTCGCGGCCGCCGGCATCCGGCCCACCATCGTCGTGAACAACGCCGGCATGATCGCGACCGGCGACCCCGAGATGCTGCACGGCGACGGCACCATGTCGCTCGCCGACTGGAATGCCAGCCTCGCCATGAACCTCACCACCGCGTTCCTGCTCACGAGGGCGATGCTGCCCGGCATGCGAGAAGTCGGGTGGGGCCGCGTGATCTGCGTCTCGAGCCTCTCGGGGCCACTCATGGCCTCGAAGGGCGACGTGGGCTACGCCACGGCGAAGGCGGGCATGCTCGGCTACGTGCGTGCGCTCGCCGTGGACGAGGCGCTCTCGGGCATCACCGCCAACGCCGTGGCGCCGGGATGGATCGCGACCGCGAGCCAGCTGCCGAGCGAGGTCGAGGAGGGACTGCTCGTGCCTCTGGCTCGCAGCGGCCGCCCCGAGGAGGTCGCCTCCGCGATCGCGTGGCTGGCGAGCCCCGGCGCGGCCTACGTCACCGGCCAGCTGATCCCGGTCGACGGCGGCAACGCCATCGCCGAGGAACGCCGCTGACGAACGGCCCATCCGGGGAATGATCGGCGACGCCCGCGACTTGCACCTCCCATGAGCGCGATCGAGGTCGGCACCCTCCCCGACGTGGTCGACGATGCCCAGCGCAGCATCGACCGCGTGCTCGAGCGCCTGCGCTGGCGCGTACTCGAGTTCGGCCACCGCCACCTCGCGGCGGGCGCGGTCGCGCAGGACGACGGCCGCGGCATCCGCTTCCACTACGTGGCCGACGGATCGCTGGAGCTCCGACGCGAGCGCGACGAGCCGCTCACCATGCAGGCCGGCGACTTCGTGATGCTGCCGCTCAGCGGCTCGGTGCAGCTTCGCGCGTCTCGCACGGTACGTCTCCTCAGCGGATCGCTCGCCCTCGAGGACGCCGGCGGGTTCGCGACCGCCGCGATGCCCGAGGTCCTGTTCGCATGCGGTTTCCGCGTGCAGGAACCCTTCTTCGCGTCGCTCCTCGAGACGATGCACGCCGAGGCTTCGAGTGAGCGCGCCGGCAGCGGATCGGTCATCGAGCGGCTCGCCGATGTCGTGGCGTCGACGGCCGTGCGCATCTGGCTCGAGCGCGGGTGCGGCAGTGCCCGCGAGTGGCTCGCGGCCGTGCGCGACCCCCACCTCGGCCGCGTCATCGAGGCCATCCGCGAGGATCCCGGCTCGCCGTGGACCGTCGAATCGCTGGCCCGCCTCGCCCGCGCGTCGCGCTCGCAGTTCGCCGAGCAGTTCAAGGACGCCGTCGGCGACACCCCGGCCCGCTACCTCACACGAGTGCGAATGGAGCGAGCCGAGCGGATGCTCCGCGCCGGCGCCTCGGTCGGCGAAGTCGCCTACCGGCTCGGCTACGAGAGCGAGGCCGGATTCAGCCGCGCGTTCCGTCGGCACGCCGGCGTTCCGCCCAGCAGCTGGCGCCGGGCCGTCGCACGGCCCGGCGCCGAACCCGCCCGCGTCAGCGAGCCCGTGCTGAGCTGAGGGCGACGCCGCCGAGGACCGCGGCGATCCCGCCCCCGATGAGCGCGGCCTGCACCCCGACCGAGTCGACGAGGAGACCGCCCACCGCGGCCCCGATCGTGATCGCGATCTGGAAGGCCGCGACGATGAGTCCGCCTGCGCTCTCGAGCCGTTCGGGGGCGACGTGTGCGACCCACGTCTGCACCATCGTCGGCACCGCGCCGAACCCCAAGCCCCAGACGAAGACGGTGACGAAGGCCATCACGAGGCCCGAACCGGCGAGCGCGAGCAGCGCGGTTCCGACACCGATCGCCACTGGCGCTGCGATGACGAGTACACGCAGCCGCCCGTCGGCCATCGGACCCGCCACGAGGTTGCCGATGAAGGCCGCTACGCCGTAGACCATGAGCAGGATGGCGAGCAGCGCGGGAGTGAGCCCGTCGATCGTCTCGAACGCGGGTCGCAGGTACGTGAAGCCCATGAAGTGCCCGCCCGCGATGAGCACGATCGCGAGCACTCCGAGCGCCACGACGGGCGTGAGCGCCGTCTGCAGCAGCGCTCGGAAACCCGGTGCGCCGCTCGGCGGCACCGACGGCAGCGTCGTGAGCTGCGCGGCCAGTGTGAGCACGCCCACGCCGGCGGCGAGGAGGAACACCGCACGCCATCCGAGCAGCTCACCGAGGTACGCGCCCGCCGGAACCGCCGCGATGGTCGCGAGCGAGACTCCGGTGTTCACGACCGTCATGGCGCGCCCGAGGCGATCGGCGGGCACCAACTGGGCGGTGACGGCCAGCGACATCGCCCAGAAGCCGGCGATCGAGATGCCGAGCAGCAGGCGAGCGGCGAGCATCAGCCCGAACGACGGGGCGATGGCGACCAACACGTTCGAGGCGATGGCGAGGGTCGTGAGTCCTGCCATCACCCAGCGCCGGTCGAGGCGCGGCAGGCTCGACACGACGAGCGGCCCGCCGACGATGCCGATGATGCTCGTCGCCGTGACGAGTTGGCCCGCGGTTCCCTCGGTGATGCCGAGGTCGGCGGCGATGGGCGAGAGCAGGCTCGCGGGCAGGAACTCGCTCGCCACGAGGGTGAAGATCCCCAATCCGAGCGAGACGACCGCGAGCCAGGCGGCCGGTCTGACGGTTGGCGTGGTCGACGGAGCCGGAGACTGCGTCGGAGTCGAAAGCGTGTCAGTGGACATGGTGCTCCTTCAGGTCCACACCAGCCTCGTGCCGGCGCGCCACGCGTACCCGACCGATCGTCGCCGAGACCCGACCGATCCTCCGGACTTCGGCTCGGCTCCTGGGCCTCAGGAATGCGAGCGCCGCGCCTCCGCGCCACGCGGCTCGGCAGCGACATCCGTCGCCCGGCGACCGCCGAACCGGCTGCGCAGCCCCCACGCCGTGACCCGGAGCATCGCCTCGATCACGATCGCAGGGCTCATCTTCGAGCGGCCGCGGGTGCGCTCCACGAACGTGACGGGAACCTCGATGATGGTGAGCCCCGCTTCGCGTGCGTGCCAGAGCATGTCGACCTGGAACCCGTACCCGCGCGTGTGCACGTCCTCGAGCCGGAGGCGACGCAGCGCCTCCGCCCGGAACGCGCGATACCCGGCCGTCGCGTCACGCGTCGGGAGGCGCAGTGCCGCCCGGGCGTATGCGCTCCCCCATCGCGAGAGCAGCTCGCGGTGGCGCGGCCAGTTCTCGATGGCGCCGCCGGGGATCCAGCGTGAGCCGATCACGACGTCGACGGGCCCTGCGGCGTCGCCCCCCTCGAGCCCGCCGAGCAGCCGTGGCAGCTGCTCGGGCAGGTGCGACCCGTCGGCGTCGAGCTGCACGATGGGATCGTAGCCGCGCTCGAGCGCCCAGTCGAACGCCTCGAGGTAGGCGGCGCCGAGGCCGTTCTTGGCGCTGCGATGGAGGACCAGCACCGCCTCGTCGGCGGCGGCAAGTTCATCGGCGAGCGCGCCGGTGCCGTCGGGCGACGCGTCGTCGACCACCAGGACAGATGCCTCGGGCACCACCGCCCGCACACGTCGCACGGTGTCGGCGAGGCTCTCGCGCTCGTTGTAGGTCGGGATGACCACGAGGGGCCGCGACATCCGTGTACTCCCCTCGGTGCGGTCTGCACCATCGTACGGGTCACCGTCCGACCGAACCACCGGCCTCCCGAAACGGCGATCGTGCTGCGATCCGTGAGGGATCGCAGCACGATGACCGAGGTCGCGCCGCCGGATCAGCCCGTCGTACTGCGAAGCCCGTAGACCGACTCGTGCCACGGGATGAAGAACCGCTTCGCCTCGTTGACGATGAGATACAGCACAAGTCCGATCACCGACAACAGGAGGATCAGCGCGAACGTTCGCGCCGCATCGAGCGAGTTCATGGCCGAGACCACGAGGTTGCCGAGACCGTCGTTGCCGCCGAGGTACTCACCCACGATGGCGCCGATCGTCGCGAGCACGATGCCCACCTCCATACCCGCGAACAGGTACGGCTGGAGGCTGCGCATCTCGAGCTGGAAGAAGGCCTGGCCCCGTGAGGCGTTGAAGCTCTGCATGACCTCGCGATGCCCCTGTTCGACGGAGCGGACTCCGAGGAGCACGTTGAGCATCACGGGGAAGAACGCCAGCAGGGCCGAGAGGACGATCTTCGAGGTCATCCCGAAGCCGAACCAGATCACGAAGAGCGGCACGAAGGCCACCTTCGGCGCGACCTGCGTGATCACGATGAGCGGACGCAGGCTGAGCTCCAGCCAGTGCACCTTGCCGAGGATGACCCCCACCACGAGGCCGCTGACCACGGCGATGCTGAAGCCGATCACCACCTCCGTGACCGTCACGCCGACGGCCTCCCAGGTCCTCGCCTCGCCGAGCAGCGTCACGAGCGACTCCCACACCATCGCGGGCGGCGGGAAGATGAACGTGTTCACGTTCATGGTGGTGACGATCACGTGCCAGGCGACGATGATCAGGACGACCAGCGTCGGCGTGACGATCCAGGGCAGGATCTTCAGCATTCGGGTCTGGTTCACGTCATTCCTCCTCGTCGAGGTCGTGCCGCAGGGCACGCACGATGTCATTGAATTCGGGGGTCGTCTGCAGGTCGACCGAGCGCGGCTTCGGGAAGTCCGCCGGCAGGATCTGGCGGATCCGGCCCGGCCGGGGTGTCATATGCACGACCCGGTCGGCGAGGAACACGGCCTCGGGGATGTCGTGGGTGACGAACACCACGGTCGACTTCGTCTCCATGACGATGCGCTGCAGCTCGAGGTTCATCCGCTCACGCGTCAGCGCGTCGAGCGCGCCGAAGGGCTCGTCCATGAGGAGCAGCTCGGGTTCGGTGCTGAGTGCGCGCGCGATGGCGGCGCGCTGGCGCATGCCGCCCGACAACTCGCGAGGGTAGGAGCGCTCGAAGCCCGTGAGGCCGACGAGCGCGGCCAGCTCCGTGGCGCGGGCGCGTCGTTCCTTCTTGCCGACGCCGCGCAGCTTCAGCGGCAGGGCGATGTTGTCGAGCACGGAGAACCAGGGGAACAGGTTGCTCTCCTGGAAGACGAAGCCGAGCTTGGTGATGGCGGAGGAGTCGACGTGGTTGTTGTCGCGCCACAGCGACTTGCCGTCGACCTCGATGCGGCCGGTCGTCGGCGGCAGGAGCCCGCCGATCATCCGCAGGAGCGTGGTCTTGCCGCAGCCCGAGCGGCCGATCAGGGCGACGAACTCGCCTCGCTCGATCGTCAGGTCGATTCCCGCGACCGCGTGCGTGACGCCGGCCTTGGTGTGGAAGTCGCGGCCGATGTCCTTGATCAGGAGCCGAGGGGTCTCGGTGCCCGCATCGGACGTCGGGATGGTCGGCGTCATAATGTCGTTACTCATCGGGGCGACACTGCCTCTCTGTTCGGGTTTTCCCCGGTTCTCATCGGGTTGTCCCGGTCCGCCCCGCCCGGGGCGGGGCGGACCTTGGGATGGTGCAATCAATCAGTCGGGATGTAGTCGCTCGTGATCCACTCCTCGGGGTTGCCGGTGCCCTTGAGCAGCCCGCCCTTGGTGTAGGTCTCGTACGCGGAGTTCCAGGCGTCGAGGTCGTTCTCGAGCATGCCGACGGTGCCCGACTCATCGACCCACGTCTTCGACGTGTAGATCTCGAGCGCGCCCGTCGCGACCTCGTCATCCTGCAGGGCCGGGAAGTCCCAGTCGCCGCTGTCGCGCAGCAACTCGAGGACGTTCGCGAAGTCGTTCTCCGCGTCATCGACGACCGCCTGGGTGGCCTCCTTGATCGCCTCGAGGAACTTCTCGATCTGCGCGACGCGCTCGGGGTTCTCGAGGTTCGACTTGGTCGTGATCCAGGTCTGCAGGTCGGGCACGTCGCCGAGGCCTGCTTCGCTGACCACCGCGTCGTCGTTCTGCTGGGCGATGGCGAGCGACGTGTCGAGGCTCACGACGTAGCCGCTGAGGGTGCCCTGCTTCACGATCTCGTAGGTCGCCGCCGTGACCGGCACAGCCTGACGCGTGACCGAGTCACGCGGCACGTTGGCGTCGTCGAGCGCGAAGTTCAGCATCTTCTCACTCGTGCCGCCGATGGACCCGAGGCCGATGACCTGGCCCTCCATGTCCTCTGCGGACTCGATCGGCTTCTCCTCGGTCGAGATGACGCGCAGGTTCGACTTGCGGGCCATGGTGCCGACCGCCACGATCGGCTGGCCGTCTTCCATGCCGGGGAAGACGTCGACGGTGCTGGCGCGGGTGATCGGCGTCGCCCCACCGAGCAGGGTCTGGATCGCCGCAGCGGTGCCCTGCACGGGCTGCAGCTGCACGTCGAGGCCGTGTTTCTCGAAGTACCCGCCGGAATACGCGTACATCTCAGGGGTGAAGGTGAAGGACTCGAGCGGGAGGAAGGTGACGACCACCATCTTCTCGAGCTTCTCTGGGGCTGCCTCGCCGTTGGTCTCTCCGGACGTCGTGCCCTGCCCCGCGCAGCCCGTGAGCGCGAGCGCTCCGGCTGCGACGAAGGTCGCGGCGATGCGTGCGAACCGTTTCTTCGACGATCTGGCGGTCGGATGCGCCACTGCTGTGATCATGTCTGACTCCTGTGTCAAATCCACCCGCCCGCATCGTTGTGGACGGCAGGTCGAGTCTGCCCAGTGCGTCATACCCTCTCCAATGGCTTTTTCATTGGGTGAAAAGCATCGCACTGCCCGGCATCCGCCGCAACGCAGGCCGACCGCCCGTCCCGCAGCAACCGCGCCGGCCTCGGAGGAGGCCGGCGCCGTTGCGATCGGGCCGACGGGTGTTCGGGTTACTTTCGAGTTTCGATCCGGCTGTACGAGAACGGCTGTTCTCGTGGCGGGTTGAGCGTGAAGACCTCGACCACGGCCGAGACGCCGGCGTTGTTGGCGCCCGCGACCATGATCTGGATCGACGTGGGGTGGCTGAGCAGGCGAACGGTGTCAGGGTCGTCGGATGCCGCGGCGGTGTCGGGCATCGAGTCGGGGTGGTCCGACGCCAGACGCCACCGGGTCTTGTGCGACAGGGCGTCCTTGCCGACGGCGACCAGCTCCGAACGGGGACGGGTCGCGTGCTCGAAGACGAAGTTGCGCAGGTCGTCCTTGCTCCAGCCCGCCGATGCGAACACCTCGGCGTGCTCGGGCACCAGCACCAGCAGTGCGCTCGTGTACTCGTGGATCAGCGAGCCCGTGCGACGGATCGAGTCGACGAAGTCGAGGGCCAGCTGCTCGGGGTCCATCGTGTGACGCGCCTCGATGTGCATCACCGAACGGATGACGTACGCCGTCACCACGCTGTCGGTCGCATCGAAGCCGTGGTCGGTGTGCAGCGGCGCCCACGGGCTCTGCTCCTCGTTCTCGGCGATGCACGCCGAGTACTTCGCGGGCGTGCCCTGCGTCGCCTGGTCGAGCTTGTGCGGGTGGAGGCCGAAGACGTTGATGAGGCCGAGACGGATGGCGCGACCGATGGTGGCGTTCGAACGGAAGCCCGAGCCGAAGATGTTGCCCTGGCTGTTGAGGCCGATCTCGTTTCGGATGGGGCCGTTGACCACGAGGAACGGCGCCGTGCCGGTCGTGCTCTGCCAGATGCCGCGTGCGGGGTGCGGCTCTTTCGCGATGGCCTCCCAGGCAGCCACGACCACGGGGAAGTACTCGGGGCGGCATCCGGCCATCGCGGCGTTGATGGCGGCGAGCCGCACCGTGAGGTGGCGGTTCAAGTGGGTGATGGTGAAGAGGACCTGCTCGGGGTCGCGGTCGACCGTCGTGAGGAACGTCGCCAGGTATCCCTCGGTGACCGGCACCACGGGAAGCCCGTCGGTCCACTCGTGCTCCCAGTAGTGCTCCAGCACCTCGCGGAGCCGGTCCACCTCCGCTTCGGTCTCCACTCCGGGCATCTTCGCCTCTTCCAATGTCGTCGTCGTCATCTCAGCCCTCCACTCCGAGGATCCGCAGCACCTCTGGCAGCGCGGTCAGCGCACGCTCGCGGATCTCCTCCGCGCTCAGGCTCGCGACCGGGTGCTGCACCGCGTAGAAGTCGAACCCGGGGAACCCCTGCACCGTGGCCATGGCCTGGCCCGACATCAGGAACGAGTCGGACGTGATGCTCACGGTCGGCACTCCGGCGCGTTCGAGCATGATGCCGTCGGCCACGGTGGCGGCACTGCACGAACCGCAGTCGCCCACGGCCGTGATCACCACGTCGCACTCGTCGACGATCTGGTCGAGGAGGGACTCCTTGACGGGCGTGCCGAAGTAGTCCTTCGTGTACAGGCGTGCCTCGCCGGCGCCGTAGTGGTCCTGCAGCTCCTTCGCGATCTCCTCGAGGAGCATCGTCGCGTTCGGCTTCGTGTTGTCGAGGAGCCCGATGGTCAGCCCCTTGAGGCTCACCGGTCGGGGTGAGAGCGTGCTGTCCGTCGCGTGCTCCTCCATCCCCGTCGGATCGAGCAGAAGTTCGTGTAGTGCCATCTCGACATGCCTCTCTTGCGGTCGTCAATCTGGCGATCAGGATGCCACGCGGCGATTTGCCGACCACAGTGCCACTTTCACTGGGTGAAAAAGCTCCTGCTGAACGGGCAGGAACGCGAGAGGCTTTCGGATGTCGCGATCGGCGAAGGCGCCGACGCGCTTGAGGAGTTGGCATGACAGTTACACCGGCGATCTCGACGATCGAGGACATCAACAGCCTGGCCGGCCGAGAGCTCGGACCGTCATCATGGCGGGAGATCACGCAGGACGACATCGACCGTTACGCGGATCTCTCGGGCGACGACAACCCGATCCACGTCGACGCCGAGGCCGCCGCGAGGTCGCCGTACGGCGGGACCATCGCGCACGGGTTGCTCACGCTCAGCATGGTGGTGCGCCACCTGCGCGAGATCTACCAGGTGCAGGGCGCGAGCATGGGCATCGTGTACGGGTTCAACAAGATCCGGTTCCCGAACGCCGTGCCGTCGGGTGCGCGCATCCGGGTCCGCGGCGTCGTGAAGTCCGTGACCGAGGTCGAGGGCGGCTGGCAGGTCGAGCTCCCCCTCACGTTCGAGGTCGAGGGCGCCGAGAAGCCGGCGTGCGTGGCCGAGCTCGTGCTGAGGCACTACCGATGAGCGCGGTGCGACTCGACGGCCGCGTGGCGATCGTCACGGGCGCGGGCCGCAGCCTCGGACAGGCGTACGCGATCGCACTGGCCGACGCCGGCGCCGCCGTGGTGGTCAACGACGTCGACGAGGCGAGTGCCGCCCAGACGGTCGAACGGATCACCTCCGCGGGCGGCAGGGCGGTCGCCTCCATCGGCGCCGTCGGCTCCGCCGAGACCGCCCAGGCGCTCGTCGACGCCGCCCACGAATCGTTCGGTCGCCTCGACGTGCTGGTCGCCAACGCTGGAGTGCTGCGCGACCGCGTGCTCTGGAAGATGAGCGACGACGACTTCGACGCCGTGGTGACGACCCACCTGCGCGGGGCCTTCACCTGCGGGCGCGCGGCCGCGACCTACCTGCGCGAGCAGGGCGAGGGCGGGCGCATCATCCTCATCGGGTCGCCGGCCGGCCAGTTCGGCAGCTTCGGACAGACGAACTACGCCGCCGTCAAGGCCGGCGTCGTGGCCATGGCCCGCACCTGGTCGCTCGAGCTGGGCCGGGCAGGGATCACGGCGAACGCGGTCATCCCGATCGCGCTCTCGCCGATGACGGCGACGATCCCAAAGTACAAGGACGTCTACGAGCGGTACCTCGCCGGCGAGCCGATCCCCGCGCAGTACCGTCACGACAACGCCCTCGGAACGCCCGAAGATGTCGCTCCGCTCATCGTCTGGCTCGCGTCCGAGGACTCGCAGGACGTCACCGGTCAGGCGATCGGCATCGGCGGCGACAAGCTCACCCTGTACTCGCACCCGGCCGAGCTGGCCGTCGAGTACTCCGACGGCGGGTGGAGCGCCGACGGCATCGGCGACGCCTGGCGTTCCGGCTTCGCCTCTCGGGCCCAGCCCTCAGGGCCCCCCTCGCGCAATGGAGGAACCCAGTGACCGCAGCACCCCACTACAGCGATCTCTGGCAGGGGATCGCCCGCGAAGATCCTGAGCGACTCGCGATCATCACCCGCGATGACACCGTGACGTACGGGCGGTTCGCCGCTGAGGCCGGCGCGCTCGCCCGATACTTCACGGAGCGCGGACTCCGACTCGGGGATGCCGCGGCCATGCTCGTGTACAACCGGCCCGAGTACCTCACCTTCATGTGGGCGTGCCTGTCCATCGGCGTCGCGCCGGTGGCGATCAACTATCGGTACCGAGCAGGCGAGGTGCGTGCGCTCCTCATCGATTCGGGCTCCAAGGTGCTGCTCGTGCCGACCTCGCTCGGCGAGATCGCCCAGGAGGCCGCGGACGGACTCGAGCCGCCGGTCGACATCATCACGGTCGACGACGGCGGCGAGCCGTTGCCCGGCGCCGTGCGATACGACGACCTCGTCGCCGAGGGCGGCGAGATGCCCGCCGCCGCGCCGCGCGGCGCCGACCTCCGGCTCTACACCGGCGGCACGACGGGCATGCCCAAGGCGGTCGTCTGGGACCTGGACACCCTCCTCGTGGCCCGGCAGCAGTCGACGTGGGGCGTCATCGGGATCACGCCTCCCGAGGACGTCGAGGGCGCCATCCGCATCGCCCTCGATCCGGCGACCCCACGTGTGGTCACCCTCCCGCTCACCCCGCTCATGCACGGCACCGCGCAGTCCACCACCATGGGCACGCTCGCACTCGGTGGCACGGTCGTGCTCCACGCCGCGCCGCGCATGGACATCGACGAGGCGCTGCGCCTCATGATGGAGCACCGGGCGACGCGGCTGATCGTCGCCGGTGACGCGCTCGGGCTGCCGCTCGCCGAGGCCGCCGAGCGGACCGGCGCAGGCCTCCCTTACGTGGAGACGATCTTCAGCTCGGGCATGCGCTTCAGCGACGACGTCAAGCGACGCCTGCACCAACTCGGCAACCTGACGATCATCGACATGCTGGCTTCGAGCGAGGGCGGGCCGTACGCGTTCGGCATCACGAAGAGCGTCGACGACCTTCCGGCGAGGTTCATGATCACCCCCGGCACCGTGCTCCTCGACGAGAACCTCAACGAGATCCAGGCCGAGGCCGGAGCCCTCGGCATCCTCGCCTTCCGCGGCATCCTGCCTGCCGGTTACTACGGTGACCCCGAGAAGACGGCGGAGAACTTCCCGACCATCCGCGGGCATCGCTACGTGATGCCGGGCGACTGGGCACGTGCGCGCGGCGACGGCTCCATCGAGCTGCTCGGCCGGCTCAGCGCGGTCGTGAACACGGGTGGCGAGAAGGTCTTCCCGGCCGAGGTCGAACACGCGCTGCTGGAGCATCCGGCCGTCGACGACGCCGTCGTCTATGGCCTGCCGCACCCTCGCTTCGGCGAGGTGGTGAGCGCGACCCTCGCGCCGACGCCGGGCATGACGATCGACATCCCCGAGCTGCTCGCCCACCTCGACGAGCACCTGGCCGGCTACAAGAAGCCCCGCCACGTCTTCGTGCGCGATTCGCTCGAGCGCACTCCGACCGGCAAGGTGGAGCTCGAACGGGTGAAGGCGGATGCCGCCCGCGAGCTCGCCGAGCGCGAGCTCGCCGAGCGCGAATCCGCGGATCGGGAGCCTGCGGAGCTGGGCGGATGACCGGCGGCAACTGGCCGGGGTTCGACCTCGACAACCTCACGGCGATCGACCTGCACGTGCACGTGCAGGTCGACAGCTCGGGGCGCACGGCGTCGCCGCCCGCGTTGTCGCAGGCGATGGCGGCGTACTTCAAGAGCAGCCACGGGCCGCGCACTGTCGACCAGACCGCGGAGTACTTCCGCGAGCGCAGGATCGGCGCCGTGGTCTTCACGGTCGACGCGACCACGAACCTCGATCACGCGCCCAACAGCGTCGACGACCTCGTCGAGGGAGCGAAGCGCAACGCCGACGTGCTCATCCCGTTCGGCAGCGTCGACCCCCTGCAGGGTGAGGCCGCCGTCGAGGAGGCCCGCCGGCAGGCGCTCGAGCTCGGCGTGCGCGGCTTCAAGTTCCATCCGACCGTGCAGGCGTTCGACCCGTCGTCGCCCGAGTACACGCCGCTCTTCGGCGCCATCGAGGAGCTCGGGCTGCCGATCATCGTGCACACCGGGCAGACGGGTGCGGGCGCGGGCCTTCCGGGCGGGTGGGGGTTCCGGTTGTCGCTGTCGAACCCGATGCTGCTCGACGACGTCGCGGCGCGGCATCCGGACCTCCAGATCGTCATGGCCCACCCGAGCGTGCCCTGGCAGGACGAGGCCCTGTCGGTCGCCACGCACAAGGCGAACGCGTGGATCGACCTCTCGGGCTGGTCGCCGAAGTACTTCGCGCCGTCGCTCGTGCGGGCCGCGCGAACGTACCTCAAGCACAAGGTGCTCTTCGGCACGGATTTTCCGGCCCTGACGCCCGAGCGGTGGCTGGGCGACTTCGAGCTGCTCGAGCTCGACGGCGACATCCGAGAGCTGATCCTGAAGCAGAACGCGGTGCGCCTGCTGGGGCTGGGCGAATGAGCACAGCGCCGCCGACCGACCTGTTCGGGTACACCGAACTCCTCTCCGACGTCGAGCGCGCGAAGCTGCAGTCGCTTCGCGACCTCCTGGAGGAGCGCGCCCGCCCGCACCTCACCGAATGGTGGGAGCGTGGCGAGTCGCCGGCGCACCTGCGCGCGGAGATCGCCGCACTGCGCCTCGAGGACGACCCCGAGCTGCTCGTCGATGACGGCCAGCCCAGCGCCTTCTATCTCGGCTTCAAGCACTTCGAGATGGCGCGATTCGACATGTCGATCGGCACGCTCTACGGCGGGCAGGTGGGCATGTTCCGAACCGTCGTGCGCGAAGGGGGTTCGCCCGAACAGGTCGCGAAGTGGGATCCGCTCATCCCGTCGTTCGAATTGAGTGGATGCTTCGCCCTCACCGAACCCCAGCACGGGTCGGATGTCGCGGGCGGCCTCGAGACGACCGCCACGCGCGATGGCGACACCTGGCGCATCACGGGCCACAAGCGGTGGATCGGCAACGCCGCGCTGTCGGATGTGATCCTCGTGGTGGCGAAGGACGCGGCCGACGGACGGGCGAAGGCGTTCCTCGTGCCCCGCGAGGCGCCCGGCGTGAGCCTCACCGACATCGGCGGCAAGATCGCACTGCGAATGGTGCGCAACGCCGACATCGTGCTCGACGACGTGCAGGTTCCGGAATCCGATCGCCTGCAGCGCATCGAGTCGTTCCGTGACATGTCGGCGATCCTCGCGAAGCTGCGGTACGTGATCGGTTGGAATGCCGCCGGACTGCAGACCGGCGCCTACGAGGCGGCGCTCGCATACGCGCTGCGACGTGAGCAGTTCGGGCGGCCCATCGCCGGGTTCCAGTTGATCCAGGAGAAGCTCACGCGCATGCTCGGCAATGCCACCGCGACGCTCGCGATGGCGGTGCGGCTCACCGAGCTGGCCGAACGCGGGCCGTTGGGCGACGAGCACGCGGCGCTCACCAAGACCTGGGCGGCCGATCGCGCGCGCGAGACCGTCGCGCTCGGTCGCGAGATCTGCGGTGCCGAGGGCATACGGGTCGACAACGACGTGGCGCGCTACTTCGCCGACTGCGAAGCCCTGTACACGTTCGAGGGCACGCACGAGATCAACTCGCTCATCGTCGGGCGGGCCATCACGGGGCTGAGCGCGTTCACGCGCTGAGGGGCGTCCGGGGGTCGCATCGCGCGACGTGGAAGCGTTCCCGTCCGATCGTGGGCCACACGGGGATCGTCGGGTCGTCGCCGCAGCTGGACGAGCCGCGCGGGTCTCACGGGCCACGGGCTGCGCACACGAGATAATGAAGCATGTCCTCCTCCGTCGAACGCCGCTCCAATCCGACTGCCTGGGCCGCGTTCTGGTTCGCGCTGGCCGGTCTCGTGCTGATGCCCATCCCGCTGTTCATCGGGCTGATCCTCGGCGGCGGCCTCTCGATCGTCGCCGCAATCCTCGCCGTGATCGCCCTCTTCAAGGGGCTCGCGCGCAGCGGCAAGGGCATCGCGCCCGTCGTGTTCGCCGCGATCTTCATCGCGCTCACGTGGGGCGGCATCTCGGTCGGCGGCGGCACCATCTGGTAGGTCGACCGGCCGGGTTGATCCATCAGCGCGACGAGTCGCGTTCGGCTACGGGATGCTTCCGCCACGTCCTACGGGACGATAGGTTCTTCGACATGCCACGTCTTCCGTCGCTCGTCGCTGCGGCGGCCGCCGCGTTGTGCTTGGCGGCATGCGCCAGTCCGCCGGTCGCCGTCGAACCGGCGACGACGCCTGTTGCACCCGGTGCGACGGCGGCGGCAACCTTGGCACCCGGCGAGGAACCGTCCTTCGCCTTCGCGGGTGACTGCGATTCCATGGTCACTGAAGCGGAGATCGAAAACCTGGTCGGTGCGGATGTGACTCCGCTGCCTGCCCAGTCCAGCGGGCGCGCCTCAGCCGTCGAGGTGCTGGGAGGGCTCGCCTGCGGATGGGGCGGTGGCGACTACGCGTGGTACGTCGTCCTGACCGTGATCCCTGCAGAAGGCCTCGAGGCCACGATCGCAGAGTACTCGTATCCGGGCGGCCAGGATTGCTGGGGCCAGAACGAAGTCGGCGCTGGGGGATCGTGCTATTTCGGCCGAGTGGTCGCCGGCTACTGGCTTGCCGGGGTCTTCCAGGTCGAGAGCGGTACCGGCCTGTTCCCGACTGACAGCATCGACGGGCTCGCAGCGATCGTCGAGGAGCGAGCGACCGATCATCCGGCGACGCCGGTCGCGTTTCCTGCCGGCATGTGGAAACCGATGCAGTGCGGGGCTCTCAGCGACGGCGTGGCGGAGAAATACCCCGGCGAAAGCGGGGCCGTTTCCGGAACCACACTCACGGGCTTCGTCGGTCCCGGTTTCCCTGCCGCCACCGTGACCGTGGGCGAGATGCGCTGCAATTGGTCGCACTCGCATCGCTTCGTGACGGAGCTCATGCCCGGGGCGGGCTGGGCGATCGAAAGGCTGACCGACACAACACCGATCCCGGTCGACGGCGCTGTCGCGGCGGTCGTGCAACATGAGGATGATGGCTCCGCACGCATCACGGCCACCGACGGCGTGAACCTCGCTTGGATCACGGCGCCGGAGGGAGTCTCAGAAGTTGAGGCTGCCGCGTTCCTGGCAGCCGTCATGCAGGCTGCCGCCGGCTGAACCCGGGGCGTCATCGAGCCACTCCCTTCGAAACCGATGATCCAGAGGCGCGGCCCGCCGCCGGGGAGGACCCAGAAGGGAAAGGCGAGCCTTTCATGATGGCGCGGCCAGTAGAGCTGAACGCCGAGGAGTCTGCGGCTCGAATCCCGCTCTCTCGACGATTCCCATGCCGCCCTGCCGTGGCGGCCATTCGTGAGGATTCATGGCAGGAATACCGCTCTCCGTGTCCTCTCAGACTCTAGGCCTGGGCGGTGACCCCGGTCATGGTGGTCCCATGCCCGAAACCATCGAATTGAACGTCGTGCGAACCACCGTCCAGGTCGACGGCCATGAGGCCAGTTACCTGACGGTCGAGCAGGACGGCCCGGTCGTGCTGCTGCTTCACGGCACCTACTGGAGCCGGGTCTGGCTTCCGGTGCTGGGCAGCCTCGCTGAGGCAGGGCTGCGGCCTATCGCGGTCGATCTGCCCGGGCTGGGTCGCTCAGGAGGCGAGCTCACCCTGGAGACGGCCGCGGTCCCGGCTCTCGCGGAATGGGTGGCGCGGTTCGCGACCGCACTGAAACTCTCCGGACCGGTGGCCGTGGCGGGCCACGACATCGGCGGTGCCGTCGCCCAGCACCTCCTCGTCCACCATCGAATGGAGGTGCCTGCGTTGGCCCTGGCCAATTCGGTCACCTATGACTCCTGGCCTGTGCCCGGCGTGGCCCGGTTCCGGAACCCCGAGGTCGTGGCTGCGACCACCGCCGAGGACGTGCTCACCGCCCGCCGGCAATCGGTGACCACGGCACTCGCCGGTGCCGCCACTGAAGCACTGATCGCCGAGTATGTCGATCCGTGGACCGATGCTCGCGTTCGCCGCTCCTGGATGGCCTTGGCGGGCGCGGCCGACAACCGCTACACCCTCGATCTCGTTTCCGCCCTACAGCAGTCCGCGACGCCGAAACTGCTCATCTGGGGCGAGGACGATGGTTTTCAGAAGGTGGAGTACGCCGAGCGGTTCGCCAGGGAGATCCCGCACACCACACTCGTGCGCATCCCGGACGCAGGACACATCCCGATGGAGAACGCACCCGACCGGATCGCCGGCACACTCGTCGAGTTCTTCATGCGGTAGGGAGACCAGCGGCATTCCCGAGTAGATACGGTGAGTCTCATGGTGAGCGTGAGTCAGGAAACAATCGAAGAGACCGAGCGGCGGCTGAAGGGCGTCATCGCCGCGGCTGACCTGGTGGTGCTCGACGGGGTGTGGGCGTTCAACGAGTCACCGCTCGAGCAGCCTCCGATGCTGACCTCGGATGTGCTTGCAGTTGTCAGGGACGAGGACCGCTGGTCCTGGCTGGCGCCCGCGGAGTCGGAGGCGGCCGAGCAGTTCGCGCTCTTCTCGTTCCACTTCCCGCCGGCCCACGACAACAGCGGGTTCGTGGGATGGCTCGCCAGCGAGCTCAAGCGGCGCTTAGGTACGGGCGTCTTCGTCATCTGCGGCCAAAACTCTGCCCGAGGTGGCATCTACGACTATTGGGGCTGCCCCGTCGAACTCCGCGACCAAGCGCGGCAGGTGCTCGACGACCTCCGCGGCGACCGGTAGATGAGCGAGGATCCCCAGCGCGCCGCGTGGCAGTACCGGCGCGGGAAAGCCCCTTGAGGGCTTGACCGGGCAGCACGACCCCGACTGGTGGATTCGTCGCAAGATCGAGCGCGAGCAACTGAGCGGACTGGGCCCGCCCGCGCTCACCCTGCGGGTCGAGAACGCTCAGCTCGCTGTCACGGTGCGCGGCGCCTCCGTGACCAGATCGGAGCGAGCTGCGTGATCACCATCTCCACACCGTCCGCAATCGTGCCGTCGGAGCCGCTCGCCCAGTGCGCCATCGCGGCATCAAGGGCCCCCAGGTAGGCGCCAGCGACGACCGCAGCGGCCGCCGGTTCGAGGGGGTGGCCGCGCGCCTCGTCGGTGAGCACGGCGACGAGTCGTTCCGTCCAGGACGCGTTGGCGAGGAACGCCGTCTCGATGGCCGGCGTGGTGGCGATGATGCGCCATGCCGTCCGGAGCTGCTCGCGCTGTGCGTCGAGGTGCGACCCACCGGCGCGCGCCGCCCGTTCGAAGACGACCCGGGCGGGGGTGTCGGCCGCAAGCTCGTCGAGCACCTGGTCCCACGAGGCCGTCGCTTCCGCGGTCAGGTCGAGCAGGATGCGGTCCTTCGACGGGAAGTGGCGATACAGCGTGCGTCGGGACACGCCCGCCGCGTCGGCGATCTCCTCCATCGTGACCGCGTCGTAGCCCTTCGATTCGAACAGCCGTAGCCCCACCTCGATGATCTCGCTCCTGGTTGCCCGATGCCGACGCGCGCGCAGGTCAGGCATCGGTGCTCGCCGAGTGAATCGTCATCGCCCCCGCCGACCCGTCGGTCGGTTCGCCCGGAACACGAGGGCGGCGGGGACGAAGAGCGCCCAGAAGCCCGACTTCGGCATCAGCGTGACGCCCCAAGCGGATGCAACCGCAAGTGCCCAGCCGAGCTTCTTCGGTGGAGCGCCCACACGCAGTTCGCACCAGCGGACGACTCCGCCGAGGAGGCCCCAGCCGATCCCGGTCATGATGTACCAGAACCCAACGCCGCGGAGCGGGATCAGGGCGGGGTCACGCTCGACGGCGCCCACGACGCCGGCGTCGAGCGTGCTGCGCAGGGAGTCGGGGTACACCAACGGTGCGGCGGCGAGATGGCCGGCCGCGATCGCGAGCAGTGACCAGCCGACGAGGGGTCGTGGAGCCCCGCGGCCGGACGAGGAGCGCCGGTGGACAAGTTGTCTCATTGTGCCAGTATGGCACAATGAGACAGAAACCCGAACAGCAGATCGCCGACACCATCACTTCCGGGCCCTCGGGCGCAAGAGGATGATGAATCCATGCCCGCTGCCCACCGTCCCGGTCTTCGGGTCGACTCCGGACTCACGATCCCCGAGTCTGAGCTGTCGTGGCGGTTCTCGCGGTCATCGGGTCCGGGCGGGCAGGGTGTGAACACTGCCGACTCCCGAGCGGAACTCGTGTGGGATGTGGCAGGCTCGGCCGTCCTCTCTCCGCTCCAGCGAGAGCGACTCCTCGAGCGTCTGAGCAGTCGCGTCGTCGACGGAGTGCTGACGATCACCGCATCCGAACACCGCGCGCAATTGCGCAACAGGAACGCTGCGCGCGCTCGGCTCGCCGCCGTCGTGGCCGACGCTCTGCGGCCGCCATCACCGTCGCGACGACCGACGCGTCCGAGTCGCGGTGCCAAGGAGCGGCGCTTGGAAGCGAAGAAGCGGCGCACCGACGTCAAACGGCTGCGTCGCCCACCTCACGACTGACCATCGAGGCGGCACTCCTGGTGATCGGATCGGACCGCGAGAGTAGGGTGCGGGACGAGGTGGGTGAGCAGGCTTGAGGTCGAAGGGGGCACCATGATCGCAGCGCTCAACCGACTCGTCGAATACGTCGACGGTCACCTCACCGAGGAGATCGACATCGCGGGTTTGGCGACAGGTCTCGGCACGACGGAGTACCATCTCCGCCGGATGTTCTCATCGCTCGCCGGTATGCCGCTCTCGGAGTACATCCGGAGGCGTCGCATGGCGGTCGCAGCAGCCGACGTGCTCGCAGAGGGCGAGCTGCTGGGCATCGCAGTGCGGTACGGGTACGGCTCGACCGAAGCATTCGGCCGAGCGTTCCGATCAGTGCACGGTGTCAGCCCCGGCGACGTGCGCCGAAACGGCGGTCCCCTTCATACGCAACCACAGCTCAGGTTCCGCCTGACCGTAGAAGGGAACACCACCATGCACACTCGCATCGCAGATCGACCCGCGTTCCGACTCGTCGGCCACGCCGCCCGTGTGCCGCTGATTCATCACGGCATCAACCCGCACATCCAAGCGCACATCGATTCGCTCTCCGCTGCAGAGCACACCCGACTCAAGGAATTGAGCGATACGGAACCGGCCGGACTGCTTCAGGTGAGCGCTGACGTCGACCCCGACTACGCCGAGGGCACCGAGCTGACCTACCTCCACGGAGTCGCCGTCACTGAAACGACACCCGTGCCCGACGACCTCGACGCAATCGAGGTTCCTGCCGGCGCCTGGGCGGTGTTCCGAGCCGAGGGAGCGTATCCGGCAGTCCTGCAGTCCACATGGGCGGCGACCGCCACCGACTGGTTCCCGTCCAACCCCTGGCGGCTCCGGCCGGGACCGTCGATCGTGGCAATCCTTGATCGCTCCGTCGACTTCAGCACCGCGACCTGCGAGCTGTGGCTGCCGGTGGAGAGAGCCTGATCGATCACGCCACGAAGCGTAACCGATGTGTTACGCTTCGTGCGTGGACGCATTCGAGGCGCTCGCCGACGAGACGAGACGGCGCATCCTGATGGTGCTCGCCGACGAGCCGCGAACGGCGGGCTCACTCGCCGCGCGTGAGCCGCACAGCCGTCCGGCGGTGAGCCGGCACCTTCGGGTGCTGCGCGAGTCGGGGCTCGTTCGCGCGGATGCCGTCGGGCGCACCCGGGTCTACTCGCTCGACCCGACGGCACTCGCCCCGGTGCGGCAACTGCTCGCAGCGCTCGACGGGGGCGCTGCCGCCGCCGCTGACGTCGGCTCGCATCATCCGTCGCCCGCATCTCCGCCCATCGCGCCCGAGCGCTTCGACGCCCTCGACCTCGAGGTGCGCCGAGCGGCTCGCGAACCTGGCACCACCGAACGAGAGGGAATCGCATGACGAACGAGGCACCGACCACCACCCCGACCCCCACCGGCAGCATCGCCGATGGCCTGCTCGGCCAGGAGATCCAACTCACCCGGCAGTTCCGGGCGCCGATCGACGCCGTCTGGGCAGCGATGACCGAATCCGAGCGGCTGGAACGGTGGATCGGCCGGTGGGAGGGCGACCCGCGCACCGGACGTGTCGACTTCTTCATGACCGCCGAGGGCGAGGATCCGCCCGCCGAGGAGTACCGCATCGAGGTGTGCGAACCGCCGCACCGCTTCGCAGGAACGACCTCGGTGGGCGACGACCAGTGGCGCCTGCGTTTCGAGCTGAGCGAGTCCGGCGGGGTGACCACGCTCCTCTTCGCCCAGGCGATGGTCGACGATCTCGGCAACGTCGGCCCGGGATGGGAGTACTACCTCGATCGCCTCGACGCGGCGCTCGCCGACCGCAACGTTGCCGCCGTTTCGTGGGACGCGTACTATCCCGCGATGCGCACGTACTACGAGGGGCTGAGTCGTTAGGTCTCCGTGCACAGAGCCGGACACTCGGCCGCCAAGACGACGCGGCATCGTTCCGTCGGGTTCACTCGTGTTCTGGCAACAGCGGCGGCGACCAGCCCGGATCACGACCGAGCTGCGCAGCTCGCGCGACGGACGCCGCGCCGAAGCGATCGCGTACCGCGTCGAGCACCGTGTCGAGGCGCACCCCGTCGTCCCAGTCGATCGGCAGCTCCGGCTGGATGCTGTCGGCACGCGCCAGTTGCGACAGCGAGATGCCGATCAGGGTGATCCCGCGCTCGGCGATCTCGGGCTGCGCGCCGGCGAGCAGCCCTCGCGCGACGGTGAGGATCACGGCGGTGCGGTCGGTCGCCGAGCGGAGGGTGCGCGATCGGGTGGCCTTTGCGAAGTCGCCGTAGCGAAGACGCAGCACGACCGTGCGGCACACCCGGTCCCGATCGCGGAGGCGGCGGGCGAGCCGATCGACGATCTGGGTGAGGATGAGGTCCAGTTCGTCGGCTGGGCGCGGGCGGGTGCCGAGCGCGCGCTGAGAGCCGATGGAGCCGCGGCGGTGCGTGGTGTCGACCGGACGTGGGTCCCGTAGCCGGGCCAGCGCGTGCAGATGCGTGCCGGTCGCCTTGCCGAGCAGCCTCTCCGCGGTCGCGGCTTCGAGCTCGGCCAATTGCCCGACGGTCGTGATGCCGAGCCGGTGCAGCTTCTCGGCGGTCACGGCACCGACTCCCCACAACCGTTCCACTGGCAGCGGGAGCAGGAACGCCTGCTCCCGCTCGGGCTCGACCACCAGCAGCCCGTCGGGCTTGCTGACCGCGCTGGCGACCTTCGCGAGGAACTTGGTCCGCGCGATCCCGACCGAGATGGCCAACCCGACCTCCGCACGAACCCGCTCACGCAGTCGCACCGCGATCTGCTCGGGCGTGCCCGCGATGCGTCGGAGACCCCCGACCTCCAGAAACGCCTCGTCGATGGAAAGCCCCTCCACGAGCGGCGTCGTATCGCGGAAGATCGCGAACACGGCCCGACTGGCCTCCGAGTACGCGTCCATCCGTGGCGAGACGACCACGGCGTCGGGGCACAGGTCGCGCGCCTGCCGGCCGCCCATCGCGGTGCGCACCCCGCGGGCCTTCGCCTCGTAACTCGCCGCCAGCACGACACCACCGCCGACGATGACCGGCCGGCCGCGCAGCTCGGGCGCGTCACGCTGCTCGACCGAGGCGTAGAACGCGTCGAGATCCGCGTGCAACACGGTCGCCTCGCCCCGCATCCCGCCCTCCCACCGATCGTCCGTCATGCGGATCGTCGCATGCACCGGGGACACGGATGCGCCTCTGGAACTCATCGACCCGGCTCGGTAGCGTGCAACGCATGGCCATCAAACTCGAGAACGTCGGGATCGCCGTTCGCGATCTCGAATCAACGATCGCCTTCTTCACGGACCTCGGGCTCAGCGTCCTCGGCCGCGACACGGTCAGTGGCGAGTGGACCGACACCGCCGTCGGCCTCGACGGCAACCACGCCAGGATCGCGATGCTCCAGACACCGGACGGGCACGGGCGCCTCGAGCTCTTCGAGTACATCCACCCCGAAGCGATCGAGACGGAACCCACCCGTCCCAACGAGATCGGCATGCACCGCGTCGCGTTCTCAGTGGACGACATCGACGAAGCCCTCGAGATCGCGGCCAGGCACGGCTGCCGACCGCTACGCGGTGTGGCCACCTATGAGGACGTCTACAAGCTCACATATGTCCGCGGGCCCAGCGGCATCATCGTGATGTTCGCAGAGGAACTCAAGAAGACCTGACGGAAAGATCTCGCACCCGCTCTGTCGGATTCTGGCAATGGTGTTCGTGGAAGGTATGAGCGGCGACCACCGTGGGCGCCCCGCAACCAGCAGGAGATGATCCGACATGCAGTACCTGGTTTCCGTGATTCACGACAGGCTCGAACTCGCTCCCTCGAACGAGATGGCCGCCATCGACGCGTTCAACGACCGGCTGCAATCAGAGGGCCACTGGGTCTTCGCCGGCGGTCTCGGGTTTCCCGACACGGCCACCGTCATCGACAACCGGGACGATCAGGCGATCTTCACCGACGGGCCCTTCATCGAGTCCAAGGAGTACCTCGCCGGGTTCTGGATCATCGAGGCACCCGACCTCGACGTGGCGCTCGAGCTCGCCGCCGCAGGATCCAAAGCCTGCAACCGGAAGGTCGAGGTGCGGCCGTTCGTGGATGTGGGCGAGTGAGCGACATCCGGAATGTGATCACCCGGACATACCGCGAGGAGTGGGCGCGCGTGGTCGCCTCCCTGACGAGGCGTTTCGGCGACCTCGACGTCGCGGAGGAGGCGGCGGCCGAGGCGTTCGCGATCGCCGTCGAGCGGTGGCCCACCGACGGTCTTCCCCCGAACCCCGGTGCGTGGCTGACCACGACGGCGAACCGCAAGGCCATCGATCGGATCCGGCGCGAGCACAAGCGTGGCGACAAGCAGCGGGAGGCGCTCATGTTGTCCGACCATGATCCACCAGAGCCGCTCGGTGCCATCGACGACGACCGGCTTCGGCTGATCTTCACCTGTTGCCACCCGGCGCTCGCGATCGAGGCCCGGGTAGCGCTGACCCTCCGCTTGGTCGGCGGCCTCACCGTGCCCGAGATCGCCCGTGCCTTCCTCGTGCAGGAGAGCACCATCGGGCAACGCATCACCCGCGCCAAGGCGAAGATCAAGGCAGCCGGCATCCCCTATCGGGTGCCATCGGCGGGAGATCTTCCACCTCGTGTCTCCGGGGTTCTCGCCGTCCTCTACCTCGTGTTCAACGAGGGCTACCTCGCGACCGGTCCCGATACCGATCCCGTACGTCACGACCTGACTGCCGAGGCGATCCGGCTCACCCGCCTGATCCATGCCCTCATGCCCGAGGACGGCGAGGTGACCGGGCTTCTCGCGCTGATGCTCCTCAGCGAGGCCCGTCGCACCGCCCGGGTCTCGGTGAACGGCGAACTCGTCAGCCTCGACGAGCAGGACCGCGGCGCCTGGGATGCTGCACTCATCGCCGAGGGCCATCAGTTGGTACGTGAGCGGCTGGCCACCCGAGAGGCCCCCGGCCGCTACCAGCTCCTCGCGGCGATCAATGCCGTGCACACCTCCGCCCGCGACATCCGCGACACCGACTGGTCACAGGTCGTCGCACTCTACGACCAGCTCGTCCGCCTCGACCCGTCTCCGATCGTCGCCCTCAACCGGGCCATCGCCGTCGCCGAGATCGACGGCCCCGACGTGGCACTGGCTACCGTCGAACGACTCGCCGACAGGTTGGCCGGATACCACGCCTACCACGCGACCCGCGCCGACCTGTTGCGGCGGCTGGGCCGCAGCCATGAGTCGCGCGCGGCGTACGACAACGCCATCGAGCTTGCGGGCAACACCGGCGAGTCCGCCTACCTGACCCGCCGCCGCGACCAGTTGCGGTAGTTGCCGAAACCGATTCAGTCGAGCGAGTGCCCCTGCGAGAGCAGACCGCCAGGGTCGTAGTGCGCCCGGATGTCTCGCAGCCGTTGCAGGTTGGTCCCGTAGAACGCCTCGGCGTGGCGAAGCTGGTCGGAATCGGCGAAGTTCTGGAACGCCCGGCCGGTGCTCGAAGGTCGTGTGGCGTCGGCCATCCGCTTGAGGTGTTCCGACGCGGCATCCCGTGCATCGGAGGGTGCGCGCAACGGAAGGGTGGTGGTGAGTTTGAGGAGGAAGGCGGCGTGCCGGTGGACGAACGCGCTGTCGGCGTCGGCGGTGCGGTTGTAGGCGCCGCCCCACGGCATGAAGTCGAGTTCACGGGCGTGCTCGTGTCGCCGCTCCGTGGCCACCACCTCGAGAAGCCGATCCGTGGTGCGAGGCGACATGGGGCCGTCGAAGTACTGCGACGTCGAGTACAGGAGCTCTTGGGTCGCCTCGGCACCAGGCTCGCTCTCACCGCCGGCTCCGGTATCGGCAGTGGCTTGGCCGAGATCGGCCCAGAACCGCCTTGCGCCGCGAGCGTCCGTCTCCATGCTTGCAACGTCGGCGGCTGCGGCACCCGCCTCGCCGAGTTGTCGAGTGAACCGGTGCATCCGACGCACGCCATCGCCGGGGTCGCCGAACCAGGTGGCGTACAGGTCGACCCGCGGCTCCTCGACGGCGGGTACGGTCACTTTCAGGCTGGCGGCAAGGGCGTCGGGTTCGTCGGGTGCCCACCGTTGCCAGGCGGCGATGACGTTCGAGGCGGCGGCGATGGGCCAGCGGGCATGGAACGTGACCGCGTGGCCGGGGGCCGGCACCGCTTCGAAGGTGAGGGTGGTGACGACGGCGAGGCCGGCGGTGCCGCCGCCCCGCAGCGCCCAGAACAGGTCGGGATGCTGGTTCGCGTCGCAGGTTACGAGGGTGCCGTCCGCGAGAACGGCCTCGGCCCGGATGAGGCGGTCGCTCGTGACACCCCAACTGCGACCCAGGATGCCGAGCCCGCCGCCGAGGGTGAGCCCGGCGATCCCGACCGTCGGGCAGGTGCCGCCGGGAATGGTCAGGCCATGGGGAGCCAGGGCGTCGTAGAGCTGACCGAGCTGGACTCCGGCGCCCACGATGACTCGGTTGCCGGTGATGGTGATGCCGTCCATGGGGCCGGTGTCGACGACGATTCCAGTGGTCGTCGACAGTGCGGCGAAGCTGTGTCCGCCGCTTCGGATCGCGACGGGCATGCCGTGCTGCCGGGCGAAGGCGAGCGCAGTGGCGACGTCGCGATTGGAGGCGCACCGCACGATGATCGCGGGCTGTACCTCGCGGTGGCGGCCGTTGAAGGTGCGGGTCGCGTCGGCGAAGCCTGGAGCGCCCGGCGCCAGCGCCTCACCATCGAGGCTTCCGCGGAGATCGCCCAGTGCGTGCTGAAGTGCCATCGAGGTCCTCCTCCATGGGTCACGCGACATCCGATGTCAGTCGTCCATGCCATCGTGCCGTATGGCCACCCACGTAGCGCTACTGCGCGGAATCAACGTCGGCGGCAGGAGTCCGATCCGCATGCAGCACCCGAACGGATGCTTCAGCAGTGCTTCGATATCCCGATCCCCACGCTGGTTCGATCACGAGACGAGCTTCATGCGACGGTCCCATCCGCGCCCACCGGGCACGGCTCCGAGGAGCTGCGGGTCGACGAGGCCTGAACTGCTGCCCTATCCGGCGCGCTCCCACGTGATGTCCTGAAGCGGGAACCGCTCGTCGCCCGTGCCGGCTCCCTGCATGTCCCGTGATCCCTCCACCGGCATGCCGATGGCCGCCATGCTGGTCACCTCCCAATGCGCGGGGATCTGGAACTCATGGGAGACCCCGTCGCGATCGAACGCGCGGAACTGGTGCACGAAGAGCCCCATCGTGTGAGCCTGGAACGTCATGTGGGCGACCGCCTGCCCGAGGTCGTAGTGCGCGAACTCGGAGTACTCCATGTCGCTGTCTTCGACGAAGCGGTGTGCGAGATTCGCGACGAGCACACTGGCGTCGGGTGCCCATCTCGCCGCGCTTCGGGCGAGGTGACGTCGGAGCCGCTGGTGCACCCGGTCGCCGCGCCGGCCCACGACGAACGACCACGGCTGCGAATTGCCGGCCGATGGCGCGCGGCGTGCCGACTCGAGGAGAAGGTCGACCTCTCCACTCGACAAGCTGTGCCCCGCGTCGAATCGGACGGGGCTGTAGCGATCAAGGGTGAACGCGTGGGGCATGACATGGGCGCCGTCGGTCACACTGGTGGCAACCGACCTGCGACGCGGTTCATTCCGCGCCCGTGCTCGGCGTCAGCGTCCGCTCGGTTCGCGGGTCAGGCCTCGTAGGACGCGTGCGACTCGTACCGCACGAGGGTGGGCCGTGCGGCAAGGAGCTCGGCGAGGCCGGGCACGGCGCCCTCCCCCGCGCGGAAGTCGCGGTAGGCCTGCTCCGCCTCCCACGACTCCCAGGTCTCGTAGAGGGTCCAGTGGGCTGGGTCGTCACGGTTCACGAGCCATTCGAGGCGCTCGAATCCGGGGAATGACCGCGTGTCCTCGAGCAGGTCCGCCACCACGGCGTGCGCTTCATCCAGGCGTGCGGGATCCATGCGGAACTCGACGATCGCGATGTGTGCCACGTTGCCTCCTTCGTGCGCGGCATCCGAAGGTCCTCGTGATCCGCGCCATCGGACACTACCCCAGGCGAACGCAACGCGTCCCCCATACGCCGCACAGTGGAAAGCTGCTGGACGGCGGTTCAGCCGTCTGCCACCATCGCAGGCGCCCCCACCTCGAGGGCGCGCCCAACGACGGGGCGCCACGCCGACCAGGAGCCTGCAATGCGATACACCACCCTCGGCGCGAGCGGCCTGCGGATCTCGCGCATCATCCTCGGCTGCATGTCATACGGCGAGCCCGACCGCGGCGCGCACGGCTGGTCGCTCGGGCTCGATGATTCGCGCCCCTTCTTCCGGGCGGCGGTCGAAGCGGGCATCACGGTCTTCGACACGGCGAACGTGTACTCGCTGGGCTCCAGCGAGGAGATCACCGGGCAGCTGATCCGCGAGTTCACCCGCCGCGACGAGGTCGTGATCGCCACGAAGCTCGGCATGCCGATGGGCAAGGGGCCGAACGCTACCGGCCTCTCACGCGGGGCCATCATGACGCAGGTCGACGACTCGCTGCGGCGGCTCGGCACAGACTACATCGACCTGTACCAGATCCACCGCCTCGACCATCGCACTCCCGTCGAGGAGACGATGCAGGCGTTGCACGACGTGGTCGCCTCGGGGAAGGTGCGCTACCTCGGTGCATCCTCGATGCACGCCTGGCAGTTCGCGAAGATGCAGTACGTCGCCGACCTCCACGGCTGGACGCGCTTCGTCTCGATGCAGGACCAGTACAACCTCCTCATGCGCGAGGAGGAGCGCGAGATGCATCCGTTCTGCGTCGACCAGGGCGTCGGCGTCATCCCGTGGAGCCCGCTCGCGCGCGGGCGGCTCTCGCGTGAGTACGGGGCGCCGAGTCCGCGACTCGAGCTCGACGCGACGGGCGCCAACCTCTACCGGCAGGACGAGGAGTCCGACCGGGCCATCGCGGCAGCCGTCGGCGAGATCGCGACCGAGCGCGACGTCTCCCGCGCGCGGGTCGCGCTCGCGTGGCACTTCGCGAAGCCCGCCGTGACGGCGCCGATCATCGGCGCGACCAAGCCCGAGCACCTGCAGGATGCGGTCGCGGCCCTCGATCTGGAGCTCAGCGCCGAGGAGGTCGAGCGACTCGAGGCGCCCTACCGGCCGCGCAACCCCGAGGGCTTCGCCTGACGCCGGCGAGTCGAGGCGTCAGTCGGTCTGCTCCACATAGCCGGCGGCCTCGAGCGTCCGCGAGATCGACGCCGCTGTAACGCGCACCAGGTGGATCATGTTCTTGCCGTCGACGTCCTTCTCGGTGAGCGCGAGCGAGATCGCCGCGATCACCGTGTGGTTCGCGTCGCGCACCGGGGCCGCCACGCCGATGTGCACGTTGTCGACCTGACGGTCGCTCACCGCGTAGCCGATGTGACGGATGTCCCTGAGCAGTCGTTCGAGCGTGTCGCGGTCGGTGTACGTGCGCGGTGTGAAGGCCTCGAGGTCGCCCGAGAGCACCTCCTCCTGGACCTCGGGCGGCGCGTGCGCGAGCAGCACCTGGCCGATCGCGGTGGCGTGCAACGGGTAGCGCGCGCCGACGAGCGGACGCCGCACCGAGCGCCGAGGACTCTGGAACCGCTCGATCGACACGAGCTCCAGACCCTCGCGGATCGCGAGGTGCGACGCGTACCCGGTGGTCTCGTAGAGGTCCTGCATGTACGGCCGGGCCAGTCGCTGAAGCCCGACGGAGCGCGGCGCGAGCGACGCGAGCTCCCAGAGCCGCAGGCCCACGCGGTATCGTCCCTCGCCATCGCGCTCGAGGGCTCCCCACTCCACGAGGCGCTGCACGATGCGGTAGCAGGTCGCGATCGGAAGCCCCGTGCGCCGGCTGATGTCGGAGAGCGACTGCCGCACGCGGCCGCCCTGGAACGTTCCGAGGATGGCGAAGGCTCGGTCGATCACCGATCGAGGTGCGCCTCCATCGGGAACGTCATCGGTGGGCTCCGTCGTCACGCATCCCATCATCCTCCATCACGATGATGGCGCGGCCCGTGATCTCGCCACGGGCGAGCGCCTGGTAGGCGTCGTCGACCTGTTCCAGGGAGTAACGGCGGGTGATCAGACCCTCGGCGTCGAACGCGCCCGACTCGACGAGGTCGACGACGGCCGGAAGGTCGGAGCGGGTCCGCCCGCCGAACGAACCGGTGATGGTGTATCCGCGCCGCACCAGCGGGGTGATCTCGATCGGCGCAGTGGCTGCACCCGCGGCGATGCCGACCGCGACCATGCGTCCGCCGTCGGCCAGCATGCGCGACGCCTGCACGAACGTATCGGGGCGCCCGAGCGCCTCGAATGCGACATCCGCGCCGCCCTCGAGGATGCCTCGCACCGCGTCGACCGGGTCGACCTCGCGGGAGTTGACGGTGTCCGTCGCGCCGAGCTGTCGCGCGCGTTCGAGCTTCTCGTCGGCGATGTCGACCGCGACGATGCGGGTCGCGCCCACCGCGGCGGCCATCTGCACGATGCTCGAGCCGACGCCTCCGACGCCGACCACCACGACGGAGTCGCCCGCCTCGACGTGGCCCGCGCGCTTCACCGCGCCGTAGGACGTCAGCCCTGCGCACCCCGCGATGCATGCGGACGTGGCATCCGTCGCCTCCGAGAGCGGGGCGAGCGCCGAGACGGGCACGACCGAGTACTCGGCGAGTCCGCCCATCGAGTACATCGCAAGGAAGCCGCCGTCGGGCATGCTCAGGCGACTCGTGCCGTCGTAGAGCGTGCCGCGCAGCCGGTTCTGCGCGAAGAAGTTCGCGCACAGGTCGTCACGCCCGCGCCGGCAGGCGTCGCACTCGGTGCACGGCATGATGAACGCCCCCACGACCGTTGCGCCGACCTCGAGGGCCTCGGGCACGTCGGTGCCCGGACCGAAGCTCACGATGGTGCCGCTGATCTCGTGGCCGAGCACGGCCGGCCGCGGAAAGGCGACCTCCCCCTTCACCACGTGCAGGTCGGTGTGGCAGACCCCGCAGGCGATGACCCTGATGAGCGCCTCTCCCTGCCTGGGCACCGGCACGTCGATGTCGATGACCCGAAGTCGCGGTTCCTCGTCGTGGAGGACGGCGGCGCGCATCGTGCGCGGAAGCTCGCTCGCGGAGGTCGGCATGGTGGTCCTTTCGTCGTCGAACGGCACTGGGTCCAGCATCCGGCATCCTGTGCCTCTGTCAATCCGCCCGTTCACCCGATGAAAACCACGCCGCGCTGTGTGCTGCGTTGCCCCCACCGGAGCACCACGTCGATTCCGGCAGGGTCGCCCATCCGGGGGATGTACCCGACAGCACGACATGGTGTGTTGATGGGAGCACTGGTTGCACGAGTGCTCACGCCCACGCGATCCGGTGCCGGAGCCGCGCGACAGAGAGGAACCGCTCCCATGGGGTATTCGCAAGTGGCCGGGATGCTCCCTCGCATCGAACGCCGGATCCTCGACCGGATGCCGGCGGTGCTCGTTTTCACCGTCGCGGCCGACGCCGCGGTACACGTCGTCGGTGCACCTGAGGTGTCGGAGATGCCCGTACTGCCGTGGTGGACCACCCTCATCGCGGCGGTCCTTGGGATTGCTGCCGTCACGCTCTCCGGTTGGGCGCATCGAGCATCATCGACGCTCTGGGCGGCTGCCGTCGCGCTCCTCGTGCTGTCGAGTCTTCCGCGTCTGCCTCACGACCTCTTCGTCGTGATCTCCGCGACGATCGCGGCGGTCACCGGCGGTGACGCGCTCTTCGAAGTCTCCCCGCCCTGGCTCGCACTGAGTCGCAACGTGCTCGTCCTGGGTGTCGGCGTGCTTGCATTCCGGGTTGCGGTGGTCGCGCGACGCAGATTCCGAGGAGTCTGCTCGTGGTGCGGCAGAGCGGATGCCGGGCCACCGCCGGCTCGGCTCCGATTGCTCCGGGTGACCGGCGTCGTCGCGATCGTCGCTCCCCTCCCCTACCTCTGGCTCAAGCTCTCGTGGTCGACCGGTTCGAGTGTCGGGCTTGCCGATCCCGACTACTTCTCGAGTGTCACGTTGACCACCCCTGGATTCGGTGATTCCGTTGCGCTGGGCGTCCTTGGAGTGGTGGCGGCGGCGATCATGCTGGCACGGCCGCGGCACTGGATCCCGCGATCCGCGTTGGTGATCATCGGAATCGTGGCTTCGACCATGCTCCTGCCGATCGGCACCGCGGGCGCCGTCATGCTGGGGGGCGCTGCACTGGGCGTGGTCGACGTCGACAGCGGCATCCTTCGAGCCTGGGTCTTCACGCTCGTCTACGTCAGCTTTCTCGCGTGGGGCGCTGCCCTCGCCATCGCCACGTGGCAGTACTGGTCGGCAACGCGTGCGCGCTGCCCAAGCGAGCATCACGGCGCAACGTCGGCTTCGTTGTCGTCAGTATGCCGCTGAGCGCAGTCCAGGCCCTGTTTCCCCCAGGACCTTCAGGTCCGCGGTGTGAGCACCGGCAGCCGCGGCCCGGCGATGGCCGCCTGAGTGCCGCCCTTGTGTGCTTCGGCCGGCAGGTGATGGACTGGCGACGACGGCGCGAGCTGTCGCAACGACATCCGTCATCGTGACATCCGTCATCGAGACATCCGTCATCGAACAGTGAGGACGCCCATGCCGTACATCACCGTCGGAACCGAGAACTCCGCTCCTATCGAGCTCTACTACGAGGACCACGGCCAGGGCCAGCCGGTCGTGCTGATCCACGGCTACCCGCTCGACGGGGACTCGTGGGAGAAGCAGTCGCGGGCGCTCCTCGAGGCCGGGTACCGCGTGATCACGTACGACCGTCGCGGGTTCGGGGCATCCGGCAAGCCCACGACCGGCTACGACTACGACACGTTCGCCGCCGACCTGAAGACCCTGCTCGACACGCTCGACCTGCAGGACGTCGTGCTCGTGGGCTTCTCGATGGGCACCGGCGAGGTCGGCCGGTACCTCGCCAGCCATGGCAGCGACCGGGTCGCGAAGGCCGCATTCCTGGGCTCGCTCGAGCCGTACCTGCGGAAGACCGACGACAACCCCGGCGGCGCCGCGCCCGACTTCGACGACCTCACCGCGCAGGCGGTGAACGACCGGTTCGCGTGGTTCACCGGGTTCTTCGAGAACTTCTACAACCTCGACGAGAACCTCGGTTCCCGCATCAGCGAGGAGGCCGTGCGGGGCAGCTGGAACGTCGCCACCCGGGCCTCATGGCACGCCGCTGCCGCGGTCGTCGACACGTGGCTCACGGACTTCCGCGCCGACATCGAGAAGATCGACGTGCCGGCGCTGATCCTGCACGGCACCGCCGACCGGATCCTCCCGATCGACGTGACCGCGCGCGAGTTCCGCAAGCGGCTGCCCGACGCGGAATACGTCGAGATCGAGGGCGCACCGCACGGAATGCTGTGGACGCACGCCGACGAGGTGAATGCCGCGCTGCTCGGGTTCATCGCGAAGGCGAAGTAGACGGGACCTTCGTCCATGTCGACGTCGCGGTGGCGTGCCTAAGGTCGAACGTCGCAAGGGGGATCTCATGAACAGGTTCGTTCGGGTCGCGGTCGGGGCCGCGGTGACGGCGATGACCGTCGCCGGCTTGGCCGCATGCAACTTCATCGGCCCGCCGCAGCGCTTCACCGACGACTTCACCGTGACCGAGGACATCGCGGTGATCGAGCTCGACGACGCGACCGGCAGCGTGACGGTGACCGGCAGCGAGGGCGCGACCGACATCACCGTCGAACGCACGGTGTCGTACATGGGCAACCGCGACATCGGCGAGACGCACGACGTCGACGGCGACACGCTCGAACTCGGCAATTGCGGCCGGTTCTGCTCGGTCGACTACACGATCGAGGCGCCGATGGGCCTCGACGTGGGCGGCACCGCCGCGAACGGCGCGATCGAACTGACCGGCGTCGGCGAGGTCGACGTGCGCACATCGAACGGCCGGATCGAGCTCGAGGATGTCGCGGGCAGGGTCGACGCCGAAACGAGCAACGGTCGCATCATCGGCCGCGACCTCAACGGCGACGGCGTGCGGGCGCGCACGTCGAACGGCGGCATCGAGCTCGAGCTGGGCGAGGCCCAGGACGTCGAGGCGCGCACCTCGAACGGCGCGATCGAGGTCAGCGTGCCCGATGGGACCTACCGGGTGACCGCCGAGACGTCGAACGGCTCGGAGGACATCGGCGTCGCCAATGACCCCGACGGCGAGTTCGAACTGGATCTGCGCACGTCGAACGGGTCCATCACCGTCACCGGCTGACCGGGCGAGGGGAAAGCGAGCGGATGCCGCGGCATCCGCTCCTCGTCGTCACCGGCGGCTGTCGCGCAACTCTTCCAGCACCGCCTCCAGCTGATCGACGGCCCAGTCGAGGTCGCTCCGTTCGACGACGATCGGCGGAGCGAGCCGGATGGTCGAGCCGTGCGTGTCCTTCGCGAGTACCCCGCGCCGCATGAGCGCCTCGCAGACCTGCCGGCCGGTCGCGAGCGCCGGATCGATGTCGATGCCCGCCCAGAGCCCCGCACCGCGCACCGCGACGACACCGTGTCCGATGAGCGCCTCGAGCCGGTCGTGCAGGTGCGCGCCGAGCTCCCGGGCTCGCGCCTGCGGCTCGCCCGACGCGAGCATGCGCACGACCTCGAGTCCCACGGCGGCAGCGAGCGGGTTGCCGCCGAACGTCGAGCCGTGCTGGCCCGGGCGGATCACTCCGAGCACGTCACGGTCGCCGACCACCGCCGAGACCGGCACGATGCCACCGCCGAGGGCCTTGCCGAGCAGGTACAGATCGGGCACCACGCCCACAAGGTCGCACGCGAACGTCGCGCCCACGCGTCCGAGCCCCGACTGGATCTCGTCGGCGATGAGGAGCACGCCGTGCTCGCGGGTGATCCGCCGCACACCGGGCAGGAATTCGGCGGGCGGCACGAGGATGCCGGCCTCGCCCTGGATCGGCTCGACGAGCACCGCGACCGTGTTCTCGTCGATCGCGGCCTCGACCGCCCCGGCATCGCCGTATGGCACCATCCGGAAGCCCGGTGTGTACGGGCCGAAGTCGTCGTGCGCGTCGGGGTCGTCGCTGAACGAGATGATCGTCGTGGTGCGCCCGTGGAAGTTGCCGGCCATCACGACGACGTTCGCGGCATCCGCTTCGACGCCCTTGACCCGGTAGCCCCACGCGCGGGCCACCTTGATGCCGGTCTCGACGGCCTCGGCGCCGGTGTTCATCGGCAGCACCATGTCCTTGCCGCAGAGTGCGGCCAGCTCGGCGACGAACGATCCGAGCCGGTCGTTGTGGAATGCGCGGCTCGTGAGCGTGATGCGGTCGAGTTGCGCGCGTGCCGCGTCGACGAGGCGCGGGTGGCCGTGCCCGAAGTTCACGGCCGAGTAGGCGGCGAGGCAGTCGAGGTAGCGTCGGCCGTCGACATCGGTGACCCACGCACCGTCTCCGGATGCCACGACCACGGGCAGCGGGTGGTAGTTGTGCGCGGCGTGCTCGTCCTCATCCCGGATGGCTGCGGCGGTACGAGCCGAAGGCTCCGCCCGTAGACGCCCGACCACACCCGAGCCTTCGGCTCGTACGGCCGCATCCGGGTCGTTGATCACGTCGTGGTTCGTCGAAGGCGTCATCGGCGCAGCTCCAGGGTGCAGCACTTGACGCCGCCGCCGCCGAGCAGCAGCTCGGAGAGGTCGACGCCGATCGGGTGGTAACCGTGCTCGCGCAGCTGCCGCTCGAAGTCGATCGCGCGTGAGGCGATGACCACGTGGTAGCCGTCGCTGAACGAGTTGAGGCCGAGCACCGCGGCATCCGTCTCGTTCACGAGGATCGCGTCGGGGAAGCGTTCGCGCAGCACGGCGAGGGAGTCGGCATCGAACGCGGTCGGCAGGTAGGCGATGTGCTCCTGTCCGGGCGTGGAGTCGAGCACCGCGATGGCGGTGTCGAGGTGATAGAAGCTCGGGTCGACGAGTCGCAGCGTCACCACCTCGCGGTCGTAGATGCGAGCCAGCTCCTCGTGCGAGAGGGAGTGGCTGCGGAATCCCGTGCCCGCGAGGATCGTCTCGCCGACGAGCAGGAAGTCGCCCTCGCCCTCGTTGATCTCCTCGGGTTCGCGCACGTCGAACCCGGCCGCGCGGAACCAGTCCATGTAGGCCGGCCCCTCGGGCTGGCGCTCGGGGTAGGTGAACTTCGCGCCGTAGGCGACGCCGTCGATGACGAACCCGCCGTTGGCGGCGTAGACCATGTCGGGCAGGCCCGGGATCGGGTCGATGAGGTGCACGTCGTAGCCGAGACCGAGGTAGGTGTCGTACAGCACCTGCCATTGCGCGACGGCGATGCTCGTATCGGTCGGTTCGGCCGGGTTCATCCACGGGTTGATGCGGTAGACGACCGTGAAGTGCTCGGGCCGGCACATCAGCACGGTGCGCCGGGTGGGCCGTCGCTCGGGCCTCGTGCCCGACTGCTCGTCGGTCTGGATCGCGGTCGACATCTCGCTCCTTCGCGTCGGGCCGATGTCGTCGCGTCGGGCGACATCCGCCGTATTGGCAATGTCGGCGGACCAGGTCGCTCGTTCGAGCCTCGACGACGACGTTCGGGTTGCGCCGCCGTCGAGACGCCACCTTCAGTGTGAACCGAACCGGCGGGAACATTCCGGGTTTCCGGCGCAATTTCCCTGCGCATTCGCCGCCGTTTCGGGCGAATCGTGCATTGGATGCACCGACGGATGCCTCGAATCGCACGCGCTTCCAACGCCCTTGCCCGCTCCCCCGTGGACGTGCTGCCGATCGCCGCGCCCGACGACTGAGCGCGGTTCGCCGTCAGCCGTTCTTCGCGTCGCGCCAGGCGATCCATTCGCGCACGGGCCTGAGATCGTAGCCGGGCCCGGTGAGGCCGAAGGTGAACAGCCGCACGCCCGCGCCGTGGAGCGCGTCGGCGTAGTCGAGGTCGACCTGCCGGTGGGGCAGCTCGTTCGACACGACGATCTCCGACACGTCGCGGCCGACCTCGTCTCCCCACCGCTTCAGCACGTCGAGCTTGTGCGGCAGGTCGCCGGGCGCGACGAACGAGTGCCAGATGTCGGCGTGCCGCGCGACGATCTTCAGCGTCTTCTGCTCGCCCTTGCCGCCGATCATGACCGGGATCCTGCGGGTCGGCCCGGGATTCAGCTTCGCCCACCTCGCCTCGATGCGCGGCAGCGCGTCGGCCAGCGCATTGAGGCGCTGGCCCGGCGTACCGAACTCGTACCCGTACTCGTCGTAGTCGCGCTCGAACCAGCCCGAACCGGTGCCGAAGATGAACCGGCCCACGCCTCCCTTCGCACTGATGTGGTCGAGCGTGCGGGCCATGTCGGCCTGCAGGTCGGCGTTGCGGTACGAGTTGCAGTTCACGAGCGTGCCGAACTCGATGCGCTCGGTCTGCTCAGCCCACGCGCCGAGCATGGTCCACGCCTCGAAGTGCTTGCCGTCGCGGTCGCCCCTGAGCGGGAAGAAGTGATCCCAGTTGAAGGCGATGTCGACGCCGAGTTCCTCGAGGCGGAGCACGGCGTCACGGATGGCCGAGTACTCGGCGTGCTGCGGCTGCACCTGGATGCCGAGGCGCACGGGGGAATCGAGAGGCATGCGTTCCACACTAGGGCGGATGCCGCGGCGCGTGGCCGTGGCATCCGCCCAGTGAATGGGCGATTGCTCCCGCGCGCACGGCGCAGGATATCGGCGTCCGGTGATGTGAGAACGCAACGAATCGACGTACACTCCGAGGATGGACAACCTCGACCGCGCCATCCTCGACCTGCTCCGGCAGAACGCGCGTGCAGGCTACGGCGACATCGGGTCGTCCGTGGGCCTTTCCGCGTCGGCCGTGAAGCGACGCGTCGACCGACTCGTCGCCGATGGCGTCATCAAGGCATTCACCATCCAGGTCGATCCGGCGGTCGACGGCATGTCCACCGAGGCGTACGTCGAACTGTTCTGCCGCGGCACCGTCGCCCCCGACGAGTTGCAGCGGATCCTGCAGGGCGTGCCCGAGGTCGTCTACGCCGGCACCGTCACGGGGAGCGCCGACGCGATCGTGCACATGCGCGCCCGCGACATCACCTCGCTCGAGGACGCGCTCGAACGTGTGCGCATCGCCCCGAACGTCGACCACACGCGCAGCGCGATCGTGCTCTCGCGGCTCGTCAACCGCAACCGGGACTGACGATGGCGGATGCCGCGGGGCCCACCGCCTCCGACAGCGAGTCTGCGCCGAGCGGCTCCGCCCCGAACGCGGTCGACGACGAGGGCCGACGGCACGGGCTCTGGCAGGAGCGCTTCGCGAACGGCCGGGTCGCGTCCGAGGGCGAGTACGTCCACGGCCTGCAGCAGGGGGTCTGGCGCACCTGGTTCCGCACCGGCCGGCTGAAGTCGATCGGCACCCGCGTCGACGATGCGCTCGACGGGCACTGGCGATTCTGGCGCGCGGGCGGTGGCCCGCTGCAGGAGGGCGCGTTCGACCGCAATGCGCAGGTGGGTCCGTGGCGACGCTGGTTCGACTCGGGCTCGCTCATCGACGAGGGCGAGTACCGCGACGGCCGCAAGGCCGGCATCTGGCGCAGCTACCATCCCGACGGCACGCTCAAGCACGAGAAGGACCTCGGCGCATGAGGTTCAGGATCGACCCCGAGGCATCCGATCCGCCCTTCGAGCAGGTGCGCACGCAGGTCGTCGAAGCCGTGCGCGACGGACGGCTCGCGGTCGGCGCGAAGCTGCCGACCGTGCGCGCGCTGGCCGATGAGCTCGGCCTCGCAGTGAACACCGTCGCCAAGGCGTACCGGGCGCTCGAGGCTGACGCGATCATCGAAACCCGCGGACGCAACGGCACGTTCGTGGCCGAGCACGGCGACCCCGGTGAACGACGGCTGCAGCGTGCGGCCGCAGATTACGCGGCACTCGCGCGTCGGCTCGGGGTCGAGGCATCCGAGGCTCGCGCGATCGTGGACGCGGCGCTCAGCTGACGCCCGCTCAAGCGGCCGACTCCGTCGCCGCGGAAACAGGGCGACACGCCGCCGCGGCATCGAGAACAGGCGGAATCGACCTGTCTGCGCTCCCGGGTCCTGCGCTCAGCTCGCCTCGGGGATCGGCTGCTTCGGCAGGCGACGCACCTTCGCACGGCGACGGCGGCGCTCGGGCACCATCGAACGCATCTCCTCGAGCTTGCCGAAGCAGAGCATGCGGTCTTCGGCCTCGAGCACCACGCCCTTGCGCGGGTTCGGGATGACGTTCGTGCCCCGGTGCAGCGTGAGCACCGTGATGTCGCGCTCCCAGAGCCCCGATTCGCCGAGCGTCTTGCCGACGAGATCGGCGGCGCCGTGCACGAGGAGCTCGGCGACGCCGTACCCCGTCGAGACGGTGAGGCGCTGGCGCACGTCGATCTCGGGGAACGCGACCTGGCCGCCGATGTAGTCGATGATCGCGCCCGCGACGTCGAGGTTCGTCGCCGTCTCGATGCCCTGCAGGCCGGGCGACGAGTTCACCTCCATCACGAGCGGGCCCTCGTTGCCCTCGAGCATGTCGACGCCCGCGACCTTCAGGCCCATGATCTGCGCCGAGCGCACGGCCGCCTGTTCGTACTCGGGCGTCAGCTCCACCGGCTCGACGGTGCCGCCACGATGCACGTTCGAGCGGAACTCGTCGCCGCTCGCGAGGCGCCGCATGGCCGCGACCACGCGGTCGCCCACGACGAGGGCACGGATGTCGCGGCCGCGGCTCTCGGCGATGAACCGCTGGATGAGTACGTTCTGCTTCGTGGAGTGCAGCGTCTCGATGATCGCCTCGGCGACCTTCACCTCAGGCGCGAGGATGACGCCGATGCCCTGGGTTCCCTCGAGGAGCTTGATGACCACCGGTGCGCCGCCGACGAGCTGGATCGCCGGGCGCACGTCGGCCCGGTTGCGCACGAATGCCGTCGCCGGCATGCCGATGTTGTGCCGCGACAGGATCTGGTTGGCGCGGAGCTTGTCGCGGGCGTTCGTGATGCCGTTGGCCGTGTTGGGCGTGTACACGTCCATCTGCTCGAACTGGCGCACCACGGCCGTGCCGAAGTAGGTGATGGAGTTGCCGATGCGCGGCAGCACCGCGTCGTAGTCCGACAGGGGGCGACCCCGGTACTGCAGATCGGGTTCGGGGCCGGCCAGGTCGATGGCGAAGCGCAGGGTGTTCAGCACCCTGACGTCGTGACCGCGCTGCTGCGCGGCCGCGCGGAGTCGCTGCGTGGAATACGCCTGCGGCGCGCGCGAGAGGATCGCCAATTTCATCGTGTTGCCCCTGCGAAGATGGTCGGGTGGTAGAGCCATCCCATTCAAACACCATCGTCGGATGGCGCGAGTGGGTCAGCCTGCCCGGAGTCGGCGTGCCGTGGATCAAGGCGAAGGTCGACACCGGTGCCCGCACCTCGTCGCTGCACGCATTCGACATCCTCGAGTTCCGACGGAAGAAGAGGCACTTCGTGCGCTTCGGGGTGCACCCCTGGCAGGACACCGACGAGGACGCCATGGTCGTCGAGTTCCCGATCCAGGATCGACGCGCCGTGCGCAGTTCATCGGGGCACACCGAGGTGCGCATCGTGGTGCTCCTCGAGGTGGTGCTCCGCGGGCGGCCCGTGAAGGCCGAGGTCACGCTCACCAACCGCGACGAGATGGGCTTCCGCATGCTCATCGGCCGGGAGGTTCTGCGACAGGGCTTCGTGGTCGATGCGTCGAAGTCGTTCACGGGCGGGCGGGCGCCCGGACGCATCCGCCGTCGGAATCGCGGCCGTTGAGGCTACAGGTCACGCGGTCACGTCGGTCGCCACCACTCCGGTACGCGCGACCTCGCCGAGCCATCCGAGGCTCGGCTTCGGTCGCCGTGCGAAGGTCTGCGGATCCCACCCGATGAGCCCGAACGTCGGCCGGAAACTGCCCCACTCGTAGTTGTCGAGGGCACTCCAGTGCAGGTAGCCGCGCACGTCGACGCCGTCGGCCATCGCCGAAGCGACCGCGTGGAGCGCCCCACGCGTGTAGTCGATGCGGCGAGCATCGTCGGCCGTCGCGATCCCGTTCTCGGTGACGTAGATGGGGAGGCCATTGCGTGCCCATGAATTGCGGATGCCGTCACCGATGGCCGGCGGGTGGTACTCCCAACCGGTGAGGGTGCGCTCGGCGGCATCCGGGATCGGCAGTGGCCCCTCGATCCCGATCCTGGTGCGCGTGTACGCCTGCACACCGATCCAGTCATCGCCGGATGCCGCGTCGAGGAACACGTCTTCGCGTGACCAGCCGTAGTCGGCCGCCGCCTGCTCGGCACCGGGTTCCGGCTGGTACGCCTGCGTCGCCACCGACCACCCGGCCGAACCGCCCGCCCCGCGCACGAGTTCGACGGCACGTTTGTGCGCCGCGATCAGCCGATCAGTCACCTCGGGCACGCCGGGCGGCAGTCCGACGGACGGGAAGCCGATAGAGGGATCGGCGAGCACCGACACCATGTTCGGCTCGTTGATCGTGCACACGAGGTCGACCCCGTCGACGATCGGGAGCGCGGCCTCGACGTACCGGACGAAGCGGTCGACTGAAGCATCCGTCAGCCAGCCGCCCTCGCGTGCGAACCACGCCGGGTTCGTGAAGTGATGCAGTGTGATCATCGGCTCGAGTCCGAGGTTGCGCGCGGTATCGACCATGCGTCGGTAGTGGTCGATCATCGCCCGCGACACGAAACCCTGCTCGGGCTCGATACGCGCCCACTCGACGCTGAACCGATAGGCGTTCAGGCCCGCGCCCGCGAGCAGCGCCATGTCGTCGGGATACCGGTGGAAGCTGTCGGCGGCGTCGCCCGACGGCGCCTCCACCGGTGCTCCGGGCAGGTGACCGTGCTCGCGCTGCCACCAGTCGGAGTTGACGTTGTTGCCCTCCACTTGGTGAGCAGCGGTCGAGGCACCCCAGAGGAAGCCGTCGGGGAAGCGGATGTCGGGCACGCAGCCCTCCTTCTTGGTTGGTTCGGCCTTACTTGATTCCGGTGAGCGCGATGCCCTGCACGAAGTACCGCTGCAGCACCACGAAGATGAGCAGCACGGGCACGACCACGACGACGGCGCCGGCCATCATGAGTCCGTATCGGGCTGCGTGCTGGCCGACCGAGTACAGCGCGAGCGCCACCGGCAGCGTGTACTTGTCCTCGGTCGTGGCCACGACGAGCGGCCAGAGGAAGTTGTTCCAGCTGCCGAGGAACGTGAGGATCGTCAGTGTCGCCACGGCCGGGCCGCAGAGCGGCATGATCACCCGCAGGAAGATGCGCCACTCCCCCGCACCGTCGATGCGCGCGGCCTCGATGATGTCGTCGGGCAGGCTCAGCATGAACTGCCGCATGAGGAACACCCCGAGCGGCGTGATCAGGAACGGCAGGATCAGCCCCGGATACGAGTTCACGAGGCCGAGGTTCGCGGTGAGCACGAACAGGGGCACGAACGTGACGACCCCCGGCACCATCAGTGTGCCGAGCACGAGCGCGAACAGCAGCTTCTTGCCGCGGAACTCGAGCTTCGCGAGCGCGTAGCCGACCATCGACGAGAAGACGATGTTGCCGAGCGTCACGAAGATCGCGACGATGATGCTGTTCGCGAAGAACGTCGTGAAGTCGAGGCGTCCGAAGAGCTGCGTGTAGTTCTCGAGGGTCGGGTCGATGGGCCAGAAGTTCGTCGGGTGCTGCCGGATCTCGGCTGTCGTCTTGAACGAGCCCAGGATCATCCAGACGAACGGCATCACCATGGCCACCAAGCCGAGGATGAGCACGACGTAGAGCCACCACCTCGGACGTGGCCGGCGACGTCGTGCGGCGCGAAGGGGTGAGCTGACGGATGCCGCGTTGCGGGCGACATCCGTCACCTGAGCGTTGCTCGTGGTCGTCGCCATGTCAATCCTTCTTCCCGAGCAACCGGAACTGTATGAACGACAGCGCGACGACGGCGAGGAACAGCACATAGCTCGCAGCCGAGGCGAACGAGTAGTTGCCGAACCCGAACTGGTTGTAGGTGTACATCGCGGTCGAGAGGGTGGCGTCGAGTGGGCCGCCCCTGGTCATCACGAACGGCTCCTCGAAGAACTGCAGGAAGCCGATGCCGGTGATGACCGCCGCGAACAGCAGGGTGGGTCGCATGGCCGGCAGGGTGATGTTGCCGAAGCGCTGGAACACGTTGGCGCCGTCGACCATCGCGGCTTCGTGATGCTCCTTCGGCACACCCTGGAGGCCCGCGAGGAAGATCACCATGAGCGTGCCGATGTTGCGCCAGATCGCCATCAGGATGAGTGAGGGCATTGCCCACGTCGTCGACTGCAGCCAGTCGGGCCCATTGACGCCGAACCATCCGAGGAAGGCGTTCAGGAGCCCGTCGGGCTGGAGGATGAACCGCCAGACGACCGCGATCGCGACGATGCTCGTCACGACCGGCGCGTAGTAGCCGACCCGGAAGACGGTGCGGAACTTCGAGATGCCCGTGTTCAGCGCGAGCGCCACGGCGAGCGCGATGGCCATGGTAAGCGGCACGCCCACGATCACGAAGATCGCCGTGTTCAGCAGCGACCGCACGAACCGCGGGTCGCCGAAGAGCCGCGCGTAATTGTCGAAGCCCACGAAGTTCACGTTGAAGGGGGTCTGCAGGTCGCGGGTCGTGAGGTCGGTGAAGCTCATGGACAGCGAGGCGACGATCGGGCCCGCCATGAAGACGAGGAACAGGATCAGGAATGGTGCGGCGAAGCCCCACGCGATGAGTGTGATGCGTCGGCTCCGACGCGACACCGCACGGGCGCGCGTCGGAGCCGACGGGGTGAGTGCGACCATTCGCTTCAGAAGCCGGTGCCGATCGACTCGGCCTGCGACTGCATCGTGACAAGCGCATCTTCGACGCTCGTCTCACCGCGTGCGACCTTCTCGAGCTCCTGGTCGACGACGGCCGACACCTGCGCCCAGGTCGGGATCGCCGGCGGAGCCTTGGCGTCGAGGAGCTGCTCGCCGAAGACGCCGAGGTACGGGTCTTCGGTGAACGCCTCGTCCTCCCAGGCGGCCTCGACGCTCGGCATCACCGAGGCGATGTCGTACCAGGCGACCTGGGTCTCGGGCTCGGTCAGCCAGCGCACGAACTTCCATGCGGCATCCCGGTTCGCGGCGTCGTCGAAGACGGCGAGGTTGCCGCCGCCGGTGAAGCTCGTGCGGCTGTCGGCGCCGGGCACGACTGAGAGCGCGAACTTGTCGGCGAAGTCGGCGCCGCCCTGGTCGAGCAGGATGCCCGCGTGCCACGGTCCGCTGTAGAACGCACCCAGCTGTCCGTCGATGAACTGCTGCTCGAGGGCGCCGCCCTCGAGTCGCACCGGCTGGGCGAGTCCCTCCTCGAAGAAGCTCGCGTAGAACTCGAACGCCTCCTGCCATTCGGGGGTGTCGAGAGTGAAGGTCTCACCGTCGGCGTCGAGGATGTCGCCACCCACCTGCCACACGAAGGGCGACACCGACTGCCATGAGTCGAACCCGCCGGGCGGCAGGGAGATTCCAGACGTCGCGCCCTGGCCCTGGAGGGCCGTCACGAATGCCTTGAGCTCGTCCCAGGTCTCGGGAGCTTCGACGCCTGCCGCTTCGGCGAAGTCAGTGCGGTAGTAGAGCACGCGCGTGTCGACGTACCACGGCACCCCGTAGGCGACGCCGTCGACGACGGTCGTGTTCCACGAGCCCTCGAAGAAGCTGCCTTCGTCGACGAGCCCCTCGGGCGTCGGCTCGAATGCACCCGTCGCGCCGAACTCGCCGACCCAGGTGGTGCCGAGCATCGAGATGTCGGGCGTCTCGCCTGCAGCGATGGCCGTCGCGATGCGATCGTGCGCGCCGTCCCATGGCACTGCGGTGACGTCGATCGTGACCTCGGGGTTCTCCTCCTCGAACTGGGCGGCGAGTTCGCTCAGGAGCTCGCCTTCGTTGCCCATCGCCCAGATCTCGACGGTGCCGGTGGCGGGCTCGTCGTTGATCGCACCCTTGCTCTCGGGGCCGTCTGAGCCGCCGCCGTCGCCACGGCCGCACGCCGTCAGCAGCAAGGCACCTGCGGTGAAGACGACGCCCGCCGCCGTCACCCGCCTCAGGGTTCGGTGTGATCTCCATTGATTCATCGGGTCGGCCTCCATTTGGTCGCTTCCGCTCGTCGGCGGTCCATCTTGCCTCTCGGGGGGTGCTCGCCGCAGCCCTCGGCCGCGACGCGATTCACCATAACGTAAAAACCTAACACGCGATAGGTTTTCGTCGTCGATGGGATAGATTCGTCACATGGGCGAGCAGAAGACGGATGCCGGGGGCACGACCCGCGAGCGCGAGGTGCCCGATCCTCCCGCCGCACGAGCGCGCCGCGGCAGCTATGCGAAAGGCCAGGCCAAGCGGCAGGAGATCGTCGACGCCGCCCTCGTGGTGTTCGGGCGCAGCGGCTTCCACAGCGGCTCGCTGCGCGAGATCGCCAAACGCGTGAACCTCACCCCCGCCGGGCTCATGCACCACTTCGCGGGCAAAGAGGAGCTCTTCACGGAGGTGCTCCGGCAGCGCGACGCACGGGTGCAGGCCGCAGCCGGCGACGTCTCGGAAGTCACGCTGCTCGAACAGGTCCGGAAGGTCGTCGCCTACAACCAGACCACCCGCGGCCTCACGTCGCTGTACACCGTCATCTCGGCCGAGGCGACCGACACGGAACATCCGGCTCACGAGGATTTCGCCCGGCGGTACGCCGACAGCGCCGCGTCGACGAGCAGCGTGCTGGCCGACGCCCAGCGCGACGGTCTCATCAGGTCCGACATCGATACGACGCACGCCGCGCGGCTGATCTCCGCCGTCATGGACGGACTGCAACAACAGTGGCTGCTCGACGACTCGGTCGACATGACGGCCCTCTTCGACGAGTTCGTGCAGGGCTACCTGCTGGAACCCCGAACGGAACCGGGGCCCTAAGCCGACGCGAGATCCGCCTCCAGGCGCGCAACGTCGGTCGACCGGCACAGCCCGGTCGCTTCGAGCATCGCGGTCGCGCTGCCCGCGGCCACCGCGGTGCGGAACGCCTCCTCGAGGCTGCGTCCCTCGGCGAGGCGGAGGACGAGCCCGGCGAGGAACGCATCACCCGCGCCGACGGTGCTCCGCACATCCACCCGCGGCGTCGGCAGCCGGAGCACGCCATCGGCGGTGGCGAGCACCGCGCCGGCGGCGCCGAGCGAGAGCGCGACGATCTCGGCCCGTCCGCTCGCGACGATCGCCCGGGCCGCCTCGACCTGCTCGCCATCGTCGAGGGTGTCGCCCGCGTCGACGAGCTCGGCCAGCTCGCGCAGGCTCGGCTTGATGAGGAACACCCGCTCGTCGAGTGCCGCCTCGAGCGCGGGGCCCGATGCATCCACCACGATGCGCACGTCGTGTTCGCCGCAGATCCGCGAGAGGAGGGCGTAGAAGTCATCGGGCACACCGGGCGGCAGACTGCCGCTCGCGACGAGGTAGCCGTCGATCGGGAGGAGGTCGGCCACGACCGACAGGCAGGCACGCCATTCGGGCTCCCGCAGCGTCGGCCCCTGCATCACGAAGCGGAACTGGTCACCCGTGGCGACCTCGTCGACCGTGAAGCTCTCACGCGTGTTCCCCGCGACCCCGACCACGCGGGCGAGGACGCCTTCGTGCTCGAGGAACCCCCGATAGGCCTGCCCGGTCGGACCGCCGAGCGGGCAGATCGCGATCGAGGTGCCACCGAGGTTCCGAATCGCCCGCGTCACGTTCACACCGCCACCGCCCGGATCGAACCGCGTCGGTCCGCAGCGGAGCTTGTGCTCGGGCACGACCTGCTCGGTCGAGCTCGAGACGTCGAGCGCGGGGTTCATCGTCAGCGTGACGATCGGGGCATGCACGACCACAACCCGAGCATAGGGGCGGGGCCCAGTCGGGCCGTCAGTTCCGAATGCCGCCACCGGCTCCCGTGATCACGCGGTACGCCGATCGCGCACCCGGGATGCGAGCCGCCGCGGTGCGCAGGGCGTAGACGAGCGTCGAGTGCCCGTGCTTGCGTGCCGCCGCACGCTTGAGCTCCCGCGCCCAGAGCGCGACGATCCGTTCGTCGTCGAATCTCCGGGCCGAGCGCACGGCCGCTCGCCGCATCGCCATGACCCGCCCAGGTGGCAGGTCACGCAGTCGCTGCAGTGCCGCGGCGAGTGCCTCGACGTCTCCGGCGGGCACGACGAATCCGTTGCGCCCGTCGCGGATGATGTCTGCAGGCCCGTACCGGATGTCGTAGGCGATCGGCAGGCAACCCATGGCGAGGCTCTCGACGAGCACGAGCGGAAAGCCCTCGGAGCGCGAGGTGAGCAGGAGGAACGACGCCTCCGCGAGCTTCGCCCGCGCGCCGGGGTCGTATCCGTGCAGCCGCACCACCGAGGGGTCGACGATGTGCGACTCGATCGCGGAGCGGCATTCGCCGTCGCCGTAGACATCGAGGCGCAGGGGCTTCTCCAGGCGGGAGTTCGCCAGTTGCACGGCGTCGACGGCGTCTTCGACGCGCTTCCGTTGCTCGAGCGCCGCGAGCACGACGCCGCGGAATGGGTCGCGCTGCCCGACGTCGCCGACCGGCATCACCGAGAGTGAGTTCGGGATCACCACCAGATTTCGCTGTGCTCCGACGAGCTCGGTGACCTCGGTCGCCTGCCGCCGCGAGAGGAACGCGACGAGGTCGTAGTCATCGAGGTGCTCGAACACTTCGCGCCGCGAGGCACGCACCGTCCCGGACTGGCCCGCACCCGGCCGGTGCGAGGCATGCACAACATGCGCCGTGACCACGTGCGCCCGTCGGTACGTGAGCATGAACGGGGCGACCGTCTTGCTGTCGACGATCATGAAACTCGGCTGCCGCGCCGTGAGGGCGTCGAGCCACGCGGTGTAGAGCGGCCGGATGCGCCGCCACGACCGCACGGGGCTCCCCTCGCCGTCGCAGAGCACGACGGACCGCCCACCGAGTGCGCCCCGCTCCCGAACATCGCGCCGGTCGCTGAGCACCAGCGAACCGTCGGGTCGGAGGTGGTCGACCTGCAGGATCCGGCCGTCATCGCCGCGGCGCACCCGGGCGACCACGGCATGATCGCTGCGGCGCACCTCGGTCGCCTCCGCCTCGGCGAGCGGCGTGAACACGCGGTCGGCAGCGAGCGAACCGCCGGGCAGCGGATGCTTCCGCAGCCAGTCGTAGAGGTTCACGACCCGCACTCCGTCGGCGAGCACTCCGCGATCCTGCAGGCGTCGGTCGAGGGAGCTCGAGTCGGGGCGATCGTCGAACGTCAGGATGTCGACGGACACGCCGGCCACCCGGTGGAACGCCGCCGATCGGTGCAGCATCGCCGCGGTCATGCCGCCGAACTGGTCGGGGATCGACCACGTCAGGGCGAAGTACCGGCCCGCGGGCATGCGTGCGGAAAGGACCCCCATGACGCGAGCGTACTTGGGGGTGCGTCTCCTCCGGAGCTCAACCCACGATCGGGTCGGAGATCGTCGTCGGGTTGCCGAACCGGTGGTTCGTGATCGAGATCGCCTGCTCGTGCAGGAACGGCAGCAGTTCCACGCGACCCGACGGCGTCACCGGATGCGACCACACCGCGACATCCGGAGTGCCCTGGAGTGCTCCGGCGAGCGCCGACGCACCGCCCCCGACCAGCCGCACGCGGGGCGTGCGGATCCCGCCGTTCTCGGCGCGGCCGAGCCACGCCGCGTCGCCCTCGTGCACCACCGGCATCCCGCGCGCGGCGAGGACGGCGCGGACCGCTGCTGGCAGCTCGACCGCCGACGACACCGAGAGCCGCGACCTCGCGAGGAGGCCCGCCGCCATGACGCGCAGCCCCTCGGCGAGCTCCGACGACTCGCCGATGCGGATCGTCACCGGCACGGGACGGTAACGGAACAGGTTCCGTTCGGCGCCGACGCCCGAGACATCCTTCGCGATGCCGTATTCCTCGGCCCAGGCGAGCTCGTCGGAGAGGGCCGACCGCCGCAGCACCTCGAAGCTCTCGTAGTCGAGCGACGGCTGCGATGCCTCGATAAACTCGATGACGCGGCGCTCGAGGCCGCGCAGGTGCAGCGTGCCCGACGTGGACGGGTCGTGCCGCGGACGCCACTCGCCGAGCCCGAGCAGGTAGTTCGGCCCGCCCGCCTTGGCGCCGGCTCCGACGGCGGAGCGCTTCCAGCCGCCGAAGGGCTGCCGCTGCACGATCGCGCCCGTGATGCCGCGGTTGACGTAGAGGTTGCCGGCCTCGACCTGGTCGATCCAGGTGGCGATCTCGCCGGGGTCGAGCGAGTGCAGGCCTGCGGTGAGCCCGTAGTCGACCGCGTTCTGCATGCGGATCGCCTCGTCGAGGTCGCGGGCGTGCATGACGCCGAGCACGGGTCCGAAGAACTCGGTGAGGTGGAAGTACGAGCCCGCCGCGACGCCGGTGCGGATGCCGGGCGACCACAGCCGGCCGGTGGCGTCGAGCTGCCTCGGCTCGACCAGCCACTCCTCGCCGATGCCGAGCTGCGTGAGCGCGTGCAGGAGCTTGCCGTTCGCCGGCTCGATGATGGGGCCCATCTGGCTCGACGCCTGCTCGGGGTAGCCGACGCGCAGCGAGGCGGCGGCGTCGACGAGCTGGCGGCGGAACCGCTCCGACTTCGCCACCGAGCCGACGAGGATCACGAGCGACGCGGCCGAGCACTTCTGTCCGGCGTGGCCGAAGGCGCTCTTCACGACGTCGGATGCCGCGAGGTCGAGGTCGGCCGACGGCGTCACGATGATCGCGTTCTTGCCGCTGGTCTCTGCGAGGAGGGGCAGGTCGTTGCGGAACGACCGGAACAGTTGCGCCGTCTCGTACGCGCCCGTGAGGATGACCCGATCGACCGCGGGGTGCGCGACGAGCTGCCGGCCGAGCTCGTGGTCGGCGAGGTCGACGAGGGCGAGGAGCTCCCGCGGCACGCCGGCCTCCCAGAGCGCTTCGACCATCACCGCCCCGGCCCGCTGGGCGAGCTTCGCGGGCTTGATGATGACGCCCGAGCCTGCGGCGAGCGCGGCGAGCACACCGCCAGCAGGGATGGCGACGGGGAAGTTCCACGGCGGGGTGACGACGGTGAGCTTCGGCGGCACGAACACGGCCCCCTGCACGTGGTCGAGTTCGCGGGCGCGCTCGGCGTAGTAGTGCGCGAAGTCGATGGCTTCGCTCACTTCGGGGTCGGCCTCGGCGATGGTCTTGCCGGTCTCGGCGGCCATGACCTCGATGAGCCGGTCACGGTTCGCGGCGAGCGCGATCCCGGCGCGATGCAGCACCTTGGCGCGCTCGGCGCCCGACAGTGCGCCCCAAGCACGGCCGCGGTCGGCGACCGTGGCGATGATCGAGTCGAGCGTCGCCGCATCCCCCACCCGGGCAGCAGTCACGGCGTCGACACCGAGTCGCGATTCGGGCACGCGCGCGAGGATCCGTCGGCCCCACTCGCGGTTGGGGGCGAGGGCCGGGTCGGTGTCGGGCTCGTTGCGGAAGCCCGGCGTTGCGCCGGGTCCCGCCGGGACGGGTGAACCGGATGCCGCCGCATCCGTCTGTTCGATGCCTCCGCTGCCGCGCGTGATCTCGAGCACGACGCTCGTGAGCGACGCGTCCTCGTCCAGCTCGTCGCCGGGCGGCGGAGCATCGGACACCGCCATGGCGGCCGCGAAGGACTCCTCCGTCCACTCCGTGCGTCGGTTCTGCGTGCGGTTCGGACGCGGCGGCGCGGCATCCGCCCCGTGCGCCGCCTCGGCCTCGAGCGCTGCGACCGACCGCTCGTAGCGGAGGCGTTCTCGCTCGAACAGGCGCTGGTCGCTCGCGAGTTCGAACACGGCCGACATGAAGTTGTCCTGGCTGGCGTTCTCCTCGAGGCGGCGGATCAGGTAGGCGATGGCGACGTCGAACTCGCTCGGGTTCACGACCGGCGTGTACAGCAGGAGGTTGCCGACGTCGCGGCGCACCGCCTCGGCCTGCCCGGTCGCCATGCCGAGCAGCATCTCGAAGTCGACGCGCCAGTCGACACCTCGCTCCTTCGCCAGGAGCCACGCGTGGGCGATGTCGAAGAGGTTGTGTCCGGCGACGCCGAGCTTCACGGCGTCGGTGCGCTCGGGCGTCATCGACCAGCTCAGCACGCGCTTGTAGTTGGTGTCGGAGTCCTGCTTGGTGTCGTAGGTCGCGAGGGGCCAACCGTGAATCGCCGCGTCGACGTGCTCCATGGCGAGGTTCGCGCCCTTCACGACGCGCACCTTGACGGGCGCGCCGCCCGAGCGACGACGCTCAACGGCCCAGGCCGTGAGCTCCTGCATCGCCCCGAGCGCGTCGGGCAGGTAGGTCTGCAGCACGATGCCCGCCTCGAGGCCGCGCAGCCGCGGCTGGTCGAGGAGCGTCGTGAACACCGCGATCGTGAGATCGAGGTCGCGATACTCCTCCATGTCGAGGTTGATGAACTTCGGCGTCGGGCTCGCAGCGGCGAGCTCGTAGAGCGGGGTGAGCTTGGTCACGACCCGCTGCACGGCCTCGTCGAACGACCACATCGAGAGCTGGCTGACGACGCTCGACACCTTGATCGACACGTAGTCGACGTCGTCGCGGGCGAGGAACTCCTGGGTGCCGCGCAGCCGTCGGTCGGCCTCGTCTTCGCCGAGCACGGCCTCGCCGAGGAGGTTGAGGTTCAGGCGGTTGCCCGATTCGCGCAGCGTCGCGATCGAGGGGCCGAGCTTGTCGGGTGTCGCGTCGAGCACGAGGTGCCCGACCATCGCCCGCAGCACGCGCCGCGCGATCGGGATGACGAGCCACGGGAAGGCGGGTGCGACGACGCCGCCGACGCGAATGGCGGCCTTGAGGTACCAGGGCAGGAACCTCGGCGTGAGCCTCGCGACCTGTTCGAGGTTGCGTCCGGCGACGCCGAGGTCTTCGGGGCGCATGACCCCGTCGACGAACCCGACCGTGAAGGCGAGTCCGTTGGGGTCCTTCAGCACGCCGGCGAGTCGCTCGGCGGCGGGTTCGGCGGGGTGGTCGGCGCTCTCGGCGAGCCAGCGACGCACGAGTGCGACGACGTGATCGGTGTTCGGTCGTGCGTCGGTTGCGGCGTTCGACATGGTCACGAGGGTAGTCTCCGTTGATCCGGGCGCGCCGGGCATCCGCGCCGCTCGTCTCCAGTGTGCGCCGCGACATCCGTTCGGTACAGCGAATGAATCCGACGCATACTGTTCAGGAGAACCGAATGATGCGATCGGATGCCGGAGGCCCCGCGATGCTCGACGTGCGACGACTGCGCCTCCTCGTCGAGCTGAGCCGGCGCGGTACCCTCGCCGCCGTCGCCGACGCGTTGTCGTACAGCCCCTCGTCGGTGTCGCAGCAGCTCAGCCTGCTCGAGCGCGAGGTCGGGGTGCCGCTGCTCGTGCAGGTGGGCCGGCGCGTGCAGCTCACGCCGCAGGCCCTCGTGCTCGTCGAGCACGGCCGGGCGGTGCTCGACCGCCTCGAGGAGGCGGAGGCGGATGTCGCGCGCTCGCTCACCGCAGTCGGCGGCACGGTGCGCATCGCCGTGTTCCAGTCCGCAGCCCACGCCGTGGTGCCGCAGGCGCTCACGCTGCTGCGAGCGGAGCATCCGTCGCTCAGGGTCGAGGTCACCGAACGCGAGCCCGAGCTCGCACTCTTCGACGTCGCCGCGCGCGACTTCGACCTCGTGGTGGCCGAGCAGTACCCGGGGCATACCCGCGCGCACCGCGATGACCTCGACCGCGTGCACCTCGCCGCCGACACGATCCGGCTGGCGCTGCCGCCCGCAACCGCTCCTTCTGGCGGATATACGATCCGCCACCCCGGTGCCGTCGGGGGTGCGACCGGCGTGGCGGATCGTATATCCGCAGGGAGTGACCGTCGGCGCGACGACGAGAGCGCCCTCGCCGCGGCATCCGACATGCCATGGGTGCTCGAGCCGCGGGGCACCGCGTCGCGTGAGTGGGCCGAGCAGCTCTGCCGCGACGCGGGCTTCGAACCCGACGTGCGCTTCGAGACGGCCGACCTGATGGCGCACATCCGCCTCATCCGGTCGGGCAACGCCGTGGGGCTGCTGCCCGATCTCGTGTGGGCGGGCGAGGACCCGACCGTGACCCTCGTCGACCTGCCGGGGCATCCGGAGCGCGAGGTCTTCACCTCGACCCGCCATGCCGCGGCCGCGCGCCCCGCCGTCGTCGCCTGCCGGGACGCGCTCGCCCGGGCGGCCCGGCAGACGGCGACGCCTCACCCGCGAACGCCGCCCGGGCCCGCCCGCTCCCCCGCCTGAAGCACCACCGCGATCGCGAGCAGGCTCGCCCCAACTACCGCGACGCATCCACCGACCGCCACGATCGCGGTCGATGTCGTCACCGCCATCTCCGCACCCCGGAACGCCGTCGCGAACGACAGCGTGGCCCACCCGACGACGAGCGCCGCCAATCCCCCGATCAACGCGCACAGGCCGACGCCCTTCGCAAACCCCATCCCGACACCTCCCTACCCGTGGAGTGTCCGGCAATCCACGAAAGGTCTCAGGATCGGCGGCGCGAATCGTTCTTGCTGCCCGCCGCCGCCGCTGCGAACCGCTCCGCCTGCTCGGCGAGGAACTCGAGCACTTCGGCGGGTCCTTCGACGCGATAGCGGATGCCGCGGGGCACCCACATGAGCGCCATCGCGAGATTCTCGGGGTAGTCGGCCTCGAGCGGCCACACCGAGCGGGACGGGCCATCGGCCACGACGTCGCGCCCATACCAGCCGAGGTGCTCGACGAGTTCGTCGCGCGGCAGTTCGACGATGACGCGCGCCGTCACGCTGCGGTCGCGGTGCCGCAGCGCCTGCTCGACCCGTCGGCGGGCGTCGTCATCCGACAGCGGCTTCGGCTCGAAGCGCACGCGCGTCGGGAAGAGGTCGGCCATCCGGTCGAGCCGGAACGTGCGCCAGTCGTCGCGCTGCCGGTCCCACGCGAGCAGGTACCAGCGCCGGGCGACGGGCACGAGCCGGTACGGCTCGACGACGCGCGCCGACGCCTGTCCCGAGGCATCCGTGTAGCTGAAGCGCAGCCGCTCGGAGTCGCGGCATGCCAGCGCGAGGGCGCCGAGCAGTTCGGTGTCGATCTCGGGCGTCGGGCGACCGGATGCGCTGCCTCCGCCTCCTCCTCCGGGCCCGGGGGTCGCGTGCGACGCCAGCGCATCGATGCGGCGCCGCAGCGGCGCGGGCAGCACCTGCTCGATCTTCGCCAGCGCGCTGAGCGTCGTGTGCTCGGCACCGCGCAGGCCCGCGGTCGCCTGGGAGCGCAACCCCACCGCGATCGCGACCCCCTCGTCGTCGGTCAGCAGCAGCGGCGGCAGGCCCGTGCCCGCCTCGAGGCGGTACCCGCCCGCGCTCCCGCGCATCGACTCGATGCCGTAGCCGAGTTCGCGCAGCCGCTCGACGTCGCGGCGCAGCGTGCGCTCACTCACCCCCAGTCGGTCGACGAGCTCGCGCGCCGCCCAGTGCCGATGACTCTGCAGCAGGGAGAGGAGCTCGAGGGTTCTGGAGGTGGTTGCAGCCATGTCCCAAGTATCCCTGGTATCAGGACAGAAAGTGACCGGATGCCTCGGGAGACTGAGGACATGACGAACCACACGCACCCCGATCAGATGATCACCGCCCGCGGCCTCACGAAGACGTTCCGCTCGAAGGGGCAGACCGTCGAGGCAGTCCGAGCCGTCGACCTCGATGTCGCCGACGGTGAGCTCGTCGCGTTCCTCGGCCCGAACGGCGCCGGCAAGTCGACGACCCTCCGCATGCTCACCACGCTGCTGCCGCCGACGAGTGGCGAGGCGAGCGTGGCCGGCTGCGACATCCGCCACGATCCCGCCGGCGTGCGTCGCCGCATCGGCTACGTCGGCCAGGGCTCGTCGGGCGGGCACACGCAGCGCGTGCGCGACGAGCTGCACGCCCAGGGCGCGTTCTACGGCCTGGGCCGACGCGAGACCCACGCCCGTGCCGCCGAGCTCATCGAGTCGCTCGAGCTCGGCCAGGTCGCGAACCGGCAGGTGCAGTCGCTGTCGGGCGGACAGAAGCGCCGGCTCGACATCGCGCTCGGGCTCATCCACCGTCCCGAGCTGCTGTTCCTCGACGAGCCGTCGACGGGCCTCGACCCGCACAGCCGCGCCAACCTGTGGGACCACATCGTCGACCTGCGCCGCTCGACGGGCACGACGATCTTCCTCACCACGCACTACCTCGACGAGGCCGACCAGCTCGCCGAGCGCGTCATGGTGATGGACCACGGCGCGGTCATCGCCGACGACACCGCGTGGGCGCTGAAGTCCTCGCTCGCGGGCGACCGGGTGACGCTCACCTTCGGGTCGGCGACGGATGCCGCAGCCGCCGCATCCCGCATCGGCGGCGCGATCGACGGGGCCGTCGTCACCGTCACCGCGCAGGGCGGCGATCGTGCGCTGCCGCGCTGGATCCGCGAGCTCTCGGACGCGGGACTCGACGTCGTGGCGGCGACCCACCGCCAGCCGACGCTCGACGACGTGTTCCTCGCGCTCACGGGCCGCAGCCTCCGCGAGGAGGCGGCGACGCCCGAGCCCGCCCTCGCCACCGCCTGACGACGACGAACCCACGAAGGAGTACCACCATGACCACCGCCACCACCTCCAGCCCCGCGGCATCCGCCCGCCCCACCGGGTTCGCCCGCGACACCGCCACCGTCTTCGTGCGCGAGTCGCGCCCGCTCGTGCGCGACCCGTTCAGCGTCATCTTCTCGCTCGTGCAGCCGCTCGTCTTCCTGGGTCTGTTCGGCCCGCTGCTCATCGGCGCGGCCGGCGGCGACGTCGCCGGGACGCTGCAGTGGTTCGTGCCCGGCATCCTCGTGATGGTCGCGCTGTTCGGCACGGCCTCGACCGGCGCCAACCTGCTCTTCGAGATGCAGACCGGCTCGCACGAGCGCACGCTCGTCGCCCCGCTGTCGCGCAGCGCCCTGCTCGTCGGCCGTGCGCTCAAGGAGGTCGTGCCGCTCACCATCCAGGGCACGATCGTCGTGCTCGTGGCCGAGCCGTTCGGCTTCCGGCTCGACGCACCCGGGCTCGTCGCCGGTCTCGCGGTGCTCGCGGTCTTCGGCATCGGCTTCGGCGCGCTGAGCTACACGCTCGCCCTCTCGTGCCGCAACCGCGACTGGATGTTCTGGATGGTGCACCAGACGCTGCTGTTCCCGCTCATGATCCTCTCGGGCATGCTGCTCCCCCTCGAGGACGGCCCCGACTGGATGCAGGTCGCCGCGGCCGGGAACCCGCTGAGCTACCTCGTCGCCGCCGAGCGCGCACTGCTCGCGGGCGACCTCGGCAGCCCCGACGTGGTCGGCGGCGCCATCGCCGCGGTCGCGACGTGCGCGGTGGGGGTGTTCGTCGGCGTGCGGGCGATGCGCCGCGCGAACTGACCGACCTCCGTCGAGGGGCGAGCGGATGCCGCATCCGCTCGCCCCTCGCCTGCGCTCGCCAGGCTCACGGACGAGGCGCACCCTCCCCGGCCATCGTGTAGGCACCGGCTTCGAGCCGGTCGATCAGCGCGTTCGTCCATGCGAGGGCGCTGTCAGCGGTATACGCCCAGAGCTTGATCGCCTCCGCGTGGTGCTGCCAATCCTCGTCGCTGTGACGCTCGTACTCACCGACGACCCGCGAACGCCACTCCACGTACGCGTCGACGCGAGCATGAAGAAGTTCGATCGCGCGCTCCCGAGTGAGCTCGGTCATGAACCCGATTCCAGCGATCGTCATGGCGAGGTCGGGCTCCTCGGAACTGAGCGCCGTCTCGAGGAGATCGCGAAATGCGACTTCCCCCGCCTCAGTCACGGAGTAGCTCGTGCGGGCGGGTCCGCCGGCAGCTTCTGCGGCGGTCTCGACGAGCAGGCCATCGTCCCGGAGCTTTCTCAGCCCGTGGTAGATGGAGCCCTGCTGGATGCTGCCCCAGAGCTGCGCGCCCCATGACTGGAGGTCGCGGCGCACCTGATACCCGTGCGCCACTCCTCGCTCTCGCACCGCCCCCAGGATGAGGAGTCGCGTGGCGGTCATGTCGAACCTCCGATCGGCGGGATACGGGCGCGGCGTTCGCACGTTGCGACGGCGACCCATTTGCTAGTACAACTGTACTAAATGGATGTCGCGGACGCGGCGCCAGCTGACCGAAGCGGAGGACGAGTTGCACGTTGTCGTTGTCGGCGCATCCGGGAGAACCGGACGCCTCGTGATCGAGCAGGCTTCCGAAGCGGGACACCGTGTCACCGCGGTGGTGCGAAGCCCAGACCGTGAACCACTGCCGGCCGACGTGCACCTCATGCAGGCCGACGTCGTCGCCGACTCCGCGTTCGAGTTGCCCACTGACGCAGACGTCGTGATCTCCGCTCTCGGGAAACGCTCGAACCGCGACCGGGCGCCCGTCTGCGAGCGCGGCACGACGAACGTCATCGCCTCGATGCGACGCAACGGCATTCGACGCCTCATCGTCGTCTCGGCCTCGCCCGTTCTGCGGTCGGGAGCCGGCGAGCCGGCCTGGTTCCGACTGACCGTACGTCCATGCGTGCGTTTGGCCGGCCGACACATCTACGCCGACCTCGAGGCGATGGAGACGCTGTTGCGGGAGTCGGGCAACGGCATCGACTGGACGGTCGTGCGACCCGGTTACCTCGTCGACCGGATGGGCGGCTCCTACGACCTTCGCCTCGAGATGAACGCGATGGGCGTGGTGCACCGGGCCGACCTCGCGCATGCGCTGCTCGCGATCGCCGAGCGACCCGGGGCCGCAGGCCGGGCATTCGGGCTGGCCAGCCGCGCCGCCGCCTCGGTGGCAGCATGAGCGCGACGACAGCCGAGCGATCGGTCGAAGCGAGCGACTCCGGTTGGTTGCGAATCGGTTTCCTCGCCGATGGATGCTTCAAGCTGACGCTCGCGGGCGCCTACGCGGTGCTCGCGATTCCCATGACCGAATGGCTCAGCGCACCGCTCTGGCTCGCCTACGTCACCGCGCTCCTCGTGGCGTTGTCGGGCATCGCCGAGATCCTCGGGAGACGGAACCGGGCACGCCGCTACGTGCTCTACCTCGCCGCGTACGACACGACCTGGGTCGCCGTGAGCATCGTCGCGTTTCTGCGCATGAGCGAGGGCGCCGCAGGAGTCGGCACCGCATGGTTCGCATTCCAGGCGATCGCGTCGGCCACGCTCGCCGTGCTGTTCCAGTGGCGAAGCCGGCGCAGGTGAGCGAGCGCGGCAGCTGACGTCGCCCCGAAGCGACTGCCGCGACATCCGCTCGAATAGGCTCGAGGGATGCCAGAGCAGCACAGGTCCCACGACGTCGTGATCATCGGCGGCGGCCACAACGGCCTCACCGCCGCCGCCTACCTCGCCCTTGCCGGACGCTCCGTGCTGCTCCTCGAGCGCGACGACCACCTCGGCGGCGCGGCCGTCTCCACGCAGGCGTTCGAGGGTTTCGATGCCCGACTGAGCCGGTACTCGTACCTCGTGAGCCTCCTGCCGCAGCGCATCATCGACGACCTCGGGCTCGACGTCCAGCTCGTGCGGCGCCGCTACTCGTCGTACACGCCCGACCCGCGCGACCCCGAGCGTGGCCTCCTCGTCGACGTCGAAGCGGATGCCGCATCCGCGCGAGAGGCGTTCGCCCGGGTCGGCGCGGCCGACGACACCGACGCGTGGCAGGCGTTCTACGCCGACACGGCCCGCGTCGCGGAGGCGCTGTTCCCGACCCTCACCGAACCGCTGCCCACCCGCGCTGAAGCCCGCGCCCTCGTCGGCGACGACCGCATCTGGACCGAGTTCGTCGAGCAGCCGCTCGGAAGCACGATCGACGCACGCTTCGCGAGCGATCTCGTGCGCGGCGTGGTCGCGACCGATGGGCTCATCGGCACGTTCACCGACCTCGACGACCCGGCGCTCGACGCGAACCGCTGCTTCCTCTACCACGTCATCGGCGGCGGCACGGGCGACTGGGATGTCCCGGTCGGCGGCATGGGGTCCGTGACGGGCGAGCTCGCCCGTGCCGCCCGCGAAGCCGGAGCCGAGCTCGTCACGGGCGCCGAGGTGCTCGCCGTCGACCCCGAAGGACGCGTGCGCTACCGACTGGACAACGCCGAGCACGAGGCATCCGCCGCCACGCTGCTCGCGAACGTCGCCCCCGCCGTGCTCGACCGACTCATCGAGGCACATCGAGCGGATGCCGCCGCCCGGCCCCGATCCGGCGTGGTCGCCCCGCGCGACCAGTCGCCGTTCTCGCCCGACACCGTGCCCGACGTTCCTCCTGTGGTGCGCGAGCGCCTCCGCCAGCTGGCCGCGCCCGAGGGCGCGCAGGTGAAGGTGAATCTCCTCCTCACCCGGCTGCCGCGCCTCCGCGACACCGAGGTCGTCCCCGAGGCGGCGTTCGCCGGCACGTTCCACATCAACGAACTGGAAACCCAGCTCGACGTCGCCTACCGGGCGGCGGCGCGCGGCGAGATCCCCTCACCGCTGCCGTGCGAGATCTACTGCCACACCCTGAGCGACACGTCGATCCTCGATCCCGAGCTCGCGGCATCCGGTGCGCACACCCTCACGGTGTTCGGGCTGCACGTGCCGCACCGCCTGCTCGAGCGGTTCCGCAACGACGAGCTGCGCGAGCGCCTGCAGACCGCCGTGCTCGCGTCGCTGAACTCGGTGCTCGCCGAGCCGATCGAGGACGTGATCGCAACGGATGCCGCGGGCCGCCGCTGCATCGAGACGAAGACCACGCTCGACCTCGAGGAGGCGCTGCGCATGCCGGGCGGAAACATCTTCCACGGGCCGCTGTCGTGGCCCTGGGCGGAGGGCGAGGCGGCGCTCTCGACGCCCGCCGAGCGCTGGGGCGTGGCGACGCGGCATCCGCGGATCCTCCTCTGCGGCTCGGGCGCGGTGCGCGGCGGGGCCGTGAGCGGCATCGGCGGGCACAATGCCGCGATGGCGGTGCTCGAGGCATCCGTCGGCTGACCGTACCTTCCGGTATGGTTGCGGCATGTCCGTGACCAGGCAGCGATGGCTCGATGAAGGGCTGACGGTACTCGCCGAGGAGGGCTCCGCCGGCTTGCGCATCGACCGGCTCGCGGCACGGCTCGGACTGACCAAGGGCTCGTTCTTCCATCACTTCGCCGGGGCGGCGGCGTACCGCACGGCGCTGCTCGCCGATTACGAAGCACGCACCCTGGGCGCGCTCGCCGAGGCCCTCGACGCCGGGCGGGGCGAGGGCACCTTCGCGACGCTCGCCCGGCTCACCGGCCTCGTCTCGGGCGATGAAGAAGGCGATGACACCGACCAGCAGACCCCCGGGGGTGGCAAGATCCGCGCGCCGGAACTCGACCTCGCCGTGCGGGCGTGGGCCGCATCCGATTCCGACGCTCGGGCGGTGCAGGCGCGCATCGACGCCGCAGTCATCGACGCACTGCAGGCCATATGGCGGCCGGCCGTCGAGACGGATGCCGCGGCGCGCACCGCAGCCCTCGTGCCGTATCTCGTGTCACTCGGCGCGTCGGTGACCGTGCCGCCGATCTCCCCCCGGGACCTGCGCGATGTCTACGAACTCCTGCTGGAGCGGGTCCCGCGGTCGCCCGGCGGGTGAGGTACGACGCGGGCTCGTACGCCGCATTCAGAGCACGAAGCTCCAGAGCCCGGTGGCGACGCAGATCGCGAGCATCCCGGTGGCGTTGAGGAAGAGGTTCCGGCCGAGGTCGCGGGCCGCGACGTGCATGCCGATCGCGACGAGGAAGTAGAGCACGAGCGCTCCGCACGTCACGGCGCCGAGGTACGGGATCCAGATCCCCGCGATCAGGCCCGCCACGGCCGCGAACTTGATCGGAGTGAAGATCCACCACCAATCGCGGGGGAAACCGACGTCGTCGAAGCACTTCGCGACGAACGACACGGGCCTCCAGCTCAGGGCGCCGTCGACGAGTTGGATCAGGGCGAGCGCGATGACCGGCCATACGGGATCGGGGAGAATGGACATTTACATACCATACCGTATGGTACGGATCCGAAGGATACCTCGATCCACCACTGCTCCCGACCCCGACGCGAGCCGCTCAGAAGACGAACATCTGCCCCAGCACGACGATGGCGATCACGAACAGCGCGATGACCGCGCCGACGATCGTGAGCGAGCGCACCGACAGCTTCGCCACGCCGAAACCGACGAGGAACGGCAGGGCGGCGAGCAGCAGCGTGACGATCCACCAGAACGCGACGTAGCCGCCCGTGGAGGCCTCCTCGAGGCGCCCGCCGAACAGCTGCTGCGACCTCGGATGCGTCGCGAACGCGAATGCCGCCGACAGCGGCACCGCGATCAACGCGGCGATGATGAGGCCGGCCAGGGCCCCCCACATGCCGGACTTGCGATCCATGACGTCGGAATGCGTGTCAGTGCTCGTGCCCATGCGTGTCCTCCCCGGGAACTTCTGCGGCCACTCTCGTGAGGCCCGTCGGGTGGAGATAGGCGGGCCGCCGCATTAGCCTGAGAGCACGACGAGCAGGGGGCGATGATGACCGCGAAACCGACCGGCCACTACACGTTGAAGCCTGACGGGCTCTACCTGCAATTCGACCGCCTGTTCCATGCGCCCATCGAAGAGGTCTGGTACACGCTCACGAATCCCACGGCCATGCAGGCCTGGATCGGCACGTACACGGGCAGCCCCGCGACCGGCGGGGTGAAGTTCCGCATGTCGTTCGAAGAGGGCACCGAATGGCAGAACGTCTCGATCCTCGAGTGCCAGCCGCCGCACCGGTTCATGGCCGACTCGCGCGAGGGGCCATCGCCGATGCGCGTCTACTGCCATCTCGTCGAGGGCGGCGGCATGACCACGCTCACCTTCGGAAGCCGACTGCAGAGCGCAGCGGATGCCCCGAGCATGGGCCCCGGCTGGGACTACTACCTCGACCGGCTCGTCGCCGCCCACGCGGGCCGCACGATGCCCGAATGGGAGCAGTACTACCCGGCCTTCTCCGACCACTACCGGCAGTTGCACGTTCCCGACGCGGCCCGCAGCTGACGGGCTCGGTCCGGCTGCCGTCGGTCCGCCGCCAACCGGCTGCCCGATGTTCGTTCAGCGAGTCCAGAGTCGCAGACACGTTGCCATGATGCGAAACGGGATGCTTTGGGCCTGCGTTTGGTCGACCGTGCCGGCCAAGTGCAGATCGAGTTCCGGACACGTGAACAGCCAGGTACCGGTCGATCCGGAGTGGCCCACGAGGGACACGGGTCCAGCCAGCGGCGAGATGAGTCGGTTGACGCGAAAGATCATGGTGCCCAGCCCGTAACGCAGAACCGGGGCGTTGCGCAGCCGGTTGCGGCGCTCGGTCAGCAACAACCGCGTGTCGGCATCCCGGAAGGGCTTCCCGGCCGCGAGCGCCCGCTCGAAGGCGAGCAGATCCCCGGTGGTGCTGAACAGATCGTTGCTCGATCGGATGACCCCTGCCACGTCCGTTCGTCGATGCCTGGCGTGGAGCGGCAGGGGTGCCGCGAGGTTCGGCTCGGCCGGTTCGGCAGCGGGATGCCAGGTGCGCGCGAGGCCGAGAGGGCGGGTGATCCGCTCGGCCAACAGCTCGGCGAACCGGGTGGACGTGACGGTCTCGAGGGTCCGGATCAGCAACTGAAAGCCCGTGTCGGAGTAGCGTGCCTTCTGCGTTCCCGCGGCGAGGTCTTGGGGATCGAAGTGCGGGCGCTGCTGCTCGCGGGTGATTTCGATGACGTCCTCGAAGTTCCAGGACGTGTCGTGCCCGGTACGCAGTTGTCGATACAGGCTGGGTCCGCCACGGCGTCGTTCGAAGAAGTCCGGCAGTCCCGAGGTGTGGCTGGCCAGGTGTCGCAGCGTGATCGCCGGCGTCCGGTCCACTCCGCCTCGGACGTGCAGTCCGGTGACGACGGACGCGGGCAGATAGGTCGCGATGGGGGCGTCCAGGTCGAGTTCACCACGCTCGTGAGCCTGCAGGACGAGGGTGATGATGAAACGCTTGGTGATCGAGGCGGTGAAGAAGGGCGTTTCGGGACGGATCTCGGGCTCACCGGCATCCGCCGGCCCGGAACCGCCCGCCCAGTGGTGCTGGCCATCGCCGCTGGCCAGCGCGAGGCTGGCGTGATGCAGACCGGGCCGGGAGCTCAGCCGCTGCACGAGGGCAGTCAGGCCGGCATCGACGTCAGCGGCAACGTTATTGCCGGACGCGAGGAAGGTGCGCTGTGGTGAGCTCATCGGGGAGAGTCCTTTTCGTCACTATATATCTCCTAGACATGTCTACTAGACATGTCTAGGAGACACAACCGGGTAGACTCGGGTCGTGGCACACGTGATCCTGGGCTTGCTTCTGATCGCCCCGAAGAGCCTGTACGACCTCATCAAGAGCTTCGAAGCTGGTGTGGCCCTGTTCTACAGCGCCAGCTCAGGCAGCATCAAGCGAGCCCTCGACACTCTGCTCGACAAGGGACTGATCGAGGTGGCGAGCATCGAACCGGGAGGGCGGGGCAGGAAGGTCTATCGCTGTACAGGGGCCGGCGGGCAGGAGTTCCACCGATGGATGACCGGTGAACTCAGCGGGGCGGACCTGGAGGCGGCGGCGCTTCCCCGGCTGTTCTTCCTGGGGCTGCTCGACACCGAGCATCGCGCCCCCGTGCTGCGGCGTATCCAGGAGCGTGCCGCGGCCGACCTGGCTGAGCTCATGGCCCTCGACGAGCGCGTCGAGGCGATGGATGTGCCCGCAGAGTATCGCGACCTCGTGGCGTACCAGCGCGCGACCCTGGCCTACGGGATCGCCGCCGGACGCCACGCGCTCACGTGGTTCGGCGACCTCGCCGACCGCGCCTGACCGCGACGCGCTACCGATCCGACTCCCCGGCGCGCGGCATCCGCACCCCTAGACTGACGCCGTGAAGAGCATCGAGCGCCGAGCTCGCGCGGCCGAGACGGGCGCGAGGCGCCGCGAACGGTACGTGAACCTGATGGCGAACCGCCCGTTCGTGTGGGCGTTCGTCGCGACGCTCGGCGTGCTCCTGGCGCTCGCGCTCGCGTCGGCGATGGTGAGCCTGTCGAGCGTCGTGTTCTCGGTGTTCGCCGCGATCTTCATCACCCTCGGACTCGATCCGCTCGTGCGCTGGCTCGAGCGACGCGGCATGCGGCGGGGACTCGCGATCCTGACGGTGATCATCCTGTTCGTCCTCGTGATCGCGGGCCTCCTGTGGCTGGTGCTCCCGCTCGTCATCACGCAGTCGGCGGCCTTCATCCGGTCCCTGCCCTCGATGTACGAGGAGCTGCAGACCCAGGAGTGGTTCCAGGACGCGGTCTCGGGAACCGGTGGGGTCCTCGGCACCGTCTACGCGTGGATCACCGAGACCATCAGCGACCCGAACTTCTGGGCGACCATCGGCGGTGGGGCGCTGAACATCGGCGTCGCGATCGTCGGCGGCATCTCGAGCGGGTTCTTCATCTTCATCCTGACCATCTACTTCACCGCGACGCTCGACTCGTCGAAGGCCGCCGTCTACAGCCTCGTCGCGGCGTCGCACCGCGCGCGCGTCGTCGACTACGCCGAGCGCATCATGCAGAACGTCGGCAGATACCTCAGCGGCATGGTCGTGCTCGCGTTCCTCAACGCCCTGTACAGCCTCATCCTGCTGTCACTCGTCGGGGTGCCGTTCGCGCTCGTCATCTCGGTGGCGGCGTTCTTCATCACGCTCATCCCGCTCATCGGAACGGTGCTGACGACCGTCTTCATGACGGTCATCGCGCTGTTCGTGTCGCCGCTCGCGGCGCTCATCGTCTTCATCGCGATGCTCGTGTACATGCAGGTCGAGGCCTATGTGTTCACGCCCAAGGTGATGAGCCGGGCCGTGCAGGTGCCGGGCTCGATCGTGCTCATCGCCGCGCTCGCGGGTGGCACGCTCGCGGGCCTGCCCGGCGCGCTCGTCGCGATCCCGGTCGCAGCCGGTATCCTGCTGATCATCAAAGAGGTCGTCGTGCCGCTGAAGGCGCGGTCGTAGCCCCGCTCACTGCCAGACCGACGGCGCCTCCGCACGCGTCGCGGGCAGCGCGACATCCGTGCCCCATCGCTCGAGCCAGTCGGGAATGCCGTGCGCATCGGTCACGCCGAGCGCCTCGACGATCTCGGACATCGGCACGGTGCCACCCGCACGACGAAGGAAGCGCGCACGGATGAACCCCGTCGCATAGATCTCGGGCCGGCCCTCGGGGCCGGGGCGCACGAAGCGCTGCTCCATGTAGACGGCCTTGTCATCGTGGCCGACGAGTCGCGACTCGATCGTGAAGCGGTCCCAGAGGCTGAGCGACTTTCGGAACGTGATGGTCTCGCTCGCGACGACCGGGTACCAGCCTTTGTCGAGCATCATCTTCCACACCCCGTTGCGCACCAGCATGTCGAAGCGCGCGACATCCATGATCGAGAAGTACACGCCGTTGTTCATGTGCCGGTTGATGTCGAGGTCGGTCGGCAGGGTGACGAACCTGGTGCGCGCGACATCCCGATACCCGAGGTCGGGGCGGCGACGTGAGAGGAAGAGCAGGTGCAGCAACGTGCGGAACAACATGTGCATAACCCACGACTGTATGCCCGAATCGTGTCGGTCTTCCATCGTTGCGCGCTGGGCACAATCGGCGAGCGGATGCCGCCCCGAGCCGTTGTGCGCAACCACTACCGTGGTCTCGTGCTCACCGTGATCTCGATGACCGGCCGACTGCTGCTGGCGCACTGGCCCGCGCTGCTCGCGTGGTTCCTCGCCGGCATCCTCGTCCGGTACCTCGTCATCGAGCTGGCCGGGTTCGTCGGCGCGTTCTCGGCCCTCGGCGGCCAGCTGCTCCTGCCCCTTGCCATCCTCGCCCGCCTCGTCAGCTTCGTGGCGATGTTCCTCGTACTGCGCGACGGCATGGCCCGGCTCGGCACCATCGCGGTACTTCCACGCGACGCCCTCGCCCGCCGACGCGCCTTCGTCGACGCGGTGCTCGGCGGCATCCTGCCGTTCTTCGCCTTCTACGCGGCTTGGGGCTACCTTCGCGACGACTGGTTCGCCTATCTGGCGCGAGGGCTCGAGGTGCAGCAGGGGATCATCTTCGGTTCGATGCTCTCGGGTGAAGCCGTCTCCACCGAGGGCACCCTCGACCAACTCGTGTTCGAGCCCGCCACCATCGCACTCATCGTGGTCGCCTTCGTCGGCCGCTGGGCATGGAACCGGTACCGCGATCGGCTGCCCAAGTGGTCGGCCATCGGAGCGGTCTATCTCGAGGCGATCTGGGTCTTCCTCACCGTGATCCTCATCTCGCAGGCGTTGGGCTGGGTGTCGGAATGGGTGCAGTCGCGGCAGGCGATGGTCTGGCTCGCCGACATCCGGACGTGGGTGACAACCCAGGTGGAGCCCATCGCGTGGGTCTGGGAGGGGGTCGAGTGGCTGCTGGGCGAGGCCGGAGGCATCATCCTGCTGCCGCTCGCCTGGCTCACCATCGCCGGCGTCGTCTACGGGCAGGCGGTCGCACCCCAGGCGCCGCGCCTCGGGGGTGCGCTCGTCGACCGAGCCCGCGGACGGTTCTCGAGCCTGCCCGAGGCGCTGCGACGACGGCTCGGCGACCTGTGGTGGGAACTCGCCTCGCGTTTCCGCCCCATCGGCCGCGCCGTGGTGCTGATGTGGCGGGCCGGCCCGGTGCTGGTCGGCGGGTACGTCCTCCTGTACACGATCGTGCTCGGGTTCGAGCAGATGCTCCGCTTCTGGATCACCCGCCTCATCGGCCCGCAGGACTTCTACGCATTCTGGACGGTCGCCGACACGGTGGTCCTGCTGCTCGTGCCACTCATCGTCGAGCCGCTGCGCGTGACGCTCGTCGCCAGCGCCTACGACGCGACCCTCGCGCGATTGGTTCCGACATCCGTTCCCGACTCGTCAGGGCTCGACGAGCAACCGGGTGAACCTGGGAAGCGCCTCGGGCGAGACGAGCTCGACGGCGAACGGCCCGGTGGCGTCGAGCGGGACGAGGAACGCGACGGTGATCGTGAAGGGGTCGGTCCCGGTCCCGGCGCATGAGCCGAACTGCTCGGACGACGGCGCCCACCCGATCTCGAAGCTGACGGGCTGCCATTCGCGGCGGGCTCCCGTGATCTCGCGCAGGGTCGGCGGGAGGCAGCTCGCGACATCCGCTCCCGGATCGACCGGCACCGCGACCAGAACCACCTGCGAACCCGCGGGAACGTCGAGCTCCGCACCGGGGTCGACGACGGCCTTCTCGGCGGGTCCCCAGACGGCGCCCTCGAACTCGACAGAGGCCCCCGCCGGTGCCACGACCGGTTGTGTCGGCTTCCCTGAGAAGTAGTCGTTCCATTCGTTCCAGCCGATCACGCCGAACGTCGCCGGGAGCAGCACCGCGACTCCTGCGAGCGGGAGGGCGTTGCGCCGCCACCACCTGCGGCGGCCTCTGACGGCGTCCATCGTCATCGCGCCCATCCGCTCGACACCAACTCGGCTTCCTCGACGCGATCGAGGCGACGTGGTTCGAGGTGCAGTTCGATCACGGAGTCGAGCCTCGGATCCTCGCTGAGCCCGAGGCTCAGCACGGCGACGTCATCGCCCAGCGCGGCTTCGGGCAGTTCGAACGCGATGCTGCCCGATCTCGGCACGCCGACCGAGAGCGCGGAGCGGAACAGCGAGTCGGGCGGCCGCTCGCTCGCTCGGAACGTGCGGCCGTCGATCGAGAGCGTGGCGTGCGAGAGCAGCGCGCCCGATTCGCTCTCGACCGCCGCCGCCTCGAGGTCGACGATGAGCCACGGGCCGGTCGCGACCCAGCCGTCGATCGTCGCCGCATCCGCCGCTCGAACGCCGGTGATGGTCACGGCCAGGTTGCGCCCTTCGCCGGCGTCGCCGACCTCGACGGGCACGACGAACGGCTGCTCGGCGGCCGCGTCGTCGGGCGTCACCAACGCGACGCCCCACGCGGCGATGACGAGTGCCGCGCCTCCGACCGCCGCGACCCATCGCGTCATTCGTCGACCGTCCCGGGATCCGGCTCTGCGGCGTCGACGCCCGCGCCGACGTCCGTGATGTCGACGGTCACCACGGCGGCGGGCCTCGGGTCGTCCCAGTACCGCCCGCTGATCACCGCGGTGCCGGTGAAGAGCGTCTCGTCGTTCAGCACCACGCGCACGTCGTCGCCGGCAGCGTGACGGTCGGCGGGCACCGCCCAGGCGAGCACGATCGTCGCGGGCACCCCGGGCTGCAACCACGGGTTCGCCGTCATGTCGTCGTAGCGGGCGACCGCCCCGGGTTCCGCCTCCGGATGATCGGCGAGCGCGACCGTGGACGACAGGCTGTAGCCGCGGGTCGTGGGCAACGGTTCGTCCCAGAGGTTCTCGGCGTCGACGATCAGCGCGAGCACCCGCTCGCCGGGCTCGACCGTCACACCGGCCTCGGGCAGCGCATCGATGAGCACGGCGCGTTGCACGGTTACCGCCAGTTGCTCGTTGCGATGTTCCTCGCCGGCATCAAGGCGGGGCAGGCTCGCGGCCTCCACGGTCTCGAGCCCGCCGAATGCGGCCGCCGCCGCCAGGAACACACCGGTCCCGATTCCTGCGATCCACTTCGTCGGCAAGCGGTCGGCCGCCGCGCGGACCCAGCGGAATCGCCGCTTCGGCACGGCCTGCTGCTCGGTCGGTTGCGGTATGCCCACGGGGAGCAAGCATAGGGCCGCATGTCGGCGCGCGCATCGATCGATGCAGTGCCCGACCGGACGCGGTGACGTGACGAGTCGGCGCGATCAGGATGGTGCGGTTGCGCGAACGCCGCCGCCGGGCCGGTGCTGCCGGATGACGCGATAGCGCAGGTGCGTGGCCCGCGCGCCGCGTTCGACGTGCAGCAGCTCGAGCTCGACCGGAGGGCTCTGCACCTCGGGGAACAGCCGGTCGCCCGCGCCGAGCAGCACCGGAACGAGGTGGAGCCGCAACTCGTCGACGAGATCGCCGAGCAGCGCCTCGCGCGCGATCGACGCGTTCCCGATCACCGTGACCGTTGCGGCGCTCGCGACCAGGCCCGCGCGGCGGACGGCCTCGCCAACGCCCTGCGTCACGAACTCGAAGCGCGAACGCCCGCGCACGATCGGGTCGCGCGCCAGGTCGGTGACCACGAAGCACGGACGCAGGCCGAACACCGTCCGATCGCCCCACAGGTGCTCCCCCGCCTCGAACGTGCGGCGACCGATGACGAACGCGCCCGTGCGGTTGAGGACGCCGGCGGCGACGAGGCGATCCACCTGCTCCGGAGTCGCGACGGTGCCGGTGGCCTGCTCGGGGATGATGCCCGTGGGCGCGGAGTCCGGCCCGAAGGGGCGAAGGATCCACTCGTGCACGCGTTCCCCGCCGACGCCGAACGGATGCTCGCGGCTCATGCCCGGCGCGGTGACGAATCCGTCGACCGTCATCGTCATCTCGAGGAACACCTGCGGCATGCATCACCCCCGCACGGGCACGTGCCGTTCGTCGTGACCGTTGTAGACGGAGAGCGGGCGGATCAGCGCGTTCGACGCATTCTGCTCCATGATGTGCGCCGTCCAGCCGGTGACCCGGCTGGCGACGAACAGGGGCGTGAACGTCTCGGTGTCGAAGCCCATGAGATGGTAGGCCGGGCCCGCCGGGTAGTCGAGGTTCGGCTTGATGCCCTTGCGCTCGGCCATGGCCTCCTCGAGGGCGATGTACAGGCGCATGAGGTCGGGGCGATCGTAGTGCTCGACCATCCGCTCGAGCGCGTCGCGCATCGTGGGGACGCGGGAGTCCCCGTTCTTGTACACGCGGTGGCCGAAGCCCATGACCTTTCGCTTCTCGGCGAGCTGGGCGTCGAGCCACGCCGCCGCGGCATCCGCGGTGCCGATCTCGGCGAAGGCGTGCATGACGGCCTCGTTGGCGCCGCCGTGCAGCGCGCCCTTGAGCGCGCCGATGGCGCCCGTGACGGCCGAGTAGAGGTCGGAGAGCGTGCTGGTGATCACCCGCGCCGCGAACGTGGACGCGTTGAACGAGTGCTCGGCGTAGAGGATCATCGACACGTCGAACGCGTTCACGACGGCGAGTTCGGGCGCCTCGCCGAATGCCTGCCACAGGAAGTTGGCCGAGTAGCCGAGGTCGTCGCGCGGCTCGACGAATTCGAGGTCGCGGCGCCGGCGCTGGTCGTAGCAGACGATCGACGGGAGCTTCGCGAACAGGCGGATCGCCTTGTCGAGGTTGGCCTCGCGCGAGTCGTCCGACGTGGCCGGGTCGCTCGCGCCGATGACGCTCACGGCGGTGCGCACGACGTCCATCGGGTGGGCGCTGAGCGGCAGCTCGTCGATGATGCGCTTGACCTCGTGGTCGAGCCCGCGGTGCGAGCGCTCGCGCTCCTCGAACTCGGCGAGCTCCGTGTCGTCGGGGAGCTCGCCGTTCCAGAGCAGGTACGCGACCTCTTCGAAGGTGACGGATGCCGCGAGCTCCTGCACCGGGTACCCGCGGTACAGCAGGGAGTTCGTCTCGGGGCTCACCTTCGAGATGGCCGTGTAATCGACGGGAACGCCGGCCAGGCCCTTGAAGATGACCGGGGGTGCCGCCTGCTGCTGATCGCTCATCGTGCTCCTCGTGACGGAGCGGCCGCCGCAGCGCGACCGCTCTCCCAGCCTAGGGGCACCCGGCGTCGGCAGTGAGATCCCGGCTCGGGTCAGAAGAGTCCGGTGGGGATCTCCACCCCCACGAGCGCACCGGGAGCCGCCGTGAAGGTGAGTCCGCCGATCTCGTCGGGACCCAGCTCGGGGAGGCGCTGCGCGACGTCGAGGAACCGCTCGATCTCGGCGGCCTCGAGCATCTCGGCGGCGAGGGTGCGGAACTTCTGCACGTACTGTTCGCGGCCGAACGGACGAGCGCCCAGCGGGTGCGCGTCGGCCACGGCGATCTCGTCGACGATCTCGCCGCCGTCGGCGAGCTTGATGACCACTCGGCCGCCGAACGCCTTCTCGTTCACGTCGAGCGAGTGGTAGCGGCGGGTCCACTCGGGGTCCTCGACGGTCGAGACCTTGCGCCACAGCGCGACCGTGTCGTCGCGATGCGCGCGCTCGGGCGAGTACGACGTCTCGTGATCCCAGGCGCCGTCCTGCAGGGCGACCGTGAAGATGTACGCGATCGAATGGTCGAGCGTCTCGCGCGAGGCATCCGGATCGAACTTCTGCGGGTCGTTCGCCCCCGAGCCGATCACGTAGTGCGTGTGATGCGACGTGTGCAGCGTGATCGACTCGATTCGGCCGGGGTCATCGAGGATCAGCGGGTACTCCTCGTGGAGCTTGCGGGCCAGGTCGATCCACGCCTGCGCCTGGTACTCCGCCGAGTGCTCCTTCGTGTACGAGTCGAGGATCGCGCGTTTCGCCTCGCCCTCCTCGGGCAGCGGCACGTCGTAGTTGGCCTCGGGTCCGCCGAGGAGCCACGCGATGACGCCGTCCTCGCCCTCGTAGATCGGCGTCGGGCTCGTCTCGCCGCGCATGGCCCGGTCGACCGCCTCGACGGCCATCTTGCCCGCGAACGCGGGCGCGTGCGCCTTCCAGGACGAGATCTCGCCCTTGCGCGACTGCCGCGTCGCCGTGGTGGTGTGCAGCGCCTGGCCGATGGCCTGGAAGATCGTCTCCTGATCGAGTCCGAGCAGCGTGCCGATGCCGGCCGCGGCCGACGGCCCGAGGTGCGCCACGTGGTCGATCTTGTGCTCGTGCAGCGAGATCGCCTTCACCAGGTCGATCTGGATCTCATACCCCGTCGCGATGCCGCGCACGATGTCACGGCCCGTCAATCCACGCCGGTCCGCCAGGTGCTGGGCGACCGCCACGATGGGCGGGATGTTGTCGCCCGGGTGCGAGTACTCGGCGGCCAGGAACGTGTCGTGGAAGTCGAGCTCGCGCACGGCGACCCCGTTGGCCCATGCGGCCCACTCGGGCGACGTGTGGCGGGCGGCATCCGCCCCGAACACGGTCGAGCCGTCGCCCCCGATCGAGACCGGGTGCGAGAGCGCCTGGCTGCGCGCGGCCACCACCGGTTTGCGCGCCAGCGCGGCCGCCGCGACCGCCGCGTTGTCGATGACGCGGTTCACGACCATGTCGACGACCTCGTCGTCGACCTCGACGGGATCGATCGCCGTGGCCGCGAGCTGCCAGGCGAGTTGACCCTCTCGGGAGAGGTTCTCGTCACTCCGGTGGGTGCGCAGGTGGTGGATCTTCACGAGCCCACGCTATCGAACCGCGGTGCGGATGCCTCGGGGGGCGCGGCGGGGTTGCGGAACGCGGTCCGACCGTGCTCAGGGGCGGTCGGGCCAGACCGGATCGTGCACCTGCGTGTCGAGCACGCGTGCGGCGAGCCCGTGGTCGACGCTTTCGAGCGTGGGCGGGTTCCACTTCGGAGAACGGTCCTTGTCGATGACCTGCGCGCGGATGCCCTCGATCAGGTCGTGCTGCTCGATGAACCATGCGACGAGCCGGAACTCCTGCTCCAGCGCGTCCTCGAGTGTCGGCAGGGTGCGGGCGCGGCGCACCGACTCGAGCGTGACGGTGAGCGCGGTCGGTGAGAGCGTGGCGAGCTCGTCCGCCGCGGCCGCCGCGTAGGCCCGGGCGGCCGGGTCCAGCGGATGCGTCGGGAACGGACTGGACGAGCCGCCTTCTGTCGGCACCGTCGCCCGCCCCTCGGCGAACGCGTGCAGGCGCTCGATGATCTCGGCGACCGTGGGCGCGGAGTAGCAGGCGTCGACCCAGTCGCGTGCGAGGGCGAGCGCCGACGGGCCGGGCGTCTCGTCGAAGAGCGTCACGATCTCGGCGGGGCTGCCGGGGTCGGCTCGTTCGGCGAGCGCGTCGATGAGGTGCGGCAGGCGCTCGGAGGGCACGAACGCATCGGCGAAGCCCGCGTGCAGGGCGTCGGCGGCGTCCATGGTGCGGGAGTTGAGCGCGAGGTGCACGCCGAGCTCGCCAGGCGCCTTCGCGAGGAGCCACGAGCCGCCGACGTCGGGCGTGAACCCGATGCGGGTCTCGGGCATCGCGACGCGCGAACGCTCGGTGACCACGCGGATCGCGGCGTGGCCGGCAAGGCCCACGCCGCCGCCCATGGTGATGCCGTCCATGATGGCGACGACCGGCTTCGGGTAGCGCGCGATCATGGCGTCGAGCCGGTACTCCGAGCGGAAGAACTCCCGCGCCTCGGCCGCGTCGTCGTTCACGGCGTACCCGTAGAGCTCCCGCACATCGCCGCCCGCCGAGAAGCCGCGTTCACCGGCACCGTCGAGCACGACGAGGCCCACCTCGGAGTGGTCGCGCCAGACTTCGAGCACCGCGGTGAGCTCACGGATCATCTCGTAGCTCAACGCGTTGAGCGCGTTCGGGCGATCCAGCGTGAGGTGGCCGACGCCGTCGGCGACGGTCGCGGAGATCTGGTCGCTGACGTGTGCCACGTGTGCCACCGTAGCGGCATCCCAGCCGACGGCGTAGCCTCCCGTTCGAGGAGGGGTCATGATCGAATCCGCGTTTCCGATCCTCGAGGTCGATGACATGCCGGCAGCGCTGGCGTTCTACCGGGATGCACTGGGGGGCGCCGTGTCGTACCGGTTCCCCCCCGAGGGCGATCCCGACTACGTGTCGCTCGCGGTCGGCACCTCGTCGGTCGGCATCGGGCTGACCGAGTCGCCGCTGCCGCCCGGCAACGTGCTCCTCTGGTTCTACGTCGACGACGTCGACCGGGTCACGGCGGCGCTCGCCGACGCCGGCGCGACGGTCGAGGAGGAGCCGCTCGACCAGCCGTGGGGTGAACGCACGTCGCTGCTGACCGATCCCTTCGGCACGCGTATCCGCCTCGGTGCCGCGATCGCACCGCCGCCCGATGAGGAGTAGGCGCGGTCGCCGACCTCACGCCGGATCGAGGACGAGGATCCCGATCGGGGTGCGGAGCACGAAGCCGAGTCGCTCGTAGAGCGCGATCGCGCTCCGGTTGCCCCTGTAGGCGTGCAGGAAGGGCGTCTCGCCACGGGCCAGGATGCGATCGGCCACGGCCGCCGAGAGCATGGCGGCGTACCCTCGCCCGCGGTGGCCTGCGTCGGTGCACACCCCGCTGACCTCTGCGTGGCCCTCGGGCTTCATGCGCTCACCCGCCATGGCCACGAGGCGACCGTCGACCCGGATGCCGAGGAATCCGCCGAGTTCGGGCGTGCGCGCCTCGAAGGGCCCGGGCTCCGTTCGTTTCGCGAGCGCGACCATCTCGGCGGCGTCGGACGGCCCGAGCGGCACGAGCTCGGCGGTCGTCGGCACCGCGGCGAGCCGGTCGAGCACGAGCTGCACTCCGGGACCGGCCAGTCGCACGGTCGTGCCCGGCGGCACGGGGATCTCGCCGCGCTGCAGCAGCAGCACGCGTCCGCTCTCGGCCACGAGCTCGCCGAGGCGGTCGAGGTGCTCGGTGTCGTCCGCCGCGACCGCGGCGAGTGGGCCGATGCCCGGGTCGAAGCGCCGCGCTCGATCGTCGCCGACCGCGAACTCGCGCTGCCGGTTCGCGAGGGCGTTCCACACCGGGCGATCGAGCGGATGCCCCGTCATCGCGTCTTCCCTCCCGCCGTTGCCTCCCGAAGACGGACGGCCCGACGGTCGAGGGGCTCGCGGTCGAGCCTCGCCTCGAGCTCGGCGAGCTGATCGAGGAGCGAGCCCGCGAGACCGTCGCAGGCGTCGACGACCGCCGCTTCGACGTGAGGCCAGACGTCGCTGCGCGCCTGAGCCACGAGCCGCTCGCCCGCGGCCGTCAGCTGCACGGACCGCCGACGCCGATCCGACGATCCGTGGGCGACGACCTCGATGAGCCCCAGCTCCGCCAGCCTGCCGACGCTGCGCGTGACGCCCGGTTGGCTCACTCCGACCGACTGGGCCAGCTCGCCCACGGTCAGGCCTCCGGCGCGTTCGAGGGCGGCGAGCAGCGGAAACCAGCTGGCCTGAATCGCCATGCCGCTAGCTTCGATGAATCTGGTCGTGTCGGCATGCATCCGCTCACCGAGCCGCTTGAACCGCGTGCCGAGCGTGAGGTGACCCAATTGCCCGACGATGTCGTCGACCATGCTCCTCCTTTTCATAACACGGTATATAACCATTGATGAGATCACAAGGTGCTCGGAGTAGCATGCTGGCGTGGTCCCCCTCGACAACCTCTGGGCATTCGTGCTCGCGTCGGTCGTGCTCATCGTGATCCCCGGCCCGAGCGTGCTCTTCGTGATCGGCCGCTCACTGGCGCTCGGACGCCTCGGCGGCCTGCTCAGCGTGCTCGGCAACGCCCTCGGCATGGTGCCGCTCGTGGCAGCCGTCGCCCTCGGCGTGGGCGCGCTGGTCGCACAGTCGGTGCTCCTCTTCACCGTCATCAAGATCGCGGGGGCGCTGTACCTCGTGTACCTCGGCATCCAGGCGATCCGCCACCGAGCGGATGCCGCGGCCGCCGTGAACGGCGAGGTGCTGCCGCGCTCGCACTGGCGCCAGCTCGGCGAGGGCTTCGTCGTCGGGGTCACGAACCCCAAGACCATCGCATTCTTCGTCGCGGTGCTGCCGCAGTTCGTGGACTTCACCGCCGGCGCCATCCCGCTGCAGCTGTTCGAGCTCGGCGTCGTGTTCATCGTCCTCGCGCTCCTGTGCGACTCCGTGTGGGCGATCGGAGCGAGCGCGGCGCGCGATTGGTTCGCACGTTCGCCCAGGCGGGCGGCGCACCTCGCCGCCACCGGTGGCGTCATGATGATCGGCCTCGGCGGCGTGCTCGCGCTGTCGGGGAACAAGCACTGATCGGGATCGACCGGAAGGGAGCGGTTCGCATGGAGAACCGGAACTGGAGCGACCTCACCTCGCAGGAGCAGACGGGGCTGCTGGTCGCGGCATCCGTGCAGATCGCCCTCGCGGCGGCCGCATGGACCGACCTCGCGAGACGGCCGTCAGAACTCGTGAGGGGCCCGAAGCTCGTCTGGGCCGCGATCATCGCGGTGAACTTCGTCGGACCGATCGCCTACTTCGTGCTCGGCCGGCGCCGCGGCGCCCGTCTCGGCTGACCGCGGGCCTGACCGCGGTCCCGGACGCGGGCCCGTTCCGACGGCGCGTCGCGTTTCAGTCGCGGTTCGCGGTGCTCACGAGGATGCCGCGCGCGAGGGCGTGGAAGAAGCAACGGGTGCCAAGGCTCGCTGGCGAGGCATCCGGCTCGAGATCGAAGCTCGGCACGTCGAGGGCATGCACGACGAACATGTAGCGGTGCACGCCGGTGCTGCGCGGCGGTGCCGCACCGGAGAAGGAGGCCTCGCCGTCCTCATTCCTCAGCATGAGCGCGCCAGAGGGCAGCTTCGCGCCGCCGGCGGCGCCGGCATCCGCATCGAGGCTCGTGACCGTCGCGGGGAGGTTCGCCACCGACCAGTGCCACCATCCCGACGCGGTCGGCGCATCGGGGTCGAGGCAGGTCACGGCGAAGCTCCGGGTGCCCGGCGGGTACCCCGTCCACGACAGCTGGGGTGACCGGTCGGCGCCGCCGGCGTGCGCGGCCCACTGCGCCCGGGCGAGCGGGCCGTTCGGCTCGAAGTCCTCGCTCGCCACCGTGAACGTGCCGACTGGTCGGAGTCGCTGCAGGGCGACGTAGGGGTCGTAGTCGAGCATGCGTCCTCCTCGAAGGGTCGCGCGTCCGGTCTCCGCCAGCCTACGGACCGCGCCCCGCGCGGCGCGGCCCACGCGCGGCATGTCTCGGGTCGGCTGCGATTCGGTATGCCGGGCCGGCAGACACCCGGCTCGGCCTCAGCTGCGGGCACGGACGCGGCGGCCTGGAACCCGACGAGGATGCCATCCGCGCAGGCGCCCAGGTCAACGTGCCACCAACCAGGCGTAGCCGTACGGCTCGAGACGAAGTCCGTCATCGTGTCGTGTCCCCGTGATCACGTCCGTCCCGCTGAGTGCCGGGAGGTGCACGACGTCGGAACTGACGTTGACGGCAGCGACCACCTCGTCGGCGGTTCCAGCGGCACGCCGGATGACGAGCACGCGCTCGTCGAGCCGGTCGACCGACTGATCGGCGAACGGCGAGAACGCGGGCAGGGTTCGGCGCGTCGTGAGCAGGTGGCGAAGCCCCTCGAGCATGCCACGCCGGCGCGATGACGACGCCAGGTCCGAGATGAGCCGATCGGCGTCGAGGACCTCCCGGTTGATGCGGCGAGGGATGTCGCTTGTCTCCATGCCGGCTCGATCCTGGCCTGACCCGAAGAAGGCGTGATAGTAGATCGCCGGCACGCCGACCATCGACAGCAGGATTGCGTGTGCCGCGAGGCCGCGCGTGACGGCGGAGGCATCGGGGTCGGGATCGTCCGGGTCGACAAGTGCGTCGAGGTAGTTCGTGTTGAGCTCGTACACGCCATCGGATCCGTCGGGTCCTTTCGCCATGGTGACACGCCCACCACGGGCCAGCGTGCGCTCGACGAGGAGTGCGCGGTCGGCGGCGCTCAGCAGGCCCTCGGTCGGTCGGATGCCGATACCGTCGTGGCTCGCAAGGAAGTTGAACCACGTTGCCCGAGGTCCCACCGGGCCGATCCCCCGAGCCCAGGAAGCGAGCGCGGTCACCCTCCCCGTGACGAATGCGTGGAGCACCAGCGGTGGCAGCGCGAACTGGTACACGAGGTTGGCCTCGTCCGATCCGTTCCCGAAGTACGTGATGTTGTCGGCGTGGGGCACGTTGGTCTCCGTGAGGAGAAGCGTGCCCGGTGCGAGCGCATCGACGAGCACACGCCAGATTCGGATGATCGTGTGCGTCTGCGGGAGGTGGATGCAGCTGGTGCCCGACTGCTTCCACAGGAAGCCGATGGCATCGAGTCGCACGGTCGTCGCGCCGTGCGCGAGGTACCCGAGGAGGATGTCCGTGAGGTCGAGGAGCACGGCCGGCGTGCTCGGGTCGACGTCGACCTGGTCGGAGCCGAACGTCGTCCACGCCCTCGCGATGGTGCCGTCGGGACGTCGGTATTCGTGGACGAGCGGCGTCGTGCGGGGCCGGACGACCTTCGAGGTGTCGAAGCCGGCGTCCGGCTCCAGGAAGTACCCCTCGTAACGAGGATCGCGAGCGAGCCACGATTGGAACCACTCGCTCGAGCTGGAGAGATGGTTGGCTACGAAATCGAGCGCGAGGGCGTGATCGGCTCGCAGCTCGGCAACGTCCCCCCACGTACCGAGCTCCGGGTTCACCCGCCGATGGTCGGTCACGCCGAAGCCGTCGTCGGAGGTCCAGGGGTAGATGGGCAACAGGTGCACATCGGTGACGGCATCGCGGACATGCTCACGTAGCACCGATGCCAGCGTATGCAGTGGAGCCTCACCTGCCCTGCGGAACGCATCGCCATAGGTGATGAGGTATGCCGTGCCCTCGTCGGGACGCTCATGCTCCAGCGAGTGCAGCGCGGGGGCCCATTCAGTGGCCAGGCTCACGAGGCGGCCGAGCACGTCATCGGCCCGGTCGGGGTAGAGCTGTTCTACGAGCGGCACCAGTCGCGCTCGGAGCACCATCGCATCGAAATCGGTCATGCGCCCTCCAGACCCAGGAGTCGTCGCACGTAGTCGAATCCGCGCTCGTCGAGTTCCGCGATCCGATCCGAGAAGCCACGCACCCCGGGCGCAGCGAGCACGACCTCCGCCCACTCATCCCGCAGTGCGAATCCGGGTCGTGCGATGAGGCAGTCCGGGTCGTTGGTCCAGAGCCTGCCGTGCTGCCATGAACGCGCCTCGAGTGACATCCGGCCTCGAAGTCCCTGGGACCCGTCTTCGCCGCCCTCGTGGAACGTGTCGGGAGAGACGCGCATCGCGTCGACCAGGCCAACGCTCGGCAGGATCGGAGCGCCGCAGCCCAAGAGGTACGCGTCATCGCCCATGACCTCGCGGACCAGGCTGAGGCCGGAACGGTACGCGGCGATCGGGCCGACCTCGACGGCATGCCTGGCTCCCGGCACCGCTCCGGCGTAGAGGAAGTCGAGCTTCACGTAATCGATGCCGAGTTCGCGCAGCCCCGTGAAGACCTCGGCAAGGTAGTCCCTCACCCCCGGGTGCGTGAGGTCCAACCCGATCAAGTCGTCGCCCCAGTTGTGTCCGGCGGGCCCCGTCAGCCAGTCCGGGCGCCGCTGAGCGAGGTCCGATCGCGACCCGACCACGAATGGGGCCAGCCAGATGCCGGCACGCCGTCCACTGTCGAGGATCGCGGTGACGGTGTCGGGCAACGATCCGAAACGTGGATCCGGCTCGGTCCACGCTCCGGTGCCGAGGCTCCATCCGTCATCGACCTGCACGACGTCGACCGGCAGGTCGTGCCGCTCGAACGCTGCCACGTTCTCGAGCACGTCGGCTGCGGTGACCTCTTCGAAGTAGCGGTACCACGTGCACCAGACCCTCGGAACAGGGGCGGTGGTGCGGGCGCTCGCAGCCGTACCGAAGCGCTCACCGAATGCGTCGAGCGCGGACTGTCCGGCGGAGCCTCGCTCCGCGCCGACCGCCTGCCCCGAGGCATCCGCCGTCACACGTTCGACCTTCGACGACGCGCTCACGATCACGCGGTCGCTGCGCCAGGTCGCCTGGATCGAGGGGACCGTCGTCGACGCATCCGTGGCGCCGTACGCGCGCGCCGGCGATCCATCGCCGGGATCGACCACGACGAGCCCTTCGCCCTGCACGCCCTTCTCGGCGATCTCTGTACCCGGCCGGAAGCGCATGAGGTGCTGCCAGCCCTCGTCGGGACGGTCCGCAGGTTCACCCATGCCGTACCAACTGGTCGGGCTCCAGCTCTGCCAGCCTTCCGCGTAGACGCGAGCGCGGGGCCCGACCGGGACTTCATCGATGATGCTCATTCCGGGATGACCGCCTGTTCGCCTGGCCGGGTGAACACGAGATCGTCCGGATGGACGGGCACGCCATGCTCGGCGGACGCGGCAGCCGCCATGCCGAGCCGGACGGTGGCGAGCACGTGCTCCGCGGAGTTCTCGGGCTCACGGTCTTCGGAGATGGACGTCAGCAGCTCGCCCATCGCCCCGGCGAAGCCGTCCGTGAACCACTGCCCATCGAGGGCGTACCGAGTGCTCGTCTCGCCGCGCTCGAGCACGAGCGAGTCGGAGCCGAGGAGCACGCTGCCACGGAGCGTGCCCTCGGTTCCATGGATCCAGAACGGGCAACCGCCCGCGCGGGCGAAGGCGTTGCCGACGATCCGGATGGACGCGCTCGCCCCTGTGTCGAGGCCGACATGGAGCGTGGCCTGCCACGGATTCCGCGCATCACGCGGTTGGCCCGGAACCCGGGAGTCGTGTGCGATGACGGATTCGACGCGCGCGCCCTCGAGCCAGCAGCGCGTGATGTCGATCCAGTGAACGAGATAGTCGGTGAGCAGCATGTGGGGAATGTCGTCGAACGGCGTGTCGGCGAGCGGTGGCAACGGCTTGTCGTGCAGGTGCGTCACGCCGACGATCTCGCCGACCGCTCCCTCGCGAACGAGCAGGGTGGCGAGGCGCCACGCGGGCGCCCAGCGCCCGTTCTGATTCACCGCGATGCGGATGCCGCGGTCGCGCGCCTCGGCGAGCACCGCGCGGAGGCGTGTCAGCTCGGCGGGGTCGACGACGAGGGGCTTCTGCGCGAGCACGTGCCTTCCGGCGGCAACGGCCTCCTCGATGAGGTCCAGGCGACTCGCTGGACTCGTCGCGATGTCGACGACGCCGACGCGCGGGTCGGCAAGGAGCTCGGCGACCGAGTCGTGCACGGTCTCGATGTCGAATTCCGCGGCGAGGTCGCGCGCGGTGGCAGTGGTGCGAGAGGCGATCGCAACAACAGGCACACGCCAGGCGGCATACGCCGGCAGGTGTGCGGTGCGCGCGATGGCGCCGGCGCCGACCAATCCGACTCCCGGCCGCTCAGCCGGGAATCGTGGTCGGTAGTCGGGGATGCCGCTCACGGAGTCGGCTCCGGTGCAGCATCGAAGCGGAGCACCGCCTGCAGCAGTTCAGGGTCGCCGCGGTCGAGGCGTTCGAACACGATCGCGACATCTGATGCGTCGACGACGTCGGTGACGAGTGCACCGGCGTCCACCGCGCCGGAGTCGATCTGCGCCAGGACCGTGCGAATGAGTCGAGCCTGGTCCCAGCGACGCCCGAGCTCGACGGGAACGCCGCCGATCTGGCTTGCGACGATGCGCACGCGGTTGTGGTGGAACTCCTCGCCGAGACGGAGGTTCGCAGCGCCGCCCTGGTAGAAGCCGCATGCGGCGACGAGCCCTTCGACGACGACGGACCGAACCGCTTCGTGCAGAGCGCTGTCGACACCCGAGAGTTCGATCGCGGTGTCGGCGCCGCCGCCCGTCAACTCGCGGATTCGCTCTCCCGCTCCAGGGAGTGTCGCGTCGATGACCTCGTCGGCGCCGAACTCGGTCGCGGCGCGGAGCCGCGCTGGTTGGGCATCGACCGCGAGCACGCGTGCACCAGACAGCTTCGCGAGACGTGTGGCGAGCAAACCGATGACCCCCTGGCCGAAGATCGCGACCTGCTCGCCCAACCGCACCTCGGCTGCGAGCACAGCGTTGAGGGCGATCGATCCCACCCGTGCGAACGTGCCGAGCACTGGATCGAGACCCTCGGGAAGGACACGCCAGGCCAGAGCCGATGCGGGGAGGACCGCGTCGCTGCGGTGGCCCCAGATACCGTGCACGATGTCGCCGGGTTTCAGCGTGGTGACGTCGTCCGCCACCTCGACGACTTGGCCGACCTCCGAGTAGCCCCAGCCCTGCACGGGATAGCCGAAGCTCGGCTCACCCGCAACGAAGAGGCGGCGCTCGGCATCCCAGGTCGAGGTGAGGTACGGATTCGTACCGCGGTATGCCGTGAGCTCGGTGCCGGCCGAGATCCCGGAGAACCAGGTGGCGACCCGGACGTCGCCGGGCGTGAGCGGTGCGGCATCCGTCTCGACGAGTTCGACCCGTCGCGGGCCGGTGAATTGGACGATCTGGGGCACGATAGCGCGCCCTCCTTTCGCTACGGAAGATCGAAGGGCTCTCGTCAGCCCTTTTCGGCACCGGCAGTCAGACCGCCGATCAGCAATCGCTCGGAGGCGAAGAACAGCAGGATGATCGGCAGGGTGAGGATGACCGAGCCGGCCATCAGCACGGTGGTGGGCACCTCGATGCTGCCGGAGAGCTGCGACAGCCCGAGCGAGACGGTCCACGAGTCCCGTCGCTCGACGAGGAACAGCAGCGCGAAGAGGAACTCGTTCCACGCGATCATGAAGATGAACAGGCCGTTCGAGATGATGGCCGGCATGGCAAGGGGCAGGCTGATCCTTCGCATGATCTGCAGCCGGCTGCAGCCGTCGATCGCCGCGGCCTCCTCCAAGGACACCGGCACCGTCGAGAAGTAGTTGCGCAGCGTGTAGATCGACACGGCCACGACTTGCGAGACGTAGACGATGAGGAGCCCGACGAGCGATCCCCGCAGCCCGACCTGCGTGAAGAACACGAAGAGCGGAACGGCCAGCAGGATGCTGGGAAAGAAGTACACCGCGAGGAAGAGTCCTGAGACCTGCCGCCGTCCGAAGAACGCGAGCCGGCTCACGGCGTAGGCCCCGGGAATGGCGACCAGCAGCGAGAGCGCGACCGTGCCGAGGGCGACGAGCAGCGAATTCCGCATGAACGTGGCGAACCCCTGCCCGCCGTCCGAGATGGGGGCGAGCACGTCGAGATACGTCGACGGGTCGAACTCGTCGACGGAGATCCACAACGATCCGGGGTTCTGCAGCAGGGAATCGAGTGATCGGAAGCTGAGCAGCACCATGTAGTAGAAGGGGAACACCGCGGCCAGTAGCAAGACCACGATGACCAGCGGCCGAACGACCTTCAGCAGCGCGTTCTCGAAGCGGTCGCGGTTGAACCCGCCCGTCCTGGACGATTTCGTCGGTGGTGTTTCGAGTGTCGACGTGCTCATGCCTGCTCCTCCTCCCTGCCGAACAGCTTGAGGTACACACCGACGAGCACGGCGAGGATCACCGCCAGGAGCAGCGCCTGGGCCGCCGCCGCTCCGATGTCGCCTCGCGCGGTCAGGTAGTCGAAGACGCGAACGGACACGACTTCGGTCCCGGCGCCGCCACCGGTCAGGAGGTAGATGTCGTCGAAGTTGTTGAAGGTCCAGATGAATCTCAGCACCGTCAGCACGGCGATCGTCGGTAGGAGCTGCGGCAGCAGGATGTGACGGAAACGCTGGGTCGGGGTCGCGCCATCGATCCGGGCTGCCTCATCGAGCACCTCGGGCACCGCTCCAAGCCGCGCCGTGAGGAAGAGGAAGGCGAACGGGAAGGATCGCCAGCCCTCGAACAGGATGACGGTGATCAGCGCGATCGGCAGTTCCACCTCCCGTCCGAAGATCGACACCGGCAGCGCACGATCGGACAGGAAGGCGACCGGGTCGTCCCATCCCAGCACCGTCGTGCCGAACCAGTTGACGACGCCGAACTGGGGATTCAGCATCGTCGACCAGACGAAGGTGGCGGCGACGACCGGAGCGACGTACGGCAGCAGCAGCGAGGCGCGAATGAGACCACGCCCGCGGAATGGCCTGCGGAGGGCGAGCGCGGCGACCAGTCCGATACCGATCGCGAGCGCGGTGCCGACCACGGAGTAGATCAGCGTCGTGAACAGCGCGCCGAGGAATCCGGGCGAGGTGAGGACATTCACGAAATTGGCGAGCGTGTACTCGCCGATGAAGCCGGTACCCCTGATATTGATGAGCCGAACCCGCTGGAACGCCAACGCGATCGCCCAGATGATCGGCAACACGACGGCGACGACGACGATGACGACGGTCGGCGAGATCAGGGCGAGACCGGTGCGGTTCTCCTCCTTCCTGCGGAAGGAGGAGCCAGGAGCCCGCGCGCCGGAGGGCGTGCTGCCAGCCGGGGCCGCGGGACCCGGACCCGCGATCCCCGGCCCCCCGGTCGGTTGCGTCACTCGAGTGACTCCGCTATCGAGCGCACCGCCTCAGCTGCGTTCTGTACGGCCGTCGCCGGGTCCTCTCCCTGGGCGACCTCGCTGACCGCATCTGCGACCGGATGCTCGCCCTGGAGCGCCCCGAGCAGATTCCCCTGGCCCTGGGAGATGCCCCAACGAGCAAGATCTTCGGGACCCGCCGCCACGACCTCGAGCACCTCGGCAGCATAGAAGTCCGAGAGCGGCGCCTTGGTGTCGACTCCCGCGGGCAGCGTGGCCCACAGGTCCGAGTACAGCGTCGGTTCCTCGGCGGTGCCGGTGCGAACGGGCACCTTGCCCTCTGGCGCGATCGCGATCCACGGCTCGTACCCGTCGCTCATCATGTACTCGATGAATGCCTGCGAGCTCTCGACGTTTGCTCCGTCGGTCACGGTCCATGACGTGATCTCGCCGAACTGTGCCGGGCCACTCGAGTCTGGCCCCTCGATTGCCGTGACGACGCCGGTGTTGGCGGCGAGGAACCCTGGGTCCGCCACGCACTCGGGGCACGAGGGCATGGCATCGTTGCGGAGTCCTGCGAGCTCGTCGAGGGCGAAGCTCGACCAGATGAACATGGCGGCGTCACCGGCGAAGTAGGTCGCGCGTGTCGTGTCGACGTCCTGCGCACCCGGCACCGAGTAGTTCGTGACGAGGTCGCCGTAGAACTCGAACGCCGCGACGCACGCGTCGGAATCGAGTTCGACGTCGCCGTCATCGTTCACGAGCTGGCAGTCGTTGCCCAGGGCGAGGTGCTCGAATGTCTGCTCCGTGAACGCGTCGCCAGGCGCCGTCGCGCCGACGAACCCGGCCATCTCGTCGGTGTCAAGGGTCTCTGCCGCCTCGAGGATCGCGTCGTACGAGTCGGGCGCCTCGAGCCCGGCCGCCTCGAACAGGTCCGTGCGGTAGTAGAGCATCTGGGTCCACGACTCGCTCGGGACTGCCAGTTGGGTGTCGCCCTCGGCCGTGAGCTCGAGCGCCTTCTCCGAGAACGTCGAGCGATCGAGCGAGTCCACCACCGCACCAACGGCCGCCGTGTCGATGAGTTCGTTCGCCGAGAGGGTGCGAACCTGCGGAAGGGAGATGCCGCCGATGACGTCGGGCAGATCCCCGGCCGCCGCCGCTGCGGTGATGAGCTGGCTGAACTGGTCTTCGGCGACCGACACCAGTTCGACCTCGATGCCCGATTCCGCTGTGAACGCGTCGACGATCTCCTGCGTGGCTGCGACCCGGTCAGGCAGGTCCTCCTGCACCCAGAAGGTGATGCCCTCCCCGCCGCCGTTGTCGGTCTCAGGGGAACTCGTGCAACCGGTCAGTGCAAGTGCCGCAGCACTCAACACTGCCGGTATCGCGATGGCTGTGGCATGAAGCTTCATTGTGTGCGCCTCCCTGCGCTAGGACGAGCGATGGCTCTTTGCGTTGAGCGCTGTGCCAGATAAGTCTAATGATTAGGTAGATAATGACTAACTGTCAAGCATAATGGGAGTAGCCGACTTGGAGGTCGAATATGCCTGGACCCGGTGACGTGCTGGAGCTCATCCGCGCGGGCCGAGCCGTAACACGCGGCGAGGTGCTCGACGTCACGGGTCTTTCCCGGATGACGGTGGCCACCAAGGTCGACGCGCTGCTGGACGCGGGCCTGATCATCGAGAAGGGCACCAACCGCGTCTCGGGCGGCCGCCCCTCACGACTCCTCCAGTTCAACACGGCGCACGCGTTCGTTCTCGCGGCCGCGGTCGACACGACGCACACGACGGTTGCGCTGACCGACCTCGCCGGGCGCATCATCGACGAGGAGCGACTCGACGTGGTCATCGCCGACGGCCCCGGCCTCACACTCGATGCGATCGTAGACCGCGCACGTGCCCTCCTCGAGCGCGTCGGCATCGCGCGAGATCGGGTCAGCGGAATGGGTATCAGCGTGCCGGGTCCGGTCGACCCCGACACCGGCCGACCGAGCCAGCCACCGATCATGCCCGGCTGGGACGCGTACCCGGTCGTCGAGCACCTGCACGAGGCGCTCGACGTACCCGTGCTCGTCATGAATGACGCCGACGCGGCGGCCCTCGGCGAGCAGCGCTTCGCCCACCCCGACTCGCTGTCCCTCTGCTTCATCAAGGTCTCGTCGGGCATAGGCACGGGAATCGTCATCGGTGGGCGCGTCTACGCCGGTACCGATGGCGGCGCAGGAGACATCGGGCACATCAGGCTCGTCGGGTACGACGACCGTCTGTGCCAGTGCGGATCGTACGGATGTCTCGCCGCCGTCGCTTCGGGGGGTGCGGTGGCGCGTTCACTCAGCGAGCTGGGCAAGCCCGCGGCATCCGGCTCGGACGTCGGCGCCCTGCTCTCCGCCGGCGATGCCGACGCGGCGCGTCTCACTCGGGCAGCCGGTCGCGTCCTCGGTGAGGTCCTGGCCACCGTCGTCTCGGTGCTCAACCCCAGCGAAGTCGTCATCGGCGGCACGCTCGCCTCGGCCCCGCTGCTGACAGGTTTGCGGGAGACCCTCTACCCACGTTCCCTCCCCCGGGCGACGCGGCATCTGGCGATCAGTCAGTCCGACCTCGGCCCACGCGCCGGTGTGGTCGGGCTCGCGACGCTCGTGGTCGAGCGGGAGTACTCGGCGGAGACGGTCAACGCGGCCCTCGGTGCATAGAGCTCGACCATTGCTCGGCATCGACGAGACCCGTGACGAAGCCGGCACGTGCCGACAGACGTCTACGACGCCTCCGCCGCGGGCACCCGAGTGCGGCACGGCAGGCCGTCGGCGTCGGCGTCGGGACGCCACCACAGCCAGAGTTCACCGGCGATGACGTGCATCGAGAGGCCGAGCCAGAAGGCCGGCGCGAAGCTCGCCTCGAGCGAGAAGATCTGGAACCCCACGAAGATCCCGACCCAGTTCCGGATCGTGCCGACGCCGAGCCCGACCGCGAACGCGCGGATCATCCAGCGCCGATGCATGCGGACGTCGCCGCTGCGGATCGCGCGGTACGCGAGGAGGAGCGTTCGCCCTGGCGCCCGCCCGAACCTGCGGTGGAAGGTGAAGTGCCGATCACGGAAGCGCCGCCACAACTGCAGTGGTGCGCCCAGGAGGTACAGCACGCCGGGCACGATGTGCAGGTAGGCGAGCCACGGATACTCGACGTACCGCCGCTCGAAGGCATCCCCCTGCGCGGGTGTTCCCGTGACGATCAGCGGGCCGTCGGTTCCGACCCGGATGCCGGCGAACACCAGCACGATCGTGATCAGGAGGAAGATCAGCGTCCACGTCGTGATCACGACGGCGCGGGTCATGGTGCCCGCTTCGAGCGAGACGCGCACGTCTCAGGTCTCATGCTCGATCAGCGCCTTGATGTTCGCAGCGCTTCGTTCCATCAGGGGCTTGATCCGGTCCGCCATGGAGGCGTCCACCTCGGGGAACTCGGCGCCGAGCGTGAGCTGGGTCGCCTCCGGTCCCCGCGCAGCCAGCAGAAGCCATCCATGGATGGTCATCGCCCCGTCGTGGGTCGTCGTGCGCATTGCTCGCCCGGGTTCGAACTCCGTGATCTCCATCGTGCCCTCGGTCGGGGGCTCGAATCGGATGCTCCGACGCCGGATCACGCTGCCCACACCAATCGGCCCCTCCTGGGGGTCCTCGAGTTGGATGTCGGGGTCCCACCTCGGGTGGTTCTCCACGTGATGCACCGCACAGAAGTCCCATACCGCCGCGACGGGCCGCCGGATCGTCGTCGAGACTTCGAGTTCCATCGTGTCCCCCTTGGCCATCATCAGGTGAGATCTGCTCAGGTTACCCGCTGCGCGGCCTGCGTCGCTGCTCAGGTGCTGCGCTGCAGACGGCGGCGCAGTTCCGGGTCGCCCGCCCACCGCCGGTGCAGGATGATCCGCTGCCGAGGTCGCCGCGCGTAGGCGCGCGCGTTGCGGCTCGAGAGGGCGAGCAGCACGAGGATGTCGAGTGCGAGCGTGAGGAACGTCGTACGGAGCGTGATCTCGGTGGTGCCGGTCACCGAGTCGATCCACGCGACCACGATGCTGATCGTCGAGAACAGCATCACCGTGATGCGCGCCCAGTTGCTGCCGATCCAGATGAGGAGTCCGAGCACCAGCTCGGCGGTGAGCACCACCGCTCCCGCCACGATCACGATGGTGAGCACCAGGTCGGATGCCGCCTGCTCGTCGCGACCGTCGATGTCGATCTGGAGCTCGGTGCGCACGATCTGTTCCCACTGGAGGCCGAGGGAGACGAGCCAGGCGACCCCTGCCGCCACGCGACCCCACACGAGCAGGGCCCCGAACGCCGTCGCCGCCGGCCGGGGCATCGACACCGGCGGCGTCACCGGCGTCGCCAGCACGGCCGGCGACTCGAACGCCGGCCGCTTCTCGACCGACACACGCCGGCGTTCGGGGGCGGTCACGTCGCAGCTCCCGTCGGCTCGGTCGCGTCGACTTCGCCGACGTCGCCGACCTCGGCCTCGATCGCCCCGACCGGCACGTCGCCGACGTCGATCACGGGCAGGTCGCCGTCGGTGCGGATGGTGTCGCCGCCGCCGTTCCTGGAGTGGTAGCCGGTCGAGAAGTCGCGCAACACGTCGACGCGTGCGGCCGGGTTCGCGCCGAGCACGGTGGCGACGATGTGGTCGCGCTCGACGTCGATGTCGGCGTCGATCTTGTGGGTCACCTGCAACGTGAACAGCGAGAACCCCACGCTGCGGTCGAAGGTGCCGGCCGCGAGCCAGTCGACGCGGCGTCCGCCGGGCAGTAGCCAGCCCTCGGGGGTCTTCCAGAACCGCACGTGGTGCCGGCGGGCGGGGTTTCCCTCGACCTCCTGCTGGTAGGCGAAGTCCTGCTGCCGGTGGAAGAGGAACAGCGGACTCACCGGCGCCTCGTCGTAGCTTCGCCGGCTGACGGTCGATGTCACGATGCGCCAGCTCGAGGCGAGCGTGACATCATCGGCGCGGGTCCAGCCGGCGGCACGCATGGCGGCGTGCACGGATGCCTCGCTCCCCTCGAACGCGAGGTTCACCGGGTCGCCGAGCAGCCCGTCGCTCGTGCGGGCACGGCCGATGAAGTACTCGGGCACGTAGACCGCGGTGAGGATGCGGTGCAGTCGCGGCAGCACGAGATAGGCGAGCACGAGCCAGAAGACCACGAAGAACGCGATGGCGAACCATCCGAACTCGAAGGACTGCGTGAGCACGAGCCACGCGAGCCACACCGAGGCGACGCCCGCGAACACGAAGAAGAATCCGTCGAGCATCGTCGTGAACGAGAGCCGGCGCGCGGTCGGTTGCTCCACCTCTGCTTCAGATGCCTCGGCGCCCTCGCCCATGACTGCATGGTAGCCGCGGCGAGCGCGAGCGCGTCCTGTTGCCGTGCCGTTCAGCCGAGACGGGCGAGGAGCGTCGCGCCGACGTCATCGACGGGCTCGCCCTGATTGGCGAGCACGATCGAGGCGGTGCCGCTCGCCGTGTCGATGAGGAGGATGCTCGCGAACCCGAGGGTCATGCCGTTGTGCGACACGATCCGGCTCTCGCCCTGTTCACGGACGTTCCAGAAGTAGCCGATCGTCGAGCCGTCGCCCACCTCGATGGTGCCGCTCTGCGCGGCGCTGTCGGTGAGGGGTCCGTCGAGCACCGCCTGCGCGAACGCCACCAGGTCGCCGATGGTCGCGTGGATGCCGCCGGCCGGGGCGTACGCGGCGAGCGCGGAGGCTTCGACGGGGTTGCCCTCGGCGTCGAAGCCGCCGGCGTGCGAGTCGGGTACGTCGTCGTCGACGAGCGGCAGGCTCGCCCCGTCGAGGCCGAGGGGCTCGAGGAGCCGGCCGGTGAGGAGCGACCGGTAGTCGGTGTCCGCGGCCGCGGCGAGCGCGTGACCGACCAGCGCCGCACCCATGTTGCTGTACGAGAATCCATGGCCGGACGCGACCTCGACACCGCGGGCCTCGGCGAGGAGCTCGTCGAGCGTCTCGTCCACGCCGTCGCGGCCCTCCTCCATGGCGGCGGTGGCTCGCTCCACCCAGGCGGCGTCGTCGGTCGGGAAGGTGGGGATGCCCGCGCGGTGCGCTGCGAGGTCTCGGAGGGTCACGGATGCCACGGGCGCATCGCCGAGGTCGAGGTACTGCCCGACCGGGTCGTCGGCCTGCACCTCGCCCCGCTCGATGGCCTCCGCGAGCAGCTCGCCTGTGAACACCTTGGTGATGGAGCCGATCTCGAACGCCGTGGACGCGTCGGCTCCCATGAACGCCGTGCGAACGTCGTCGCCGTCGATCACGGCGACCGCGACCCGGTCGTCGGCGTCGATGAACGAGGGGCGGATGAGTCGCAGCACCTCGGGATCGCCGGTCGCGGCGTCGGCGTCGCTCGCCTCGCCGGATGCAGGAGCGGACGCGGGCGCGACGGCCGGCACGCACCCCGTCAACGTGAGACCGCCGGCAAGCAGCGTGGCCCCGAGCAGGAGGTTCGTCCCGTGCGTGCGGCGCATCGGCCCATCGTATGGTCCCTCGCCCCGTGCGGTCACGACCCCCGTGTGCGGGCCGAAGTAGGCTCTCGCCATGGCCTACGACATCGCGCGCATCCGTTCGCTGTTCCCCTCCCTCGAGAGCGGCTGGGCGCACTTCGACGGGCCAGGGGGCACGCAGACGCCGCGTGAAGTGGGCGACGCCGTGGCATCCGTGCTCACCGGTCCGTTGTCGAACCGGGGCACGATCGGCGAGTCCGAGGAACGGGCCGAGGCCGCCGTGCACGGGTTCAGGTTCGCCATGGCCGACCTCCTCGACGCGCACCCGCGCGGCATCGTGCACGGCCGCAGCGCGACCCAGCTCGTCTACGACTTCTCGCGGCACCTCTCGGGCGAGTGGAACGCCGGCGACGAGGTCGTCGTCACGCGACTCGACCATGACGCCAACGTGCGCCCGTGGGTGCAGGCAGCCGAGCACGCCGGAGCGATCGTGCGCTGGGCCGACTTCGACCCCGAGACCGGCGAACTGCCGACGGAGGCCGTGACCGCCCTGCTCTCCGAGCGCACGCGCATCGTCGCCGTGACCGCCGCGTCGAACCTGATCGGCACGATGCCCGACGTGCCGGCCATCGCGGCCGCCGCGCACAACGTGGGCGCGCTCGTGTTCGTCGACGGCGTGCATTCGACCGCCCACGAGCTCCCCGACGTCGCGCGGCTCGGCAGCGACTTCTTCGTGTGCTCGCCCTACAAGTTCCTCGGACCGCACTGCGGCGTGCTCGCCGCCCGGCCCGACCTGCTCGAGACGATCATGCCCGACAAGCTGCTGCCCGCGACGAACGTGGTGCCCGAGCGGTTCGAGTTCGGCACGCTCCCGTACGAGCTGCTCGCGGGCGTGACCGCTGCCGTCGAGGTGCTCGCGGGCCTCGATCCCGATGCCGCCGACGCGGCGTCGTCGCGCCGAGCGCGCCTCGCGGCGTCGTACGCCGCACTGCACGCGCACGAGGAGGGCCTCCGCGTGCAGCTCGAGGAGGGCCTCGCGGCTCTGCCGGGGGTCACCGTGCGGTCGCGTGCGGCGAAGCGCACGCCCACGCTGCTCGCGACGTTCGCGGGGCACGCGGCATCCGACGTGACGCGGTCGCTCGGCGAACGCAAGGTGCTCGCCCCCTCGAGCAACTTCTACGCGATCGAGGCGTCGCGACACCTGGGACTCGGCGATGCGGGCGGCCTGCGCATGGGGCTTGCGCCCTACACGGATGCCACCGATGTCCAACGTCTGCTCGACGGGCTCGCCGCCGCCCTCGCGCACTGAGAGCCCGCGATTTTCGGACGCGTACCACGCCCGCTCCGACCCGCCCGAGGTCAGCCCCCATAGGCTGGGGCTCATGACTCTCGCCGACACCGCTGCCGAACTCCGCCGCCTCTACGCCGCACCCGAGCTTCTCCAAGTCGTGAACGTGTGGGACGTCGTGAGCGCACGAGCCATCGCCACACTTCCCGAGACGCGGGCCCTGGCCACCGCGGGCCACTCGATCGCCGCGACGTTCGGGTATCGCGATGGGGAGATCCCGGGCGACCTCATGCTCGACATGGTCGGCCGCATCGCGGCAGCCGTCGACGTGCCCGTCACCGCCGACCTCGACGGCGGCTACGACGATGCGGGCGAGACCGTGCGCCGTGCCATCGGGGTGGGCGTCGTGGGGGCGAACATCGAAGACCAGTTGAAGCCGCTCGCCGAGTCGGTCGCCGCGGTCGAGGCGATCGTCGCCGCCGCCGACGCGGAGGGCGTGCCGTTCGCATTGAACGCCCGCACCGACGCATTCGTGCGCGGCAAGGACCGCACGCTCGAGACGAACGTCGCCGACGCCATCGAGCGCGGTCGTGCGTACATCGACGCCGGTGCGACCTGCGTGTTCGTGCCCGGCAACTTCGGAGAAGACGTCGTGGCTCAGCTCGTCGCGGGCATCGGCGAACAGCGCATCAGCCTCATGGGGCTGCCCGACATCCCGGCGCCGGCACGCCTCCAGGAGCTCGGCGTCGCGCGGCTCTCCTACGGTCCCCACCCGCAGCGCGTCGCGCTCGGCGCCCTGCAGGATGTCGCGAGCGACCTCTACGGCGGCGGCGTCCTGCCGAGCGACATCCGACCGCTGAACTGATCGCGGCTGCGGAATCATCCACGTGACGGATGCCCCGTGCCGGTGGCGCTCGCTAGGGTGGCCCTGAGGCGGGTCGACCGCCTGGGCCGGCCGGGGCGCGGCCGTCGCGGCTCTGCTCGCCCCCCGACGTGAGGAGCGCGCATGGCGGGCGGCATCCCGATCGTGATCGAGGGGCTCAGCAAGCAGTTCGGCCCGATCACCGCGGTCGACGACCTCAGCTTCACGGTCGAGCCGGGTCGGGTGACCGGATTCCTCGGTCCGAACGGCGCCGGCAAGACCACGACGTTGCGTGTTCTGCTCGGGCTCGTTCGGGCGAGCGCCGGCACGGCGACGTTCGGCGGCACGGCCTATCACGACCTGCCCAGGCCGCTCGAGACGGTCGGCGCCGCCCTCGAGGCGACCTTCCATCCCGGCCGCACCGCGCGCAACCACCTGAAGGTATACGCGACGGCGTCAGGGCTGCCGACCGAGCGGGTGCAGACGGTTCTCGAGACGGTCGGCATCGCCGAGTTCGCCGACCGCCGGGTCGGCGGGTATTCGCTCGGCATGCGGCAGCGCCTGTCGCTGGCCTACACCCTCATCGGCGACCCGGGCGTGTTCGTGCTCGACGAGCCCATCAACGGTCTCGACCCCGAGGGCATCAAGTGGATCCGCGGGTTCCTGCAGTCCCTCGCCCGCGAGGGCCGCACCGTGCTGGTGAGCTCGCACCTCCTGAGCGAGGTGCAGCAGAGTGTCGACGATGTCGTCATCATCTCGAAGGGGCGCCTCGTGAAGCGGGGCTCCCTCTCGAGCCTCGAGCTCGCCGCGAAGCCGCGCACGATCGTCGACGCTCCCGACCGTGAGAAGCTCTCCGAGGCGCTCGACGAGGCCGGCATGTCGTACACCGAGGGTCGCGGCGGCTTCATCGTCGACGAGCCCGACCCCGGTCGCGTCGGCCACGCCGCCTTCCTCGGGGGCGTCGAACTGAGCGCCCTGCATCGACTGAAATCCGGACTCGAGGAATCGTTCCTCTCACTCGTGGGCGGTGGTGAGGAGTGATGTCGTTCCTCCGCACGATCGCCTCCGAGTTCCAGAAGGTCTTCACGACACGCATGTGGTGGCTGCTCGGCCTGCTGCTCGTCGGCTACGTGCTCGTCCTCGCGGGCGGGTTCGGTGCGTTCCTCGGCTGGGCGGTGCAGAACCCCGAGGCCGCGGCGGAGTCCGGCGGCACCACCGGGCTCCCCGCCGGGTTGGACCTCCCCCCGCTCATCTACACGTTCGCCTCCTCGATCGGGTACGTCTTCCCGGTGCTGCTCGGCGCGCTCGCGGTGACGAGCGAGTTCCGTCACCGCACGCTCACGCCGACGTTCCTCGCCGAGCCGCACCGGTCGGTCGTGCTCGCGGGCAAGTTCGTGTCCCAGTTCGCCCTCGGCGCCGGGCTCGGCGTCGCCGCCTTCGCGACCTCAGTGGGCGCCGGTGCCGCGGCGCTCGCCGCGTTCGGGCTCGAGACCGGACTCGACCAGAGCGACACGTGGGCGCTCATCGGTCGCGGCGTGCTCGCCATGGCGCTCTGGGGAGCGATCGGCGTCGGCCTCGGAGCCCTCGTGCCCAATCAGGTCGCGGCGATCGTGATCGTGATCGCCTTCACGCAGTTCGTCGAGCCGATCCTGCGGCTCGCAGCGTCGTTCAGCGAGGTCACCGCGAACATCGGAAGGTTTCTCCCCGGAGCCGCGAGCGACGCCCTCGTCGGCTCCTCGATCTACACGATGATGCCGATGGGCGGCTCCTCATCGCTCGAATGGTGGCAGGGCGGCCTGGTGTTGCTCGGTCTCGCGGTCGTCGCCACCGTGATCGGCGGCGCCACGACATGGCGACGGGACGTGACGTAACGGTGGACCTCGCCACCCTCCGGTCGCTGCGGCTGCGCGTGCAGGGGCTTCGGGCGCCGGTCGACGCCTCCGCTCCCGAGGTGGTGCGCCGGTTCGTCGCGGTGCAGGCGCAGGAGTTCCTGCCGTCGCAGTGGGGGCTGGCCCAGCGCATCCCCGAAGGTCGGCGACCGGATGCCGCGGCCGTCGCCGCCGCGATCGACGCAGGTGAGATCCTGCGCACGCACGTGCTGCGCCCGACGTGGCACTACGTGCATCCCGCAGACGCCCGGTGGCTCATGGAGCTCTCGGCCGAACGCGTTCACCGGCAGAACGCGCTCTACTACCGCCGCACGGGTGTCGAGGGCGAGGTCGCGGCACACGGACTCGATGTGCTCGCCGAGTCGCTCGCCGGTGGCCATCGCACCCGGGCCGAGCTCGTGTCGGCCCTCGAGAGCGCCGGCACCCCGATGCCGGGCCTCGCCTTCACCTACCTGCTCATGCTCGCGGAGCTCGAGCGCGTGGCGATCAGCGGCGCCAACGCGGGAAAGCAGCGCACGTACGCCGCGTTCGACGAGCGCGTGCCGCCGTCTCCGCCTCGGCCCCGCGATGAGGCGCTCGCCGAGCTGGCCGAGCGCTTCATCGCCTCCCGCGGGCCGGCCACCGCACACGATTTCGCCGCCTGGTCGGGATTCACCCTGACCGACGCCCGGCGCGCGTTCGCCGACGCCGCCGACCGCGCGGGCGGGCAGTTCGAGACGATCGACGTCGAGGGCACGCCGCACCACGTCGACGCGGCATCCGGTGCGTCGGTGACGGATGCCCCGGGCCCGGTCGTCGACCTGCTGCAGGCGTACGACGAATACATCATGGGGTACGCGCCGCCGCGCGACTACCTGTTCCCACCCGGTCGTTCGTCGAACGCGGCTCCGGAGTTCCCGATGCACGCCCTCGTCGTCGACGGTGTGCTCGCCGGCCGGTGGGCGCCCGTGGTCGCCGCGCGCACGGCAACGGTGAAGCTGGCGCCGTGGCGCGAGTTCTCACCCGTTGAGGAACGCGCGCTCGCGGCATCCGTCGCCGAGGTCGAGCGGTTCCTCGGTACGCCGGTCACCGTCGACCGCGCCCCGGTGGTCGAGTAGCGCCGCCGTGGTCGAGTAGCGAGCCGGCGAGCGCACCGAGACCCCCGCCCGCTACGATCGCGCCATGGCCGTCATCGCGAGCATCTTCGTCGCCCTCGCCGCGCTCCTGCACGGCTACATCTTCCTCATGGAGAGCGTGTGGTGGACCCGACCGGCGACGTGGAAACGATTCGGCGTCGCCGACCAGGCGCAGGCCGACGCGACGAAGCCCATGGCCTACAACCAGGGGTTCTACAACCTGTTCCTCGGCCTCGGCGCGGCGATCGGGCTCGTGCTGTACTGGGCGGGTGTCGACACCGTGGGCACGACGCTCGTGCTGTTCACCACCGCCTGCATGGTGCTCGCCGCAGCGGTGCTCACCACGACCGGCCGCGGCTTCATCAGGCCCGCGCTCATCCAGGGCACGCTGCCGCTCATCGGGTTCGTGCTGTTCCTGTTCGTCTGACAGGCGTTACTCGGACACCGCTTCGGATTCGGGCTCGTCGGTCAGCTTCAGCCGGTCGATGAGCGTCGCGGCGTGATTCGTGCTCAGGATGATGCGCGTGAACTCGCCGGCGTTCAGCTCGAGTACGACCGCCTGGCGCTTGCCCTTGATGATGACGAAGTCCGAACCTCCGTGGTACTTCCAGACCCCCACAGCCACGACGAGCGGAATCTCGGTGCCCCGCCGGCGGATGCCGCGGACCCACACCCACGGATCGTCGGCGATCGTCGCCGAGCGGATGTCATCGCGCTGCACCACGATGTCGTCGGAGCGCAGCGCGAGCGACTTCTCGGCCGGGGTGAGGTGAACCTCGATCCGGTCGTTGTGCACGCGAAGGTGGGACATGGTTCCATCCTGCCCGAGCCGACCGTCACGCGCGGAGTGGCGGAACCCACAATGGGATAACGGTTTTCGAGGGTCGCGGGCGGCGTTCAGGCCGGGCGGGCGGATGCCACGGCACGTGCCGCAGCCGGAAGCGCGTCGAGCACCCGACCGATCGCCGCGTCATCGTGCGCTGCGGTCACGAACCACGCCTCGAAGACCGACGGCGGCAACGAGACGCCGGCGTCGAGCATCGCGTGGAAGAACGGCGGATACCGCCACGCCTCCTGTCGCTGCACGGCGGCGTAGTCGCGGACCTCGTCGGATGCCGCGTCCGCACCGAACACGAAGCTGAAGAGGTTGCCCGCGCGTTGCACCCGGTGGGCGACGCCTTCGGCCGAGAGTGCATCGGCGACGGCGGCGCTGATCGTCTCGGCGACGGCGTCGAGGCGCGCGTAGACCGAGGCATCCGCCGCCTTGAGGGTCGCGACGCCCGCGGCGACCGCGACCGGGTTCCCCGAGAGCGTGCCCGCCTGGTAGACGGGGCCGACCGGAGCGAGCTGCTGCATGATCTCGGCACGACCGCCGAGCGCGGCAACGGGCATGCCGCCGCCGATGACCTTGCCGAACGTCATGAGGTCGGGCGTGTACGCGGCCGCCTCGTGCTGGGCCTCGAGCCCCCACCAGCCGGCGGCCGACACGCGGAAGCCCGTGAGCACCTCGTCGGAGATCACGAGCGCGCCGTGCTGGTGCGCAAGGTCGACGAGCGCGCGGTTGAAGCCCGGCGCGGGCGGCACGACGCCCATGTTCGCGGCGGCGGCCTCGACGATGACCGCGGCGATGCGCTCGCCGTGCTCGGCGAAGACCAGGCGCAGCGCGCCGAGGTCGTTGTAGGGCACGACGAGCGTGAGCGCGGCGATGGCGGCGGGGACGCCGGCCGAGCCGGGCAGGGCGAACGTCGCGAGGCCCGACCCGGCCTCGGCGAGGAGCCCGTCGGAGTGACCGTGGTAGTGACCGGCGAACTTCACGAGCACGTCGCGTCCGGTGAAGCCGCGGGCCAGGCGGATGGCGCTCATGGTCGCCTCCGTGCCCGTCGACACGAGGCGGAGCTGCTCGACCGGCGCCACGCGCCGTTCGACGAGTTCGGCGAGCTCGGTCTCAGCGGGCGTCGACGAGCCGAACGAGAGACCCAGGCGTGCGGCATCCGTCACCGCCTCGACGACCCGGGGATCGGCGTGGCCGAGGATCGCCGGACCCCAGCCCGCGACGAGGTCGACGTACTCGCGGCCCTCGGCGTCGGTCACGTACGGTCCGTGGGCCGAGACGAGGAAGCGCGGCGTGCCGCCGACCGAGCGGAAGGCACGCACGGGCGAGTTGACGCCGCCCGGGATGGCCGCCTGCGCGCGTGCGAAGAGCTCGTCGTTCGTCGCTCCCGTTGATCGAGTCGGCCGCGAAGCAGCCGTATCGAGATCCGTCATCGGTCGATCCCCTCTCGGATCCAGCCGGCGAGCTCGGTGGCCCAGTAGGTGAGCACGACGTCGGCCCCGGCACGACGGATGCCGCGCACCGACTCGATGACGGCGCGCTTGCGGTCGATCCAGCCGTGCGCGGCGGCCGCCTCGATCATGGCGTACTCGCCGGACACCTGGTAGGCCCACACCGGCACCTCGGACGCCGCGGCCACGTCGGCCAGCACGTCGAGGTAGCTGCCGGCGGGCTTCACCATGACGATGTCCGCGCCCTCCTCGATATCGATCATCGCTTCACGCAACCCCTCACGCCGGTTACCCGGGTCGAGCTGGTACGAGCGGCGGTCGCCCTCGAGGGTCGACTCGACGGCGTCGCGGAACGGGCCGTAGTAGGCCGACGCGTACTTCGCCGAGTACGCGAGGATCGCGACCTCCGTGAAGTCCTGGTCGTCGAGGGCCGTGCGCACCGCGGCGACCTGGCCGTCCATCATTCCCGACAGGCCGAGGAGCTCCGAGCCCGCACGAGCCTGCTCGAGGGCCATCGCCGTGTAGCGCACGAGCGTGGCGTCGTTGTCGACGCGGCCTCGGTCGTCGAGCACACCGCAGTGGCCGTGGTCGGTGAACTCGTCGAGGCACAGGTCGGTCTGCACGAGCAGACGGCCGGCGGATGCCTCGACCGCGACCCGGGTGGCCACGTTGAGGATGCCGTCGGGGTCGGTCGCTCCGGAACCGCGCGCGTCTCGCTGCTCGGGAACGCCGAACAGCATCACGCCGCCGACTCCCGCGGCCGCGGCATCCGCCACCGCCTCGGGAAGGCTCTCGAGCGAGTGCTGCACGACGCCCGGCATCGACGCGATGGGCACGGGAGCGCTCACACCCTCGCGCACGAAGATCGGCAGCACGAGCTCGGCCGGGTGGAGGCGGGTCTCGGAGACGAGGCGGCGCATCGCGGGAGTCTCCCGGAGGCGGCGCGGTCGGACGCGGGGCAGGGGCGCGGAACTCACCCGAACAGCCTACGCGCGGCCGGCTGGACGGACGCCGCGCGCATCTCTCAGGCGTGCGCGGTCGCGGCCTCGACCACGGCGTCGATGAGCGACTCGGCGGTGCGCTCGCGCGCGACCACGTCGACGCGAAGACCCACCTTCGCGGCATCCTTCTTGGTCTGCGGACCGATCGCCGCGACGAGCGTCGTCTCGGGCATCGGCCCGAGCTGCTGCTGCACCTGCTCGGCCACGCTTCCGGATGTCACGAGCACGGCGTTCACGCGCCCGGCGCGCACGTCTTCGACGACCTTCGGAGCAACGGGCACGCCGATCGTGCGGTAGGCGACGACCGCCTCGACCTGGTGACCCGCGCGCGCGAGGCCGACCGAGAGGATCTGCTTCGCGATCGCGGAGCGGAGGGCGAGCACGCGGAGCCCGCGCTGGCCGTCGGTTGCGGCCTCCCACTCCTCGAGCAGGCCCCGGGCCGAGTTGTCCTCGGAGGGCACGATGTCGGCCTTGTATCCGGCGGCCACGAGAGCTGCCGCGGTGGTCTCACCCACGGCGGCGACCTTCGTGGACGCCGGGATGACGGCGCCGTACGACGAGAGCACGTCGACCGTCGTCGCGCTCGTCACCGTGACCCAGTCGAACTCGCCGGCGGCGAGCTTCGCGAGTGCCGCCTCGAGGGCAGGCTGGTCGTCGGTGGGCGCGAAGTTGATGAGCGGCGCCACGATCGGCGTCGCTCCCCTGGCGCGGAGCGCGGCGGCGACGCCGTCGCCCCAGGGCCCGCCGCGCGGCACGAGCACGCGCCAGCCCGCGAGCGGCTTGCTCGAGTCGTAGTACGGCAGGCCGATCGCGCCCGTCATCTCGAATTCGCTCATCGCGACTCCCCAGGTGGTGCAAGTTGGGCGGCGCCATTGCCGAGGAGTTCCGCGACGACCCGATCGGCGACGTCGCGTGCCGCATCCGCCAGATCGGCGGCCGAGCGGCTGTCGGGGGTCGCGGCATGCGAGCTCGTCAGTCTGCGCGTCCCGTCGGCACTGTACACGTTCGCACTGAGGAACAGAAGTTCGTCGTCCACGAACGCGGTCACGCCGACCGGTGCCGCGCACCCGGCTTCGAGCCCGGCGAGCACGAGACGCTCGGCGAGCGCGGTGGCTCGGCTGGTGCCGTGGTCGATCGCCTCGAGCGCCCGTTCCAGCGCGCGCTCGCCTCGCTCGCGACGGACCTCGATGGCGAGGGCGCCCTGGCCGGCCGCAGTGGGCCAGTCTTCGAGCGGGAGGAGCTCGGTCGCGGCATCCGCTCGCCCGAGCCGGCCGAGTCCGGCCGCGGCGAGCAGCACCGCGTCGAGTTCGCCCGATTCGACCTTTCCGAGTCGGGTGTCGATGTTGCCGCGAAGGTCGACCGGCGTCACGTCGGGCCGCGCGGCGAGCAACTGGGCGATGCGGCGGGGCGAACCGGTGCCGACGCGGGCGCCCTCGGGCAGGGTCTCGAGCGTGAGTCCGTCGCGGGCGCAGAGCGCGTCGCGGGCGTCCGCCCGCTTCGGAATCGCGCCGAGACGGAGGCCCGGGTGCTCGGCGGTGGGGAGGTCTTTCAGGGAATGCACCACCACGTCGCATTCGCCCCGGAGGAGCGCCTCGCGCAGCGCTGCAGCGAACACTCCAGTGCCGCCGAGCGACGCCAGCGACGCACGCGACGTGTCGCCCTCGGTGGTCACGGGCACGAGCTCGATCTCCGCCCCGGCGGCCTTCGCGATACGCTCGGCGACCTGCCGGGTCTGCGCCATCGCGAGGGCGCTGGCGCGGGTGCCGACGCGGATCGTGCCCGTCATGGTGGTCACGGCGCGATCCCCGCCAGCGCCGGCTTGAAGCCGAGTCGGGCGTTCTCGCAGCAGCTCGGACGGCACACGTCGTACCAGGGGCCGAGGTCTGTCAGGTGCGGACGCTCCGCGACGGGCGTGCCGTTCACGCGCTCGAGCACGAGGTCGACGAGCCCCGCGACGTAGGCCGGGTGGGTGCCGGGCGTCGGCACGCGCACGGCGGCGAGGCCGTGCTCCTCCGCCGACTCCATGGCCTCCTCGTCGAGGTCCCACATGACCTCCATGTGGTCGCTCACGAAGCCGAGCGGCACGATCACGACGGCTTTGCGGCCGGCCGCCGGCAGTGCGGCGATCGCGTCGTTCACGTCGGGCTCGAGCCACGGCTGGGTCGGGGGCCCCGAGCGCGACTGGTACACGAGCTGCCACGGCACGTCGGGGATGCCGGCCTCGCGCATGACGACCTCGGCGACCGCACGGTGCTGCGCGGCGTACGCGCCGCCCTCGCCGAAGCCGCGCTCGGCGGGGCCCGACTTCGCGGCATCCGTCGTCGGAATCGAGTGCGTCGCGAAGAGCACCTCGATCTCGGTCGCACGGTCGAAGCCACTGGATGCCTCGAGCTGCGCGATCCCGTCGCGCACGCCCTCGACGAACGGCGTGACGAACCCGGGGTGGTCGAAGAACTGACGCACCTTGTCGATCTGGATGGCGCCCTGACCCTCGCCGAGTCCGGTGTCGGCGAGCGCGTCGGCGAAGTCCTCGCGGTACTGGCGGCAGCTCGAGTACGAGCTGTACGCGCTCGTCGCGATCGCGATGAGCTTCGTGAAGCCCCGCGCCTTCGCTTCGGAAACGGCGTCGTTCAGGTACGGGTCCCAGTTGCGGTTGCCCCAGATGACGGGCAGGTCGACGCCTCGGTTCGCGAGCTCGGCCTCGAGCGCGGCCTTGAGCTGCCGGTTCTGCTCGTTGATGGGGCTGACGCCGCCGAAGTGCCGGTAGTGGTGGGCGACTTCCTCGAGGCGCTCGTCGGGGATGCCGCGACCACGAGTGACATTGCGCAGGAACGGGATGACGTCGTCCTGGCCCTCGGGGCCGCCGAAGCCCGCGAGGAGGATCGCGTCGTACGCGGTCGGCTCCGAGACGTGCTCGGGCCCGGCCTGCGCGGCGGGCGTCGCGCCCGGCACGACCGCGCCCGGTGCGAGGGGTGCGGATGCCGCGGGCGCCGGCTTGCGTCCGCGATGCGTGATGCCCGTGGCATCCGAGTCACCGGCGGTTGCTGCGCCGGCCGAGCCGAGGTTCACGGCCGCCACTACTGCAGCACCTCCACAAGCTCGGCGGTCGAGATGCGACGCCCCGTGTAGAACGGCACCTCTTCGCGGACGTGACGGCGCGCATCGGTTTCGCGCAGGTCGCGCATCAGGTCGACGAGCTCGGTGAGCTGGTCGGACTCGAGCGGCAACAGCCACTCGTAGTCGCCGAGCGAGAACGACGCGACCGTGTTCGCGACGACACCGCGGAACGCGGCACCCTTGCGGCCGTGCTCGGCGAGCATGCGACCGCGCTCCTCGGGTGCGAGCAGGTACCACTCGTAGCTGCGCACGAACGGGTAGATCGTCAGCCACTGCTTGGGCTCGACGCCCCGGAGGAAGCCAGGCACGTGCGACTTGTTGAACTCCGCGTCGCGGTGCACGCCCATGGCGTTCCACGTCGGGAGCAGCGAGCGCAGCAGTCGAGCGCGGCGGAGCTCGCGCAGGGCCCACTGCAGGCCCTCGGCGGTGGCGCCGTGCAGCCACAGCATCACGTCGGCGTCGGCGCGCAGGCCCGAGACGTCGTAGATGCCGCGGAGGGTCACCGCCTCGTTCTCGACGAGCCCGATGATGTCATCGAGCTCGCGCACGAAGCGCGGCACGTCGTGGCCGTCGAGGTCGTCGGGGCGTGCCGGGTCCCGGCGGAGCACGGCGAACACCGTGTAGCCCTCGGGGGACTGCTCGGCGTCGGATTCGGTCTGGAGCGCGTCGGCTGCCGCTTCGGCAGCGGGGGAAGACATACCCCCAGTCTCCCCCTTCCTCCCTGAACGTCCAAAAGCGTTGACGGATGCCGCAGCGAGGCGTATGGGGTCGGCCGGGGCATCCGGACGGCCGAATGAGATGCGAAATGCAGGAGAATCCGCCCCGGACGCTCGTATACGGCCGCATGGACCCGATTCTCCTGCGTTTTTCGCTGCGCGCAGGCTCGGACGGCGCTATCGTCCGAGGAGCAGCGCGGTCGAGTGCTCGAGGTGCTCGCGGATGGCATCGGGCCCACGCGTCTGCACGTCGGCGAGCAGTGCCCGATGCTCTTCGACCAGGCTGGCGAGCGTGTAGTGCGGACGCACGTGCAGGAGGAAGAGCAGCAACTCGCTGCCCAGCGCGGCATGAACCTCCATGATGCGGGGGCTGCGGGATGCCGCGACGAGCGCGCCGTGGAACACCGCGTGGATCCGCTCCGCCTCGAGCCAGTCGACCTCGGCCATGGGCTGCCCCGCGAGCGCCTCGGATCCTGCCTCGCCCGCGTCCCCGAGCGCAGCCATCCGGGCGAGCGCGTCGCGCGCCGGCGCCACCGCCGACTCGGGCCACACCGACCCGTACCGCTCCCCCGCGATGCGCACGGCCTCGACCTCAAGCGCCGCACGCAACTGCTGCAGCGCGATGATCGTGGCCCGATCGAAGCTCGCGACGCGCACGCCGCGATACGGCGCGGCGACGGCCAGCCGCTCGGCGACGAGCCGGTGGAAGGCGGCCCGCACGGTGTGCCGGGACACCCCGAAGCGCTCGGATGCCGCCTCCTCGCGGAGCGGCTCGTCGGACGCCAGCGCGCCGCTCAGGATCTCGGCGCGCAGCGCATCCGTGACGCGGTCGACCGCGGTCGGCGCGTGCCCGGCCGACCGTCGGCCGGTCGGAGCACGGCGCCCGGCGTCGAGCGGCGACATCGCGGCATCCGCTCGATCGCGTTACTTGCCGTCGACGGCGGACCGCACGACGAGCCACACGGTGACGCCGACGACCGCGACGACGCCGACGGCGACCGCCACGGCCACGCCGGGCTGCTCGTCGGCGAACCGGCGGAGCCGCACCTTCGCACGCGCGGTCTTGATGCGCACCTGCTTGGGCACGTTGAGCTTCTCTTCGAGCGCGTTCAGCGTGCGCGCGAACTCGGCGCGCGCACGCTCGGAGTTCACCTTCGCCTCGATGCGCGTGAGGTTGCGTTCGCGCGTCTTGGTGTCGCGCGTGGCCAGCTCGCGGCCGGCGTCAGTCGCGGTCATAGTCGCCCGTCCCCTTCACCATGTCGAGGTCGCGCCGCAGGCTCTCGATCGATTCGAGCGGTTCGCTGCCGCGTTTGAAGTTGAGTACCGCGATGCCCACGAGGATGAGGATGATGAGCAGCAGCACGCCCGACACGATGAGGGCAGCCGCCCAGGCCGGGAGTACGAGCGCGAGCGCGAGGATGCCCGTCGCGATCAGCGTGCCGAGCAGGAAGATGCCGATGAACGCGGCCGCGGCGATCAGCCCCGCGCCGATGCCGAAGTGCTTTGCCTTGTAGCTGAGCTCGGCCTTGACCTGGTCGATCTCGGCGCGGACGAGGTCGGAGACCCGGTCGGGCAACTCCCCGATCAGTGTGAACAGCGAACGTTCGTCATTCGACGGAAGGACCATGTTCCCCTCCGCTGTCAGGCGCCCGAGGAGCCCGGCGCCTTGGCCGGATTCGTCGCGGTGCCGGTGGGCGGGGTCAGCTTCTCACCGCTCGAGGTCGAGCTCCGCTTCGAGGCGGTGGTGGTGGCCGGCTTCGACGATGTCGTCGAGGTCGTCGCCGGCCGCGTCGTCGAGGACGTCGTGGACGTCGTCGATGTCGCGGATGTCGTGGCCCCGGAGTTCTTCGTGGCGTTGCCGATGAGTCCCTTCACGCCATCGAGCACGGTGCCGCTGAGGTCGCCGACGCGCGTCTTCGCGAAGTCCTTCACAGTGTCGACGCCCTGTTGCACCTGAGGTTGGTTCCAGACGTTCATCGCCGCCTTGCGGATCTGCTCGTACCGCTCGCGGCCCGCCCGGGCTCCGAGCACGTAGCCTGCCCCCAGCCCGACGACGAAGAGGATCTTGCCCTTCATGTGTGCACCCCATCTCCCCTGTACAACGCGTGTCGTCGCCACCGCGACCTTTCCAGCGTAGACCCCGAGAAACGGCACGCAAGGGGGTTGCGCCGCCAATATGCCGTTCGGGCTATGCGGGGCGCTGCTCGGTCACTCGCCCCGATCGGAGGGGTGAACGGCGAGGTGACGGATGCGCCGGGCCGCCGCAAGCGCGTGCGGCACGACCGACGCGAGGCCCGTGCCTGCGACCCACGAGCCCGTCACCTCGATGCCGGGCTCGGCGGCGAGCACGTCCTCGAGGGCGCGTACCCGGTCGCGCTGCCCGATCGTCGCGTGCGAGAGCGCGTCGCGCCAGGCGGTGCGGCCTGCGGCCCGCACCATGGTGGCGTCGAGTTGGGTTCCGAGCAGTGCGGCCGCGTCGGCGAGGGCGAGGTCGGCGACCTCGTCGTCGGTGCGTCCGTCGAGTGGGTTGGGCTCACCGGCTCGCCCGTACGAGAGGCGCACGACGTGGCGGCCGCCCGCGGCATCCGCGAGCCATTGCCACTTCGCGCTCGAGTGGGTGAGCGCCTTCGCGGTGACGCCGGGCGTTCCCTGCACCACGAGCACGCCCGTTCCGCGGGGTGCGGCATCGAGGGCGGGTGCGTCGAGCACGAGGGTCACGAGTTCGACGGATGCCGCGTGCGGCCAGTCCGCGGCGGTCGACCAGCCGAACGACGCCTCGTCGAGGAGCCGGCGCGAGGCGTCCGACGGCGCGGCGAGGATCACGTAGGTCGCATCGAAGCGGAGCGGCGGGTCGTCGGAGCGGGCGGCGTCGACGATCCAACCGGGGGCGGCGGCATCGGGGTCTCGAGGCGCGTCCGACCTCGTCGCACCCCCCTCGACCGGCGATCGGGTGAGCGACGTGACCTCGGCGGCCGTCACGACCTCGACGTCGAACCGGTCGAGCTCGGCGGCGAGTGCGTCGACGAGCCGGTGCATGCCGCCGCGCAGGCCGAGCACGGCGCTGCCGGCCTTGCGCGACTCGACGAGCTGGGCGACGCCGCCCGACAGCGAGCCTGCACGCGTCATGGCCTCGTTGAGACCGGGCGCGACCACGTCGAGGTCGAGCACGTTCGGGTCGCTCGAGTACACCCCCGCCGAGATCGGCGTCACGAGGCGTTCGAGCACGGCGTCGCCCATGCGGGATCGCACGAGGTGCCCGAGGTTGGTGTACCGGCCGATGCGGAGGATCGGCATGACCCGGTCGGCGTACGCGCGCACCGCGCCGCGCCAGCCGATGATGCGCCGCACGTCGTCGCCGAGCGGGTTGGCGGGGATCCCGAGGATGCCCGTGCGGGGCATCGGCGCGGCATCCGGAATGCCGTTCTGGCCCGGCATCACGAGCCAGGCGCCAGCGGGATTCGGCTTCTCGATGTCGTCCGAGAGCTGCAACGACTCGAGCAGCTCGGCGACCGCCCCACCGCGCGTCGCGAACGACTCGGCGCCGCTGTCGAGCGAGAGCCCGTCGAGCTCGATGCGGCCGACGCATCCGCCGATGCCCTCGTGCCGCTCGAGCACCGTGACCTGCAGGCCGACCTTCGCGCACTCGAGCGCCGCGACGAGGCCGGCGACACCGCCGCCGACCACGACGACGTCGGCGGCGCGATGCTCGACCGCGGGCTCGGCCGGCTCGAGAGCAGGGCCGTCGTTCACGCCGCGCCCGCCTCGTGCACGAGCTCGACGACGCGCGTGAGCACGGTGGGGTCGGTCTCGGGGGGCACGCCGTGGCCGAGGTTGAAGACGTGTGCGGGGGCGGCCGCCGCGCGGGCGAGCACGTCGCGAACGGCCGCCTCGAGCACGGGCCACGGGGCGGCGAGGAGCGCCGGGTCGAGGTTGCCCTGCAGCGGCACGCCCTCGCCGACTCGCTGGACCGCCACGTCGAGCGGGATGCGGTAGTCCACGCCGACGACGTCGACGCCGATCCGGTGCATGGCGCCGAGCAGCTCCCCGGTGCCGACGCCGAAGTGCACGACGGGCACGGCGCGGGTCACGCCGGCGCCCGAGGCATCCGACGTCTCGTATGAGAGGTCGTGCACGAATGACAGCGCCTTCGCCGAGGCGGGCGCCACGTGCGCCTCGTAGTCGGCGAGCGAGAGCGCGCCCGCCCACGAGTCGAAGAGCTGGGCGGCGGATGCCCCGGCCAGCACCTGCGTGCGCAGGAATCGCCCGGTGAGCTCGGCCGTCCAGTCCATGAGCGCGCGCCAGGCGCCCGGGTCGGCGTGCATGAGCGTGCGGGCCGCGAGGTGGTCCTTCGAGGGTCCGCCTTCGGTGAGGTACGCCGCGAGCGTGAAGGGTGCACCGGCGAAGCCGATCAGCGGGGTCGCCGTGCCCGATCCGTTGTCGGTCTCGCCGAGCTCGGCGATCGTGCGCTCGACCGCCTCGGTGATGGGTCCGGATGCCTCGTCGAGCCGTGCCGGGTCGATGCTCGTGAGCTCGGCGACGGCCGCGGCATCTGCATAGCCCCTGCCGAAGACGGGGCCACGGCCCGGCTGGATCTCGACGTCGACGCCGACGAGCTTCAGGGGCACCACGATGTCGCTGAAGAAGATTCCGGCGTCGACCTTGTGGCGGCGCACCGGCTGCAGCGTGATCTCGCTCGCCATCGCCGGGTCGAGGCAGGCGTCGAGCATGCGCGTGCCGACGCGCAGGTCGCGGTACTCGGGCAGCGACCGGCCGGCCTGGCGCATGAACCAGACGGGCGTGGTGTCGCTCCGCTCCCCTCGGTAGGCGCGGACGAGACGCGAGTCTCCCGTGCGGCCGGCGGACAGGGGGTGCTGGGGGGAGAGGATCACGCGTGACATTGTCGCCTATCGGGCTGGGGGCATGCCGCGCACGGCGGGATGCCGGCGCCGCGACCGTCGTCTTTCGGCCGTCCTCCCGCGATCGCCTGCCACATCGGGCCGGGGCATACGCCACCGCAGCTACCGTCGCACTGTGAGCACCTCCACCGCCCCGCGCGCGACCACCGTCTCGCCGCTCGTCTACGTCGCGATCGGCGTGACGATCCTCGCGTGGGCGAGCGCGTTCATCGTCGTGCGCAGCACCGCACCGCACTTCACCCCCGGAGCGCTCGCCCTCGCCCGGCTCATCGTCGGATCCGTCCTGCTCACCCCGCTGCTGCTGCGGCACCGCTGGGTCGCGCCCACACGGCGCGAGTGGCTACTGCTCACCGGCTTCGGCGCCCTGTGGTTCGGCGGCTACAGCATCGTGCTCAACCTCGCCGAACAGACCCTCGACGCCGGCACGACCGCCATGATCGTGAACATCGCACCGATCATGATCGCCCTCGGCGCCGGTGTGCTCCTCGGCGAGGGCCTGCCCAAGTGGCTCCTCATCGGCACGGGCGTGGCCTTCATCGGAGTCGTGCTCATCGGCCTCGGCTCGGGCGGGTCGGTGGTCGGCGCCGGCATCGGCGTGCTGTGGGCGCTCGTCGCCGCGCTCACCTACACCGCCGGCGTGCTCTTCCAGAAGCCGGTCCTCGGGCGCCTGCCCAACGCGCAGGTGGTCTGGATCGGCGCGGTCATCGGCATGCTCGTCTGCACCCCGTTCACCGGCGAACTCATCGCCGGCGTCCAGACGGCTCCCGTCGAGGGCCTGCTCGGCGCAGTCTGGCTCGGCGCGGTACCCACGGCCCTCGGCTACACGACCTGGTCGTACGCGCTGTCGCGCATGCCGGCCGGCCAGCTCGGCGTCTCGACCTACATCGTGCCTCCGGTCACGATCGTGCTGAGCCTCATCCTCTTCGCCGAGGTGCCGGCGGTGCTCGCCATCGTCGGCGGCGCGGTCGCGCTGGTCGGGGTCGCGCTGTCGCGGCGTCGGCCCGCGGCACCCGTCGAGCCCCAGGAGCGGGTGCCCGAGACGGCCGGCTCGGTGCCGCGATAGCGATCGCCGTTCCGTCAGCACCGGTGCCAGAATCGACCATGGCCCTCGAACCTCGGATGCTGCAGCCGCCGATCGCCCTCGCCGCCGGCACTGCCCTGCCCCCCGGCATCGTGCTGCGACGGCCCCGAGTGGCCGACCACCCCGTCGTCGTCGCCGCGATCCCGGAGTGGTGGGGGACGATGGGTTCCTCGATTCACCTGCTCCTCCCCCCGCTGTTCTTCCAGCACTTCAGCGACACCGGCTTCATCGCCGAAGACGCCGGCGGACTGGGCGCGTTCCTCATCGGGTTCCACTCGCACGCCCAACCCGACGTCGCCTACATCCACTTCGTCGGCGTCCGCCCCGACCTCCGCGGGCTGGGCCTCGCCCGCACCCTGTACGAGATGTTCTTCGCCGAGGCACGAGCAGCCGGATGCCACCGCGTCGACGCGATCACCGGTGTGCCGAATCGAGGCTCGCAGGCGTTCCACGCGGCGCTCGGGTTCGAGGCATCCGGTGACACCGACATCGACGGCGTTCGCGCGTGGCTCGACTACGACGGACCCGGCGAACACCGAGTCGCCTTCTCCCGAGCGATCTGAGGACTCCTCGCGGAGTACGGAATCGTTCGTCGGATGTCGTGTCGACGCGCGTTTCCCTCTGTCGCGAGTGATGTGTCGCGCGGTACGGTGGGTTCCGTCGTGTTCCCCCGCACGACGACGCGCCGGTCCACGGCGCGCCTCCGCACCCACGGAGAAGAAGACATGCCCCCGATCGTGTCGAGTCCCCCGCCCATCCCGCTGCGGCGAGCCCGGATGTCCCGCCCCCACGGGGCATCCCGATGAACACCGCCGCCCCGCATCGCGTCAAACTCACCGTGCTCGTCGCCCTGGCGGCCGTCGCGGTGATCGCCGGTCTCGCTGCCGGATCCCCCGAGCTCGAGCGGCTCATGCCGCGTCTTCCCGCCATGCCCACGACGAGCATCGCCGTCGGCTTCGCCGCCCTCGGCGTGATCGTCGTCGTGATCTGGCTCATCGTGCAGCTCAGCCGCGCGGCGACCACCCGCGCCCGGCGCAACGCCCTGGCGTCGACCGTGCGTGGCGAGCTCAGCTGCGGCATCCGCAACCGACTGCTCATGCGTCGACTGCACGAGCTCGTCGACACCGGTGGTGTACGCCTCGGCGCGCGGTACTCGATCGTCGTCGACGAACTCGGTGTCGCCCTCTGGAACGGCGGCGGCCGACCGCGCCGCGCCGTGCAGTTCCCGTGGCGCGAGGTGCGCAACATCCGTGCCGACTCGATGGTCGTCGGCGGATCGGTGGAGCACGTGCTCGTACTGCGTGTGCGCCACAACGGCACGAGCGTCGAGCTGCCGGTGCTGCTGTCCGCCGGGCGGTTCGGCCGGTACGCGATGAGCGACGCGCCCTTCTTCGCGGTGGTGCGCAGCTGGAAGGCGAAGCACCGCGCCGCCCTCGCCGCCGAGGGACTCGAGCTGCCGCCGCTCACGGCGCCGATCCCGGTGATCCGCCCCGAGGCGGTCGGCGCTCGGCGCTGACGTCGCGCTCTTCGGAGTCGATGGGACGTTCGGCCCTCCCGTGCGCGGCGCGGCGTCCTTGACTGGTGCGGTCGCGCCGGTTCGGCGGCGCGCCGGAGAAGCCAGGAGGCGGAGAAGCACATGAAGGCGCTGGTCTACAAGGGTCCGGGCGAGAAGAGCTGGGAGGACGTGGCCGACCCGGTCATCCAGCATCCGACGGACGTCATCGTGCGGATGGAGGCGACGACCATCTGCGGCACGGACCTGCACATCCTGAAGGGCGACGTCGCGGCGGTCACCCCCGGCCGGGTGCTCGGACACGAGGGTATCGGCGTCATCACCGAGATCGGAAGCGGCGTCACGCAGCTCGCGGTGGGCGACCGCGTCATCCTCGCCTGCATCAGCGCCTGCGGGCTCTGCTCCAATTGCCGGCAGGGCCTGTACAGCCACTGCCTGAGCCCCGAGGGCGCGGAGGGCATCGGCTGGATCTTCGGCCACCTCATCGACGGCACACAGGCCGAGCTCGTGCGCGTCCCGTTCGCCGAGAACTCGGTGTACAAGGTGCCGGAAGGCGTGAGCGACGCCGAGGGCATCCTGCTCTCCGACATCCTGCCCACCGGCTTCGAGATCGGCGTGCAGTACGGACAGGTCAAGCCCGGTGACGTGGTCGCCGTGATCGGGTCGGGGCCGGTCGGCCTCGCTGCGGTCATGACGTCCCGGCTCTACGGTCCCTCGCGGGTCGTCGCCATCGACCTCGACGACGCGCGGCTGGCGCGGGCCCGGGAGTTCGGCGCCACCGACACGGTGAACTCGGGCGCCGGCGACTGGAAGGAACGGGTGCTCGCCACCACCGACGGCCTCGGCGTGGACGTGGCTATCGAGGCGGTCGGCATCCCGAGCACCTTCACCATGGCGACCGAGCTCGTGCGGCCCGGCGGCCACGTGGCCAACGTCGGCGTGCACGGACGCGGTGTCGAGTTGCCACTCGACCGACTCTGGATCTCGAACATCGACATCGCCATGGGACTCGTGAACACGAACACGCTCGGGATGCTCCTGAAGCTCGTCGCGGCCAAGAAGCTGCCGGCCGACAAGTTCGTGACGCACACCTTCACGTTCGACCAGGTGCTCGAGGCATACGACGTGTTCGGCAACGCGGCGGAGCACAACGCGCTGAAGGTGCTCATCACGCGCTGATCGGTCGCGTGACGCACGAATCGAGGAGGGGTTCCACGGCGGGTAGAATCCCTTCGTGCTCATCTGCCTCACCGCGAGTCACAAGAACGCCGCGTTCGATCTGCTCGAGCGCCTTTCGGCGAACGCGGAACACGCAGCACCGCGGATCCTCGAGGGTCATGACGCCGTGCAGGGCGCGGTCGTCGTCGCCACCTGCAACCGCTTCGAGGCGTACCTCGACCTCGACGCCCCCGAGGGCGAATCACCGGTCCCCGCCGTGCACGAGGCGATCCGGGCGGTCGGCACGGTCGCGGGTCTCGAGTCCGACGAGCTTCGGGCCACGTTCGGGTTCGTGCACGGCAACGCCGTCGCGGGCCACCTGTTCGCCGTGGCATCCGGTCTCGAATCGGTCGTCGTCGGCGAGGGCGAGATCGCCGGTCAGGTGCGTCGGTCGCTCGAACGCGCTCGTCGGGAGGGCACCACGACGCCCGCGCTCGAACGGCTCTTCCAGCGTGCCTCGCAGACGTCGCGGCGTGTGAAGAACGAGACCGGAATCGGCGGCGAGGGCCGTTCGCTCGTGCGCCTCGCGCTCGACCTCGCCGAGAGCCGAATCACCGATTGGGCCGCGACCCGGGTGCTGCTCGTCGGCACCGGCCGCTTCGCCGGGGCGTCGCTCGCTGCGCTCCGCGACCGCGGCGTCACCGACGTTCGGGTCCACTCCCCATCGGGTCGGGGCGCGAAGTTCGCCGCGAGCCACGGCATCGAGGCCGTGCCGCGCGGCGAGTACGCCACCGCCGCCGCAGAGGTCGACATCATCGTCACGTGCACCACGGCCGAGCACCATGTGGTCGACAGGGCGCTCATCGCGGTGGGACGCGAGCAGCTCGAGGCATCCGTCGCCCTACTGCCCGGCGGCATCGCCCCGGTGCGCGACGTGCGTCAGCTCGTGATCGACCTGGGCCTCCCCCGCAACGTCGCGCCCGACGTCGTCGACGTGCCCGGCGTCGACCTGCTCGACCTCGAGACCATCAAGATCCACGCTCCGCTCGAGGAGCTCGGGGCGACGGATGCCGCACGCGAGATCGTGAATCGCGACGCCCGCGACTTCGGCGACCTCGGCGAGGAGCGCGATCTCGCTCCGGCGGTCGTCGCCCTGCGACGGCATGTGTACGACATCCTCGACGGCGAGATCGCCCGGGCGAAGGCCCGCGGCGACGACGACGGACGCACCGAAGCGGCGCTGCGGCACATGGCCGGCGTGCTCCTGCACACGCCCATGGTGCGCTCGCGCGAGCTCGCGCGTGCCGGCGAGCAGACGGCCTGGATCGACGGGCTGGAGGCGCTGTTCGGGGTGACACCCGACGAGGAGGCGCAATCGGTGCGTGAAGCTCGGGTCGGCCAAGCTCGCGGTGATGCGGCCGATGGGCCCGCAGGCGCGGCCGGCGCCGTCGCTGCCTCGTGAGCGCCCAGCGTATGGCAGCCGGCCCCGACGTCGATCGGGTCGCCGCTGCCGTCGCGGACGGACCGCCCGCGCTGCGCTTCCCCTACGACGCGACCGTGCTCGTCGCGAAGCCGCTGCGCACGGAGCGCCTCGTGCTCCGGCCGCTCGAGGCATCCGACGCCGCCGACGTCTACGAATACCAGCGCCTGCCCGAGGTGATCCGTTACCTGCCGTGGCCCGAACGCGACCGAACCGAGGGATACGCGCATACCGCGAAGCGCGCGGCCGGACGGGTGCTCGCCGCCGACGGCGACTTCGTGTTCTTCGCCGCCGTCCTGCCTGGCACGCCCGCGACCGACGACTCCACACGCGACCGCATCATCGGCGACTTCATGATCCGCACCTCGAGCGTGCTGCACGCGCAGCTCGAGCTCGGCTGGGTGCTGCACCCCGACTTCCAGGGTCGCGGCTATGCTCGCGAGGCCGCCCAGGCGCTCCTCGACTTCACGTTCGAGACGCTGAACCCCCACCGCGTGCAGGCGTTCCTCGACGCGCGGAACGGGGCATCCGCTGCGCTGTGCGAACGTCTCGGGATGCGTCGCGAGGCGACCATCCTCGAGGAGCAGTACAACGACGGCGAGTGGCAGGACACCGCCATCTACGGCGTGCTGCGGCGCGAGTGGGCGGCCGCGCGGGGCTGAGGGCCGCTAACGGGTGTCCCAGAGTGGACGCACGCGCCGTGACGCTCCGGCGATGGCACCGCCGTCGAGGGTCGTGGTCGTGACCGGGATGCCGAGCTGGGCCCACTCGGTGACGAGCGTGAGTTCGCCGCGCAGCGGCTCGGGCGCCCAGACCCAGAGGCCCTGCGAGCCGGTGCAGGTGCGGTCGCCGCCGCCACCACCCCCGTGGCGCGGCATGACCGTCGGTGGTTCGGGCTCTGCGGCACCCGGCGTCGCGAGCGAGAAGTCCGCCACCGGAACCTTGCCGCCGTCGGGCAGCGCGAGTCCGAATCGGAGGCTCGTGTTGCGCCCGCCGAATCCGGCCCCTGCGCCGTGCCACGGGCCTCCCATCGCGGACTCGGTGAGCTGCCGCCACGCCCACACATCCTCCTTGCCGCGGCGGAGGAACCACTCCACGTGCACCTCGAATCCGACGCTGAACACGCAAACCTCGCGAAGGAGCACGACCGCGGCTTCGGTGCGTGCGAGCACTCTATCGTGGAGCAGGCGTGCCGAGAGCTCGTCATCGGGAGCCTGCATCCACGCCGGCGGGCGAAACGCCTCGGGTTCGGGGCGATTCGCGGCCGCGGCGTCATCCTCATCGAAGAAGCCACCGGGGCCTGTGCTCATCACGTGCATATGGCGACGATAGGGCCACTCGTCCTCCCCGAGTCTCGATTCCACATGTTCTCCACAGTTATGGGAACATCCGTTCGAATGTCGCCGGCGCCGGCGAGAATGAGACATGCTCGAAATACCGCCTGATCTGGCCGACGTCGCTCGTCGGCTGCTCGGGCGTGGAGTGTCGTCGGGCACCTTCATTCCCCTCGACGACGCAGCGCTCCTGGCCGCCGTCGAGGAGCTGACGGCGCTGCGCCATGAGGTCGAACGGTGCCAGGCGATCGCGGTGGCCGAGGTGGCGAGGCGGTCGAGCGTGCCGTTCGGAGGTCGCGGGCTCGCCCAGCGTGCCGGGCACGTCGGCACGGCTCAACTCGTGCAATCCATCACCCACTCCTCCGAACGGGAAGCCGCCACGCTCGTGAACATCGGGCAGATGATGGCCGAGACGGATGCCGCGGCCGCCCTCGTGGCGGCACGGCAGGCTGAGACCCAGCTCGCCGACGCGGTGCCCGAGCCGGCACCGCCGTGGTTTGCCGCGTTGGGTGCCGCTGTCGCGTCGGGGGTCGTCACCGTCGAGGTGGCGAGCGCCATCCGCTCGGGCCTCGGCGCGCCGGGTGGCGATGCCGACGAGGTGGCGCTCGCAGCGATCCTCGCGGCATTGGTCGAGGAGTGCCGGTCGATGCACGCCGACGCAGCACGCCGTACCGCGAGGCAGGCGCGCGGCCGTATCGACGCGGCCGGAGTGGCGGCGCGGGCCGAGGGGCAACGGCACGACCAGTTCTGGCGAGTGTGGATCAAGCCCGACGGGATGGTGCGCGGCGAGTTCGAGCTCGAACCGCAGGCCGGCATGCTCGTGAAGGCGGTGTTCGACCAACTCACCCACCCGCGCGTGCTCGATCAGAAGACGCGGCGAGGCTTCGGTGACCCCACCCACGGCGACGGTCGCTACGTCGAGGCCCGTGCGGGCCGCGAGCGCGAAGCGGCCGAGGGGATGATGCAACTGCTGCGCGCCGGCGCGAGCGTCGACCCGAGCCGTCTCCTCAACGAGCGCAAGCCGTCGGTGCGTGTCGTCGTGAACGCGCAGGCCCTGAAGACCGGTGAAGGGACGGGAATGATCGAGGGTCACCCCGACCGCATTCCGCTCACCGACGTCCACACCGGGCTCTGCGAGGGCCACCTGCCGATCCGGTTCGGCGATGATGGCGCGGTGCTCGACCTCGGGCGCGACGAACGGCTCTTCACCGAACGTCAGAAGATCGCCCTCGCGGTGCGAGACGGCGGGTGCATGGATCCCGACTGCACGAGACCGCCCTCATGGACGGAAGCCCATCACATCGCCCACTGGCAGCGCGATGGCGGGCGCACCGACCTCGCCGACGGCATCCTGCTCTGCCGGCGAGATCACCTCCGGTATCACAACCAGGGCTGGGAGGTTCGCCGGAAGGGCGCGACGTATTGGCTCATCCCGCCCCCCGGGGTGGACCCCGAACGCACTCCGAGGTTGATGAGATCGAAGACGCCGTCCGACATCCTGAACCCGGTCGATCCGACCCGGTTTGGTACGCCCGTTACGCTCGCGGGGTAGAGCGCTACGCGCCGATGAGGCGCGCCGCCAGGTAGCCCTCGAGCTCGGCGATCGGCACGCGCTCCTGCTGCATGCTGTCGCGCTCGCGCACGGTCACGGCGTTGTCGTCGAGCGAGTCGAAGTCGACCGTGACGCAGAACGGCGTGCCGATCTCGTCCTGGCGGCGGTACCGGCGACCGATCGCACCGGCGTCGTCGAAGTCGACGTTCCAGTGCTTCCGCAGCGTCGCCGCGATCTCGCGCGCGAGCGGCGAGAGGCGCTCGTTGCGGCTGAGCGGCAGCACCGCGGCCTTCACGGGGGCGAGGCGCGGATCGAGCCGGAGCACCGTGCGGGTGTCCACGCCGCCCTTCGCGTTCGGCACCTCCTCGACGTCGTACGCATCGACGAGGAACGCCATGAGCGACCGGGTGAGACCCGCCGCCGGCTCGATGACGTACGGGATCCAGCGTTCGTTCTTCGACTGGTCGAAGTACGAGAGGTCCTTGCCGGAGTGCTCGGCATGGGTCGAGAGGTCGAAGTCCGTGCGGTTGGCGACGCCTTCGAGCTCGCCCCACTCGCCGCCCGTGAAGCCGAAGCGGTACTCGATGTCGATCGTGCGCTTCGAGTAGTGCGACAGCTTGTCTTGCGGGTGCTCGAACAGCCGCAGGTTCTCGGGGTCGATGCCGAGGTCGGTGTACCACTTCCACCGGTAGTCGACCCAGTAGTCGAACCACTCGTCGTCGGTGCCCGGCTCGACGAAGAACTCGAGCTCCATCTGCTCGAACTCGCGCGTGCGGAAGATGAAGTTGCCGGGCGTGATCTCGTTGCGGAACGACTTGCCGATCTGGCCGATGCCGAACGGCGGCTTCATGCGCGACGCCTGCAGCACGTTGGCGAAGTTCGTGAAGATGCCCTGCGCCGTCTCTGGGCGCAGGTAGTGCAGGCCCGACTCGTCCTGCACGGGACCCAGGTAGGTCTGCAGCATCATGTTGAAGTCGCGCGGCGGCGTCCACTGGCCGCGGGTCCCGCAGTTCGGGCAGACGATGTCGCCCATGCCGTTCTCGGGCACTCGGCCCTTCTTCTCCTCGTACGCCTCGAGCAGGTGATCCTCGCGGTAGCGCTTGTGACAGTGCAGGCACTCGACGAGCGGGTCGGTGAAGACGCCGACGTGACCGGATGCCACCCACACCTGCTTCGGCAGGATGACACTCGAGTCGAGGCCGACGACATCGGCGCGGCTGGTGACCATGTACCGCCACCACTGCCGCTTGATGTTCTCCTTCAGCTCGACGCCGAGTGGCCCGTAGTCCCATGCAGACCGGGATCCGCCGTAGATCTCGCCCGCCTGGAAGACGAAGCCCCGGTGCTGGGCGAGTGCGATGACGGATTCGAGACGGCTTTGTGCGGCCACGGTGGCTCCAATGGTCCTGATGAGATCGGGGGATTGCCCGGAAACGACACGGTGTCCCCATCCTACGGGCGCTACGCTGTGCCCCAAGACGACGCCGTGCCGAGGGGGGCGAGGTGTGGGATCTCCTGCTTGACATCGACATCGTCGATGGTCCGTTCCTCATCGCGATGTACGTCATCGCCTCCGCGTTGTTCATCTACCTCCTGGGTCGGGGGGACGGCTGGTCGTGGGTGCTCACGGTGATCGTGCTCCTGATCGTCGGGGCGATCATCGGCGGAGCGGTCCTGTGGGTCGCGGTGTACGTGCTGACCCTGTTCGGCGGGCCCGTGCTCGGGTGGTGGTGGGTTCCCCTCGCCTTCGCGGGCATGATGCTCGCCGTCTGGAATCTCTGGAACTCGCGGTGGTGGCGCAAGCTCATCGCCGTCATCGCCGTACCGGTCTTCGCCTTCACCGCGGTGCTCGGCGTCAACGCCGCCTACGGAATGGACCGGACGATCGGCGCCCTCGTCGGGGCATCCACGGTCGACACCATCGACCTGGACGAGCCCGACGACCCGGCCGCCGCGGATCCGACGGAGTCGCTGTACCTCACATGGACGCCGCCGGCGGATCTGCCCGCGGTCGGCACCGTCGGCGTCCCCGACCCCGGAATTCCGAACACGGCGTCGGGCTTCGAGGCACGACCTGCGCAGGTCTACCTTCCGCCGGCAGCGCGGGTGGCGGATGCCCCGCGCCTCCCGCTCGTCGTCATGATGATGGGGCAGCCCGGTGAGCCCGACGCGAGCTTCATCGGTGACGTGCTCGACGGGTATGCGGCGGAGCACGACGGCCTCGCACCCATCGCACTCGTCGTCGACCAGCTCGGCGACCCGGCGAACGACCCGCTCTGCCTCGACACGGACCTGGGCAACGTCGAGACGTACCTCATGCAGGACGTCATGCCGTGGGCGCGGGCGAACCTCGACGTGTTGCAGGGCCGCCAGTTCACGACCGTGGCCGGATACTCGAACGGCGGCGGGTGCGCCGCCTACCTGGGTGCGAAGTATCCCGAGGTGTTCGGCAACATCCTCGCCGTCTCGCCCGTGGAGTACGCGGGTTCGGACCGGAGCCGGCAGGTGCTCGACTCGGTCTTCGGCGGCGACCAGACCGCCTATGACGCCGTGAAGCCCGCGAGCATCATGGCCGTGCGGGCGTCGTACCCCGACATGACCGCGATCTTCACGGTCGGCGACGACGACGCCGGGTACGCTCCCGGCGCCGAACGACTCGCGGATGCCGCGCGTGGCGCCGGCATGTTCACGACGTTCGCGCGCATCCGCGCCGCCGACCACGGCATCTCGGGACTCGTCGGCGGGCTGGAGGCCGGGTTCGCGTTGCTGTACCCACGACTGGGACTCGCGGCGCCCTGACCGGAACGAGCAGCATGGAGCACGTGCCGAGTGACGAGGTCGACGCCGAGCCGACGGGCCGGTTCCGCTCGACCGCCGAGGCGCTCGGGGGGTTCATCCGCCGCATCCCGTTCAGCCTCGCGTTCGGTGTCGCGCTCATCGCCACCGCTGCGGTGACCGGCACCCTCTTCGGCATCGCCTCCGAGGCGACCGCGCGAACGTGGGCGGCGGGCGTCACGACGACGCTGGAGCACGGCCAGTGGTGGACGGTCGTGACGGCGCTGTTCGTGCCGTTCGACCCGTTCCAGCTCGTGTTCGGGGTGCTCGCGGCCCTGACCCTGCTCGGCATCGCGGAACGGCGCATGGGATCGCTGCGCGCGATGGTCGCCTTCATGGCGACCGGTGTCCTCGGCGTCGCCCTCGGCACCCTGCTGCAGTGGCTCGGATCGCTCGCAGGCGAGTGGTGGGCGACCGGCACGGCGGCCGACCTGACGCTCGATCCGCTGACCGGTGTGGCCGGCGCCCTGATGTCGGCGACCGCGTTCATGGGGGTGCTGTGGCGCCGTCGCATCCGCATCGTGACGTTCGCCGTCATCCTCGTCTTCGTGCTGTACGACGGCGACTCGTCGAACGCGTACCGGCTCGTCGCCGCAATCGCCGGCATCCTCCTGGGTGCCCTCCTCACCGGCGACGCCTCGACGCTGCGCGCGCACCGGAGCTCGCATGCCGAGACCCGCACCCTCGTCGCCGCGGTCGTCGCCGTGACGGCGATCGGGCCGATCGTCGCGCTCGTCAACCGCACCGAACTCACGCCGTTCAGTTTCGGCTCGTACCTCTTCGACGACGAGACGATCGACCTCGACACCGTCGTGTCGCAGTGCGGCGCCACGGCGAGCACGTTCGGGGAGTCATGCCTCAGGCAACTCGCCCTCATGAGCGCGCAGGGGTTCGGGATGTTCCTGCTGTCGTTCATGCCGGTGCTCCTGCTCCTCGTCGCCGCCTGGGGCCTGCGCGGCGGTCGCCGCTTCGCGTGGGCGTTGGCCATCGCGGTGAACGCGGCGATCCTGCTGTTCGCGCGCACCGCGTACGAGGTGACGATCACGACGGCCGACGTCGATGACGGCACCTGGTCGGTGTTCGACATCGGCGAACTCATCGTGTGGATCGTCGCGAGTCTCGCCCTTCCGATCGGCATCATCGTCATGCTCCTCGTGACGAGGCGGCACTTCCGGCTGCGGACACCCGGAGCCGCGCTCGGGCCGTTCGTCGCGACGGTCGTCACCGCGCTCCTCGTGCTGGGTGCCATGTACTTCATCGTCGGGCTCGCGACGATCGGCGAGTACTGGCCGGCGGCGACGCCGTGGGACCTGCTCCTCGACACGTTCAAGCGGTTCGTGCCACCGCACTTCCTCGCCGTGGTGGACCCGATCGTGCTTCCGGGCCACGACCTCACCGGCTTCCTGTACCAGGCCGTGGGGCCGGTGTTCTGGGCGATCTTCATCGTCGCGGCCGTACTCCTCATGCGGCGGACGGAGCGGGAGACGGGGTTCGCGGATTATCTCCGCATGCGGGCCCTCCTCCGCCGCACGGGTGCCGGCACCCTCGGCTTCATGGCCACCTGGCCGGGCAACGCGTACTGGTTCAGCGAGGATCGCGAGGGCGCCGTGGCCTATCGCGTCATCAACGGGATCGCCATCGCGCTGTCGGACCCGATCTGTTCCCCCGACGACGCCGGCCAAGTTGTCCGGGAGTTCGTCGCGTTCTGCGACGCGAACAGCTGGACCCCGGTCTTCTACAGCGTGCACGCGGAGCACCTGCCCGTGTTCGAGGAGCTCGGCTGGCAGCACATGTCGGTCGGCGAGGAGACGCTGGTGCGCACCACGGGACTCGAACTCACCGGCAAGCCGTGGCAGAAGGTGCGGCAGGCGCTGAACCGCGGCATCAAGGAGGGCATGACCACGGTATGGACGACCTGGGACGACCTGCCGCTCGCCACGGTCGCGGAGATCAACGCGATCTCCGAGGAGTGGGTCGCCGAGAAGGAACTGCCGGAGATGGGCTTCACCCTCGGGGGCATGGACGAGCTGAAGGACCCCGAGGTGCGCCTCATGCTCGCCATCGATCCGGACGGCCGCATGCAGGCCATCACCAGCTGGCTTCCCGTCTACCGTGACGGCGAGGTGATCGGCTGGACGATCGACTTCATGCGCCGCGCCGACGGCAGCATGAACGGCATCATGGAGTTCCTCATCGCGTCCGCCGCGCTGCACATGAAGGACGAGGGCGCCGAGCTGCTCAGCCTCTCGGGCGCGCCGCTCGCGACGAAGCCGCTCGCCGCCGGCGAGGAACCGTCCGAGCCGACCGTGATGACGCGGCTGCTCGAGTTCCTCGCGCGAACGCTCGAACCGGCCTACGGGTTCTCGTCGCTGTTCCGCTTCAAGGCGAAGTTCAATCCCGACTACGAGACCATCTCGATGGCCTACCCCGACCCGCTCGCGCTGCCGACCATCGCCCTCGCCATCGGCAGGGCGTACCTGCCCGAGATGTCGCCGAAGGAGACGGTGGCGCTCGTGCGCACCCTCACGAGCGGCGCGGCGGCGAAGGTGTGACGGATGCCGCGGGCCCGCACCGGCACCTTCGACCGGCTCAGGGATCCAACGGCTCGCTGAGCCCGTCGAAGCGAAGCTCAGGGACCGGCCGCAGGGAGTCGGCACCGATCTCGCCGACGGAGCGGTGCCCGGCGAGCGCCATCGTGACGTCGAGTTCCGCGATGTGGTTTCGCACGACCTCGCGAACCCCGTCGGCACCGGCCACTGCGAGGCCGTAGGCGTAGGGCCGGCCGATGCCGACGGCCGTCGCACCCAGGGCGAGAGCCTTGAACGCATCGGCGCCGCCGCGCACGCCGCTGTCGAGCACGACCGGAATGCGTCCGGCGACGCGCTCGACGACGCCGGGCAGCGCGTCGAGGGTTGCGACCGAACCGTCGATCTGCCGACCGCCGTGGTTCGAGACCACGAGGCCGTCGACGCCGTGGTCGAGGGCCCGGCTCGCGTCATCCGGGTGCATGACGCCCTTCAGGAGCACCGGCAGCGATGTCCACTGTCGGAGCTTGGCGAGCGAGTCCCAGGTCAGCCTGGGGTCCGCGAAGACGTCGAGGAACGTCTCGACGGCCGCGCGCGGCAGCGGCGAGCGCAACGCGTCGCGTACCCCGCCCTCGACCAGGAGCGTGCCGGCGCCCGAGCGGGCGATCGAGAGTGCCGACGCCAGGAGGGTGGGCGTCACACGCGGACGTGAACCGCCACCGCCCCCGCGACCGACGCGTTCGCGAACGAGCTCCGCGAACACCGGGTCGCTCGTGTACTGGGCGATGCCCTGGCCGCGGGTGAACGGCAGGAACGCCGCGTCGAGGTCGCGGGTGCGCCAGCCGAGCAGGTGCGTGTCGAGCGTGACCACGATCGCCTCACAGCCGGCCGCCTCGGCGCGCCGCAGGAACGAGGCGTTGAGGTCGTCCGACCCGCTCCAGTACAGCTGGAACCATCGGGCGCGGTCGCCCATCGCCGCAGCGACCTCCTCCATGGGACGCGAGGCCTGGTTCGAGAGCACGTAGGGCACGTCGAGCTCGGCCGCGGCCCGCCCGACCGCGACGTCGGCGTCGGCGTGCGCGAGCTCGACGACTCCGATCGGCGAGAGCAGGAACGGCGTCGCACGACGTCGACCGAACAGCTCGATGGAGAGGTCGCGGTTCCCCACATCGCGCAGCACGCGCGGCCAGATCTGCCGGCGGTCGAACGCGGCGCGGTTGGCCGCCATGGTGGATTCCGATCCGGCACCGCCCGCGAGGTACGCGAACGCCTCGGACGGGAGCGCCTTTCGTGCGGCCCGTTCGAGCGCCGCCGGGTCGACCGGCACGGCCGGCCTGCGACCGCTCACCCCCGCCCGGAACACCTCGGACTGCACGGCACGCACGTAACCGCGGCTCTCGTCGCTCATGCCCGCTCCTTCGCTCGCTCCATCGCGACCGGATGCGAGTCAGCGTAGCCCTAGGGTGGAACGGATGTCCCAGCTGCCCGACCTGCTCGTCGCCGCCATCGCGCTCGTGCGCGACCGGCGGGTGCTCATGGTCACGGCGCGCGACCGCGACGTGTACTACATGCCCGGCGGGAAGATCGACGAGGGCGAGTCCCCCGCAGAGGCCGCCGCGCGCGAGGCTCGGGAGGAGGTCGCGCTCGAGCTCGACCCCGAGGACCTCCACGAGTTGTTCGAGGTGGTCGTGCAGGCGCACGGCGAGCCCGATGGCCGGCTCGTGCGCATGCGCGTGTTCCAGGCCGAGACGGATGCCTCCCCCGTCGCGTCCGCCGAGGTCGGCACGCTGCACTGGGTGACGACGGCGGACACCGTTCGCTGCCCACCCGCGGGTGCCGAGGTGCTGCGGCGGCTCGAGGCATCCGGTGTCATCGACTGATCGGTGAACCGGGATCGAGGATTCACACCATCCTGCCGGTCGCGTCGCAGCGTGCGCACCTAGACTGCCGTGATGGCGACGACCCGCGAGTTCCGCAGCGGTGATCGCGTCGTGCTGATCCGCGAGTCCGGCATCGCCGATGGGGCCGACTACGTGTTGGTGCACGGCCTGGGCATGGCGCACGAGTACTGGGACGGCCTCGCCGACGTGCTCGAGGCGAGCGGCACGGTCTACGCGCTCGACCTGCCCGGGTTCGGCGATGCGCCCGAGCCGCCGCGACCGCTCAGCATGGCGGAGTCGGGTGAGCTCGTCGCCGAGTTGATCGCGGCGGAGGGCCTCGATCATCCCGTGCTCATCGGCCACTCCACTGGCGCGCAGGTCGTGTCGGAGACCGCAGCGAGGCATCCCGACCTCGTCGACCGCATCGTGCTCATCGGTCCGACGGTGAATCCGCGGGAACGCTCGCTGGGCCTGCAGACGCTGCGGTTCCTGCAGGACGTCGCGCTCGTGAATCCGAAGACGCTCGCTCTCGGGCTCGCCGCGTACGCCGAGGCCGGTCCGAAGTGGTATGCGGCGAACCTCCGGCCCATGCTCCAGCACCGCATGGAACTCACCCTGCCGCGCATCGAGGCCGAGACCCTCGTGGTGCGCGGCGAACACGACCATATCGTGCCGCGCTACTGGGCCGAGGAGGTCGCGGCGCTCGTGCCGAGCGGCCGATTCGCGGAGGTGCCGGGCCGCGGCCACGACACGATGGTGGTCTCCGGGCGGCAGGTCGGCGACCTCATCGTGCGCCACGCGCGCGGCGAACGTGCCGGCCGGCACATCACGACACCGGATGATCCGCTCGCGGTCACTCGGATGGGGCGACTGCGCAGGCTCGGATGGCTCGCCCGCGACTACGCCTACGCGGTCGCGCACCAGTTCGGCGTGTTCGGCGCCCACCGCGAGCCCGCGCACTGGCGCACCGGTGGCCCCGACAAGGCCGAGGTGGTGCTGCTGCCCGGCGTCTACGAGCACTGGTCGTTCCTGCGGCACCTCGGCGACGCGCTCAACGCCGCCGGACATCGGGTCGTCGTGGTGCACGGCATGCGCACGAACCGCCGGCCCATCGTCAAGACCTCGACCGGTGTCGAGCGAGCGCTCGGGCGAGTGCGCGTCCCGCCGGCCGGACGCGTGATCGTGGGACACAGCAAGGGCGGGCTCATCGGCAAGCACCTGCTGCTCGACGGGCGCGCGGAGGCACTCGGCATCCGCGGGCTCGTCGCGGTGTGCACGCCGTTCGGCGGGGCGCGGCTCGCGCGGCTGTTCGGCGACCCGAGCATCAGGGCGCTGCTGCCGACCGATGAGACGATCGTGATGCTCGGGAGCGCGGCATCCGTCAACTCACGCGTCGTGTCGGTGTTCGGGACGTACGACCCGCACGTACCCGACGGCAGCGTGCTCGACGGCGCCACGAACGTGCGCGTGCCGGTCGCGGGGCACTTCCGCATCCTCGGTGCGCACCAGACGGCGCTTGCGGTGCTCGACGGCATCGCGATGCTCACGTCACCTGCCGCCGCGGGTTGAGGCCGGCCTCCTCCGCTAGGTCGGCTGCCCCGGCTGCTCCGGCCCGATGCGGTAGGGCCGCATCATCTCGTTGTCCTCGTGTTCGACGATGTGGCAGTGCCAGACGAACTGGCCCGAATTGTCGAACGTCGCCCGCACGCGCGTGACCTGGCCCGGGTAGGCGATGACCGTGTCCTTGAACCCGGTCTCCCACGGCTCGGGCAGCGTCACGACACCGTCGAGTTCGATCGGCACGAGCACCTCGTCGTCGTCGGTCAGCCGGAGTCCCTCGCGGTTCACCACCTCGAAGGCGACCTCGTGCACGTGCATCGGGTGGGCATCGCCCGTGGTGTTCACGAACTCCCACACCTCGGTCGCGCCGACCTCGGGGTTCTGGGTGACGGGATCCATCCAGAGCCGCTCCACGAGCACCCCGTCGACCACCTCGCCGAGGAGCGCCTCCACCGGCCCCTCGACCGGGTCGCCGTTCGCATCATGCCCCATGCCCATCTTCTCGATGAGCGCAAGCGGCCGGCGGGCGGTCTCGGGCGGCAGGGGGGTGATCGGCGGCAGCACGAGGAACTGCGGCGGTGTCGTGGGGTCGGGGGCGACCGCGGGCACGACCCGGAACTGGAGCACCTGGCCGGTGGAATCGGGATCGGCGACCGTGAAGTCGACGCCGGGAACGCCGCCGCCGAAGGGATCGTCGGGCCCGACGTTGCCGAGCACGTAGTCACCGACCGGGACGTTCGTGAAGTCCACGATCAGGTCGGCGCGCTCGGCGAGCCCCATGAGGAGCCGGCCGCCGTGGTCGGCCGAGAGGTTGACCGGAGTCGCGAGGAACCCGCCCTCGTTGCCGATCTGCCAGACCTCGACGCCCGGGATGCCGGTGAAGTCGAGGATGAGGAACCGGGACTGGCACCCGTTCAGGAACCGGAGCCGGTACCGGCGCTGCTCGACGACCTGGAACGGCCAGGTGTTGCCGTTGGCGATGAGCATGTTGCCGAAGAACTCGGGGTTCCAGATCGGCGAGAACTCGCCCACGGGGATGTACTCGCCCACGATGCCGTCGAAGAAGGCCCGGGTGTCGGGGTAGAACAGCGACCCGTCGTCGTTGAACGCACGGTCCTGCACGGCGATCGGGATCTCGTAGTACGTCTTGTTCGAAGGGAACTTGTCGTTCTCCTTCGGCCCCGGCCCCGGAAGCACCGCGGTCGAGCCGGAGCGACCGTCGAGCACGGCGTCGTCGCCGTCGGGGCCGCCGCGGATGAGGAAGAACCCCGCCGGTCCGGCGTACACGTTCAGGCGCGTCATGCCGAGCGTGTGGTCGTGGTACCAGATCGTCGACGCCCGCTGATCGTTGGGGTACTGGAAGGTCGCGTATCCGGGGCCCCACTCCGCACCGAACCTCGCCTCGGCCTTGCCCGCGAAGAACTCGTACCACGTGCCCTCGGTCGCGTACCCCGCGGGGATGTCGCCGGCCGCGGGCAGGTACCAGGCCTCGGAGTAGCCGTCGCTCTCGTCGCCGACGCCCACCGCACCGTGGACATGGGTGACGATCGGCACCGGTCCCCCGTACGCCTCGGGGGTCGTCTCGAAGGCCGGCCGTGAATCGCGCCCGTCGACGCCGCCCGGCGGGTTCGCCCAGTGCAGCGTCGGATCCACGGGCAGGAGGTGCGGCAGGTGATTCCCCTGCGCGTCGACGAGTTCGTTGATCCAGGTGATGCGCACCGGACGGTTCCACCTCGCCTCGATGGTGAGCGACGGCGCGTTGTGGAGCAGCAGCCCGCGCTTCTTCGCCGCTGCGACGGCGCCGTAGCCCCACACCGTCGTCGGCGGCAGGCCCGCCGGGAGGATCTGCTGCGAGATCTGGCGCATCGAGATCTCGTAGGTGTCCACGTTCTTGCCGCCACGCGCGACCGCCGTGCCCGACCTCGGCATCACGGGCGGAATGAGCAGCGGCGTCTGGAACTTCGGCACCGCCTCGGGCTCGAGCGTGCCACCCGGGATCTCGGCCAGGGCGACGCGCTCGCCGCCGGGCAGCACCGTGTACATCACGAACCCGGCGCCGAGCGCTCCGGCCGCTGCGATGAACGCGCGACGGCTGATCGGCCGGCTCGCACCCGCTTCCCTGCGAATCTCCGACACGGCACTCACCCCGTCCGCTCGCGGCCCCAGTCACGTCCCTGTGCCCGGTCGCCGTATACCTGAGGTGTGCTCAGTCTTGCGCGCATCGCGCAGCGTCTCAAGTGCCCAGCTCGAGGGGGTCGGCGGATGCCACGGCCGCGCGCCCGCGGCATCCGCTCAGCCGGGCAGCACACCCAATCCGTCGACTGCTGGAATGGCCGCCAGGAGTCGCCGTGTGTAAGGGTCTTCGGGGGCGATCCAGACGCGCTCGACGGGACCACGCTCCACGATGCGACCAGCGCTCATGACCGCAACATCGTCGGCGATGACGCGTACGACCGAGAGATCGTGGCTGATGAAGAGCAGGGCCGCCCCTGTCTCGACGGCGAGATTGCGCATGAGGATCGCGATGCGTGCCTGCAGCGAGGCATCGAGCGACGCGATCGGCTCGTCACCGATGAGCAGCTCGGGACCCGCGGCGATCGCGCGGGCGATCGCGACACGTTGGCGCTGGCCCCCCGAGAACTGATGAGGGAATCTGGTTCTGCTCGTCGCCTCGAGCTCGACATGCTCGAGCAGGTCGCCGACCGTCCAGGCGTCGCGTTGGGGATTCACCCGCAGCCCGTCCTCGATCTGACTGCCGATCGTACGTCGGGGATTCAACGAGGCGAAGGGATTCTGGAACACCATCTGGATTCGCATCAGCGCCGGGTCACGCCGTCGGAGACCGAGCGAAACGACCGGTCTGCCGTTGAATGAGATCGACCCGCCTGAGATCGGCACGAGCCCGCACACAGCGCGAGCGAGCGTCGATTTGCCGCACCCCGACTCGCCGACGAGCCCGAGCACCTGACGCGGCTCGAGATCGAAGCTCACCCCGTCGACCGCGTTGAGCTGCCCCCGCCCCGGCAGCCTGTACGTGACCCGCAGGTCGTCGAGTCCCAGCAGGGTCATGAGGCTGCCTCGATTCCGTTGGAACCGCCGGCCAGAGCGCCGGCGTGCGAGCCCACCTCGGGGAGCGCGTCGATGAGCGACCTGGTGTACGGATGCCGTGGCGCCGTGATGACCTGGTACCGATCTCCGTGCTCCACGATCTCGCCGTGCCGCATGACCGCGATCGTGTCAGCGAGCGCCGACATCACCCCGAGGTCGTGGGTGACCAGCACGATGGCGATGCCGAGCTCGTCGCAGAGTCGACGCAGGAGGCGCAGGATCCCCGCCTGCACCGTGACATCGAGTGCCGTGGTCGGTTCGTCGGCGATGAGCACCGATGGTTCGCACATGAGCGCGGACGCGATGGCGATCCGTTGCAGCTGCCCTCCCGAGAACTGGTGCGGGTACTTGCTGAGCGCGGCCACCGGATGAGGTACCGCGACGAGTCCGAGCATCTCGAGGGCGCGGGCTCGTGCGGCGGTCTTCGAAGCACCCGTGTGATGACGGTAGTGATCGACGAGCTGGGCCTCGATGTCGAGCATGGGGTGCAGGCTCGCGATCGGATCCTGGAAGATCATGGCGATCTTCGCCCCGCGATACGCGTTCATCGCTCGTTGCTTCAGGCCGATGAGCTCATTCCCCTCGAACCGGATGCTGCCGCCGAGGTGCGACCCTGCCGGCAGCAGCCCGCATACGGCGAGGCCGGTCATCGTCTTCCCCGAGCCGGATTCACCGGCGAGCCCGGTGATGCGCCCGGCCGGCACCTCGAGATCGATGCCTCGGAGGATCTCCCGACGAGCATCTCCCCGCCCGAAGGCGAGCGTGAGATCCGAGATGACGACCCCGCCGGGCGTGTCGGCGCTCATAGGGTCCTCCCCTGCACGGCTTCCTGCGACCGTGGATCGAGCGCGTCACGGAGCGCATCTCCGAGGAAGTTGAATGCGAGCACCACGCTCAGGATGGCGAGGCCGGGGAACGCGGCGATCCACCACGACGAGAAGTTCTGCACGCCATCGGCGACCATCGCGCCCCAGTCCGGTGTCGGCGGAACGGCACCGAGGCCGAGGAACGACAGTCCCGAGAGGAGCAGGATCGCGGTGCCGACATCGAGGGTGGCGAGCACGATCACCGGTGACACCACGTTCGGCAGGATGTCCTTGCCGAGCGACGTGAACGGTCCGTTCCCGAGGAGCCGGCCGGCGATCACGTATTCCGCGTTGCGGGCTCCGAGCACGAGTGACCTGGTGACGCGAGCGTATGCGGGCCACGACACGATCAGCATGGCGATGACGGCATTGGTCAGGCTTGGGCCGAGCGCCGCCGCGATGACCATCGCGAGGATGATCGTCGGGAACGCGAACACGAGGTCGGCGATACGCATGATCGTCTCGTCGAGCGCCTTGCCGAAGTACCCGGCGATGGCGCCGAGCAGTGAGCCGATGAGCATCGCGAACACGACGAGCATGAGGGCGAGCGGAGGCGAGATCTGCGCCCCGGAGATCACCCGGGAGAGAACGTCCCGCCCGACTTGGTCGGTACCGAACCAGTGCTCGGCGCTGGGTGGCAGCAACCGTTCGAAGTCCTGGGCGAGCGGGTCGTACGGGCGGATCCATCCCGCGAAGACGGCGATGAGCAGCCAGAGCGCAACGATGACCACGCCCGTGACGGCGAGCGGCGACCGCAGTTGCGCGGGCAGGCGCAGGCGACCCCTGCGGCGGGTCTGGACCGCGAGGATGTCGCTCACGCCACCCTCACTCTCGGGTCGATGACGCCGTACAGCACGTCCACGAGGAAGTTCAGCCCGATGTAGACGGCCCCGACGATCAGGCCGACGCCCATGATCGCAGGCAGATCGAGCTTCGTGGCCCCCGCGTAGGCGTACTCGCCCAACCCGTGCCACGAGTAGACCTTCTCGACGAGCACCGTGCCCGACAGCAGCGACCCGAACGCCACGCCGAGCACCGTGATGATGGGTACCAGCGCCCCACGGAGGACGTACCGGGTGACCACGACGCGTCCGGGCAGCCCCTTTGCGCGCGCCGCCCGCACGTAGTCGAGGTCGAGCACTTCGAGGATTGCGGACCGTGCGAACCGGGTCAGGAGGCCGATCGTGTAGAGCGCGAGCACCGCCGCCGGCAGGACGAGATGTGCGACGGCGTCGCTGAATGTGGCCCACTGCCCCGCGAGCAGCGAGTCGACCGTGTACATGCCGGTCACCCGAGGCGGGGGGATGATCGCCGGCGAGAGCCGACCGGATCCCGGAAACCAGTGCAGCTGCGAGAAGAACACGAAGTAGACGACGAGCGCGAGCCAGAACGACGGTACGGAGATGCCGATGAGACTCACGACTCGGATCATCTGGTCGGTGATAGTGCGACGACGCAGTGCCGCCCACGTGCCCAGGCCGACGCCGATGACGATCGAGATGAGGATCGCGGTGATCGCGAGCTCGGCCGTGGCCGGGAAAGCCTTGCCGAGGTCCTGGGCGACCGGCGCGCGCGTCTGCTGCGAAACGCCGAGATCACCCTGCAGGACATTGCCGAGGTAGGTCAGATACCGCACGGGCAACGGCTGGTCGAGTCCGGCGTTCTCGCGGAACTGCTGCACGATCTCGGGATCGGCTGCGGCCTGCTCCCCGAGAGCGGCCTGCACAGGGTCGGCGGGCACAAGATTCGTGAGCGTGAAGGTGACGAGCGTCACTCCGAACAGCAGGAGCACGGTGAGCGCGGCGCGGATGCCCAGGTAGCGCGCGAGCGGGTGGATGCCCGCTCGCGCGCCCTGCTCTCGGGGAGCGACGTTACTTGATTCCGGCAAGGTCGACGGTCCAGGTCGGGTTGAGCGGCACCTCGGTGATCGTGGTCGCGGTGACCACGTTCTGCGCCGGCTGCAGCAGCGGGATGAACGGCCCCGTCGCGTTCTGCGCCGTCTGGAGCTCCTCGTACGCGGCGGCGCGGGCCTCGGGATTCGCGGCGGCGACAGCCGATGCCGCGAGCTCGGTCACCGTCGGGTCGGCGTCGGTCGCCCAGCCCGCGCGCAGGCCGACGAGCTCGCCTGGGGTGAAGGCGAGGTAGTTCGACGGGTCCGGGAAGTCGGGGCCCCAGTACCAGAGGCCGACGGTCTCCTTGCCGTTGCGATAGGCGTCGAGCTCCGTGGCGACGGGCGCCGGTGCAAGGGTGATGGTGATGCCGACCGACTTCAACTGAGCCTGGATCGACTCCGCCACGCTCTGCAGCGACAGCCCCTGGACGGTGATGTCGTTGGGGAAGTTGAGCATGACCTCTTCGCCTCCGTAGCCCGACTCGGCCAGCGCCGCCTTGGCGGCGTCCGCGTCGTATTGGTTGCCGTCGGCGGCGTCGAGCGCTCCGTTGAAGATTGAGGGGATGAACCCGCCCGGCCGCACCGAACCCTCGCCGGCAAGGTCGATGATCTTGTCGTAGTCGATGCCGAGCTTGACCGCCTCGAGGAACTTCGGGTTGCTCGTGACCGCGCTGATCGCCGGGTCCTGGTTGAGGAACAGGAAGATCATGTACCGCGAGGGATTCGCGATGATCGAGACCTTCGACGTGTCGATCTCGGCGACCTGGTCGGGGTTGAGGTCGAGGGCCACCTGGGAGTCGCCCGCCTCGACGTTCAGCTTCTGCGTCGGTCCCTGCACGTTGCGCAGCACGACGCGCTCGTACGCGGGCGTCTCGCCGCTGTATTCGGGGTTGGCCGTGAAGACCACCTGCGATGCGGCGTCGAAGGACTCCAGGACGTACGGGCCGGAGCCCGCCGACGTCGAGTTCAGGAACGACTCGGCCGCGTCATCGGGCGTGGTGGTGCCGCCGTGCTCCTCGACGACGTCCTGGTTGACCACGCTCAGCGCCGGATTCGGGAGGATGAACGGCAGCGCGGGGTTCGGCGTCTCGCTGGTCAGCGTGAGCGTCGTGTCGGAGGTCTTCTCCACGGTGACCCCGTCGAGCAGGAACGAGGGGTTGCCCTTCACGCCCTGTACGCGCTGCAACGAGAACACGGCGTCGTCGACGGTGACCTCGGAACCGTCGGAGAAGGTGCGCCCCTCCTTCATGGTGAGGGTCAGCACCGTGTTGTCGGCGTTCATCTCGTAGCTCGCGAGCCCGTCGACCGGCTGGGTGACGTCTCCACCGTCGAAGGTGAGGAGCGTCTCGTAGAGCGCCTTCGCGACGATCGAACCGGTCGTCTCGTATTCGCGGTTCGGGTCGGCGGTCTTGAGGTCGAACGATGCATCGACCACGAGCGAACCTCCCGAAGCGGACCCGGGCGAGGCGGAAGCGGAGCAGGCGCTGAAGGCGAGCGCGGCGGCGAGGGCGAGGCCGACGGCCCCGGCGCCGCGGCCGGCGATGCGGCGGAACGATCGTGACAAGGTGGTGCTCCTTCTCAGGCTGGAGGGATGAGTGAGAAAGTAGCGGCGGGGAGGTCATTCGTCAAACAACGAGCGGGTAACGAAGTGGAAATGTCTCGATCTCTGCATGAGAATCGCATATTCTCTTCACATCACGGTCACACGGGCGTCCGGCACTGGACAGATGGAGCATCTGATGCAACTCGATGACACGCACATCCGGATGCTCGAGCTGCTGCGCGATGACGGCCGCACCTCGGTCGCAGCACTCGCCGAGCGGCTCGGCATCTCGCGCTCCAATGCCTACACCCGGTACGAGGCGTTGGCGCGGGCGGGCGTCATCAAGGGGGTCCATGCCGAGATCGATCCCGCGGCCGTCGGGCTCGGGGTCGCGGCGATGGTCTTCATCACCCTGCGCCAGAGCCAGTGGGCCGATTTCCGTGCCCGACTGTCGACGGTGCAGGAACTCGAGTACTTCGCCGTGACGACCGGGGAGCATGACGCCATGCTGCTCGTGCGCGCGCCCGATGTCGCCGCGATCCACGAGCTGGTGGCGACGCAGTTGGCGCAGTGGCCGTCCATCAAGGCCACCACGACGGTCTTCCTCATGGACGAGGAACGAGCCCAGGTCTCGCTCCGGATGACGCGGTCGCCGCATTCCTCGGTCGAGGACTCCGGCGAACGGTTCGGCATGACGCGATTCGTGCGCACGAGCGACGAGCGCGCACAGCGAGTGCCCGACCGACGCCGGCGTTGAGCGGCGCACTCCTCAGGCCGGCGCGACGACCTCACGGCAGACGCTCGTGTGCAGCACGCCATCGGGCCCCAGGAACTCCTCCATGAGGAGAAGCGCGCCGTTCTCGTCGCGAGTGATGATCGACGACGCGTTCCCACTGGTGGCGTCCCCGTCGCCGTGACCACGATGGACGAACGAGATGTCGATGCGCCCCCGCCGGCGCACGCCGCAGAAGCGTCCCACCGCGACCGTGTCGCCCACGTACTCACCCCACAGCACTCCGCCTTCCTCGTGGTAGACGAAGCGGGTCGGCGCGTCAGCATCGACGATGCTCGCCGTCGAGGAGACCATGTCGAACACCCGCCGATCGAGGTCGACGTCGAGGGCCTGCGGGGTGATCTGATGGTCCGATCCGGTCATGACCACATTCTGGGAAGCGGCCGGAACGGGTGTCAAACTGCATACGTTCCGTCCGGAATCGCAACTGCATCGACGAGAGGTTTGGGATGAATGCCCGAAATTCGCGTCGTGTGAATGACATTCTGCCTTTCCGCACAATTCCAACTTGACGGACATTCGAAGTCGGTGCCTTACTGGGGGCCATGCGTCCAGACCCGCTGACCTTCCGTGATCCGCGCACCCAGCCGCTTCCCGCCACCGAAGTGTTCCGCGAATACATGGCGAGCGCGTGGGGGCCACTCGACCGTCGAACCGACGTCGCCGCCGGCGCCGGCGCCGCGGCACGAGCGCATCGTGCGAAGCTCGGCGAGCAGTTTCCGGGTCGCGCGATCGTCGTAGCCTCCGGTCGGTCCCTCGTGCGCTCGAACGACACCGAGTACCCCTTCCGCGCCGACAGCGACTTCGTGTGGTTGACGTCCTGCCAGGCCGAGGGTGCCGTCCTCGTCATGACGCCCGTCGGGACGGGCCACGAAGCCACCCTCTTCCTCCCCGAGCCCGTCGCGGCAGGCTCGGACGACGCGTTCTATACGGACCCGCTGCGGGGTGAACTCTGGATCGGACCGGCGCCGGCACCTGCCGACTGGTCGAGCGCACTCGACATCGAAGTCATGCCGGTTCACGCCCTCGAGGACGCGCTCGACGCCCTGCCCGCCGGCACCCTCGCGGCCGGAACGTCCGAACCCCGCCTCGCCGACCGCTTCGCGAGATCTGTGGACCTGGCCATCGCGCTCTCGGCGGCCAAGCTCGTGAAGGACGAGTGGGAGATCGAGCAGCTTCGGTCCGCCGTCGACGCCACGGTGGCGGGTTTCCACGCCGTGACCGACGAGTTCGCCGCCGCGATCGAGTTCGGCGGCGAACGGTGGCTGCAGGCGACCTTCGAGCGGCACGCCCGGACGTTCGGGAACGGTGTCGGCTACTCGGTGGTCGTCGGCAGCGGCCCGCACGCTCCCACGTTGCACTGGACCCGGTGCGACGGCCCCGTGCGGCCCGGAGAGCTCGTGCTCATCGACGCTGGCGTCGAGGCGCGCACGCTCTACACCGCCGACGTCACGCGCACGCTCCCCGTCGACGGAACCTTCACGCCGGCGCAGCGGACCGTGCACGACCTGGTGGAGCGCGCCCACCGAGCGGCGATGGCACAGGTCGGGCCGGGGAGGTCCTTCCTCGACATGCGCACCACCGCGTACGAGTCGATCGCCACCGCGCTGCACGAGCTCGGCATCCTCACCGTCTCCGTCGACGAGGCGATGTCGCCCGGCGGGCAGCAGCATCGCCGGTACCTGCCGAGCGGCACCGGCCATCACCTGGGGCTGGACGTGCATGACTGCGCGAGGGTGGGCGATGAACGCTACCTCGCCGAACCGCTCGCTCCCGGCGCCGTGCTCACTGTGGAGCCCGGGCTCTACTTCCAGGCGAACGACCTCACGGTGCCGCCCGAGTTGCGGGGCATCGGCGTCCGCATCGAGGACGACCTCCTCGTGACGCCGACGGGACACGAGGTGCTCTCCGCCGCACTCCCGATCGATGCCGCCGGCATCGAGGCGTGGCTGCGACGATGACGCGCCCCGCTCAGTGCACGTACTCCAGCAGGTCGAGCCCCACCTGGCGCATGCCGTCGAGCACGGCCAGGCGCGACGAGAGCATGGTGTCGGCGAAGTACATCGACACGGCGTAGGCGACGCCCGCACGCGGGCCGCGAAGCACGCCGACCTCGCTGCGCACCCCGCCGTCGGTGCCGGTCTTGTTCATGAGCAGCACGTTGTGGTCGGGCATCCGGTGCGCGAGCGGATCGAGGCCGAACGCACTCGCGACGAGCGACAGGTCGGCGTTGAGCGAGAGCCAGCCGACGACCCGCTGCGACACCTCGGGGCTCACGATCTCACCGCGGGCGAGGGACGCGAACAGCCACGTCAGTTCCTTCGCCGAGCCGATCGACAGCTGCGGGGCATCGTCAGGTCCGCGGTGATCGCGCACGAGGTCGAGGAGGGCCGTGCGGGTGAGCCCGAGCGCCTCCGTGCGGGAGCGCACGGCCTCGAGTCCGACGTGGCGGATGAGCACGTTCGTGGCGAGGTTGTCACTCGTGGCGCCGATGAGGGCGGCGAGGTCGGCGATGGGCAGCGACGGTGACTGCAGGTGCTGCCAGATGCCGGAGTCGCCGACCGCGTCGCTCGGCGCGCGATCGAGCACCGTGAACGTCTCGGGCGTGGTGCCCGAGAGCCGTGTGGCCACCTCGACGAGCAGCAGCACCTTGCCGATGGACGCCGTGGGCATCACCACGTGGTCGTCGACCGAGAACAGCACCTTGCCGGTGGCGAGGTCGGTGGCCCGGGCCGACACCTGCACGCCGGCGAGCGCGAGCTCGCCCAGGATGTTGAACCCGCGCGCGAAACTCTCGTTCTGCTCGTCGGTGCGATGGCGTCCGAGCCGTACGGAGGCGTGCCGCGCCCGTCGCTCGGATTCCTGCGACGACGTCACCACGGTGATTGCACGATCTTCCTCGGACGGTCGGCGCTCCCCCACCGCGGTCTGCGGCGCGCACGAAACTTACGGACTGGACGGTTGCGGCGGGTGGGCTGCCAGATCGTCGCCCGCTCGGCCGGATCGAACCGACGGGCGTCATCGGGAGTCACTCCGAAGCCAGTGTAGAACGCCCCGATGCTCCTCCGAACGCACCCGCCGAGCGTGGCGGGGGTTAACCCCCGCGGGAGTGGGCGGCTCCCCTGCTCCCGCGCTTCGCCAGCGGTTCCTAGCGTGAGTGCTATCCCATCGGATGCCGCTTCGGCGGCCTTGAGCAGGAAGCCATCATGACGACAACCGCACCCCCGAACTCCTCCCGCACCGGCCGAAACGTGGCGTTGATCGTCGCCGGGGTGGTCATCGCCGCACTGATCGTCTGGCTCGTCGTGGGCGCCGTTCGCGCGGCGACCCGGCCGGATGCCTCGGGCACCTGGGAGATCGACGAATCCTTCGACTCGGTCGTGCTCGACAGCGACCTCGCCGACGTGGACATCACCTACCGGGACCTCGACCGCAGCGAGCTCACGCTCCGTCAGGGCGACTCCCGGGCGCGCCTCCACCTCGACCACGAGGTGCGCGGCGACACCCTGCACATCTCGCTGCGACACGTGCGCGAGGTCGGCTTGCCGCAGTGGTGGCCGTGGCTCGGCCCCCGCAGCCCGCGCCTCGAACTCGTACTGCCCGCCTCGCTCGAGGGCGACGTGGCGTTCGCGGTGAGCACCGACGTCGGCGACATCCGGGCGACCGGCGAGTTCGGCGGCGTGACCGCCCGGAGCGACGTCGGCGACATCGAGCTGCACGGCGCCGCGGCATCCGTCGACGTGCGCACCACCGCCGGCGACATCGACGTGACGCGCTTCAGCACGGCCGGAGCGATGACCGCGGAGTCCGCCATCGGCGACATCACGCTCGAACTCGATGCGCTGCCTGACGGCATCGACGTCGACACCGACACCGGCGAGGTGACCGTGAAGCTCCCCGACGGCCGGTACGCCGTGAGCGCGGACACGACGATCGGCGACCTCGAGCTCGAGGTGCCGAACGACCCGTCGGCGGCCCGCCACTACGACTTCACCTCGGGCGTCGGCGACATCTCGGTCACGAACTGATCCGGGGCCCGGCGCACGGCGACACGGCCCAGACCCAGCCCACCGGCCCGGCGCCTACCAGATGGTGACGCGCTGGGCCGGGTCGAGCCAGAGGGCATCGCGCTCGGTGACGTCGAAGGCGTCGTAGAACTCCTCGATGTTGCGCACGATCTGGTTGCAGCGGAACTCGTTCGGCGAGTGCGGGTCGATGGCGAGGAGTCGGATGACCTCCTCGTCGCGGCCCTTCATCTGCCACGCCTGCGCCCAGGACAGGAAGAACCGCTGCGCACCGGTCAGGCCGTCGATCACGGGCGGCTTGACCTTCCCGAGCGAGAGTCGGTAGGCCTTCCAGGCGATCGCGAGCCCGCCGAGGTCGCCGATGTTCTCACCGATCGTCAGCGCGCCGTTCACGTGGTGGTCGGGCACCTGGTCGGGCGCGAGCGCGTCGTACTGATCGATGAGCGCCTTGGTGCGCTCCTCGAACGCCGACCGGTCGGACTCGCTCCACCAGTCGATGAGCCGTCCGTCGCCGTCGTACTTGGAGCCCTGGTCGTCGAATCCGTGCCCGATCTCGTGGCCGATGACGGCGCCGATCGCGCCGTAGTTCGCTGCGGCATCCCGCGTGGCGTCGAAGAACGGATACTGCAGGATCGCAGCCGGGAAGACGATCTCGTTGAATCCCGGGTTGTAATAGGCGTTGATCGTCTGCGGCGTCATGAACCACTCGTCGCGGTCGATGGGCTTGCCGATCTTGCCGAGTTCGCGGTTGAACTCGTACTCGGCGGTGGCGCGTACGTTGCCGATGAGGTCGGATGCGTCGATCTCGAGCGCGGAGTAGTCGCGCCACTTCACGGGGTAGCCGATCTTCGGGGTGAACTTCTCGAGCTTCTCGAGGGCCTTCGCCCTGGTTCCGTCGCCCATCCATTCGAGCGCGGAGATCGACTGCCGGTACGCCTCGACGAGGTTCGCGACGAGGTCGTCCATGGCGGCCTTCGCGGCCGGCGGGAAGTGGCGCTCCACGTAGATGTGCCCGACGGCCTCACCCATGGCGCCCTCGACGAGTGAGACGCCGCGCTTCCAACGCTCGCGCAGCTGCGGTGTGCCGCTGAGGGTGCGCCCGTAGAAGTCGAAGTTCGCCTCGACGAAGTCGTTCGAGAGGTAGGCCGCGCTCGAGCGGATCACCTGCCAGGCGAGCCAGTCCTTCCAAGCCGGCAGCCGCTCCTCGGTGAGGAGCGCACCGAGCCCTTCGACGAAGGAGGGCTCGCGCAGCACGAGCTCGTCGAAGGCACCCGCGGGCACGCCCATCGAGTCGCGCCACACCTGCAGGTCGACGCGTCGACCGGGCTCGGCGGAACCGGATGCGGCGGCCGCGGCATCCGCCCACTGATACAGGTTGTACGTCTTGTGGCTGTCGCGCGTGTCGACGTTGTTCCAGTGCACCTTGGCGAGGTCGGTCTCGAGCTCGTACACGCGAGCGGCACGGCCGGCCGCGTCGTCGAGCTGGGCGAGCCCGAGCATGCGCTCGAGGTGCGACCGGTACGCCTCGCGCACGCTCTCGAAGCGCTCCTCGCGGAAGTAGCTCTCGTCGGGCAGGCCGATACCGCCCTGCTCGACGAACACGAGGTAGCGCTCGGGGTCACCGGGGTCGTTGTCGACGTAGAGCTGGACGAAGCCGGAGACGCCCTGGCGCTCGAGCCGGCCCAGGGTGCCGAGGAAGTTCTCGACGGAGCCGATGAGCGCCACGTCGACGAGTTGTCCGGCGATCGGCGTCGCACCGAGGAGGTTCACGTGCTGCTCGTCCATGAAGCTCGCGTAGAGGTCGCCGACCTTGCGCGCCTCTGTGCCAGACTCGGCCTGCTGGGCCTCCTCGATGATCTCGCGCACGGCCTGCTCGGCCTCCTCGTGCAGCACGAGGAACGAGCCGTAGCGGGCCTTGTCGGCGGGGATCTCGGTGCGTTCGATCCACTTGCCGTTGACGTGCCGGAAGAGGTCGTCCTGCGGACGCACCCCCTCGTCGAGTTCATCCACCGCGATGCCTGAGGGAAGCTTCGTCATCCCCACAGCCTACGGGGGAGGTGCCTCACGACGGACGCCGCGGCTGCGCGTCTCTCGGCGCACTCGCAGGGTGGCTTCCTCGCCCCATCGGCGACGAAGTGGTTGGATGGGCGTGACATGAACACCCTGCTGAACGTCATCTGGTTCGTGCTCGCCGGCATCTGGCTGTGGATCGGCTACGTGGTGGCGGGGCTCATCATGTGCGTGCTCATCGTCACGATCCCCTGGGGGCTCGCCGCGTTCCGCATCGCGAACTACGCCGTGTGGCCGTTCGGTCGCGAGGTGATCTCGAAGCCGACCTCGGGCGCCTGGTCGTTCATCGGCAACGTGATCTGGGTGATCTTCGCCGGCTGGTGGCTCGCGCTCGAGCACCTCCTCACGGGCGTGCTGATGTGCCTCACGATCATCGGCATTCCGCTCGGCATCGCGAACTTCAAACTCATCCCCGTCTCGCTCGCGCCGCTCGGCAAGGAGATCATCGAGAAGCACTGAGCGGATGCCGCAGCCGCACGCCGTCGCCGGTCGCGCATAGGCTCGTGACGTCATGAGCACCACCGACTCTCGTCGCGCCGTCGACCGCGACATCCTGCGCCTCGCCGTGCCCGCCCTGGGCGCGCTCGTCGCCGAACCGCTGTTCCTGCTCGCCGACACCGCCATGGTCGGCCACCTCGGGGCGACGCCGCTCGCGGGACTCGGCCTCGCGAGCGCGATCCTGCAGACGATCATCGGGCTCATGGTGTTCCTCGCCTACGCCACGACCCCCGCCGTGGCGCGCCGCCTCGGCACGGGCGACGAACGCGGTGCCGTGGCATCCGGGATCGACGGGGTCTGGCTCGCGCTCGGACTCGGCGCCGTGCTCGCTGCCGCCGGATGGTTCGCCGCCCCCGCGCTGGTGGGGGCGTTCGGCGCGGCCGACGAGGTCGCGGCCGCGGCATCCGTGTATCTCGCGATCTCCATGGCGGGGCTTCCCGCCATGCTGGTGGTGTTCGCCGCGACCGGACTCCTGCGCGGGCTGCAGGACACGCGCACTCCGCTCTGGGTGGCGGGCATCGGGTTCGCGGCGAACATCGCGCTCAACTACGTGTTCATCTACGTCCTGGGCTGGGGCATCGCCGGGTCGGCGATCGGCACGGTCGTCGCGCAGTGGGGCATGGTCGCCGTCTACGTGGTGGTCATCGCCCGCCATGCCGCTCGGGTGGGTGCGAGCCCGTGGCCGCATCACGCCGGCGTGCTGCGCGGCGCCGCCTCGGGCGGGTGGCTGCTGCTTCGCACCGTGAGCCTTCGGGCGGCCCTGCTGCTCGCCACGTGGGCGGCGACCTCGCTCGGCTCCAACGCGCTCGCGGCGTTCCAGGTGGCGATGACGCTGTACTTCACCATCGGGTTCGCACTCGACGCACTCGCGATCGCCGCGCAGGCGCTCATCGGACTGGGACTCGGCGCCGGCGACGTGGCCTCGGTGCGGGCCGTGCTGCGCCGGTGCCTGCAGTGGGGCGCCGCAAGCGGTGCCGCGCTCGGTGCCCTCGTGATCGCCTCGGCCTGGGTGCTGCCCGCGGTGTTCACGAGTTCCGCCGACGTGGCTGCCCTCCTGCCGATGACGCTCGTCGTGCTCGGGATCTCGGCGCCGCTGGGGGGCGTCGTGTTCGTCCTCGACGGCGTGCTGATCGGCGCCGGCGACGCGCGATACCTCGCATGGACGGGGCTCGTGAACCTCGCGGTGTTCGTGCCGCTGGCACTCTGGATCGTCGCGATCGCACCGGCCGGCGCCGCCGGACCGGCGTGGCTCATGGCCGCGTTCGCGATCGGCTACCTCGCGGCACGGGCGGCGACGCTGTCGTGGCGGGCGCGCGGCACGGCATGGATGGTAACCGGCGCGCGGGCCTGAGCTTCACGCAAGCGCCCGGGCATCGGGTTCGGCTTCGGCCCTCGCCGGCTCAACCCTTCGCGAGCCACTCGCGGGCGGCCGCGACGAGTGCCGTGACGCCGACCGAAAGGGTGGGCTCGATGACGGGGGCGAAATGCGGCGAGTGGTTCGAGGGGACATCCTCGGGCATGCGCCCTGACCGCATGGCGTCGCCGAACAGCGCCGGATCCAGGCCGCCGAGCAGCCAGTAGCACAGCGGGGCCTCCGAAGAGGTCGCGAGCACGCCCACGTCTTCGCTCGCCGAGACGAGACCCGGGTCGATCACGCGTTCCGCGCCGAGGACCGCACGCAGCGCGCCCGCCGTGCGCTCGGTCGCGGCGGGGTCGTTGACGGTCACCGGGAACCGCTCGGCGAACACGATCTCGGGGTCCCTCGGGGCGCCGGATGCCGCGGCCTCGGCCCTCACGATCCGCTCGATCGATGCCAGCACCTTCTCGCGCACGGCCTCGTCGAAGGAGCGCACGCTGAGTCCGAGCATCGCCTCCGACGGGATGATGTTGTGCTTCGTTCCCGCGTGCAACTGCCCGACCGTGACGACCGCGGCATCCGTCGACGCGACCTCGCGCGCGACGATGCCCTGCAGGCGCACGGTGGTCGACGCCGCGAGGTAGACCGGGTCGACGGTGGTCTCGGGTCGCGAGCCATGGCCGCCGGCGCCGTGGATACGGACCGTGAGCGAGTCGGCGCCGGCGAAGAACGGACCCGCATGCACTCCGGCGAACCCGGCCGGGAACGGCGCGACGTGCTGGCCGAGCACGACGTCGGGCCGCGGCATCCGCTCGAAGAGGCCGTCGGCGATCATCGCCTCGGCTCCGCCGCCCCATTCCTCGGCGGGCTGGAAGACCACGGCGAGGGTGCCGGCCCAACTGCTGCGGTCGGCCGCGAGTCGCTCCGCCGCGCCGAGCAGGCAGGTGACGTGCACGTCGTGGCCGCACGCGTGCATGACCGGAACGTCGTTGCCCTCTGGGTCGGTACCGCGTGCGGTGCTCGCGTAGGGCAGTCCCGTCGCCTCCTCGACGGGAAGCGCGTCCATGTCGGCGCGGAGCAGCACGGTGGGCCCGTCGCCGTTGTGGAGGAGTCCGAGGACGCCGGTCCTGGCGACGTGGGTCGTCACGTCGTAGCCGAAGGAGCGAAGCTGATCGGCGACGATTGCCGAGGTTCGATGCTCCTGGAACGAGAGCTCGGGGTTCGCGTGCAGGTCGCGGTAGATCGCTTCGAGGTCGATGCTCATGGCGTCAGCCTAGGAGCGGGGTCGTTGGCGCGGCCATCAGCGCCGTGAATCAGCTCCGGGCAGCGGCGGAGCGCGGAGGGGCGGTCGTGTCGCCGACATGCAGCGTGCTCGTGAAGCACCTGGAGTCGGGTGACTCGCCCCGGAGGAGACTGACGACCGCCTCGCCCGCCGCGTGCCCCTTGGCGACCGACGGCTGAACGAGCGTGGTGAGGTCGTGCAGCAGCCCGTCGACGCGGATGCCGTCGAACCCGAGCACGCTGAGATCGCCCGGAACCGACATGCCGAGCTCCTCGGCGGCGAGCACGACGCCCGCGGCGAGCAGGTCGCTCTGCGCGATGATCGCCGTCGGCCGCTGTGCCTCGTCGGCGAGCAGCACCTTCGCAGCCTCGCGTCCCTCCTCGATGGAGCTCGTCGCGGCGACGCGACCGGTGATCTCGGGGAAGACGTCACGAGCGCCGCGCAGCCGCTCGCTCGCGGTGTCGACCGTGCTGCCGCGCTCGACATCGGGCGTGAGGGGGCCGCGCGTTCGGGCCGGATCGAACGGGAGCGTGACGATCGCGACATCCGCGTGGCCCAGCTCGCGCAGGTACTCGGCGCCGCGGCGCGTGGCCTCGCGGTTGTCGATGGAGATCTCGGGGATGTCCTCGCCCACGGCGCCTTCGATCGCGACGGCGGGGATGCCCCGGCGTCGCAGCACCTCGACGGAACGGCCGACCCGGGGGCTGCAGCCGATGAGCACCACCGCGTCGACTGGCGCGCTCTCGATGCCGACCGCGTTGCCGCCCTCCTCGCCGAGGTCGGTGAGCAGCAGCAGGCCCGCGCCGAGCGGCGCGATGCCCTCGGTGATGCCGTCGAGCATCTGGATGTTCACGGGGTCGAGGAACGCGGCGCGCAGCCGTTCGGCGAGCACCACGCCGACGATGCCCGAGCGTCCCTGCCGCAGCGAGCGGGCACGCGGGTCGGGGCCGCCGTAGCCGAGCTCGGATGCCGCGGCGAGGACGCGTTCCTTCGTGGCATCCGACACCGGACCCGAGCCGCTGAAGGCGAGCGACGCGGTCGACGCGGAGACGCCGGCCTTCGCCGCGACGTCGGCGAGGGTCGGGCGCGTGATGGCGCCGGTCGTGGTTGCGGGTTCGCGGGTCACGTCTACGATTCTACGGTCGAATCGATTCGAGCCGCCCGCTTCGCGCTCCTTTCTGCGGATATACGATCCGACGCGCCCTGGGCGCGTCGGATCGCCCGGGGTGTCGGATCGTATATCCGCAGATTGCGACGCCGGCGGCGCGGGTATGGGTGGCGAGGGCGGCCACCGAGTGGAGGTCAGCCCACCGCGTCGCGCGCGGCGACGAACGCGGCGACGCAGCGCCGCACCTCGTCCTCGGAGTGCGCCGCCGACAGTTGCACGCGGATGCGCGCCTTCCCCTTCGGCACCACGGGGTAGCTGAACGCCGTCACGTAGACGCCCCGCTCCTGCAGCGCGTCGGCGATGCGCGCCGTGAGCGCCGCATCGCCGAACATCACCGGCACGATGGGATGCGAGCCGGGCAGCAGGTCGAAGCCGGCATCCGTCATCAACGAGCGGAACAGCGCCGCGTTCGCGGTGAGACGAGCGCGCAGGTCGCCCGACTCCGACACGAGCGTCAGGGCCTCGAGGGTGCCCGCGACGATCATCGGCGCGAGCGTGTTCGAGAACAGGTACGGCCGTGCACGCTGGCGCAGGAGGTCGACGATCTCCTGTCGGGCGGCGACGTAGCCGCCGGATGCCCCGCCGAGCGCCTTGCCGAACGTGCCGGTCGTGATGTCGACCCTGCCCTCCACCCCGCAGTACTCGGGGGTGCCCCGGCCGTGCTCCCCGACGAAGCCGACCGCATGCGAGTCGTCGACGAAGACGAGCGCGTCGTACCGGTCGGCGAGGTCGCAGATCTCCTTCAGCGGCGCGAGGTAGCCGTCCATCGAGAACACGCCGTCGGTCACGATGACCCGACGGCGGGCTCCGGATGCCGCCTTCAGCTGCGCCTCGAGATCTGCGAGGTCGCGGTTCCGGTAGCGGTGGCGCTGCGCCTTCGAGAGCCGGATGCCGTCGATGATCGACGCGTGGTTGAGCTCATCCGAGATGATCGCGTCATCCGGCCCGAAGAGCACCTCGAAGACGCCGCCGTTCGCATCGAAGCACGACGAGAACAGGATCGTGTCGTCGTAGCCGAGGAATTCCGACACCCGCCGCTCGAGCTCGAGGTGCAACTCCTGGGTGCCGCAGATGAACCGCACGCTCGCGAGTCCGTAGCCCCACTCGTCGAGGCCGCGGTGCGCGGCGGCGACGATTCGGGGGTCGTTCGCGAGGCCGAGGTAGTTGTTCGCGCAGAAGTTCAGCACCTCGCGGTCGGCGACCTCGATCTCGGAGGACTGCGGGCCGTGGATGCCGCGCTCCCGCTTCGTGAGTCCGGCGGCCTCGATCTCGTCGAGTTCCGCGCGCAACTGCGCCTGCACCGATCCGTACATGCTCAGACCTCCGTCCAATCGAGGATGACCTTGCCGACGCCGCCCGATTCCGCGGCGTCGAACGCGGCACGCCACTCGCGCGCCGGGTAGCGGTCGCTGATGATGGATGCGACCCGCGAGCGCAACTCGGCGCTCGTCTGCAGCATCGCGCTCATGGAGTTCCACGTCTCGAACATCTCGCGACCGTAGATGCCCTTCATTGTGAGCATGTGGGTCACGACCTTGCCCCAGTCGATCGCGAACGGATCGGCGGGAAGGCCGAGCAGGGCGATGCGGCCGCCGTGATTCATGTTCTCGATCATCTCGGGCAGCGCCGCTGGAGCTCCCGACATCTCGAAGCCGACATCGAAGCCTTCGCGCATGCCCAGGCGCGGCTGCACGTCGCGGATGCGTTCACGCGACACGTCGACCGTGGCATCCGCTCCCATCCGCATCGCCAGCTCGAGGCGAGCGGGGCTCACGTCGCTCGCGACGATGAAGCGTGCGCCCACGTGCCGGGCGACCGCGATCGACATGAGGCCGATGGGCCCGCAGCCCGTGACCAGCACGTCCTCGCCGACGACCGAGAACGCGAGCGCGGTGTGCACGGCGTTGCCGAACGGATCGAAGATCGCGCCGACCTCGGGTGCGATGTCCGCGTGGTGGACCCACACGTTCTCGCCGGGGATCACGATGAACTCCGCGAACGCGCCGTCCCGGTGCAGGCCGACGCCCTTGGTGCGGATGCACATCTGCCGGCGTCCGGCGCGGCAGTTGCGGCACATGCCGCAGACGATGTGGCCCTCCCCAGAGACATGGTCGCCCACGGCGACGTCGTGCACGAGCTCGCCCACCTCGACGACCTCGCCGTAGAACTCGTGGCCGGGGATCAGCGGCGTGCGGATCTCGGCCGCGGCCCAGTCGTCCCACTGCTCGATGTGCAGGTCGGTGCCGCAGATGCCCGTGCGCAGCACCCGTATCTTCACGTCGGCGGGGCCGGGCTCGGGCTCCGGTCGATCGACGTACTCCAGGCCGGCGCCGGGTGCGGGTTTGCGGAGGGCCTTCATCGATACAACCTCGTCGTCTCTGGTACTCGAGCCGGGGGGTGTTCCGGCTCTGGGTCGGTTCCCGGGTCGTGTCCGGGTGCGCCGAGCGCCAGTGCCTTCATGGTAGCGACGGATGCCGCAGCGCCCGTCGCCATGACCTCGCGCGATCGCCCACCGGTGCCCTTGCGGTCGCCCGACACGCCCGATATCGTTCTCGAATCGAAGATCGAATCGATTCGACAGCCCCACGCACCCGGGACCACAACCGATGACGAAGCAGAGCCGATGACCGGAACGCCGCCGATGACCGCCGAGACCGAACGCACCCCGCGCGAGCTCATCGCGTGGCGGAACGCGATCTTCGCCGTCTTCTTCGTCTCGGGCTTCAGCCTCGCGAGTTGGATGGCCCGCATCCCGTCGATCCGCGACCACACCGAGCTCACCACCCAGGGCGTGGGGTTCGTGATCCTCAGCGGATCGATCGCCTCGATCCTCGGGCTCATCGTCGCTCCGTGGCTGCTCAACCGTCTCGGCCCGCGGGTGGGCATGGCGGGTGTGATGATCATCGTCTCGGTCGGGCTGGTGTTCGTGGGCTTCGGCGGATCGGCGACGCCGTCGGTGCTTCTCGTCGTCATCGGTCTTGCGCTCTTCGGCTTCGGCAACGGGGCCGTCGACGTCATGATGAACGTCGAGGGCGCCGAGGCCGAGCGTGCGATCGGGCGCACCCTGATGCCCCTCATGCACGCGTTCTTCAGCTTCGGCACGGTCGCCGGCGCCGGACTCGCAGCCGCGGCATCCGCTCTCGGCATCCCGCTCTCCTGGCATCTCGCCGGCATGGCGCTGCTCGTCGCGATCGCCTCGGTGGTGGCCGTGCGGTCCGTCCCGGCGCAGCCGCCGCACCACGAGCAGGACGACGCAACGCGCGCGCCCTTGGGGCAACGGGTGCGCGAGAGCCTCGCCGTGTGGGCCGACCTGCGGCTCCTCCTCATCGGCGTGATCATGCTCGGCATGGCCTTCGCCGAAGGCAGCGCCAACGACTGGCTCGCGCTCGCCGTCGTCGACGGGCACGGGTTCGACGCCACCATCGGCGCCGCCGTGTTCACCGTCTTCACGATCGCGATGACCGCAGCACGAGTGCTCGGCGGCCCCGTGATCGACCGGTTCGGCCGCGTGCCCACGCTGCGGGTGCTCGCGGCGACGGGCGTGGCCGGCCTCGCCCTCTTCATCTACGGCACCGAGACCTGGATGCTCATCGTCGGCACCGTGCTCTGGGGCGTCGGCGCCTCGCTCGGGTTCCCCGTCGGCATGTCGGCGGCGGCCGACGTGCCCGAGCGGCGCCTGTCGGCCGCCCGCGTGAGTGCCGTCGCGATCATCGGGTACTGCGCGTTCCTCGTCGGGCCCCCCTTCCTCGGATTCCTCGGGCAGCAGTTCGGCATCCTCAACGCGCTGCTCGTGATCCTCGTGCTCATGGTGATGGCCGGGCTCGCGGCGCCGGCCGCGCGGGAACGCACGGGGCCGCGCGCCGCCGCGGAGGGGTGAGGCAGCGGCATCCGCTCGCGGCATCCGCTCGCGTCATCCGCTCGCGTCGGCGGCTCGCCGTACACTCGACAGGTGCGCCTCGTCATCGCCCGTTGCTCCGTCGACTACGCGGGGCGACTCTCCGCCCACCTGCCCCTCGCGACCCGGCTGCTCATGGTCAAGGGCGACGGCTCGCTGCTCGTGCACTCCGACGGCGGCAGCTACAAGCCGCTCAACTGGATGAGCCCTCCGTGCACGCTCGAGGCCGCCGACCCCGACGACGAGCAGCGCGCCGTCGGCATCGTCGAGGTGTGGAAGGTCACCCATGAGAAGACCGCCGACCAGCTCGTGGTGTCGATCCACGAGGTGCTGCACGACTCCGCGCACGAGCTCGGCGCCGACCCAGGCCTCGTGAAAGACGGCGTCGAGGCGCACCTGCAGCAGCTGCTCGCCGAGCAGATCGAGCTCCTCGGCGAGGGACACCGGCTCGTGCGTCGTGAGTACATGACGGCCATCGGCCCGGTCGACATCCTGGCGACGGATGCGGCGGGCGCCTCGGTCGCGGTCGAACTCAAGCGCCGCGGCGACATCGACGGCGTCGAGCAGCTCAGCCGCTACCTCGAGCTCATGAACCGCGACCCGCGGCTCGCGCCCGTGACCGGCGTGTTCGCCGCGCAGGAGATCAAGCCGCAGGCCCGCACGCTCGCGGAGGACCGAGGCATCCGCTGCGTCGTGCTCGACTACGACGCCATGCGCGGCATCGAGAGCGGCCACGCGCGCCTGTTCTGAGAACCCTCTTGTCATGACGACGACGGCGTGAGAGCGTTCTCTTCCCTGAGAAAGTCTCAGGGAATGTACCCATAGGATGTCACGGTGACTTCCACCCTCCCCACCCAGACCATCGCGCCGACCCGCACCTGGTCGACCGTGCTGTTCGATCTCGACGGCACGATCGTCGACTCGGCGTCCGACATCACCGCGTCGCTCGCGCACATGTTCACGGAGATGGGACTCGAGGCGCCGTCGGAGGAGGTGCTGCGCGCCTACGTGGGTCCGCCGCTCCTCGACAGCCTGCGCATGACCGCGGGATTCACCGACGCCGAGGCGTGGGAGGCACTCAACGTCTACCGCGACCACTACGGCGACCACGTGCTCCGCTCCCCCGTGTTCCCCGGCGTCACGCACGTGCTCGAGCGGCTGCATGCGGCCGGCGTTCCCGTCGCCCTCGCCACCTCCAAGCCCGAGTCGATGGCGCGCGCGGTGCTCGACCACCACGGCCTCAGCCAGTACTTCACGGTCATCGCCGGCGCGAGCGACGACGAGGAGCGCAGCACCAAGGCCGACGTCGTCGCCGAGGCGCTGCGACGCCTCCAGTCGCTCGGGGTCGACACCGGCGCGGCCGTCATGGTCGGCGACCGCGGGTACGACACGCTCGGCGCCCTCGCCAACGGCGTGCCCACGATCATGGTCGAGTGGGGCTACGGCGGCCCTGAGGAGGCCGGCGACGCCATCGCGACCGTGCACTCGACCGACCAGCTGCGCAACCTGCTCCTCGGCTGACACGGCTCGTTCCGTGGCATGGATGCAGTGAACGCATCTAGCATGCATCTCCCGCGCGGGCAACGATCGAAGCTGCGCGACGTGGCGGCATCCGACGACGAAAACATGCGTGCCCGAGCAACAGACGTGCGTGATCGATCGAGTTTTCACAGAGCTCTTCCGTAGCCACCGAATCGCACGGCAGGATTCCGGGTACGTCCGTCGCCATCAGGCGGGCGTTCGTTCGTGCCGGGGCGGCGACCCCGCGTCGGCACTCGGAGGGAGATGCATGTCTGGAACGACCACACGCGCGCGCAGGCGCGCGGTGGCGGTGATCCCAGTGTTCGCGCTCGTCGCCGCCGGTTTGGCGACTGCGGGTGCGAGCGGGGCAGCCGTCGCAGCGGGTCCGGTCACCACCCCGGTGATCAGCGACTCGGAGTACTACATGAACTACGTCTCGCCGCGTGCCGAAGTCGCCTTCGGCACCGATGAGATCGTGGGATCGATCGCATCCGGCCGGAGCACGGAGGGGGCGAACGCCGCCATCGAGAAGGCCGACGCCCTCGATCGCAAGTTCAGCCAGGGCAACCCCACGGCTGCCCGCGGCCTGGCGAAGCTCGAGGCGACGTCGATCGAGACCGGCAAGAGCCCGAAGGAGCTGAAGAACCTGAAGAGCTCGACGTCGACGCAGGAGGCGAAGCTCCTCACGATCCTCGTCGAGTTCAGCACGACGGCGAACGACGACTTCACCGGCTCGTACGTGCCGGAGGCGTTCGGGGCGACGGAATGCGTACCCGGCAACGTGCAGAACGGCCCGCTCCACAACAACATCCCCGACCCGGCCACCTACGAGCTCGAGGACAACAACACGATGTGGGTGCCCGACTTCTCGTCGGAGCACTTCAACAAGATGCTCTTCACCGACGAAGGCATCACGGAGCGTGTGCGTCCCGACCTCACCGGCCCCGACGGCCAGCCCGGCATCGACATCTCGGGCTACACGATGAAGGCCATGTACGAGGAGATGTCGCGAGGCGCCTACACCGTGACCGGTGAAGCCACCCCGTGGGTCACCGTGCCGCACTCCGAGGCGTACTACGGCGCGAGCCTCTGCTTCCTGAACGAGGAGGGCGAGTACGAGGCCGGCGCGATCCAGGACATGCAGGGTCACCCCGAGAATCCGCTCGGTCCGGGCCAGCTGCCCATCGACGCGGTGGCGGCCCTCGCTGACGCGCAGCCCGACTTCCCGTGGGACGAGTACGACATCGAGGACCAGGGCGACCGTGACGGCGACGGGAACTTCCTCGAGCCCGACGGCGTGATCGACCACGTCGTGCTCGTGCACGCCGGTGAAGACAAGTCGGGCGGTGGCGGCGCCGAGGGCACCTACGCCATCTGGGCGCACTCCTCGGCGGTCACCGGCGGGGCGAAGATCCCAGGCACCGACCTCATGCTGTCGAACTACATCGTGCAGCCCGAGGACTCGGGCGTGGGCGTGTTCGCGCACGAGTACGGCCACGACCTCGGCCTGCCCGACCTGTACGACACCTCGGGTGCCGGCAGCTCCGACGTCGACTTCTGGGACCTCATGTCCTCGGGGTCGCACTCCGGACCGATCTTCCAGTCGATGCCGACGCACATGGGTCTCTGGGACAAGTGGGTGCTCGGCTGGGCCGACCCGCTCGTGCTGAACCCGGGTGCCGAGACGCGCGACGTGAAGGTCGGCCAGACCTCGCGCCCGAAGAAGGGCACGAAGGACGGCGTCAAGATCAACCTTCCCGACAAGGTCATCACGCTCACCGAGCCGCACAGCGGCGAGAACGCGTGGTACACCGGCGCCGATCAGGACTGGGCCGACCTGCGCCTGGGCCGCACGATCGCCGATGTTCCGGCCGACGCGAAGTTCTGGATGTGGAACGACTACGTGATCGAGGCGGACTGGGATTACGGCTTCGTCGAGGTCTCGACCGACGGCGGCTCCAGCTGGACCGAGCAGAAGGTCTACGCGGAGGACGGAACCGAGGTGTCGACGCCTGACGGCTACGCCGACCCGAACAAGCGAATGGTCGACTACGGCGGCAAGAAGTACGGCCTCACGGGCGACTCGCACGGGTGGAAGCACCAGTACGTCGACCTGACGGCGTACGCCGGCCAGACGATCGACCTTCGCCTGCGTCTCGCGACGGATGCCGCCTACCAGGATCGTGGCTGGTTCAGCGACGACTTCTCGCTCACGAGCGCCGGAACCGAGGTCTGGGCCGACGACGTCGAGAGCGGCGAGAACGGCTGGACTCCCGAGGTCGCCTCGTTCACCACGACGACCGGCCCCGGCTGGCGTATGGACACCGGCACCTCGGTGAAGGCGCAGTACTACCTGGTCGAGTGGCGCAACTTCGACGGCTTCGACGAGGGCCTGAAGTACGCCTACAACTCGGTGTACAGCGTCGACGCGTGGAAGGTCGAGAAGCTCGCGTACAACGCGCCCGGCGCCCTGGTGTGGTACCGCGACACGACGTACGGCAACTCGAACCAGATCCTGACGAACGAGACCGCGCTGCCGAGCTTCGGCGCCAAGGGCGGCCTGCTCATCGTCGACAGCCACTTCAACCCGCTGCAGCGCACCGGTGCGGCGGCCGATGCCGACCCGACGACCCTGAACGTGATGCCGTCACGTGCGCAGTCGTCGAACGCGGCATTCGGGCTGTCCGAGACGTATCCCTTCACGGAGTGCTTCACGGGCGGGGACGTCACGGTCGAGTACTGTACGGATGTCGCGGCGCAGTCGCCGGTGAGCACCTTCACCGACGATCAGGGCTGGGTGCCCGGCTTCGCCCTGCGCGAGGCCGACGGCGCGCTGTTCTACCGTGACCGGGATGCCTCGGTCGTGGTTCCGTCGGTCGGCAACGCGCAGTACTCGACGCCGCTGTACGACCTGCAGGGCAACCGCCTGCCGGACTACGACGGGCTCGACATCGGGCTCGGGCCGTTCGGGTCGGGCAACCCCGCCGACGACGGCGTGGGCTACGGAACGGTCGTCAAGGTCCTGCAGACCCTCGACGGCAACCGCGCGGCGGTGATCCAGATCACCGCGCCGAACGCCGGATGAGCTGAGCCGCTGCTCCAACGGCGAGGCGTCGGCCCCTCATGGGGTCGGCGCCTCGTCGTTTCAGGTGTCGGCGTCGGGCGTCGGGCGCCGCTCAGGCGGCGTGGCGTTCGAGCCCATCGAGGAGTCGGTCGAGACCCCAGGCGAAGCCGTCACCCGTCGCGCCGGCGCCCGCTTCGGTGAGCGGGAATGCGGCGGCATCCGTCCAGAGGGTGGTCCCGCCAGTTCCAGCAGATGACTCCTCGACCTCGCCCGCGCGCCGAGCGGCGTCGAGCGCGGCGACCCCGAGCACGTACGCTCGCACGGTCTGGGCCGCCCGCGCGGCGTCGGCGTGCGGCATCCCGTCGGCGACGAAACCGGCGACGAGCGACTCATTGAGGCCCAGCGCGTGCCGTCCGTCGAGGGGGCCGCTCGTGACGAGCACGATCGCGCCGACGTGCTCGGCGAGCCGGGCGCGCAGGGCGGCTGCGTGGGCGTGCACCTGCTCGCGCCACGGTGTGCCGGTGTCGGATGCCGCAGCCGACCGCACGGTCGACAGCAGGTGTTCGACCATGGCCCGCAGGAGGGCGTTCTTCGAGGGGAAGTACGTGTAGAGCGCGGTCGGCGTGAGTCCGAGCGACGCCGCGACCCCGCGCACCGACACGGCCGCGAAGCCCTTCTGCTCGAGGATCACGAAGGCGGCGTCGACGATGTCGGCCTGGCTGATGCTGCGCCTCGGTCCGGGTTTCATGGTGCTCCTCGTGGTCCCACCCACCGTACCCGCCGCTGGCGCACGGATGCCGCGCTCTGCGATGATTCGGGCGGGAACCCGAGGAGGCGACGTGGCCGAGGCCGGCAGGGCGTTGACGCACGAGCGTGAGCTCACCGAACCCGTGGCGCTCACGCTGCCGAACGGGCGGCTGAATCCGGCCGCAGTGGGCTGGACGCGGCATCCGCTGCATGACACCTCGGGAATCGGCCGGGGCGCACGCGCCTGGGGCCGCAACAAGCGGTGGGAGTACTGGGCGTTCACGTCGCCCGAGGTGATCGCCGCCGTCACCGTGGCGACGCTCGACTACGCGACCATGAGCCAGGTGTGGGTGCTCGATCGCCGCACCGGCGAGGAGGTCGACCGGAGTGCCGTCACGCCGCTCTCCCGCGGCGTCACCCTGCCCGCGTCGCTCGGCGGCGGCCCGGCGACCGCCCGCGTGCCGGGCCTCGACGTGCGCATCGACGAGGAGGCCGGCAGCACTGGCACCCGCATCCGCGCCACCACGGCACGCGTGGCGATCGACGTGCTCGCCGAACGGCCGCCGGGGCACGAGGCGCTGGGTGTCGTCGTGCCGTGGAGTGCTCGGCGGTTCCAGTACACGGTGAAGGATGTCGCGCGCCCCGCGATCGGCGCGGTCACCGTCGACGGGGTCGCCCACGAGCTGCAGCCGGGCGAGAGCTGGGCGGTGCTCGATCACGGGCGTGGCCGCTGGCCGTACTCGATGCGATGGCACTGGGGCGCGGCATCCGGCACCGAGCGCGGACGCCGCCTCGGCCTGCAACTCGGCGGCCTCTGGACGCGGGGCACCGGTTCGACCGAGAACGCCATCTCGATCGACGGACGCCTGCACAAGCTCGGCGACGAGCTCGACTGGCGATTCGACGCCGGCGACTGGCTCGCCCCGTGGTCGATCAGCGGCCCGCGCCTGGACCTGCGGTTCCAGCCGTTCCACGACCGATTCGCGCGCACGGCGCTCGGGGTCATCCACTCCGAGACGCATCAGTGCTTCGGTCACTATCGCGGCACGGTGGTCGACGACGATGATGAGGTCGTCGCCGTGGAGTCGCTGCTCGGCTGGGCGGAGTACGTCACCAACCGCTGGTAGCCGAGCGGATGCCGCGGCGCACCGTCTCGGGACTCCTCAGCCGAGCGGCGCGAGGAAGGTCAGCACCGAGCCGTCCTCGACGATGAGCGGGCGGAGCGCCGCGTTGAACGCCGCGCCGTACGGTGCGGCGAGGTGGTCGGCGAACGCGGCCTCATCCCGGTACGCCTCCACCACGACGAACCCGGCGCCGATCGCCTCGGGGCCCGCGACCGCATCCGAACCGGCGGGCGGCGCGGCCACGCGGGACGGCTCGAAGGCGAGGCATCCGGGCTCATGGCGAACCTTCGCGGCGAGCGCGAGGAGGAGGTGCGCGACGTCCTCCTCGCGTCCGGGCACGGCGGTGAACCGCGCGACCAGCTCCACCCGGTCGGTGGCGCTCGACCAGCTCACACGCGCGCCGCGCCGGTCATGATGGCGACGGCGTCGGTCATCGAGTGCGACTCGGGGGTGATCGTCGCCGCACGCTTTCCGAGCCGCTGGATATGGATGCGGTCGGCCACGTCGAACACCTGCGGCATGTTGTGCGAGATGAGGATCACCGGGATACCGCGGTCGCGCAGGTTCTTGATGAGCTCGAGCACCTGCTGCGACTCGCGCACACCGAGCGCGGCCGTCGGCTCGTCGAGCACGACGACCTTCGACCCGAACGCGGCGGCGCGTGCGACGGCGACGGCCTGGCGCTGACCGCCCGAGAGGTTCTCGACCGCCACCGTGACATCCTGCAGCGTCGAGATGCCGAGTTCCTTCAGCTCGTCCTTCGCCTTCTGCCGCATGCCCTTCTGGTCGACCACACGGAAGACCGAACCGAGGATGCCCTTCTTGCGCACCTCACGACCGAGGAACAGGTTCGCGGCCACGTCGAGCGCCGGCGAGACGGCGAGGTTCTGGTACACCGTCTCGATTCCGGCGGCATGCGCGTCCTGCGGTCGCTTGAAGTGCACCGGCTTGCTGTCGAGGAAGATCTCGCCCTCGTCGGGGATCTCCGCGCCCGTGAGGCACTTGATGAGCGTCGACTTGCCGGCGCCGTTGTCGCCGATGATGGCGAGCACCTCTCCGGGGTAGAGCTCCAGACTCACCCCGTCGAGGCCGACGACCCGTCCGAACGTCTTGACGAGACGGCGGGCCCTGAGGATCGGCGTGCGGGTCTCGGCGGGCGCGCCGCCCGCGGCATCCGCTGAAATCGTGTCGGTCATCTGCGTACCTTTCGGATCCACTGGTCGACCGAGACGGCGACGACGATGAGCACGCCGACGGCGAAGGTCTGCCAGAGCACGTCGAGCCCCGCGAGCGAGAGGCCGTTGCGGAAGACGCCCACGATGAGCGCCCCGAGGAGGGTTCCCCACACGGTGCCGCGGCCGCCGAAGAGGCTCGTGCCGCCGATGACGACCGCGGTGATGGAGTCGAGGTTGAGGTCGGCGCCCGCGTTGGGCGATGCGGCGTTCGTGCGGCCGATCTGGATCCACGCGCCGATGACGAGGATGGCTCCGGCGGCCAGGTAGACGCTCATGAGCACGCGGTTCACCCGGATGCCGGCGAGGCGTGCCGACTCGGGATCGTCGCCCACGGCGTACACGTGCCGCCCCCACGCGGTCTTCTGCAGGATGAACGCGATCGCCACGTAGAGGATCAGCATCATGAGCACGCCGATCGTGATGTTCACGCCGCCGACGTTGAACGTCTCGCCCATGAAGGTGAGGAGGTCGGGCATCTCGCCTCCGCGCACGGTCGCGCCGCCCGAGTAGAGCAGCGTGAGGGCGACGAAGATGTTCAGCGTGCCGAGGGTCACGATGAAGGGCGGCAGCTTGAGGCGCGTGACGAGGAAGCCGTTGAGGGCGCCCGCCGCGAGCCCGACCACGAGGCCGAGGAAGAGGCCGAGCACGGCCGGCAGCCCCAGGTGCACGGTGCTCTGCGCGATGACCATGGAGCTCAGCACCATGACGGCGCCGACCGAGAGGTCGATGCCCGCGGTGAGGATGATGAGCGTCTGGGCGATCGCGAGGGTGCCGACCACGGCGACCTGCTGCGTGATGAGCGAGAGGTTCGCGGGGTTCAGGAAGCGGTCGTTGAGCAGGCCGAACACGATCACGGCGAGCACGAGCACGATCGCCGGGCTGATGGCCGGGTAGCGGTGCAGGGTGTTCCGGATGCGGCTGAGCGGGGTGGTGCGGTCGAGGAATTCCTCGGCCAGGTCGAGCGCCGAGGTCGGCGGCTCCGTCGTGTGCTGACTCACGTTGTCTCTCCGATGTGTCGGGGTGGGGCGGTGCGGATGCCGGGGGTCAGCCCCAGCAGATCTCGCTGCCCTCGGCGGTGTCGATGGACTCGACGCCGTCCTGCGGGTCATCCGTCACCAGGGCGACACCGGTGTTGTAGAAGTCGAGGCCTTTGCTGGTCTCGGGGGTCTCGCCGGTCGTCACGAGGTCGAAGATCGCCTGCACGCCGAGCTCGGCCATCTTGACCGGGTACTGCTGGCTCGTCGCGCCGATGATGCCCTCGGTGACGGCGTCGATGCCGGCGCAGCCGCCGTCGACCGAGACGACGATGAGGCCCTCGGTGCTGCCGGACGACTCGAACGCCTCGTAGGCGCCGTAGGCGGCCGGCTCGTTGATCGTGTAGACGACGTTGATGTCGGAGTTCTTCGAGAGCAGGGTCTCGGCGGCGGTGCGGCCGCCGTCCTCGGCACCCCCGGATGCCTCGTTGCCGACGATCTCGTACTCGCCGCCCGAGTACTGGCCGGTCGCGGCCTCGTCGCCGTTCTTGGACTCGTCGGCGAGGTCGATGCCCATGCCGTCGAGGAAGCCCTGGTCGCGGGCGACGTCGACCGAGACGACCTTGTCGTCGAAGAGGTCGATGAGCGCGATCGTGGCCTTCTCGCCGTCGAGCTTCGCGGCGGTCCACTTGCCGATCTCCTGGCCGGCGAGGTAGTTGTCGGTGGCGAACGTGATGTCGACCGACTCGGGGTCGCCGGGCGGGGTGTCGAGCGCGATCACGTAGAGCCCGGCGTCGCGGGCCTTCACGAGCGCGTCCTCGACGGCGGGGCCGTTCGGCGTGATCAGGATGCCGGCGTCGCCCTTGGAGATGGCGTTCTCGATGGCCTGGATCTGGGAGTCCTCGTCACCGTCCTCCTTGCCGGCGGCGAAGGTGAGTTCGACGCCCAGTTCGTCGGCAGCGGCCTCCGCGCCCTCCTGCATGGCGACGAAGAATGGGTTGGTGCTCGTCTTCACGATGAGCGAGACGCTGACGGCCTCGTCGTCGCCCTCGTCCGCGGTTCCGGCGCCCGAGGTCGCGCAACCGGTGAAGGCGAGCGCTGCGGCGGCCGCCAGCGAGCCCGATGCGATGAGGCGGCGACGGAGTGCGCCGGGTGCTGCGTGATTCATCGGTGAATCTCCTCTTGTGGTGGGGGACCGTTGCCACCTGACAACGATGTCATCGTTAGGTCTAGACCATGTCCGTGTGTATAGTCAAGTCAATCTTGCACATTGGAGACCAAGACGTGACACCGTTGTCAGAATCGATGTCATCCCTGGATGGCGCGCGCACCCGCCCGACGATGCGGCATGTCGCCGCCCTCGCGGGCGTTGGCGTCAAGACCGTCTCTCGCGTCATCAACGGCGAGCCCAATGTCTCCGCCGCGACGATCGCGAAGGTGATGGCTGCGGCTCGCACCCTCGACTATCAGCCCGACCTGCACGCAGGGAACCTCCGACGGGCCGACGGGCGGACGCGAACCCTGGGCCTCCTCGTCGGCAGCGTCGACAACCCGTTCGCGGGCGCCGTGCACCGCGCCGTCGAGGATGCAGCGCTCGAGCGCGGCGTGGCGGTCTTCGCCTCGAGCCTCGATGACGACCCCGCCCGCGAGCAGCAGGCAGTTGCGGCCTTCCTCTCCCGTCGCGTCGACGGACTCATCCTCACCACGGTCACCGAGAGTCAGGCCTACCTCGCCCCCGAACTGCGCCGTGGCACGCCCGTCGTCTTCGTCGACCGCGAGCCCGCGGGCATCACCTCCGACGCCGTCGTGAGCGACAACGCCGCGGGCGCCGCCCTTGCCACGCGGCATCTCCTCGAGCGCGGCCACCTCCGGCTCGCCTACCTCGGCGACCGGCCCACGATCCAGACCGCCCGCGAGCGCCGCCGAGGCTTCCTCGAGGAGCTCGGCCGAGCCGGCGTCGCCACGCGCGACGTCCCGGTGGTCGAGGGGCTCCACAACGAGGAGTCCGCACGGGCGGCGGCGATCACCCTCTTCGAGTCACCCGAACCCCCGACGGCGATCTTCAGCGCCCAGAACCTCGTGACGATCGGCGTCCTGCACGCCCTGCGGGAACTCGGACGCCACCGCGACACGGCGCTCGTCGGATTCGACGACGTGCCGCTCGGCGACCTGCTCGAGCCGGGCCTCACCGTGGTCGCGCAGGACCCGCAGCAGATCGGGCGCATCGCGGCCGAGCGCGTCTTCGCGCGGCTCGACGGCGACACCTCGCCTGCCGCGCGCACGATCGTCCCCACGCGGCTGATCGAACGCGGATCGGGCGAGCTCCCCCCACGACAGGAAGGCTGACGGATGACGCAACCGCCCGCACCCGCCAGGCGGATCACCGTCGTCGGCGACGCCCTCATCGACGAACTCCGGGATCCCGACGGTTCCCGCGAATTCGTCGGGGGCGCCGCGCTCAATGTCGCCGTCGGGCTCTCGCTGCTCGGCCAGCCCGTCACGCTCATCACGATGCTCGGCGACGACGCCGACGGCGATCGCATCCGGGCGTACCTGCGCGACTACCGGGTGCGCCTCGTCGAGAGCCCGTCGGCGCACGGCACCTCACGAGCGATCTCCGATCGCACCGACGGCGAGCCCCGCTACGAGTTCAACGCTGCCGCGAAGCGGCGTGGCATCCGCTTCGACGCAGCGACCCGGGCCGCACTCGACGAGGCGGACCTCGTGGTCGTGAGCTGCTTCCCGTTCGACGTTGCGGAGCAGTACGGCGAGCTCGTCGCCGCGATCGCCCGGCCCGAGGAGCGCGTCATCGTCGACGGCAACCCGCGCGCGGGCATGCTCGCGGATCCCACGGCGTTCCTCGCCAACTTCGAGGACTTCGCCTCGCGCGCCCTGCTCGCCAAGGTCGGCGATGAGGATGCCGTGCTGCTTCTCGGCGACTCGCTCGATGCGTTCGTCGATCGGCTCCGGGGTCGGCCTGGGGCACACGGTGCGATCCTCGCGACCGCAGGACGGGATGGGGCCACGGTGTACCACGACGACACGACGGTGCGCGCCGACATCGTCGCTCTCCCCGATCCCATCGTCGACACGATGGGCGCGGGCGATGCGACCCTCTCAGCGGTCGTGCACGACATCGCACAGCACGGCCTTCCGCAGACGCCGGATGCCTGGACCGCGGCCCTCGACGACGCGATGACGATCGCCGCGGCCACCGTGCGGCACGAGGGCGCACTCCTGCGCGTTCCGCAATCCGAGGAGGCGTTCCCGAGCTGAGCCGCGGCCAGAGCGGAGGGATGGGTGGCCGATGCCTTGGGGCGGAGCGTACAGCGTCCCCGGCGGGTGCTGGACGCCGGCGGGTGCTGGACGCCGGCGGGGCCGCGCCCGACAATGGCAAGCATGGGGCACCAGCGGCGATGCGCCCGCGCGGCACAGGCGGAGTCGTCGTGAGCGCCGGCTCCGAGTCATCCGTGATCCGCACCCCCGACCAGCGGCTGCGCGTGTTCGTGAGCTCGACGCTGCGAGAGCTCGAACCCGAACGCCGGGCGGTTCGCGACGCGATCGAGCGGCTGCGGCTCGCGCCCGTCATGTTCGAGCTCGGCGCGCGCCCGCATCCGCCCCGCGACCTGTACCGCGCGTACCTCGAGCAGAGCGACGTGTTCGTGGGCATCTACTGGCAGCAGTACGGCTGGGTCGCCCCCGGCGAGGAGGTGTCAGGCCTCGAGGACGAGTATCGTCTCGCCGCCCGCGACGTGCCGAAGCTCATCTACCTCAAGCAGCCCGCCCAGGTCGACGAGCGACTGGGCGCGCTGCTCGCCCGCATCCGCAGCGACGACGACGCCTCGTACAGGTCGTTCTCCGACGCCGACGAGCTCGCCGAGCTCCTCTCGGGAGATCTGGCGACGCTCCTCGCCGAGCGGTTCGACGCGTCACGAGTGAGTCGGTCGGGCCCGACGCCCGACGAGGACGCCCCGACGGGGCGCGTCCCGGCTCCGTACACCGATGCGGTGGGCCGCGAACGTGAGATCGAGACGCTCCTCGGATGGCTCGGCGACAACGGTCGCCGCCTCATCACGTTGGCGGGGCCCGGCGGCATCGGCAAGAGCCGGCTCGCGATCGAGGTGGCCCGCCGCGCCGTCGACCGGTTCGACCGGGTGACGTTCGTCGTCCTCGAGCACGTCGCGAATCCGACCGACGTGCTCCCGGCCATCGCCGGCGCCCTGGGACTCGTCGCCGGCCACGAGAGACCGATCGGCGAGCGCCTGCGCGCGGCCCGCGCCGGTCGTCGCGACCTCATCGTGCTCGACAACTTCGAGCAGGTGATCGCGGCCGCGCCGGACGTGAGCTCCCTCCTGACCGACCTGCCCGGCGCGACGTTCCTCGTCACCAGCCGCGCCCGGCTGCGGGTGCGCGGCGAGCAGGTGTTCGATGTGGAGCCGCTCGGCGTTCCCGCCGATCCCGAGCTCGGCTCGGTGGAGGCGATCCTCGAGGCGCCGTCGGTGCAGTTGTTCCGGGAGCGAGCTCGCGCGGCCGACCCCAGATTCGACGTCACGGCCGAGAACGCCGACGACGTCGCCCGGCTCTGCCGAGCGCTCGAGGGCGTGCCCCTGGCGATCGAACTCGCGTCGGCCCGCATTCGCGCCCTCACCCCGGCCGCGATGCTCGATCGGCTCGACCGGAGGCTCCCCCTGCTCACCACCGCCGCGCGGGACCTCCCCGACCGGCAGCGCACCATCGAGGCGACGGTCGCGTGGAGCCTCGACCTGCTCGAACCCGAGGCGCAGGCACTGTTCACGCGGCTCGGCATCTTCGCGGGCGACTTCAGCCTCGACGCCGTGGAGGCGGTCGCCGGCGATGCCCCGTGGGCCGGTGATCTGCTCGGCACGCTCCTCGAACTCGTCGACGGGAGCCTGGTGCGCCAGCACGATGCCGACGGACTGCCGCTCTTCTCGATGCTGGTGCCCGTGCGCGAGATCGCGACCGCACGGTTCGAGCAGGATCCGGATGCCGCCGCCGCGCGTCGCGCGCACGGCGCCTTCTTCCTGCGGCTCGCCGCCGAGACCGAGCCCCTCCTGCGGGGCGCCACGCAGCTGGCCGCGATCGCGAGGCTGGAGGCGGAGCGTGACAACCTGCGCGCCGCGTTCCATCACCTGATCTCCATCGGTGAGGTCGACGCGGTCGCCGACGCGGTCTGGCGGCTCCTCCTCTACTGGTGGATCCGCAACCTCCTCCCCGAGGCGAAGGCGTGGATGCAGGACATCCTCGCGGCCGGCGTCCCGCTCGCCGACCGCAGCCGCGCCATCGCCCTCGGGTTCTCGTCATGGGTCTCCCTGTCGCAACCCGGCACCGTGGTCGATCCCGCACCGATCGAGGAGAGCGTCGCGCTGTTCCATGCGGCGGGCGACGCGTTGAGCGAGGCGTGCGCGCTCACGGTGCTGAGCATCGCGTGCACGTCGGCATCGCCGCCCGACCTCGATCGCGCCGCCGCCACGCAGCAGCACGCGCTCGAGCTGGTCGCGGGTGGCGACCCCACGTTCGAAGCGCTGTTCCGCGGCGCGCTGGGCAGCGTGGAGCTCTTCAGGGGGCGCGCCGACCGGGCACTCGCGATCTTCGACGCTGTGCGCGAGGACGCGAGGCGCCTCGGCGACCTCTTCGTCGAGAGCCTGTCGCTCACGAACGCCGGCTGGGCCCGGCTCGCGCTCGGCGAGGCCCGACCCGAGCTCTTCGCACGGCACTTGGAGCTCTCGTTGAAACTGGGCAACGAGGACGGAGTCGGATACGCGTTCGAGGGGCTGGCGGCCTGCGCCGCCGTGATGGGCGACATCGAACGCTCCGGTCTGCTCCTCGGGGCGGCCGAGACGGTGCGCACCCGCACGGGCCTGATCGAGCAGCGGTCGTACGTCACCTACGGGCCGTTCGTCGAACAGGTGCTCGCGTCGGAGCGAGCCGCCGAGTTCGAGGCGGCACGGGCGCGCGGACGGGCGATGCCGCGGCGCGCCGCGCTCGAACTCGTGCTCGCAACGGGGCAGCCGGCCGACGTCTGACCGCCCTCAGAGTGGTGGCCGCTGCATCCGATTCGAGACGACCGACCCGGCGAGCACTCCCAGCGCGATGGCCACCATGGTGGCGATCGTCGCGGTGAGGGAGTTCGTGCCGCCGGCGTCACCGCCGAGCACGTCGGCCACCCCGACGAGTCCGAGCGCGCCGGGCACGAGCAGCCAGAAGGCCGGCACGAAGCTGACGAGCGCCGCGGGTCCCGAGGGCTGGCGGGCGACGAGCGCCGTCACCGGCGTGACCACCAGCGCCCCCACGAACGCGGAGAGCACGCCGCCGAGGAACACGTCGCCGATCACCTGCGCCCCGTAGGCGACGTAGAGCACGAGCAGGATCCAGGGCAACGAACGCCGTGGTGCGCACTGGTGCACGGCGATCCCCACGCCGAACACGGCGACGGCGATCCACGGCGCGATGGGGCCGAGGGCTTCGGGGTGCTCGGCGAAGTCGTAGTCGGGCACGCCCACGAGCGCGCCCGCGGTGACGATGCCCGCGGCGAGGAGCACCAGTTGCATCCCTCCCGCGGCGAGGCGCCCGGCACCCGAGATCATCTGCCCGGTCGACAGCTCGATCACCGCGGTGGTGAGGAGTGTTCCGGGCAGCAGCACGACGAGCGGCGCGATGAGCGCGGCCAGGATGCGCGGCCCGAAGCCCGCGTCGAGCAGCAGGAACACCACGAGCGAGACACCGAGGGCAACGCCGACCGTGATGAGGGCGCCGTACCGTCGTGGCGCCTTTTCACCCACGAGGAGGGCGGCGCCGACGAGCGCCCCGAGCACCACGGCGACCGCGACGCCGGTCCATGTCGTGCCGAGCATCACCGCGAGCGCGCCGCTCAGGAACGCGTAGCCGATGATGCGCGAGACCCGTCCGTACGGAGGCGGCAGCTCCCGGATCCGCCGGATGCGCTCGATCGTGGACGCCGGATCGAGCACTCCCAGGCGCGCGGCGTCGACGGTTCGTTGCAGCTCGTCGACCTGCGCCAGGAGCAGGCGGCCCTCACCGCTCGTGATGGCGCCCGTGCGTTGCTCGCCGACATGCTCGCCCTCGCCGCGGGCGGAGACGAGCAGCGCGGTCGGGAACACCACCACCTGGCTCGCCGGCAGGTTGTTCACACGTGCGATGTCCTCGAGGGCGCTGCGCACCGTGGTGACCGAGTAGCCCGCTTGGATCATCGCGTCGCCCACGGTCTCGGTGGCGGCGAGCGTGGCGGCCGAATCGGGAGCCGCCTCCGCAGACACCGGAACGGATCCCGTGTGGGTGGATGCCTGCACACTTGCGGCGAGGTCGCGTCGGGCGCGTGGTCGGAGGGCGATGAGCAACACGGCGGCCACGGCAAGCACGCCCGCGGCGATCGTCCACGAGATCCACTCACCCCAGTCGAGCATGCGCTCAGACTAATGGGAGTCGCCGACCGCCCCGCCAGGCCCCGGCGATCCCTCGCCGATCACGATGGCCTCGACGAGGAGTGCCGCAGGCTCTGGAACAGACGCACGATGTAGAGGACCGCTCCGGCCAGCACCACGAGCACGCCGACTCGCCACAGCCAGAGGAGCCCGATGAGCGGGAAGATCGGGTTGGTCGCGGTGCCGTCGCCAGCGCCCTCCCCTGCTCCGAAGATCGCGAGCCCGAGCGTCAGCGCGCCGATCGCGACCGTCACGATCAGTGAGATCCAGAGCAACTTGGGCAGAGGCACTTGCGCGAGCGCCCAGACGACGACGCCCAGCGCGATTGCGGCGAGCAGCGCGATGCCACCCTCCAGCGGGTCGATGAGGCCGAACACGAGCAGGGGCAGGGCGACGAAGGCCAGGACGATCGCGATGATCCGTCGGGTTCGCATGTCAGACGCCGTCCACGAGGGGAATCATGAGCACAGCATGGCGGCGCCCCGGCCGTGCACTCGGGACCAACGGCCCGCCGGCGCCCTTCGCTCAGCGCAGTGCACCTGCCCGGTAGGCCGCCTCGGTGCGGGTGGCCGCCCCGAGCTTGCGCAGGATCGCCGAGACGTGCACGCTCGCGGTCTTGCCGCTGATGAAGAGCCGTTCACCGATCTGCCGGTTGCTGAGGCCCTCGGCGATGAGCTCCAGCACCTGGCGTTCGCGGGCGGTGAGTTCGGCCGCGGCAGCGGCGTCGTCGGAGGCCACCGAGTCGGCGATGCCGCCCGCCGGCGTGACGAGGCCGGCACCGCCGCCCACCCCTTCGATGGGGATTCCCGCGGTGGAGCCGACGCGCAGAATGCGATCGCGCACGGCCTTCACCCCGCTCGACTCGGCGACATCGAAGGCGGCCTGCAGCGAACCCCGTGCGGCCGCGCGGTCGGCGATGGCCAGCTCCGCTTCGGCCTGGCGCAGCAGGGCGTAGGGAGCAAGGAATCCGGGTGCCTGGGGAGCCGCAGCCGCCTCGACGGCCGCACGCCAGGCCGCGACATCCGTGCCCGCGACTGCTGCTCCCGCGCCCTCGGATGCCTCGGCGAGCTCTGCTTCGAACATGGCCGACCAGATCCAGGCGGTCGGCCAGAACCCGATGCGATCGAGCAGGGACCGGAACGCGGGCACGGCCGCCTCGACCTCGACGCGCGCCTCGTCGGGCAGGGCCTCGGGTCGTGCTCGCACCGCGGCCACCACGCGAGCGGCCACCCAGAGGAACGGCGCCGCATAACCGGGCAGTGGCGGCAACTCCTCGTCGAGGATGGCCCTCGCCTCACGCCACGCACCCGGCAGATCGTCGTTCGCGAGCGCGAGCTCGGCGGCCAGGCGACCGGAGCCGAGTCTCGTCTGCATCTCGACTTCCATCACGCTCACGATCGACGGCCGCACCCGGCGGAAGAGGCTGGTTGCGGCGGCCGTCTCGCCCTGCCAGAGCAGCGACCAGATCTTGCCGCGCAGCAGGTAGACGGTGAACGGCGTGGGCGGGTCGAGCGCCAGTGCCCGATCGCCGAGCTCTGCGGCCCGCTCCCATTCGCCGAGCGCGAGGAGCGGTTCGACGGCGTTCGAGGCGAGGATGACCCCGGTGCTGCGCTCGACACCCTGCAATCGGGCCTCGGCGAGCCCCTCCTCGGCGAGACGGACCGCCTCGTGGTGGTTGCCGATGAGGTGGTGCACGTCGGACGCGTTGACCCAGTACCGCAGCAGTGCCGTGCCATCGCCGTCGGCCAGGCGTCGCACCTCCTCGAGGAGCTCGAGGCCCCGCTCGACCTCGCCTCGGGTGATTCGACAGACCGCTTCGATGTTCCGGGCGATCGACTGGTAGCGGCTCGAGCCGATCGCCGTGGCGACGTCGAGCGCACGCTCGGCCACCCCGATGGCCTCGTCGCGACGGCCGCTGATCATGAGACGGCCGGCGAGCACGGCGAGGATATCGGCTCGGAGATCGCTGGGGCCGAGGTCGCCGCGCGCGCCGAGTGCCTCGAGCGCCTCCTCGAGCAGCGCGATCGACCCCGGCTTGCCGACATTCGCGAGGTACAGCGCCTTGTCGCGCAGGAGGCGCGGGTAGTTCGGATCCTCCACCGGGCACTCGGCGAGCGCCGCCTTCACGAGCGCAAGGCTGCGCTCGCCCTCGCCGGCACGGCGAAGGTGCGACGCGGTGCGGCCCATGAGCTCGAGCTTGCTCATGCCCGCTGCCGCGGCGGGATCGGGCACGACGTCCCACAGGCTGAGGGCCCGCTCGCCGAGTTGCGCGGCGGTCGCGTACGCCGCGGCGGATCGTGCTTCGTCCATGGCCTGCATGGTGGCCGGAAACGCCCGGCCGGCGTTGTTCGCGCCGAGCCAGTGGAACGAGATCTCGGCCGCCAAACGCCTCGTGCCGGCTGCGGCGGCTGCCTCGTACGCCTCGGCGTAACGGGCGTGGAACCGCGCCCGTTCGCCGGGCAGCAGGTCGGAGAGGATGGCCTCGCGCACGAGCGCGTGCCGGAAGGTGTAGTCGTCGCCGTCGATCATGAGCACGCCGAAGAGCACGGACTCACGGGCGGCGGCGTCGAGCTCGTCGGCCGTGCCGGAGTAGACCGCGGCGAGCATCGGGTGCGAGACGCAGACGCCGCCGATGGAGAGGAGCCGCAGCAGCTCCTGGGCGTGCTCGCTGAGGCGCTCGTAGCGGCCGAGCAGGAGTTCGCGGAGGGTGTCGGGCACGAAGCCCTCGTCGCGACATCCGTCGATGCCGACGAGCTCCTCGACGAAGAACGGCACGCCGTCGCTGCGGCGGAACACCGTGTCGAGCACCTGCTCGCTGGGGGTCAGGTCGGTGATCAGCGACTTCGCCAACTTGCGCACCTGGCTGCGCGAGAGCCGCGCGAGATCGCGGCGTTCGACCCACCGGTCGCGCTCGGCCTCGGAGAGGAACCCACGTACCGGATGCCCCCGGGTGACGTCTTCGGTGCGATAGGTCAACAGCGTGAGCACACGGCTCGAGCCGAGTGCGTGCATGAGGAAGCGGAGCAGGGCGAGGCTCGCCGCGTCGATCCAGTGGAGGTCTTCGATGACGAGCACGATGGGCCGCTCGCGCGAGAAGGTCTCGAGGAGCACGGCGATGGCCTCGTGCAACTGCCCCGGGGCGGCGCCGGCGTCGGCCTTCGCGATGGCCGTGGCCGAGGTCGCTCCCGCCGGCGCGAGCTCGGGCAGGAGGGCGATGAAGGCGGCACGACCGGGGCCGACGGCGTCGAGCACCCGCTCGGCGCCCTCCTCGGCCACAAGGGCGCGGAGCGCCGCCTTCACGGGCGCGTACGGGGCCGCGACATCACCGAGGTCGACGCATTGCCCGGCGAGCAGGCGCACCTCGGCGGGGAGCCCCGCCTCGAACTCGCGGATGAGCCGCGTCTTGCCGATGCCGGCCTCGCCGCCGATGATGACGGTGAAGGGCGCACCCGCACGCACCTCGTCGAGGCGCTCGTTGAGCCTCGCGAGGTCGGCGTCTCGGCCGATCATGGCCGGCGCTGACGTGGTCACCATCCCATGGTGCCACTCACCGCCGACAACCGGCACGGGTGCGCCCACCGCGGCCGCGCTACTCACCGGAGGAACGCGAGGCGCGGCGCGCGACGGTGGCTGCGACGGCGCTCGGAGGCGACGGCGGATGACGCGTCCGCGTCATCCGCTCCGCGCTCCCGGGCGCTCATCCGCAGGCCGAGTTCGTGCTCGGCGGCGCGCACGTCGGCGCGGTGCGTTCCGAGTGCGATGAAGTCTGCCGAGAACTGCATGATTCCTCCTGGGGTGTTCCGATGCATTCGATCGGATGCCTACAGCGTGCGCGCTAAGGCACCCTCGAACCATCGGGAGATCGCCCTATTTCCGGGCGGGGGTGGGGCTCCGGGCGCCTGAGGTGGCTCAGCCGCCCGGCGTGCCCGGACGCAGGGGTCCGGGCGTGGCCGATCGACCTGGTTGGAGTCGGTCGGAGGCGCGTACGTTCGTCGGGTCGTGTGGACTCAGTGCAGCACCGTCGGCGTACGGCCGTAGCCGTCGCGCCGGAACTGCACGAGCGCGGTCGCGATCGCCGAAGCGGCGAGCAGACCGAGCACGAGCATGGTCGCGAACATGTCGCACCTCCTTTCCATCAGGAAAGTCTGGATTCGCCGGAAACGGCGGGCATCAGGGGAACCACGGACTTCCGCCTCGGAGCAGGCCCGCCCGAAACGCGGGTCGTCAGTGCGATCACGGAGTCCGGGACGGCGGTTCCGGGTGCGGTCAGCACCGAGGGCTCGGGCGCGCCCCAGGTGCGCACGAGCGGAACGACGCCGGCCCACGCCGTGCGGTCCTCGCCGTCGTCGGGATCCTCGGATGCCCCGGCGGCGCGAACCTTCATGACCACGTCGTCGAGCGCGAGGCGAAGGACGCGCGTCGCCGCCGTCTCCTTGCGGGTCGTGCCGCGCACCTCCGCGGCCCGGCCGGGCATGAGCCGCTCCGAGAGCGCGAGCAGTGCGGCATCCGTCTCCTCGGCGGGGACGGTCTCGAGCACGCCGTAGACGACGGCGCTGCGGTAGTTCATCGAACTGTCGAAGAGCGAGCGGGCGTATACGAGTGCGTCGAGCGCGGTCACCGCGAAGGCGACGGTCGCGCGTTCGGCCGCGGCGCGCAGGGCGAACCCACCGCCCGTCGAGCCGTGCACGAGGACGTGCTCGCCCACCCGGGCGTAGCCCATGGGCACGACGACGGGTTCGTCGTCGACGACGGCCGCCAGGTGGCCGACGAGCTCGCCGTCGAGGAGGGTGAGGAGTGCATCGCGGTCGGTGGTCTGCCGTTCGGGCATGCGACGGATGCGTCGGCCGCTTCGGATGGCGGTGGTGTCTGTCGTGGTCACGCTGCTAGTCTCGCCAGCACACTGGTTCGCCGAGCAGTCCAGTTGCTGCAGCTTCCGACAGTCCAGTTGAGTTCCTTGGAGGACGCATGGACGGCCCCATCCTCGCCATCGACCGCAACGCCGAACAGACCGTGGGCGTGCAACTCGTCGAGGGGCTGCGGCGCGGGATCCTCGACGGGGCCCTTCGTCCGGGCGACGCCGTGCCCTCGACGCGCGCGCTCGCGTCGGAGCTCCGCGTCTCGCGCAGCGCCGTCGTCGCCGCGTACGAGCAGCTCGCCGGTGAGGGCTACCTGGAGCTGCGGCAGGGGGCGCCCACGCGCGTGGCGGAGCTCGCCGAGCGCGCCGCGGGCGCCGCTCCGCCATCGAGTCGTCATCATTGGTCGCCTCCGCGGCATCCGAGCCAACCGTCGGTGACGACTCGCTCACCGGGTGCGGCCGGGCCGGCGGCCGAACTGGCCGAGTCGGCAGCTCCGCGCATCGACCTCCGGCCCGGCCGCCCGTCGACCTCGCGCATCGACACCCGGGCGTGGCGGTCGGCCTGGCGCCACGCCGCGGCGCTCGAGATCCCGTCGCAGCCGCCGCCACCATTCGGCGTCCGCCGCCTGCGCGAGGAGATCGCCGACCACCTGCGGCAGGCCCGGGGGGTCGCATGCGAGGCCGACGACGTGGTCGTCACGGCCGGCACCAGCGACGCGCTCGCGCTCGCGGCATCCGGTCTCGCCGTCATCGCCGGCCGTCCGCCCGTGATCGCCGTCGAGCACCCCGGCTACCCCTCCGCCCGTCGCACCCTCGAACGGCGGGGTGCCCGCATCGTGCCGATTCCGGTCGACGCCGACGGCATCGTCGTCGATGCGGTGCAGCGGATGCCGCAGCCGCCCGACGCGGTCATGGTCACGCCGAGCCACCAGTACCCCCTCGGCGGGCGGCTGCCGGTCTCGGCACGACTCGCGCTCATCGAGTGGGCGCGGGAGCACGGCGGCTTCGTGCTGGAGGACGACTACGACAGCGAGTACCGTCACCTGGGTCCGCCGTTGCCGGCGCTCGCGTCGCTCGACGGCGGCGGCAGGGACGGCAGCGATGGGAGCGACGGCGCCGACGACAACGCCGACGACGACAACGGCAGCGTCGTGCTCGTCGGCAGCTTCTCGAAGGTGCTCACGCCGTGGCTGCGGCTCGGGTACCTCGTGCTGCCGGCGAACGCCGCGTTCCGTCGCGCCCTCGCGCAGGTCAGGGACGACGAGCCCTGCCCGGTCGCGGGGGTGGCGCAGGACGCCGCGGCCGCGCTGCTCGCGAGCGGTGCGGTGCGTCGGCACATCGCCGCGACGCGCCGCGACTACGCGCACCGGCGTCGGCTCGTCATCGAGGTGCTGGGCGCCCTTCCCGGCGCCCCGCTCTCGGGACTCGACGGCGGGTTGCACGCGGTGCTGCGGCTGGCCGATCATGAATCCGAGCAGGCCGTGGTCGCCCGGCTCGCGGGCGAGGGCGTCGCGGTCGCGGCGCTCAGCGGCTATTCCGCCGTGCCCGACGCATTGCACGCCGGGCTCGTGTTCGGGTACGCCGGCGTCGGCGACACCCAGCTCGCGGAGGCGCTCGCACGCATCCGGGCGGCGATCGTCGCCGCGACCTGACATCCTGTGGACGCCGGATGTCGCGGCCGGGCCCAGGGTCGCTAGGCTGGCGCGACCGGCCCTCCTCGAGAGAGCCGCCTGGCACGTCGATGGGGAGGCTCGATGCGGCGGAATTCCGGCACGGCTGCGGCATCCGCCGGGCTCATGGCCCTGCTGCTGAGCGGATGCACCGGGGCGCCCGTCCCGACACCGCCGCCGGTGACCGTCACCGCCACGGTCACCGCGACGCCGACCCCGACGCCCACCCCCGAACCCGCCCCGCCGCCGCCCGCGCCGCCACCCCCGCCCGCGCCCGAGCCCGTGCCGAACGCGCCCGCGCCCGTCGTGGAGTGGGGCCCGGCGTACGACACCGGCCCGCGACCGGGCGCCACCGGCACGCCCGTGCTCGATGCGGCCGGCGTGCCCGCGAGCTACACGGTGGTCGAGGGCGACAGCTTCTTCGACATCGCGCAGCGCTTCGAACTGCCGCAACAGCAGCTCCTGCGCATGAACCCGCAGGTGCACGACTTCGGCGAGACCGTGTACATCGGCGACGTCATCAACCTCGACTGGACCAAGACGGGGTAGACCCCTTCGTTTCCCGAGTGTTTCGGCGAGCGCGTAGCGTGGACACGTGCTCACTCCTCCGAAGACCGAGAAGCGACCGACCGAGCGCGTGCACCACGGCGACGTCGTGCACGACGACTACGAGTGGCTCCGCGCGAAGGACGATCCCACCGTCATCGCGCACCTGCACGAGGAGAACGCCTACACCAAGGCCCGCACCGAGCACCTCATGCTCCTTCAGGAGCAGCTGTTCGAGGAGATCAAGGACCGCACGAAAGAGACCGACCTCTCCGTTCCCACTCGTGAGGGCGACTGGTGGTACTTCACGCGCACGGTCGAGGGCAGGCAGTACGGCATCCACTGCCGCGCGCCCGTCGCGGCATCCGACGACTGGGAACCCCCGGTGCTCCCCGAGATGACGGGCGATGAGCTGACGGATCGGTTGTCGAGCAGCGGCGCCGGAGGCGACGCGTATCGAGACACGTACGAGCCGCTCCCCGGCGAGCAGGTGCTCCTCGACGACAACATCGAGGCCGAGGGTCACGACTACTACGCGCTCGGCAGCTTCGACGTGACCGCCGACGGCTCCACGCTCCTGTACGCGATCGACACCGACGGCGACGAGCGCTACACGCTGCGCCTGCGTGCCATCGACGGATCGGGTCGCGAGTACGACGACCTCATCGAGGGCACGGCCGGCGGTGCGGTGTTCGACCCGAGCGGTCGCTACGTCTTCTACGCCACGGTCGACGAGTCGTGGCGCCCCGACACGATCTGGCGACACGAGGTAGGCACCGCGACATCCGACGACGTCCCGGTCTTCAAGGAGGAGGACGAGCGCTTCTGGCTCGGGGTCGGCCTCACCCGCAGCCGCAGGTTCATGGTCATCGAGGCCGGCTCGAACGTCACGAGTGAGACCTGGCTGCTCGACACCGCCGACCCGACGGGCGAGTTCGGCGTCGTGTGGCCGCGCAAGGACGGCGTCGAGTACGACGTCGATCACGTCATCGCCGGCGGACGCGATCGCCTGCTCATCGTGCACAACGACGGAGCGGTGAACTTCGAGCTCGTGAGCGTCGCGGCATCCGACCCGCAGGGACCGCGACGGATGCTGCTGCCGCACGATCCCGCCGTGCGCCTCGAGGGCATCGATGCGTTCCGCGACTTCGTCGCGGTCGAGTACCGACGCGAGGGGCTGGCCCGTGTCGCGATCGCCAAGGTGCCGCCGGCCGGGATCCCAGCGGATGCGACGCCCGACGACACCCTGCACGAGCTTCCGTTCGACGAGGCGCTCTTCTCGGTGGGCGTCGGCGGAAACCCCTCCTGGGAGCAGCCGACCCTCCGCCTCGGATACTCGAGCTTCGTGACGCCCGCGACCGTCTACGACATCGTGGTCGCCACTGGCGAGCGGCGGCTGCGCAAGCGCCAGCCCGTGCTCGGCGGCTACGACCCGACACGGTACGCCCAGCGCCGCGAGTGGGCGGTCGCCGACGACGGCACGCGGATCCCCGTGTCGCTCGTGTACCGGCCCGACCTCGTCGAGCTCGGCACGCCCGCGCCGGCGCTGCTCTACGGGTACGGCTCGTACGAGCACTCCATCGACCCGGGGTTCGGGATCCCCCGACTGTCGCTCCTCGACCGCGGCATGGTCTTCGCGGTCGCGCACGTCCGCGGTGGCGGCGAGATGGGCCGGCTCTGGTACGAGCACGGCAAGAAGCTCGCCAAGCGCAACACGTTCACCGACTTCGTCGCGGTGGCCCGGCACCTCGTCGACAACGACATCACCGCACCCGACCGGCTCGTGGCCCAGGGCGGGAGCGCCGGCGGACTGCTCATGGGCGCCGTCGCGAACATGGCCCCGAAGTACTTCTCGGGCATCCTCGCCGAGGTGCCGTTCGTCGACCCGCTGACCTCGATCCTCGACCCGACGCTGCCGCTCACCGTGATCGAGTGGGACGAATGGGGGAACCCGCTCGACGACGCCGAGGTGTACGCGTACATGAAGGGGTACTCGCCCTACGAGAACGTGCACGACAGTGCGCACGGGGGCGCGCACTACCCGCCGATCCTCGCGGTGACATCGCTGAACGACACGCGCGTGCTCTACGTGGAGCCGGCGAAGTGGGTGGCGCGCCTGCGCGAGGCCGGTGCCGACGCGCTGCTGAAGATCGAGATGGCGGCCGGGCACGGCGGGGTCTCGGGGCGGTACTCGGCGTGGCGCGAGCGGGCCTTCGCGTACGCGTGGGTCATCGACCGGGCGAAGGCGCATCCGAGCGGCGAGTAGCCGCATGCGACCCATGCAAACGCAGCGATTCCGCCCTGAGCGAGCGGCACTGTCGGATGTCGTACCCCGGTGTCAGGATTCCACCCATGTCGATTCTCTCTGACCTGAGCGAGCGTGTGCCCGGCCGAACATTCGGCCCCGGCTCCACCGAGTACGACGACGGTCGTACCGTGTTCTACGGCCCCGGTGATCCCGAGGCCGTCATCCGTCCCTCCACCGTCGACGAGTTGGCCGCCGCCGTGCGCGCCGCCGTCGACTCGAACGTGCAGATCTCCGTCCGAAGCGGCGGACACGGGAGCCTCCCCGCCACCGACGGCGTGGTCATCGACCTCGCCGAGTTCGACCGGATCGAGGTCGGCGACAACGGCCTCGTCACCGTGGGAGCCGGCGCCCACTGGGGCGACGTCGCCGCGGCCCTCGCCCCGCACGGCCTCGGCATCACCTCGGGCGACACGCTCGACGTGGGCGTCGGCGGGCTGGCGCTCGGCGGCGGCATCGGATGGCTCGCCCGCACCCACGGCCTCACGGTCGACCTGGTGCGCGAGATCGAGGTCGTCACGGCCGCCGGCGAGGTGCTCACGGTGAACGCCGACTCGCACCCCGAGCTGTTCTGGGCGCTCCGAGGCGGCGGCGGAAACTTCGGCATCGCCACGCGCTTCACCCTGCAGGCCGCGCCCGTCGACGGGATCGTCGGCGGTCACGTGCAGTTCGACCAGTCCGACGTCGGCGCGGTGCTCCGGGCCTGGCGCGACATCACGGTCGCCTCCCCTGACGAGCTCAACTCGACGCTCCTCGTCATGCCGCAGCTGATGCCCGAGATGCCCGCCGGTCCGCAGCTCGCGGTGGCGCTGCGCGGCACCGAGGAGGAGCTGCGGCGGCTCCTCGAGCCACTCCTGTCGCTCCCCTCCGTGACCGAGGTGAAGCTGGCCCCGGTCGCCTATGGCGATCTGCTCGAGGCGGCGCCTCCCGGACGGCCGCCGTTCCGCTTCGTCGGTGGCAACGGGTTCGCGCCCGACCTCTCCGACGAGTTCCTCGCCGCATGCGAACGTGCCCTCGGCGTCGCCGCGCCGACGATGCTCATGCTGCGGGCGCTCGGCGGTGCGTTCTCGCGCGTGGCATCCGACGCGACGCCCATCGCGTTCCGCGACGCGCAGGCGCTCTTCATCGTGAACGCCCTGCTGCCGGCGGATGCCGCGGACGAGCAGGCCGAGGCGATCCGAGCCGACCTCGCCGAGGCGCTCGGCTTCACGAGCGGGCCGTACGCCAACTTCACGCAGGAGTTCGGCGACGAGGTGACCGCGACGATCTACCCGCCGGCGACGCTCGAGCGGCTCCGGCGCGTGAAGGCCGAGGTCGATCCGACCGACGTGTTCCGGCCGACGCACCACATCACGCCGGCGAGCTGACGCCGGCGCGGCGGCGCCCTGCTCTTCGCGAGGGCGGCCCGAGTTCGGGCTGCCCTCGCGAAGACGGGCCGCCGTCGCCGGTTCCCAACTTTGTTAGGACATTCTGTGTAGACTGTTCTCCGCATCGGGGGATCGGAGAAAGTTGTACGGCGAAGCATGACCAGAACAGCAACGTCGCCGCTCGACGTCATCACGATCGGCCGTGTGGGCATCGACCTGCATCCCATGGGCGACGAGGAGGCCGCCGATGTCAGGAGCTGATCCCGGCTACCTCGATCCGGCGCGCTTCGCGGAACTCCGCGATCGCCGCGCAGCCGATCCTGGTGCCATCGCGGCCGCCCACGCGGCTCGCACCACGCGCCCACTGCTCGGCGAGAACGGTCGCCTGTTCATCCTTGCGGCCGACCACCCCGCCCGTGGCGCCCTCGGCGTGGGCGACGAGCCGATGGCGATGGCCGACCGCTACCGGCTCCTCGACCGGCTGACGCTCGCGCTCAGCCGTCCGGGCGTCGACGGCGTGCTCGGCACTCCCGACATCATCGACGACCTCGCCCTCCTCGGGGCGCTCGACGACAAGGTCGTCGTGGGCTCCATGAATCGCGGCGGCCTGCGTGGCGCGACGTTCGAGATGGACGACCGCTACACGGCATACGACGTCGCAGGCATCGTGCGCGATCGCCTCGACTTCGCGAAGGCACTCCTCCGCATCGACCTCGACGACCCCGGATCGGCCGCGACCATCGAGGCGAGTGCGGCAGCGGTCACCGCCGCAGCCGTGGCCCGTGTGCCGATCATGCTCGAGCCGTTCATGTGCTCGCGCCGAGGTGGGGTCGTCACGAACGACCTCTCGCCCGAGGCTGTGATCACGTCCGTCGCCATTGCCGCGGGCCTCGGCACGAGCTCGGCGTACACGTGGATGAAGCTGCCCGTCGTAGACGACATGGAGCGCGTCATGGCATCCACGACGATGCCGACCCTCCTGCTCGGAGGTGACCGGGGCGACGATCCCGAAGCGACCTATGAGAGCTGGAGGCTCGCGCTCGGGCTCCCGGGCGTGCGCGGGCTCGTCGTCGGCAGGGCGCTCGTCTACCCGCCCGACGGCGACGTCCAGGCCGCCGTCGACACCGCAGCCGCACTCGCGCACGCTGCCTGACCATCCCCGCACCCGCGATCGAAGGATTCCCCGTGCGGAGCTCGTCGCTCGTCGAGCTCAGCGATCGACGAGCGTCACCTCGAACGAGTAGCGGTCGGGTCGGTAGCAGTGCTGCCCGAACTCGACCGCGACCCCTGAGTTGTCGAACACGGTGCGCGACATCGTGAGGATCGGTCCGCCGCGGGGCAGGTCGAGGAGCTCGGCTTCATGCGCGTTCGCCGCACGAGCGCCGATCTGCTGCTTCGCCACTCGCATCGTCACGCCGCGGGCGCGGAGCAGTTGGTAGAGCCCATGCTTCTCGAGCGACTCGAGCGTGAGGTCGGCGAACGCCCCGGGCAGCACGTTGTCGAGGATCGCGAGCGGCACGCCGTCGGCGCTGCGGAGCCGGGAGATGTGCACCACGTCACCGCCGAGCTCGACGCCGAGCGCCTCGGCGGCACGCTCGTCCGCCTGCACCACCTCGACCGACAGCACGGAGGTCTCGGGCTTCCGCCCCGAGCGCTCGAGGTCCTCGTAGAGGCTCGTCAGCTCGACGTTCCGGGTCACCTTGCCGTGGACGACCTGGGTTCCGATCCCGCGACGGCGCACGAGCAGGCCCTGGTCGACGAGCTCCTGGATCGCGCGGCGGATGGTCGGCCGTGAGAGTCCGAGACGCCCGGCGAGCGTCACCTCGTTCTCGAGGCGGGCGCCGGCGGGAAGGGTCTGGTCGCGGATCGCCTTCTCGAGGCGACTCGCGATCTGGTAGTAGAGCGGAACCGGACCCGCCCGGTCGAGGTCGAGAAACAGCTCGACGGGGAGCCGCTGCTCAGGAAGCTGGGCCATGGCTTCTCCAGTTGTTCGGTTGTTCTGACAGTAGACGGTCGTCGGATGCTGCGGTTCACCCGCGATCGGGGGTGTCCGCGTGTCCGCGCGGGTCGCGGCGGCGGAAGGTCTCGATCCGGGCGGCGCCGATCACCGTGGACTCGAGGTCGACGTCGCGCTCGACGATGCGGCCGGTCAGGTCGGTGCGATCCCATGTGCCGGCGGCCACGACGCCGAGCACCTGCGGCTCGGCGCGATAGTTGACGAAGCGCGCCTCGAGCACGGCATCGGTGACTGGCGGGTGCGCTGCGATATGCGTCGACCCGGCGGCATCCGTCACCGGATCGACGACACGCAGGGACTCCAGCACGACGTCACCGCGCACCTCGAGGACCGGCGCCGTCGGCAGCGTCGCGAGGGCGCCCGCGGCCCCACCCGCACCCGCCACCCCGCCGACGACCGTCGGCCCGCCGCGGGTCCCGCGCACGACTTCGGGCTCGACGCGCAGGAGCTCCGCCCAACGGGCGGCACCGGCCTCCTGCCACCCCGCGGGGGAAGGCAGCACGGCGAACTCGGTCCGCACGCGCGTGCCGAGATACTGCGCCCCGGGCACCGGGAACTCGGCACCCGCGGGCTCGTCGCGGAGCGGATGGATGTTGACGCTCATCATCCCGACCGCGCGCACGAGCGTCAGCGCGATCGCGTCGCCGCCGGACCGCGGGTCGCGGACGATCTCGTACTCCGAGTGCTTCGTCACGAGCAGCGACGCCTTGCCCGCGTGCACGAACCGCGCGACCGGATACGTCGGCAGTGGGAACTCGCCCCATCCGCCCTCCCCGGAGCGGCCGCGCTCGGTCACCGCGTATTGTCCCGCGGCCGAGGAGCCGGGCAACTCTGCGACGCCGGTCGGCACGAGCACCCGCAGTCGGTGGTCGGCGGCGGGGTTCACGAAGTCGACCGTCACGCGGAGCATCGGCTCGCCCTCGCGGAGCTCGAGCAGGGTATCGACGAGCAGCTCGACGAGGGTTCCCTCGCGTCGATCGCGGTCCACGACGTCGAGTCGTGCGGGCACCTGGTACCGGCGTCGCACGAGCAGACGGCCGCGGACCGGCCCCTGCTCGAGCATGTGCACGTCGACGGCGATCGGGTCGGTCACCGCGGTCGCCGGGTCCACGGGCCCGTAGTTGTACGAGTCGCCCCGATCGCCCTCGTCGACGAGGCGCAGGACGTCTGTGAGCACGGTGCCGTCCGCGGACTCGATGCGCACCGCACCCCGGTCATCGACGGTGGCCGTGATGGCGTCGTTGGCGAGGATACGCTCGCCGACCCGCACGGCATCCGAGCCGAGCCGCGCCGTCGCAGGATCGAGCTCGGAGACGCCGATGCCGCCGATCGGAACGGCCACGACGGCCGTCCGGCGGGGCTCGGCGATGATCTCCACATGCCAGCGACGCCGGCCCGTGGAATCCGACGCCATGCGACGCTCGAGTTCCAGGACGAATGCCGCGAGGTCGAAGTCGCCGACGGGCGCCTCGGCGACATCGAACCGCACGCCGTCGTCGGTGAACCTCCACTCGTTGATGAGCTGGCCGAAGAGTTCGCGCCCGTGGATGCGGTTCAGGAGCTTCGGCAGTTCCTCGGTGGTCATCATCTCGTCGCCGAGCACCTCGGGCAGGTTGTCGAGGAGCTGCACTCCGTCGCCGAGTGTCAGCCGCTCCGGGTCGTGCAACCGGATCTCCACGTGCGCGCGACGTGCGAAGCCGGTCGGGTTGGCCACGACGTGGCGGTCGGGGGTGACGGATGCCGCGAGCCGTTCCATGGTGCGCAGGACGATCGCTCGCGCGACGTGGCCGGCCGTCGCCAGGCGGCCCTCGACCTCCGCAGCGGTCGCGTCGACGCCGCAGCCCGTCACCGAGTCGTGGGCGGTGCTCTCGACGAGGCGATACCAGGCCGTCGAGAAGAACGCGCGATGATCGTCGGCGCCGAACGCGGCGTCGAGTCGCTCGGCCGTCGAGAGCCGGCGCTCCGCGTCAGTCATGGCCTGCTTGAGGTTGGTGCGGATCGAGAAGACCCCCGGCAGCAGGTTGCCCCTCGCGTGCGAACGCAACTCGCCCTCGACGAGCGGCCACCCTGCGAGTGCGTGGTCGTCACCGGCCCGCCAGGCGGCTGCGACCCGGTCGAGGTAGCCGTCGACCGTGGCGATCGACAGCCGGATCCCGCCGAGTCCCGCGGCGGCCTCGATCGTCGGCACGAGGTCGGTCGGCGGGGCACTGTGGTCGGTGCCGAGCATGCCGAGGATCGGGTCCGTGCCGTACCAGTCGGCGATCGATCGTCCGTACTCGGCCACGAGCGCCTCGAGCTGCCCGGGCAGTGCGAACAGGTCGAGGGCGTTCCCGTAGCCGTCGAGGAGGTACTCCGTGCGCACGGTCGAGCCGTCGGGCGAGACCCACGCGAACGCGTGCCGGTCGACGCGGGCCGGCACTCCGCGCCACAGCATCGCATCGCGGAGCCCGAACCCGCGCAGGAGCTGCGGCATCTGCGCCGCATGCCCGAACATGTCGGGGAGATACCCGGTGCGCAGCTCGGATCCGAGGCGACGAGCGGAGCGCAGGCCGAGCTCGAGGTTGCGCACGATCGTCTCTCCGTCGCAGAGGAACTCGTCGAGGAGGATCAGGAACGGGCCCACGGCGAGCTGACCCCGCTCGACGGCCGCGATCACGCGTTCACGCTGCTCCGGCCGGATCTCGAGGTAGTCGTCGATCGCGGCGGCCTGCCCGTCGAGCGTGAACCGGTACGCCGGGTGCTCCTCGAGCGTGTCGAGGAGCCGGTCGACCATGTGCACGAGGCGCAGGCGGAACACGTCGTGCGGTTCGTACCATTCGCGGTCCCAGTGCGTGTGCGGGACGACGACGAGTTCGTCGGGGGCATCCATGGTTCGGTCGTCTCTCTTCGCATCGATCGGGGTCATGGTCATGAGGGGTGTCGGTCGGGGTCGGGGTGGTCTACGGAGTCGGTGTGATGCTGCGGTGCCGGCCGTCAGGCGCAGAGCGCCATGATGCGTCGGTCGGCGAGCACGAGCTGGAACGGCCCGTCAGTCGGGTCGGCCGCGAACGTCTCGCGGGGTGCGCGCACGCTCCGGCGTCGACCTGCACCGTCGACGAGCACGAGTCCCTCCGCGTCGACGGCCACGACATCACCCCCGAGCCGCACGAGTGCCGGCGCCCGCAGGAGCTCGGGGAGCAGCGCGGCGTCGCCGACCACGGCGCTGCCCGTGATCGCGGTGCGCCCGGCACGCACTCCGTCGAGGATCGCGTCCGCCGAGGCGTCTTCGGCGGCGACCCACGTGGTCGGGGTGCCCGGACGTTGGGGTTCCTCGAGCATGTGCGTGTCGCTGCCGCCGAGCAGGGTCGCCCCGGCGGGCCAGGTGCGGAACCACGCGAGCGGCGCCGTCGAGATGAGCTCCGCGAACCACGTCGAGTGCCACAGCTCGACCGCCGCGGGACGTCGGTCGAGTCGGTGCACCCATGAGCAGTCGCCGGAGATCGGATGGTTGATGCTGAGGATTCCACCGCGGTCGTCGACGTCGTCCACCCACGCCTGGGCCGGCGTGCGGAAGTCGATCCAGCCGATGTCGCCGAACGCGTTCGCATGACCGAGGTGCGTGGTCACCTCCTGGCCGGGCAGGAGCGTGATGCCGTGCTTCGCTCCCTCCGCACCGAGGTGCGCATGGTGGCTCACGGTGTTGTGATCCGTCACCGCCATGAAGTCGAGGCCGGATGCCACGCCGAGCGCGGCGAGCCCGCCGATCGGCAGCCGCCCGTCGGAGTGGATGGTGTGGCCGTGGAAGTCCCCGGCGAACCAGGTGAGCCCGTCGACGGCGGGAAGCCCGCGGTCGCTCCCGCGGACGGTGCGACGCGCCGGCGCTGCATCCGGCACCGGAGGCACCGGGCGCGAGGCCGGCATCGTGACCTCGACTTCGACCTCGATGCCCTCCGCCGGGACGCGGTGCAGGCCCAGCACGACCTTCCACACCCCCGCCTCGGGCGCACCTGGGAGGTATCCGGGTGTCGCGGCATCCGCGTGGATGAGGTACTCCGTGCGCGCCCCGCCCGACCAACCGCGCCATCCGGCCGCTCCTTCGCAACCGAGGTCGATGCCCGCATCCGTTCGGTCGTACCGGATCGCGACCTCGATCGAGTCGGTGCCCGGCGGTACCTCGAAGGGGATCTCGAGGTACCGGGACTCGTTCTGCAGGTCGACCGTGACCGGGATCCGGCGGTGGATCGTCGTCATCGCGCGCTCAGCCGATGCGCTCGGTCGTCTCGGCGTCGAAGAGCAGGGTCTTCGCGGCTTGCGGCACGATCCAGCCGCGATCGCCGGGCGCGGGCTCGCGATGCTCCGGCACGACCACCTGGAACTTGTGGCCGCCGACGTTGACGGCGATGAGCACGCTCGCGCCGAGGTTCTCGACGACGCTGACCTCCGCGGGGATGCCACCCGGCTCCTCGGCGTCGGACCACGTCAGGTACTCGGGCCGGATCCCCCAGATGACCGACTGCCCATCGTGCACGAGCGACTCGGTGCCGGAGGGCACGGGCACGGGCGTCTCGCCGATCGCGATCGCGCCGCCCTCGACCGTCGCCGCGACGAGGTTCATTGGGTTCGACCCGATGAACCCCGCGACGAAGGTGTTGTTCGGCCGCTGGAACACCTCCCGCGGCGTGCCGATCTGCTGCAGCTTTCCGGCACGCATGACGGCGATGCGGTCGGCGAGGGCGAGCGCCTCCGCCTGGTCGTGGGTGACGAAGACCGTCGTGACACCGAGGTCGCGCTGGAGCTCTTTGAGGAATGTGCGCGCCTCGAGCCGGAGCCGCGCGTCGAGGTTCGAGAGCGGCTCATCGAGGAGGAGCACGTCGGGCCGCGTCGCCACGGCGCGGGCAAGCGCGACGCGCTGCTGCTGTCCGCCCGAGAGCTGGCCGGGCCGCCGCTCGATGAGGCCCTGCAGCGACAGCCCGTCGGCGACGCGCTCGGCCGTGGCGCGGCGCTCGTCGCGCTTCACGTGCTTGATCCGCAGCGGGTAGGCGATGTTGTCGCCGACGTCCATGTGCGGGAAGAGCGCGTAGTCCTGGAAGACCATCGCCACGCCCCGCACGCCCGGCTCGGCGTTCGTGACGTCTCGGTCGCCGATGACGAGCGTGCCCGAGCTGATCGCCTCGAGGCCCGCGATGGATCGCAGGAGCGTCGTCTTCCCGCAACCCGACGGGCCGAGCAGGGCGAAGAACTCACCGTCGTGGATCTCGACGTCGATCTCGTCGACGCCGCGCACCCCACCGGGATACTCCTTGACAAGTTGCGTAGTGGTGATGCCGGCCATCAGGACTTGATACCTCCATGGAAGCGGAAACCGTAGCGACGGTTGACGATGAAGTAGATGAGGAGGACGGGCGCGGAGAAGAGCAGCGCGAACGTCGAGATGAGACGGAGGTCGGCCTGGCCGCTCTCGGTGTAGAACGTGTACATGAGCACCGCCGCAGGCTGCAGGTCGGGGCTCCGGAGCAGGATGAAGGGCACGAGGAAGTTGCCCCAGACCTGCACGATCGTCCAGATCGCGATGAACGCGAGGCCGGGGCGCGCGATGGGGACGACCACGTCGCGGAGGATCCGGAACGGGCCCGCGCCGTACAGTCGGGCCGACTCCTCGTACGACTTCGGGATCGAGTCCATGAAGTCCTTGAGGATGAAGATCACGGTCGGCAGGATTCCCCCGGCCAGCACGAGGAGCACACCGACGTAGGAATTGATGAGACCGAGCTGGGTGATGATCTGGAACGTCGGGACCATCGCCGCGGTTCCCGTGACGATCGACGAGAGCAGCAGCAGACCGTAGAGGATGCCGTCACGCCCGGGGATCCGGATGCGGGACATCGCATAGGCGGCGAGCGCCCCGAGCACCACCACGATGAGCATCGTGCCGATGCCGAGGAGCAGCGAGTTGCCGATCGATCGCAGGGCGTACGGGTTCTCGGCCAGGCGTGCGAAGTTCTGCAGCGTCCAGTCGGGCCATTCGAGCGACAGCGTCGGCGTCGCGTCGAACGGTGCGAGCACGAGCCACACCATCGGAAGGGCGAAGAGCAGGCCGATGATCGTGAGGATGATCGTGAACGCGATGCGCGAGAGGAAGTGCCGCACGTTCGCATCGGCGGCGACCTTCTGCACGTGGTCCGTCGTGGTCATCGCTTCGTCCGTCCCCTCGAGACGCGCACGTACCCGAGCGCGATGACGAGATTGATGAGCAGCATGATGAGCGAGATGGCGGCGCCGAGTCCGAGCTGGCCGCCGGGGATGGCCGTCTTGTAGATGTAGACCGAGAGGATCTCCGTCTTGCCGTTCGGGCCGCCCGCCGTCACAAGGTACGGCGTGAAGGTGTTGAACGTCCACAGCGTGATGAGCAGGGTGTTCGTGAGGATGTGGCCCTTGATGTTGGGCACGATCACGTCGCGCAACTGCTGCCAGCCCGACGCGCCGACCATCTTCGCGCTCTCGATCTGCGATGGCGGCACGGCGCTCAGGGCCGATGAGAAGAGCTGCATCGAGAATGCGGTGCCCACCCAGATGTTGAAGACGATGATCGCCTCCATCGGGTGGTCGATGAGCCACGCGTTCCCCTCAGTGCCGAGCATCGCGTTCACGGTGCCCGATCGCCGGTCGAGGAGGGCGAGCCAGAGGAATGAGGCGACGGATGCCGGGATGACCCACGCCGCGAGCACCAGTCCCTCGATGAGCGCCTTCGCCCAGCCGCGGAGGTTTCGCACCGACCAGGCGAGCCCGAAGCCGATGAGGGTCTGGCCGATGATGCCCGAGAACAGCACGAAGATGAGCGTGAGCCAGAGCGAGTTCCAGAAGGCGGGGTCGGAGAGCGCGTCGAGGTAGTTGTCGAGGCCGACGAACTCTGGCGACGCGGCCTGCAGGCCGGTCAACCGGTAGTCGGTCATGCCGAGCCAGATCGTCCACACGGCGGGGAACAGCAGGAAGACGCCGATGAGGATCAACGCGGGTGCGACGAAGACGCCGGCCCTGGCCGTGCCGAGGCCCGCGACGTCGTCGGCCCGCCGCCGGCGGGGAGCGATCGCGCTCCCCGCCGGCGTGGTGGTGCTCGTCGTCAATGACTCAGTCACCTGAGACCGCGTCGTCTCCGACGATGTCCTTCAGGGCGTCGACGTAGGCCGAGATCGCGTCGTCGACGCTCGATCCGGACACGACGTCGAGGCTCGCCTGCTGCAGGGCGGTCGAGACCTGAGGGTAGGCGGCGAGCGGCGGACGATAGGCCGTGATCGGGAGGACCTCCTCGCTGACGTACGTCAGCATGGGATCCTCGGCGAGGATCGCGTCGTTCACGTCGGTGCGCGGCGTGATGGAGATGGTCGTGGCGTTGCGCTCCTCGTAGGCCTCGGCGGAGTTCATGAAGGCGAGCAGCTCCCAGGCGAGCTCGGGGTGGTCGCTGTTCGGGTTCAGCACACGGCCGGTGCCACCCGACATCGACACGAAGTCCTGCCCATCGATGCCCGAGCCGGACTTCATCGCGGGGATCTTCGTGTACCCGACGACCTCGTCGCGGTTCGCCATCGGCGCGGTGCCGACGCCCTCGGCGGGATTGATGACGCTGCGCCAGAAGTAGTCGCCCTCGAGGAGGATGCCGATCTGGTTCGAGGCGAACAACTGGAACGACGTGTCACGGCCGGCCGCCTCCTGTTGCAGCACCGCGTCCCCGAGGCCCTCCTCGACGTAGATCGCGTGGTAGAGGTCGAGGACGTCGCGGAGTCCGGGCGTGTCGCCGACCCACTTCTCGTCTTCGTAGACCTGCTCGCCGGTGCCCACGAGCATCGGCAGCAGGCCCTGCATCGTGGTCGCCTCGCCCATCGCGGTTCCCGCATTCAGCTGGATCGGCGTGACGCCGTCGAGCTTCTTGAGGTCGCGAGCGGCGTCGAGCACCTCGTCCCAACTCTCGGGCTGCCAGTCGGCCGGAAGGCCGGCCTGCTCGAAGAGGTCCTTGTTGTAGTAGAGCACGCGGCCGTCGGCGCCCTGCGGCACGCCGTAGCGCTGGTCGTCGAACGACAGCGCGGCCTGGACGGCCTCGGGGATCTGCTCCCAGCCTTCCCAGCTCTCGACCGCGTCGCCCGCGACCTCGCTGAGCGGCTCGATGTACCCGGCCTCGGCGAACTCGCCGACCCAGATGCCGTCCATGCTGATGACGTCGGCCCCCTCGCCCGACTGCAGGTCGAGCGCGATCTTGGTCTTGTAGTTCTCGTCGTCGACGCCCTGGGGTTCGAACTCGACGGTGACGTCCCGGCCGTCCTCCTCCATCGCGGCCTCGAACTGGGGGATCACCCAGTCCGCGATCCAGTCGGCCTCCGCGGCGTTCTTGCCGCCCGTGATCGCATTCGCGGTGAGCGTGAGCGTGACCGGCCCGGTCTCATCCTCCGCTCCGGGTGCGCTGCCGGCGCATCCGGCGAACACGAGGGCACCGACGGTCGCGACCGCGAATGCCGCCACCGTCCTGCGCCTGCTGTGATTGATCATTGTTCGACCTCTCTCTCGAATCGACCGCTGTGCTCGTGCCAGCGGGTGGTGCTAGGGGTGATCGTGGTGCTGGGTCGCCCCGACGGCTTCGGGACGGTCGCCCGCGGCCTCCGCCCCCTCGACGATCGGTGACCCGAGGGCGTCGGCGATCGCGCGGATCATCCGCTGTCCGACGACGATGTCCGCGGCTCCCTCGGCGATCGAGGGACCCGGCTCGGGATGTCCCGCGACGAGCGAGGCGAACGCCCTGAGTTCGTGCTCGAACGCCTCCTCCTGCATCCACCGCGACTCCGAGCGCCTGGAGCCGAGCGGCTCGGCGTTCTCGACCACGGTGAGCACGGTGGGGGCGTTGAGCACGTACGGAACGGCGAAGGTGAGACCGATCGTGCCCTCCTCGTGGTGGAGGGTCACGGTCTCCCGATATTCGGGGTATCGCGGGATGAAATGCCAGTCGATCGCCCATGGCACGTCGGGTTGCTCAGCAAGGCGGCCGCCGAGGCTGAGCGAGCCGGGAGAGCCAGGACCCCAGTGACTCGCCCGATCGACGGTGCCGATGCCGCCGACGAGGTGCCGGAGCACCCCGATGTCGTGGATGACCGAACCGAGGACCACATTGGTGTAGAGCTTCGGGAGGGGTGCGTCGACCGGTCCGATCGCTGAGGCGACGGTGGCGTCGGTCGCCTCGGCCAGCCGCGCGAGCACATCACCCGGGATGTCGGCGGGGGGCGCTGGCAGGTTCGCGAACGCGAGTTGCGCACCGTCGGCGGGGTGCAGCACTTCGACAGTGACCGCCCGAAGCTCGACGTCGGCGAGCAGCGCCTTCGCGGCCGCGGTGGCCGGGTCGTGCTCCTTCATGTATCCGACCCGCACCCACTCGTCGAGTTCGATGCCGAGGCGCCGGGCGAGAGCGTACAGGTCATCGATCTCCCGGAGCGAGAACGCCAGTGGCTTCTCGGCGAGCACTCGGATCCCACCCTCGACCAGTCGCGCGACATCGGGAGCGTGAGACCCCGAGGTCGCGAGCACGGCTCCGTCGACGCGGACGTCGCCTGCCGCCACGGCGGCGAGCAGCGCGTCGAGCGACCCGAACGCCGCGACGCCGAGGCCGGATGCCGCGGCGGTGCTGCGCGCGCGGTCGAGCGAGAGGTCGACGACCGCAGTGAGCTCGAACCGGTCGCTGTTGCGGCGGATGAGCGGCAGGTGCACGCTCCGGCTGATCGCGCCGAGGCCGATGACCGCGACGGCGATCCGCTGCTGCGTCACGCGAACCACCGACGGAGACGCTCGCGGTTGGCGACCTGGTCGGCGCGCGCCCGATCGACATCGGCGGCGTCCTGCAGGATCACGTCCTGTTCGACGACGAGCCAGCCGTCGTAGCCGGAGTCGACGATCGAATCGACGATGCGGTCGACCTCGAGGTCGCCGGCGCCGAGTGCGACGAACACGCGACGCTCCCAGATCTCGTGCATGGGATCGGCCGACCCCGCTGCCGCGCGGAGCACGGAACGGTCGGCGTCCTTGAGGTGCACGTGGTTGATCCGCTCGCGCCACCGCGGGAAGTCCGTGACGGGATCGCCGCCGCCGATGAGGAGATGGCCGGTGTCGAACGTGAGGTCGATGTCGGTGTCGGCGAGCAGGCGCTCGATCTCACGCGGCGTCTCGACGTAGGTGCTCGCGTGGTGATGGAACGTGGGCTCGAGTCCGGCGTCGCGGGTGAGGTCGGCGACTCGCTGGACGCGGGCGGCGAACCGACGCCAGGTCTCCACGTCGAGCTCCAGCTCCGGGGCGCCGCCCGGGCGGGCGGACCGCTCGTCCGACCCGGAGTCGGCGATCGTCGGCTTCGGTGCACAGTCGGGGGCGATGGCCGCGGCGGCCGCGAAGAGCCGCAGGGTCGGGCCGAGTTCGTCGATGGCGTGCTCGAAGGCCGCATCGTCGCCGGCGAACGGCAGGTCGATCCAGCCGCCGGCGAGTGCGAGACTGTGGCGTCCCAACAGCCGCGGAAGGGTGTCACGGTCCCCGAACAGGCCGATCGGGCCGAGGTCGACGCCCTCGTAGCCGGCCTCGGCGACCCACGCTGCCAGCTGCTCACCGTCAGGCAGCGGCACGAGATCGGGACGGGAAAGACCGAAGACGCCGTAGCTGACCGGCGCGTTCGCAATTCGGATCACCGAGAGTCCTCTCAACCGTGGAGATGGCGACTTCGCAACTCCGCGGGACAGACTACTAGGTTCTGACATATTTACAAGCGCGGAAACCCTCGCTTCCACGGGGAGGACGCCAGGGACCGCTTCGCCATCCCGAGTCGATCGGCTCGACCCGGTTCACGTTGATGAGGCACGCCTCGCGCAGGAGGGCGCGATCGCCGTCGGTCAACGGCCGAGGCTTCATTCGTGCGGGTCCTCGTGCAGGTTGTCGTCCTCACGATCGCGGCTCGAGCTCGCGCGGCCGTCGCGAGGAACAGCCGCCGTCGTTCCGCCGTTCAGACCGTGACGAGGGGCGCCGCGGCCGCGTCGAGCGAGCCCGGCACGAGCTTGTAGTACGCCCAGGTGCCGCGCTTCGAGCGGGTGAGGAACCCGGCGTCCATGAGGATCTTCAGGTGGTGCGACACGGTGGGCTGGCTGAGGCCGACGGGCTCGATGAGGTCGCAGACGCACGCCTCCTGCCCGTCGGATGCCGCCACGATCGACACCAGTCGAAGGCGCGCCGGGTCGGCGAGCGCCTTCAGCCGGCGCGCGAACACCTCGGCATCGTCGGCGCTGATGGTCTCGCGCGTGAGCGGACCGCAGCACGCGGCGGGCGCCGCCGCAGCGGTGTCGATCGCCTCGTCGCGGGGCACGAGTGTCAGATCGGTCATGGTCACGACTTCCACTCTACCCTGAACATTGACAAACTTCGATGGAAGCGCCAAACTCGGAATATCGATGAACGTCAATACAGAGCGTTCCACGGCAATGAAGGATGACGGATGACCCTCCTCGACCTCACTCCCCCGAAGCAGCTCGCCCCGCGCCTGCAGGGCCTGCCCGTCGTGATCATCGGCGCCGGCCCGATCGGCCTCGCCACCGCGGCGAACCTCACCGACCGCGGCATCGACTTCGTGCTGCTCGAAGCAGGCGACCGTGTCGGCGCCAGCATCGAGCAGTGGGGCCACATCAGGCTGTTCTCGCCGTGGAAGCATCTCGTCGACCCCGTCTCGAAGCGACTCCTCGCCGAGACCGGCTGGCAGGAGCCGCCGGCCGACACGTTGCCGACCGGCGCCGAGCTGGTGCGCGACTTCCTCGTGCCCCTCGCCGACCTCCCGGCCATCGCCGCGCGCACCCGGCTCGGCGTGACCGTGACGGATGTCTCCCGCGAGGGCATGGACCGCACTCGCACCAAGGGCCGCGCTCAGACGCCGTTCCTCCTCCGCGTCTCGGGCCCAGACGGCGTCGAGGAGCTCACCGCTCGCGCGGTCATCGACGCCTCGGGCACCTACCACTCCCCGAACAGCCTCGGCTCCTCTGGCCTCGACCCGCTGGGCCTCGGCGAAGTGGCCGATCTCGTGAGCCCGGCCATGCCCGACGTGCTCGGGCGGGAGCGCGACGCGTTCGCCGGTCGCCACACGGTCGTCGTCGGCGCCGGCCACTCGGCCGCCAACACCCTCCTGAACCTCGCAACCCTCGCCGACGAGGTGCCCGGCACCCGCGTCACCTGGGCCATCCGCAACGCGCAGGCGGTGCGCGTCACCACCTCGGCCGACGACGAGCTGCAGGCGCGTGCGTCGATCGGCGCACGCGTCGACGCGCTCGTCGCGTCGGGACGCATCGAGGTCGTCGACCACTTCGAGATCGTGCGGCTCGCCCGCACGGGTGAGGGCGAGGCATCCGGCCTGCGCGTCACCGGCCGCCGCGGCGACGGGCTCGAGACCATCGAGGCCGACCGCGTCGTGAACGCCACGGGCTTCCGCCCGAACCTCCGGATGCTGCGCGAGATCCGCCTCGAGCTCGACGACATCGTCGAGGCGCCCAAGCGCCTGGCGCCCCTCATCGACCCCAACGTGCACACGTGTGGCACGGTCGAACCGCATGGATTCGCCGAGCTCACCCAGCCCGAGCGCGACTTCTTCATCGTCGGCATGAAGAGCTACGGTCGCGCTCCCACGTTCCTCCTCGCCACGGGGTACGAGCAGGTCCGCTCCGTCTCCGCGTGGCTCGCGGGCGACTCGGCCGCCGCGCGCAACGTGGAGCTCACCCTGCCCGCCACCGGCGTCTGCTCGACCGGAGCCCCTGCCGCATCAGGCTCGACCTCGGGCTTGAGCTGCTGCGGCTGAAGGACATGGTCGTGAATGCAGCATCCCTGATGGCGAGCCCCGCCGACGACATCGCACGGCACCTGACGGCACCCCGCCTCGCCGTGCTGGAGATCCTCGCGTCGGGCGGCCCGACCGACGAGGCCGGCATCCGGGAAGCCTGGCGTGCGATCCGCCCCGACATGTCGCCGCGCCACGTCAGCGCGTTGCCGCGGATGATCCGGCATCTGCTCTGGCGATTGGAGCTCCTCGGATGGGTCGCCGAAGGTGACCGCGGCTTCGAACTGACGCACCGCGGCAGGACGATCGTCGAGGACCGCGCCGGTTCGACGGATCTCGGCTAGCCGGTCGCGTCGCCGGATGCCGCGGTGCCGGTCGAACCCGATCGGCCCGCGGCATCCGTCACGCCCTCGGCACCCGCCGCACGCGCATTCAGCGCCCGCTGCCGCATCGCGAGGAACAGCGGGAACGTGAAGGCGAACGCCGTGATCCCCGCCCCGACGACGTAGAGCCACCCGAGGCGCATCCCGAGCCGGCGCGCCTCGACGATGATGAAGACGCTGCCGGCCACGGCGACGACGAGCAGGTCGACCGTGATCGACGAGACGGCCGGGCCGCTCGTGACGAGGTCGCCGAGGTAGTCGCGCGACTCGGCGATCGCACGGATGTTGAACCACCACGTACCGATGAGGCCCGCGATCGCGAGCAGCAGGTACACGACAGCGAGCGGGCTCCAGTGCCTGGTCATGCACCCAGTGTGGCGGATGTCGCCCAGCGTGGCCGCGATCAGTCGCCGTTCGGTGGCCGATCCTCCTGCAAGGGTCCGAGGACCTGGAAACGCGCGGTGACGAACGCCCCGTTTGGTGCCGTCTCCACCAACCGCAGGTCCAATCGCCGCGGCAGAAGCGGGCGCCCCGCGCCGAGCGTGACGGGCGCGATGGAGACGATCACTTCGTCGAGGAGACCCTCGTCGGCGAACTGCCCGGCAAGGTCCCCACCCCCGATCACCCAGATACCCGACTCGCCCGCCGCGGAGCACAGGTCCGCGTAGACGTCGGCCACGGGTCCGGCGGCGAATCGGATGTCGGCGCCCGCGAGACGCGGAAGGTCACGAGTGCTCATCACCCACGACGGCTGGGCATAGAACCACGGCTCTCCGGTTCTCTCGAGGTGGGCCAGGATCCAGGCGTAGGTCGTCGAGCCCATCACGATCGCACCGATCTTCTCGATGAAGTCGTCGGAGTTCTGTGGGCCATGCTTGTCCTGGTCTTGGCGGAACAGCCACTCCAAGGAGTCGTCCTGGTCGGCGAGGAAGCCGTCCAGGGTGGTGGCGGTGTAGTAGGTCACCGTGGGCTTGGGTCGTGCGTTCGTCATCGTCTCCTCCTCACGTCGGTTCGGGTGGGCACCTGGGCACCGTCGATGTGCCTGCACTCCATCCGCAAGCTTCGCCGATCACGACCGACTCGCCATCCTCCGATCGGGGGACCCACCGGGGCAGCAGCCGCGAATAGACTTGCGTCTATGGATGGGATCGATTCGGCACGCGGCATCCGCGTGCTCACCGACCCGACCCGCCTGCGCATCCTTGGGCTGATCAGTGCGAGCCCCGGCGGCCGCGCGCTCGTGGGCAAGCTCGCCGACGAGCTGGGCCTGCGCCAGCCCACGGTCAGCCACCACGTCAAGACCCTCCTCGACGAGGGCGTGCTCGAGCGTGAGCCCGAGGGGCGTCTGGTCTGGTACTCGATCGCACCCGACGCGGCCGAGCGGGTGAACGACTTGGTGCCGGCGACGGATGCCCCGGCGCCCGCGTCCGACGAGGTGCTCGAGCGCGTGGCATCCGACCTCTCCGCGCGGTTCGCGGGGGTCTTCTCGCGCGAGACCGTGGAACGCTACGTGCGCGAGAGCCACGACCTGCTCGCCGAGCGCGCGCACATCACGCGTCACCTGCCGTCGCTCACGTCGGCGTTCGCCGCCGACCGGCTCGCCGCGCTCGCGGCGGTCGCCCGCCAGTCGGCCGCGCCGCAGGGCGAGGACTCGCCCGAGGTGCTGTTCGTGTGCGTGCAGAACGCCGGCCGCTCGCAACTGGCCGCGGCGATCCTGCGGCAGCTCGCCGGCGACCGCGTGCGCGTGCGCACGGCCGGTTCGGAGCCCGCGAGCGCCGTGAAGTCGACCATCGTGCAGGCGCTCGACGAGATCGGCGTGCCGATCGGCGGCGAGTTCCCGAAGCCGCTCACCGACGAGGTGGTTCGCGCCTCCGACGTCGTGATCACCATGGGCTGCGGCGACGCGTGCCCGATCTACCCCGGGCGGCGGTACCTCGACTGGGAACTCGACGATCCGGCGGGGCTCCCGCTGGCGCGCGTACGCGAGATCCGCGACGACATCGAAGCCCGCGTGCGCGGCCTGCTCCACGAACTCGGCGTGAACGCCGCCTGAAGAGGGCTGGCTGCGGCATCCGCCTAATGGACTATCGATAGATCACGGTCTATGCTTTGACTGTCGAAAGTGAGGCATCCATGATCGCCACCACCAAGCCCACCGTCCTGTTCGTCTGCGTGCACAACGCCGGCCGCTCGCAGATGGCCGCCGGCTACCTGCATGAGCTCGCGGGCGACCGCGTCGAGGTGCTCTCCGCCGGCTCGGAGCCGAAGGACCAGATCAACCCCGTAGCGATCGAGGCGATGGCCGAGGAGGGCATCGACATCGCGGGAAACACCCCGAAGATCCTCACGGTCGAGGCCGTGAAGGAGTCCGACGTGGTCATCACGATGGGCTGCGGCGACGCATGCCCCATCTTCCCGGGCAAGCGTTACGAGGACTGGGAGCTCGAAGACCCCGCCGGCAAGGATCTCGAGACGGTCCGCCGCGTGCGCGACGACATCCGTGGCCGGGTCGAATCGCTCATCGCCGAGATCGCGCCGGCTCCGGCGGCCTAGCCGTGAGCGAGCTCGCCACGGCACTCGCCCAGGTCAAGGGCGCCATCGACCCGCGATGAGCTACCCCGCGATCACCGCGTCGGCGTGTTCCTCGGTGGGCCGGCCGACGGGCGTGGGGAACAGCAGCGCGACGACCGCGGCGCCCACCGCGGCCCCCACGACCTGAGCGGCGAGGAAGAGCACTGCCGACATCGGCGCGACCCCCGCGAAGGTGTCGGAGAAGACCCGCCCGACGGTCACGGCCGGATTGGCGAAGGACGTCGAGCTGGTGAACCAGTAGGCGGCACCGATGTAGGCGCCGACCACGGGAGCGATCAGCGTCGGGCGCTCGGTGCGCACGAGCGCGAAGATCACGATCACCAGGCCGGCGGTCGCCACGACCTCGGCGACGAGAGCACCCGGGTCGGTGCGGTCGGTCGAGGCGACGGATGTCTCCACGCCGAACATGACGTTCGCGAGCACCGCGCCCGCGATCGCGCCGGTCACCTGCGCCAGCACGTACGGCGCCAGGTCGCCCACCACCAGCCCCCGCCCGGAGCGGTGCCCGAGTGCCCAGTCGGCGGCCGAGACGAGCGGGTTGAACTGGGCACCCGAGACCGGCAGGAACACGGCGATGAGCACGCTCAGGCCGAGCGCCGTCGCCAGGCTGTTCTCGAGGTGCTGCAGCCCGAGGTCATCGGGCGAGAGCCTCGAGGCGGCGATCCCCGAGCCGACCACCACGGCCACGAGCAACCCGGTGCCGAGGAACTCGGCCAGCAGTCGTCGCGCCAACGGTGGGGTCGGGGCTGGGCGCGTCTCCAGTCGGGCAGTGCTCATGCTGTCGTGACTCCATTCCATAGACACCGATCTATGGAATAGTAGCGCGGTCAGGTGAAGCGGGCCGTCACCGCGGCGACGAGCGCCGCCCCCGCCATCACCGCGACCATCGCCGCGAACGAGCCGGTGCCGACGGCGACCGCCGGCCCGATGGCGGGCGCCAGGGCCGAGGCGATCGTGATGGGCGCCGCGAACGCCCCGTTGATCGATCCGTAGTTGCGGGTGCCCCGCCACCGCGGAGGCCTGCACGAGCGTCATCGCGCCGCGAACCGCGCCGGCGACGACGCCGAGTACGATCAGCAGCCACGCCGGACCGGGCACCGCCGCGAGCACCCCGAGCGAGACGGCCGCGAGCGCCGCGACGCCGGAGAGCAACACCCACGGCGGCGTGCGGTTCGGCCGCACCAGGAAGAGGAGCCGGCCGATGACCTGTCCGGCGCCGATGAGGCCGAGCCCGAGCGCCGCCAGCTCGAAGGTGAGCCCCTTCTCGGTGAAGAGCGGCACGGCCGTGAGGGTCGCGCTGAACATCGAGACGGCCAGCACGATCATGGTGATCTCGAGGAACCAGAAGCGGCGCGTGCGGATGACGCCCGCCACCGTGTGACCGGGTTGGTCGTCGTGGCGAGCGGTGAGGTGCGCCCACGATCGTTCGAGCGAGAACCAGTGCAGCGGAACCGTGATCACGGCGAGCGTCGCCGCGAGCACGAGGAACGCCCCGCGCCAGTCGAGCACGCCGAGGAGCAGCGCGGTCACGGGCGCGAAGACGGTCGAGGCGAGTCCGCCGGCCAGCGTCACGATGGTCAGCGGCGTGTGGCGCCGTTCGCCGTGTCGCCTGGTGATGACGGTGAAGGCCGCCTGGTAGAGCACGGCCGACTGCGCGAGTCCGCACGCGGCCCAGCCCGCCGCGAACACGAGCGGGTCGGGCGCCAGCGCGAAGATCACGAGGCCCGCGGTGCCGACGACGGCCCCTGCCGTCATCACGACCCGCGGCCCTCGCTGGTCGAGCAGCCGACCGACACCGACGCCCGCGAGCGCCGACACCACGAGCCCGCCCGAGAACGCGGCGGTCACGGTGACAAGGGACCATCCCGTATCGTCCGCGATCGCCGGCGCAGCCACGATGAGCGCGTAGTAGAGGATGCCCCAGCTCACGACCTGCCCGAGCGACAGGGCGGCGAGCCGCACCGGATGCCGCGCGGTCACGGCAGGTTCGGCGAGGCGGCTCACCCCTTTACGGCAGTCCGGTACATCGACGTCTGTCGATACACCGGGCGGACGGAATACCATCGAGAGTGATGACCGCCCCACTCTCCACCGAGCGTCGCGCGAGGCTGCACCGCCGCGTGCGTCTCATCGTCGCGTTCACCATCAGTTACAACATCATCGAGGCGATCATCGCCCTCTCGGCCGGCGCAATGGCTTCTTCGGCCGCGCTGATCGGCTTCGGGCTGGACTCGGTCATCGAAGTGCTTTCGGCGGTGGCCGTGGCGTGGCAGTTCACACGCAAGGACCCCGAACGCTGGGAGAAGCCCACCGTGCGCGCGATCGGCATCGCGTTCTTCGCCCTGGCCACCTATGTGATCGTCGACGCGTTCCTCACGCTGGCGGGAGTCCAGGAGGTCGACCACAGTCCACTCGGCATCGGCATCGCGACCCTCAGCCTGCTCGTCATGCCCTTGCTCGCGTGGCTCGAGTTCCGCACCGGCCGTGAACTCGGCTCGCGCAGCGTGGTGGCTGACGCGAAGCAGCTGCTGCTCTGCGTGTACCTCTCAGGCACGGTGCTGCTCGGGCTACTGGCGAACACCCTGTTCGGATGGATGTGGGCCGACTCCGTCGCCGCGCTCGTTGTGGCCGGCCTCGCGATCCGCGAGGGAATCGAGGCGTGGCGCGGCGAGGTCGAGTCGCCGTTCGAGGTGCTCGGCGAACTCGATGAGCACGAGTCGAAGGCCGTTTGACCCCTCACCACGCCCCGAACGAGTCGTCGAGCTCGTCCCGCTCCTCACGCCGCCGCACCACCTCGCGCAGCTCCCGCTCGAGGTCGAGGGACACCTCCCGCATGCGTTCGTCGCGCTCGCGCACGTACGCCTCATCGATGTCGATCTCGGGCCACTCACGCGCGAGCCGCTGCTCGATCTCCCCCGCGATCTCGCCCCACGCGTCGTCGCGAGCGCGTTCGGCGAACTCTGCGAGGTAGCCGGGATCCGCCCGGAGCTCCGTCAGTCGGGCGGCGACCGCCTCGTTCACGCGCTCTCGGAGCCGCAGGTTCCAGGAATCCGGGCGGTGGTAGTCGTGCTGGTGCCGAGCACGGCCCTCGCGCCGGGCGGCCTCCTCGCGCTCGTGCGCCGACCACTCGGCGACCTCATCCATCTCCGTGACGAGTTCGTGCAGCACCTCGCGTGCTGCCGCCGCAGACCGGTCGGCGTCATACGGCTCCTCGCCGCGCAACGCCATCACGATGATGCGGTTCTTCAACGCCATGCGAGCGGCCGATTCGGCCACGAGCAGCCCCTCGGCGAAGGACTCGTCGAAGGTGAGCGGCTCGGGTTCGGGCAGCTTCGTGCGGTCGAACGGCGCGAACCTCGCGCCGGTGCGCTTCCGCCTCCGCCACCGCCAGATGGGCATCCGCTGCTCGCCTCCCGCCCCGAACGTCCGTGTCCGCCGCCGCCGGGCGGTCGGAGACCGAGCCTATCGCGGTGCCTCGGCCACGAGGTGCTGTCAGCCGGCGCGCGTACGCTGCCGCCATGGGTGAGGTCGAGGTCGACGGATGCCGCTGCGGCATCCTGCTGGCTGACGGTCGAGCCTGCGGCCGGCCGGCCGAACCCGGCGCGCCGCTGAACCTGTGTACCGAGCACCTCCTCGTCGCCCACGACTGGGTCACCCGAGACGTCGGCGTGACGGACCTCCTGCCGAGTGCCTGCGCGGCGTGCGGATCCAACGTCGGCATTCGGTATCCATCGGGATGGATCTGCGCGGAGTGCGAGTGGCGCGTCGGTGAGCGGCCCGACGACGAACTCGTGCGTCCGGTGGTCGAGGTGGTCTATTACATCCGCTACCGCGACCAGGTGAAGATCGGCACGTCGATGAACCCTCGTCTCCGGCTTGCCACGCTCCCCCACGACGAGGTGCTGGCGTTCGAGCGAGGCGGCCGGGCGCTCGAGCAGCGTCGGCATGCGCAGTTCGCCGAGCACCGGTTCCCCGGTACCGAGTGGTTCGCCGTCCACGACGAACTGCTGGCGCACATCGCCGAGTTGCAGGAGGGCGTGGGCGACCCATGGGCGCGGTACGGGCGCTGGGTGAGCCGCGCGCTGGCGCGCGGCGGTTCGTCGTAGCGGCAGCGTCGGGTGGCGCTCGCGGGATCTCAGATTCCGGGATCGAAGCCGGCGACCTGGCCGTCGGGCGGTACGAACTTCACGACCAGGCTGCAGTCCTTCTCGCCGTAGCCCTCCTCGAGCAGCTGGTCGAACTGCTGCAGGGCGAGGTGCGCCGCCGGCGTGTTCAGACGGGCGTCTTCGGCCGCGGCAAGCGCGAAGCGCAGGTCCTTCTCAGCGAGCTGCGTCGAGAACGACGCATCGAAGTTGCGATTGGCCGGGCTCGTCTGCACGACGCCCGGCACCGGATACCACGTGCGCAGCGGCCACGAGTCGCCCGACGACACCGTGGCGATCTTGAAGAACGTCTCGGGGTCGAGTCCCAACTCGGCCGCGAGCTGGGTGCCCTCGGCCACGCCGAGCAGCGACACGAAGAGCATGAGGTTGTTCGCGAGCTTCGCGGCGATGCCCATCGTGGGGCCGCCGACCTGGAACACGTGCCCGGCCATCGGCTCGACGAGCGCCGCGGCTTCGGCGACCGCCGCCTCGTCGCCCCCGAGCATGAACGTCAGCGACCCGGCGTGCGCACCCGCGATGCCGCCCGAGATGGGCGAGTCGACGAATCGGAAGCCGCGCTCGGCCGACTCGTCGTGGCACCAGCGCGAGGTCGCGACATCGACGGTCGAGGTGTCGAGCAGCAGCGCCGAGGTCGGCGCGTTCGCCCAGATGCCGTCATCGCCCCCGTAGACCGACCGCACGTGCTCGTTTCGGGGCAGCGACGTGAAGACCGCGTCGACACCGCGCACCGCCTGCGCGACCGAGTCGGTGAGCTGGACGCCGCGTTCGGCGGCCGCGGTACGTGCCTCGGCGACCGGGTCGACGCCTCGCACGGTGTGACCCGCGTCCACGAGGTGCCCCGACATGGGTCCGCCCATGTTGCCCAACCCGATCCAGGCGATCGTCGCCATGACCCCTCCCGACGTCGTCGACGCGAAGCGTTTACGCGGCGCCACCGGCCGGCGTCCGCGCCTCCAACCCTACGGACGCGACATCCGCCGGGCAACGGAACCAGACGACGGAACCGTGACGGATGTCGGGACCGCGCGTCCGCCCGCATCCTCAGAACCGGATGACCTGCCGGATCGCCGCGCCGTCGGCCAGCGTGTCCATGGCCGCATTGATCTCGTCGAGCTCGATGTGCGACGAGATGAGCGCCTCGACGGGCAGCCGCCCCTGCCGCCACAGGTCCGCGTATCGCGGGATGTCCCGCGACGGCACCGCCGAGCCGAGGTAACTGCCCACGATCGTGCGCGCCTCGGCGGTGATCGTGAGCGGCGACACCTGCGACATCGCGCCCGGCGCCGGCAGCCCGACGGTCACGGTGCGTCCGCCCGATGCGGTCAGCGCGAAGGCCGTCTCGAAGGCACGCGGATGCCCGGCCGCCTCCACCACCACCGGCGCGCGCAGCCCCGCCTCGACCGCCTCATCGGGGCTGAGGGCGTCGGATGCCCCGAGCTCGCGTGCCCGGTCGAGCTTCGCCGGCACCGCATCGACGCCGATCACCCGCCCGTGGCCGAGTGAGATCGCCGTGATGAGCGCCGCCATGCCGACGCCGCCGAGCCCGACCACGATGACGTCCTGCCCGGGACCGGCGGCACCCGCGTTCACGACCGCGCCGCCGCCCGTGAGCACCGCGCACCCGAGCACGGCCGCGACATCCGGCGGCACATCCGCACCCACGACCACCGCCGAGCGGTGATCGACCACCGCGTACGTCGCGAACCCCGAGACGCCGAGGTGGTGGTGCACCGGCTCGCCGTCGCGATGCAGCCGGATGCCCCCGCCGAGCAGCGTGCCCTTCGTGTTGGCCGCCGAGCCGGGCACGCACGGCATGACGCCATCGGTGCGGCATCCGTCGCACTCGCCGCACCGCGGCAGGAACGCCGTGACCACCCGGTCGCCGACCGCGAAGCCCGCAGCGGATGCCGCCGCCCCGACCTCCTCGACGATGCCCGCGGCCTCGTGGCCGAGGAGCATCGGCACGGGCCGCGGGCGGTTGCCGTCGACCACCGAGAGGTCGGAGTGGCAGACGCCCGCGGCCTCGATGCGCACAAGGAGCTCGTCGGGGCCGGGCGCGTCGAGCTCGAGCTCGCCGACCGTGATCGGCGTGGACTCCGCGAACGGACGCGCCCGCCCGATCTCCTCGAGCACGGCCCCCGTGATGACCCTGGACATCGGTGTCGCCCTCAGTGCGTCGGGAACCCGAGGTCGATCTGGCTCTCGCTGGGCAGCGGCCACCGCGTGGTGACGACCTTGCGGCGCGTGTAGAAGTTGAAGCTCTCGGGGCCGTACATGTGGGTGTCGCCGAAGAGCGAGTCCTTCCAGCCGCCGAACGAGAACGCGCCGACCGGCACCGGGATCGGGATGTTCACGCCGACCATGCCCACCTCGATGTCGAACTCGAAGCTGCGCGCGGTCTTGCCGTCGCGGGTGAACACGGCGGTCCCGTTCGCGTAGCGGTTGGCGTTGATGAGCTCGACCGCGTCCTCGTACGAGGCCACCCGCACGATCGAGAGCACCGGTCCGAAGATCTCCTCGTCGTAGACCCGCATGCCGGGCTCCACGTTGTCGACGAGGGAGGCGCCGATGAAGAACCCGTCGCCCTCGAACGGCTTCTCGCGACCGTCGACCACGACCGTGGCACCCTCGCCCGCAGCACCCTCGACGAATCCGGCGACGCGTTCGCGCGCCTCGCGCGTGATGAGCGGGCCCATCTCGGACGCCGGGTCGGTGCCGTCGCCGATGACGAGCCGCGACATCCGCTCGCCGATCTTCTCGATCAGCGGGTCGGCGACGTCGCCCACGGCCACGAGCACCGAGACCGCCATGCAACGCTCGCCCGCCGACCCGTAGGCGGCCGACACAGCCGCGTCGGCGGCGGCGTCGAGGTCGGCGTCGGGCATGACGACCATGTGGTTCTTCGCGCCGCCGAGCGCCTGCACGCGCTTGCCCTGCTCGGCCGCGCGTGTGTAGATGTACTTCGCGATCGGCGTCGAACCGACGAACGAGACAGCCTTGATGGTCGGGTGGTCGAGGATCGCATCGACCGCGACCTTGTCGCCGTGCACGACGTTGAGGATGCCGTCGGGAAGTCCAGCCTCGCGGAAGGCGTCGGCCAGCCAGACCGCGGCGGAGGGGTCGCGCTCCGACGGCTTGAGGATCACCGCGTTGCCGGCCGCGATCGCCGTGGTCACCATCCAGAGCGGCACCATGGCCGGGAAGTTGAACGGCGTGATGCACGCCACGACGCCGAGCGGCTGCCGCACCTGGTGCACGTCGACGCCACCCGCGACCTGCTCGGAGTAGTCGCCCTTGAGGTGGTGCATGAGGCCTGCGCAGAACTCGACGTTCTCGAGGCCGCGCGCGACCTCGCCCTTGGCGTCGTCGACGGTCTTGCCGTGCTCGGCCGTGATGATGCGGGCGAGCTCGTCGGCGCGCGTCTCGATGAGCTCGCGGAGCTTGAACATCACGTGCGAGCGCTTGGCGAGTCCGGTCGCGCGCCAGGCCTTCTGCGCAGCGGATGCCGCGGCCACGGCCTCGTCGATGCGCGCGGCGTCGGCCAGCACGACCTCTCCGGTCTGCTCGCCCGTGGCCGGATTGAACACGGGCCCGCGTCGGGCGTCGTCGTCGACCCGTGCGCCGGCGATGACGTGCGGAACGGTGGTCTTCACCGCGGTGAGTGTGTCGGTCATGTCGGTTGTCCTTTCGGTGGAACTGGGTCAGGCGGCGGGCTGCTCGGCGGGCTCCGGCTCCGGCTCCGGCTCGAAGCCGGCCACGCGGCCGTCGGCGGAGGCGTACTTCGCGATGAGGCTGCAGTCCTTGCCGCCGAGCCCCTCCTCGATCAGGCGTTCGAACTGGTCGCGCGCGAGCGCGGCGGCCGGCAACGAGAGCCCGGCATTTTCGCCCGCCTCGAGCGCCAGGGCGACGTCCTTGAGGGCGAGCGTGGTGGCGAACGTCGCGTCGAAGTTATGGTTGGCGGCCGCCGACTCCGTGATCCCGGGCACCGGGTACCAGGTGCGCACCGCCCAGGAGTCGGCCGACGAGACGCGCGCGACGTCCCAGAACGTCTTGGCGTCGAGCCCGAGGCTCGCGGCGAGCTGCGATCCCTCGGCCGCGGCGACGAGCGAGATGAAGAGCATCATGTTGTTGGCGAGCTTCGCGGCGATGCCCATCGTCGGGCCGCCGACGGCGAAGGTATTGCCGGCCATGGGGTCGACGAGTCGTGTCGCCTCCGCGACATCCGCCTCGCTGCCGCCGAGCATGAAGGTGAGCGTGCCGGCCGCGGCCCCCGAGATGCCGCCCGACACCGGGGCGTCGACGAACCGGAAGCCGCGTTCGGCCGAGCCCTCGTGGCACCACCTCGACGTCTCGATGTCGACGGTCGAGCTGTCGAGCAGCAGCGCGGTGGCCGGTGCGTTCGCCCACACCCCGCCATCGCCCTCGTAGACGTCGCGCACGTGGCTGCCCTTCGGCAGCATGGTGAACACGGCGTCGGCGGCCGAGACCGCTTCGGCGACGGATGCCGCGACGCGCACGCCGCGTTCGGCGGCCGCGTCGGTCGCCCGCGCGTCGAGGTCGAACCCGACCACGTCGTGCCCCGCGGCCACGAGATTCGCGGTCATCGGACCGCCCATGTTGCCCAACCCGATCCAGGCGATCGTCGCCATGTGTGCCTCCTACGGCGTCCTCGACGTGAAGTGATGCGGCTCCGGCCCGAAAGGCCCGCCGCGCACCGCTCACGTTACGTTCGCGTGGACTCGCGTTCAATGCACAGCGTGCGCGAATCTTGCACCGCTGCTGTGCATTGATGCACCATGTCCTGATGGCGACCTCACGAACACCCGACGCCGAGGGCCTCATGACCTTCCTCGCGGTCGCCCGACTCGGGCGCTACACCGCCGCAGGGCAGGTGCTGGGCGTGAACCACTCCACGGTCTCCCGGCGCATCGCCGCGCTCGAGGAGACGATGGGCGGCCACGTGCTCACGCGGGCGTCCGGCGCCTGGGTCGTGACCCCGCTCGGCCAGCGGGCGATGGCGGCCGCGGAGCGCATCGAGTCCGAACTGCACGGGCTCGTCGGCGACGAGAACGCGGGACTCACCGGGCTCGTGCGCATCGCCGCGCCGGATGCGTTCACCGCGCTCTACGCCGTGCCGGCGATCGCGCCGCTCCAGGAGGCCAATCCCGACCTCGCGTTCGAACTGCTCAGCGCCACGCAGCGCGTGCGGCAGCACCGCTCGGGTGTCGACATCGAGATCGCCGTCGGCCGGCCGGATGTGCGCAAGGCGCTCGCGACGCCGATCATCCGGTACTCCCTGGCGCTCTTCGCGACCGAGGCGTACCTCACCGCGCACGGCGAGCCCCGCACGGTCGCCGAGATGGCCGATCATCGCCTGATCTTCTACATCGAGCCGGCGCTGCAGATCGACGAACTCGACCACGCGCTCAGCGAACTGCCGCCGTCGCCGCCGAGCATCCGCTCGACCGGCGTCTTCGCGCACGTCGGGGCGGCCGTGGCGGGCGCGGGCATCGCGATCCTCCCCGATTTCGTCGCCGCCCGCGAGCCGAGCCTGCGACGCGTGCTCGCCGAGCAGTACGACCACCCCGTCGAGTACTGGGCGGTCACCCGTGAGGAGAGCCTGCGCAACACCGCCGTGGCCGCCGCGTTCCGCGCGCTCGTCGAGTACCGCACGGTGTGGCAGGCGCACCGCCCTCAGCTCGTGCAGGAAAAGTGAAGGCACCCCGCCTCTGGCGCAGGGATGGGGCCCATTCTCCTGCACGAGCGTTCGGTGCAGCGCGAGCGCAGACGCACGGATGCCGCGGCACGGCCGACTCCGAAGAGCAGCCGCCCGCGGCATCCGCGCCCCCGGTCTTACTCGTGCACCTTCTCGACGAACTTCTCGCGGTCGGCGGCGTCGATGTCGCGGAGCGAGACACCGACGGTCTCGCGCAGCGCGGCGACGGCCACGAGGGTGACGGCCGCGGCGAGCGCGAGGTAGATGGCGACGGGAACCCGGTTGCCGTAGGTGGAGAGCAGCATGGTCGCGATGACCGGTGCGAGCGAGCCCGCGACGATCGAGGTGACCTGGTAGCCGAGTGAGACGCCCGAGTAGCGCATGCGGGTCGGGAACATCTCGGCCATGATCGCCGGCTGCCCGGCGTACATGAGCGCGTGGATCATGAGGCCGACGATGAGGATGCCGACGATCAGGAAGTCGTTCTTCGTGTCGAACAGCGGGAAGGCCACGAAGCCCCACACCGCCGCCAGCACGGCGCCCGCGGCGTACACCGGCTTGCGTCCGAGCCGGTCGCTGAAGCGGCCGACGAACGGGATGACGATGAAGTGCACGACGTGCGCGAACAGGATGAGCGTCAGGATCGTCGACGTGTTCATCTCGAGGTGCGCCGACATGTAGGTGATCGAGAACGTGACGACCAGGTAGTACATGATGTTCTCGGCGAAGCGGAGGCCCATGGCGGTGAAGACGCCGCGCGGGTAGCGACGAAGCACCTCGAAGACGCCGTACTGCACCTTCTTGGCCGCCTCGACCTCGGCCTGCGTCTCCTTGAAGATCGGCGCGTCGGTCACCTTCGTGCGGATGTAGTAGCCGACCGCCACGATCACGACCGAGAGCCAGAAGCCGATGCGCCAGCCCCAGCCGAGGAACGCCTCTTCGCTGAGCGTCCACGAGAGGGTCAGCAGCACGACGGTGGCGATCAGGTTTCCGGCGGGCACCGCCGCCTGCGGCCAGCTGGCCCAGAACCCGCGCTGCTTGTCGGGCGAGTGCTCGGCCACGAGGAGCACCGCCCCTCCCCACTCGCCACCGACCGCGAAGCCCTGGAGGAAGCGCAGCACGATGAGCAGGATCGGCGCGGCGTAGCCGATCTGGTCGAACGTCGGGAGGCAGCCCATGAGGAAGGTCGCGACGCCGACGAGGATGATCGCCAGCTGCAGCAGCTTCTTGCGCCCGTACCGGTCGCCGAAGTGGCCGAAGACGATGCCGCCGAGCGGGCGTGCGACGAAGCCGACCGCGTACGTCAGGAACGCTTTGATGATGTTGTCGAGCGGGTTGTCGCTCGCCGGGAAGAAGATGACGTTGAAGACCAGCGTCGCCGCAGTGGCTTAGAGGAAGAACTCGTACCACTCGACGATGGTGCCGGCCATCGAGGCCGCGACGACCTTGCGCAGACCGGTGGGAGTGGACGCACCGGATGATCCGGCAGACGGATTGGTGCCCTGTGTCGAGCTGTCGACAGCCATTGGCGACTACCTCCTTGTAGTGATGGCGCGAGTCGGGGGAAGACACGCGATGCCGCGATTCTGACGGGCGATTCAGGTTCGCGGCAATCGTCGATCCCGCACAGCCGGTGTGCGTTTGTGCACATGTCGACTGGGTGCGGGCGGATGCCGCGATCCGCTACGCCAGGCCCTCCGCGGTCTGCTCGAGGTCGCTCTTCGGTCGCTCGCGCTGCGTGGCGATGGCCGTGCCCGCGGCGCCGCAGACCACGGCGATGGCAATGACCTCGAGCACCGAAAACGTCTCCGACAGCACCAGCCAGCCGAACACCGCGGCGATCACCGGGCCGAAGCTCGTGATGATCGCGTAGAGCCGCGGCGTGATGCGCCGCAGGATGAAGGTGTCGAGGCTGTACGGCAGCGCCGACGAGAGCACGCCCACGCCGACGAGCAGCCCCACGACCCGCCAGTCGATCGCCGCCGGATCGAAGGTCGCGATCGCGAACGGCAGCAGCAGGGCGAGGCTCACGATGCTCGCGACCGTGAGTCCCTCGAGGCCGGGCAGCCCCACGGCCACGCGTCGGGTGAGCACGATGTAGGCGGCCCAGCTCGCCGCCGCGGTCAGGGCGAGTGCCACGCCCCACGGGTCGATGGCCGCGGCATCCGACGATCCCGGACCGATGAGCAGCACCACTCCCCCACCCGCGGCGAGCGCGCACACGACATCGAGGACTCGACGCGACGTCGCGAGTGCGAGCGCGAGGGGACCGAGGAACTCGATCGTCGCGGCGATCCCGAGGCCGAGCAGGTGCACCGACTCGTAGAACGTGAGGTTCATGACGGCGAGCACCACGCCGAGGAGCACGGCGGGCCAGAGTCGCCCCCAGGTGAGCTCCGCGCGCTTCGGCCGGTAGAACGGCAGCACCGCCGCGACCATGACGATCTGCCGCACGGCGACGACGACGAACGATCCGACGATCGGGATGACGAGGCCCGCGAGCGACGACCCGAAGTTGATCGAGACCTCGGTGCCGAGCTGCGTCGCGGCGCCCGTGAAGCGGCGGCGGCTGAGCGCGGCATCCGCCTCGTGATCGTCAGGTCGCACCAGACGACGATACGCGGCGCGGGCGGCGGCCGCGGCATCCGCTCGGTTCAGCCTGCGAGCTGCTCACGGAACGCGGGCGGTCCGCCGGGCACGGCGCGGGCGGATGCCGCCGCCGCGACGAACCCGTCGGGACGCACGAGGTAGACGAGCGACGGATCCAGCCGGTCGAACGGGTCGGGCGGGAACGCGTGCCCCTCGAGGCCGACCGACTCCGCGATCGCGCGCACCTCGGGTTCGTACACGCCGTAGCCGTGCACCTGCCACGTCATGGAGCGGAGCACGTCGTAGTTCGAGCCGGTCCACTGCAGCCGCCGGCCCACGACGCGGTCGCGTCGGTCGCGCCGGCTTCGACCGCGCGCGTGCACGTCGCGCGGCGACATCCGGTAGTGGATCCGGGTCTGCGACACGTAGCCGAACACGCGCCGACCGCCGACGAGGCGCGGCAGCAGTCGAATCGCCACGGGGCCCACGACGGGGATGACGCGGCCGCGCACGAACCGCGCGAACCGCGTTTCGGAGGTGACGGTGGCGAAGACGCGATCGGTCGTCGCGACGAGCGTCTGGGCGACGCGCCGGCGCTCGACCTCGTACCGGTCGAGCCGCCGCTCGGGCATGCCGCGCACGAGCACGTCGGCGAACGCGCAGGCGAGATTGTGCGCCTCCTGCAGCCCGGTGTTCATGCCCTGCGCGCCGACGGGCGAGTGGATGTGCGCGGCGTCGCCGACGAGGAAGCACGGCCCCACCCGGAATCGCGCGGCGAGCCGGTGGTGCAGCCGGTACGTCGTGAACCACGCCGAATCGGTGTACTCGACGCCGAACTCCCGGTCGACGAGCGCACGCATGCTCGACTCGGCGAAGGTGCGGTCGGCCTCGAGGTCACGGTCGCGCACGACGCCGAGGAGGCGCATCCGTCCGCCGCCCATGGGGAACGCGAGCAGGAAGTGATCGGCTGTGACGCGCAGGTTGATCGACCCGTCGAGGAGCCCGGTCACGTCGGCGGCGTCGGCCACGTAGAAGGAATGCTCGTTCGTGATGCCCTCGAACGGGATGCCGAGCTCCTCCCGCACCCGTGAGTGCGCACCGTCGGCGCCGACGCAGTACTTCGCGCGGACGGTGACCGGCCCGTCGGGCCCCTCGAGGGTCGCGGTGACGGATGCCTCGCCGGCCTCGCCTGCCTCGCCGATCTCGCCGATCTCGAGCCCGTCGAGCCGGTGACGCCAGAGCACCTCGCGGCCGTATTCGCCGAGCGTGTCGACGAGGAGCCGCTCGTTGCGGCTCTGCTCGAACACCGTGATCTCGGGAAACGGCGTGACGCCATCACCGATGGCGCGGAAGACGATGCGGCCGAACGGCTTGCCACGTCCCGCAGCAGGCGCGATGCCGCTCGCCGGCGAGCGCTCGGCGAACACCCGGTCGATGAGGCCGAGCTGGTCGTACACCTCGAGGCTGCGCGCCTGCACGCCGAGCGCCCGCGATTCGCGCGTCGGGCCGTCCTTGCCGTCGACGATGACGGCGTCGACGCCGAGCTTTGCGAGGCACACCGCAAGCATGAGTCCGCTCGGACCGGCGCCGACGACGAGCACGTCGGTGCGGAGCTCTTCGGCCATGTCCCCACTGTCGCACCGCGGAACATCCGCCGCCACCATCTCAGAGGAGGATCTCGCCCGGCTCCTCGATGCGGCGCCACCCGACCGCTGCGATCGCGGCCGGCAGGTGATCGGCGGCGACGAGGTCGGGCATCGCGAGGCCGGTGAGCTCGGCGATGTCGGCGATCGGTACCTGGAACGTGCGGAAGGGTCCGAGCGGAGGCACGTCGCCCGGTGCCGGCTCGCGCACCGCGCCGGTGTCGACGAGCGGCGTCTGATCGACGACGAACCCGATCGCGGCGAGTTCGGTGCCCGTGCTCCAGGCCGCCACCTTCCAGAACCGCAGGGGCACCCGGATGCCGCGGTACGGCGGATCCCCGGCAGCGAGCACCGGTGCCGTGAACACGCTGAGCCGCAGCCGGTGCGCCCGGGCATGCTCGAGCACGTGGTCTTCGAGGCCGAGCCACAGCTCCTTCGACTGGTTGAAGCCTGAGGCCTGCGGGGCTGCGTTCGTGAAGCGGAACGTGTCGGCGTTCGCACGCGCCGCGACCTCGGGGGTCCCCCACACCGGGTCGCGGCGACGCACGAGGTGTCCGCGATCGAGGTCGTTGTCGGCGTAGATCTCGGGTCCCGCCTGCCAGTCGGCGGGGATACGCTCGTCGAGCTGCCAGCGATCGCCGCGCTCGAGCTCCACGAGCTGCGCGCCGTCGACGTTCACGGCCGTGACCCGAGCCAGCCGCCGTGCGCAGTCGAGCAGCACGGTGAAGTGCAGGTAGTCGAGTTCGACGGATGTCGCGGCATCCGCTTCATCCACCCGCGGCATCGCCGCGCCCACCCCCAGGAACTGCGCGTCGAAGCCCATGCCCCGACTCCACCACGGACCGCCGACACGCGTGGAGGCCCCGCGATCCGTCGACTCACGGGTTATGGTCGCCCTGCACCTGATGCAACGGCCACAACTCGTGAGTCGAGGGTCGGGGCAGCGGTGGAGGAGCGGTCGATGCAGCCATCGGAAACCTGCGCGCCGCACCGGGTTCGCGCACGATGAGTGCGCCGGATGCCGCATCCGTTGCCCGATTTTGCGGCGGCGGCATCCGTCGTGCGACCCTTCACAGGGTCGGCGGCCGCCCCCGCCCCCGCCGACCCGGCGCGCACGAGAGGATCACCCCATGGAATCGCAGGCCACCCGTATGCACGCGGTCACCGACGAGACCGCGAAGATCGTCGACCTCGTGCTCGACTACTCGCGGCGTCGCATGCTCGCGAGCGACACCCCGCTCGACAAGCCGATCTCGGAGTTCGAGCTCGACCGGCTCGCCGGCCGCACGATCGACGAACGCGGCATCGGCGCCCGCCGCGCCCTCGCGCTCTTCGAGCACGTGCTGGCCCCGGCGTGCATCACGACCGACCACCCGCAGTACCTCTCGTTCATCCCGACCGCGCCGACGAAGGCCGCGATCGCGTTCGACCTCGTCGTCTCGGCGAGCGCGCTCTACGGCGGCTCGTGGCTCGAGGGCGCCGGTGCCGTGCACGCCGAGAACGAGGTGCTCTCCTGGCTGGCGAGCGAGTTCGGGCTGCCGCCCACCGCCGGTGGCGTGTTCGTGCAGGGCGGCACGCTCGGCAATCTCTCGGCGCTGGTCGCCGCCCGCGAGCAGGCGCGCCTCACATTGAGCGAGCGGGGAGCGGATGCCCCGAGCCGGTGGCGTGTGGTGTGCAGCTCCGAGGCGCACTCCTCGATCGCGTCCGCCGCGCGGGTCATGGACGTCGACGTGGTTCCGGTGGACCCGGGCCCCGACGGGATGCTGCGGGGCAGCGCGGTGCGGGCGGCACTGGCCGAGCACGGGGCATCCGTCTTCGCCGTCGTCGCCACCGCCGGATCGACCAACTTCGGCATCGTCGACGAGGTCGCCTCGATCGCCGCCCTCAAGGACGAGTACGACTTCTGGCTGCACGTCGATGGCGCCTACGGCCTCGCCGCGATGCTCTCGCCGCTCGCGCGCGACCGCTTCGCGGGCGTCGAGCTGGCGGACTCGCTCATCGTCGACCCGCACAAGTGGCTGTTCGCGCCGTTCGACGCGTGCGCGCTCATCTACCGCGACCCCGAGGCGGGGCGCCGGGCGCACACGCAGCACGCCGAGTACCTCGACACGCTCACCGAGACGAGCGAGTGGAGCCCGTCGGACTACGCGGCGCACCTCACCCGGCGCGCACGCGGCCTGCCGCTGTGGTTCTCGCTCGCCACCTATGGCGGGGCCGCCTACCGCGACGCCATCACGAGCGCGCTCCAGCTCGCGCAGGACATCGCGCGTGAGATCTCGTCGCGCGACGGCCTGCGGCTCGTGCGGGATCCGCAGCTGTCGGTCGTGGTGTTCGAGCGCGAGGGCTGGACGCGTGAGGACTACGCCGCATGGTCGGCGCGGCTCCTCGACGAGCAGCGTGCATTCGTGACGCCGAGCTCGCACGGCGGCCGACCCAACACCCGGTTCGCGATCGTGAACCCGATGACGACGTTCGCGCAACTCGTGGGGATCCTCGACACGATGGCCTGAGCCGAGCGGATGCCGCGGGCTCACCGTCAGCGGCTCAGCTCAGGCCCTGCTCGCTGTTCCATGTGCCCATCCGCTCCGAGAACCCGGCGTCGGCGAGTTCGGGCGGGCGGCCGGCGGTGAAGACCACGACGTGCCCGTCCGGATCCGTCGTTGTCAGGTCCCGCGTGTTCCACGGCGTATCCACCGGTCCGTCGACGATCCCCCCACCGTGGGCACGAGCTCGATCAGCCAGTTCGTCGAGCTCGTCGTAGACGGCGGCGAAGCTCAGCGTGAGACCGGATCCGGGTTCGACCGGGCCGAATGATGGCCGAACCAGCAGATCTTGGAACTGCCACCTGCGCAGGTGCACCAGCACCGGGGCTCCGCCGGGGCCGGGGATCGCGAAGAGGCTGATGAAACCGAGGCCATCGGTGTACCAGGACACGGTGGCGTCGAGGTCGGCCGCGAGGAGCGTCGCGAACGCGGGCATGCCGTAGATGTCGCGCGTGATCTCGGGGGCTTTGGCGCCCAGTCGGGGCGCCGGCACTGGTGAGCTGATCGTGGTCATGCGACGAGTCTGAGCCTTGACGTTGCGTCAAGGTCAAGCGTCGATCCTCGGAGGTCGCGGCCGAGACATCCGGATCAAACATTGAACTTTTCGGTTCAGTGTTCTACACTGAACCACATGGTTCAGCAACAGGCACTCGATCGGGCGTTCGCCGCCCTCGCCGACGAGACGCGTCGGGACATCCTGACCCGCCTCGGCGACGGCCCGGCGACGATCACCGAGCTCGCGGAACCGGCGGGCATGACGCTCACCGGCCTCCGGAAGCACGTCGACGTGCTCGAGGCCGCCGGCCTCGTCACCACCGAGAAGGTCGGCCGCGTGCGGCAGGTCCGGCTCGGCACCGAGCGTTTGGATGACGCGATGGCATGGATCACCTTCTATCAACGGCTCTGGGAGCGTCGACTCGACGGTCTCGAGGCCTACTTCACCCTCCGTAACGGAGCGAAAGGAACGGAATCATGAGCGACACCAGCGAGACCACCGAGGCCATCGGCCTGCGGATGCAGCGACAGCTGCCCGCGAGCCCCGAGGAGGTCTTCGACGCCTACACCGACGCCGAGAAGCAGAAGATCTGGTTCTCGATCCTCGACGAGGAACCCGGCGTCGTCGAGATCGAGGTCGACCTGCGGGTCGGCGGCAAGCAGGTCGCCGTCTGGGGGCCGAACCGCGACACCCTCTTCCGCGAGGAGCAGACGTTCCTCGAGATCGACCGCCCGCACCGGCTCGTCAGCGAATCGACCGGCTACGAGCCCGACGGCAACTCCCTCACGACGCACATCGTCATGACGTTCGAGCCCCACGACGGCGGCACGCTCGTGACCGTCGAGCAGACGGGCTTCCCGACCCCCGAGGTACGGGACTTCTTCGAGACGATGGCCTGGGTCGGCGGCTTCGACCGGCTCGAGGCGTACCTCGTGCGCTACGCGGGGGCGTGAGGCCGCGGCATCCGCGGTCCTCAACCGTCCCATTCTGCGGATATACGATCCGGCGCGCCGCGCGGCGACCAGCCGGCCCGGGGTGTCGGATCGTATATCCGCCGTTTCGTGCACGTCGGAGCGCGCGGACGCCCCGAGCCGCCAGGCGCGGCCGCGGCATCCGCGTCAGCCGAGCCGCTCGGCGAGCCAGGCCGACTGCCGCAGCCAGTGCGCCGCGGCGCCGCCCTCGTGCTCGTTGAATGCGTACTCGACGATGTCGGCGGTCGGGGTCGCGGCGGTTCCGGATGCCGCACCCCAGTGATTGCGCGCGGCGTACACCGTCGACGGCGGGCACACGGGGTCGAGAAGTCCGACCGAGAACAGCGCCGGCGCCGTCGCGCGCTTGGCGAGGTTCACGCCGTCGAAGTACGCGAGCGTCTCGAACACGCGCGCCGCGGCATCCCGCTGCACGGAGAGGAACTTCACGATCTCCTGGTACGGGAACTTGTCGGTGAGCCCGACCGACCGCTCGAAGTGGCAGAGGAACGGCACCTCGGGCATGGCAGCCACGAGCCCTTCCGAGAGGCCGGCCGCGGCGATCGCGATGCCACCCCCCTGACTGCCGCCGGCCACCGACACGCGCGAGGCGTCGACCCGGTCGAGGGTGCGCACCGCGTCGACCGCGAGCACGGCGTCGGTGAAGACGCGCCGGTAGTAGTAGGTCGCGGGCGACTCGATGCCGCGCGTCATGAAGCCGGGCGCCGAGGGGCCGGTGCCGTGCGGGTCGGGCGTGGTGCCGCCGGTGCCCCAGCCGCCGCCCTGCCCGCGAGTGTCCATGAAGAAGTACGCGTAGCCGGATGCCGCCCACGCGAGCCGCTCGTGCGGAAGCCCGCGGCCTCCGCCGTAGCCGTTGTACTCGACGATCGTCGGGAGCGGGCCCTCGGCGCCCGCCGGCACCACGAACCATCCGCCGATCGGATCCCCCGCGAACCCGCTGAACGACACGTCGTAGACCTCGAATGCCGTGACCGGGGAGTCGACCCGGGTGAGGTTCGGCGGCTGCGCGAGCGCGCGCGATTCGGCGAGCGTGTCAGCCCAGAACGCGTCGAAGTCGGCCGGCTCGGCGATGTCGGGTCGATAGCGGCGAAGCTCGTCGACGGGCAGATCGAAACGGGGCACGGCTCATCCTTGGGTTCGAGCGCGGCGGGGCACGCGCGGGGGGTGCAGGGTGCGGGGTGCGCGGTGTGCGGCGTCGCTCAGCGTAGCGGAGCACCGAGCGCCCGTGCCCGACATGACGATCTGCGTATGCTGGAGCGACTCGCGCCACAACGGGAGGAGCATCGTGCAGCGTCGCCCCGAACGCCCCGAACGCCCCGAACGCCCGAAGCCGCCCTCGCAGGTCGTGGTCGTCGTGGTGCTCGCGTACGCGCTCGGCATCCTCGACATCGCCGCGGGGCTCGTGCTGATCCTGCTCCGCTACGACGAGGAGATCCGTCGGGCCGGCAACGCCTTCGCCATCACCTGGTGGGGCGCCACCATGATCATCGTCGGCCTGTTCGTGATCGCCGTGGCATCCGGACTCACCCGAGGCCGCCGCGATGCCCGCGCGCTCGCGACGGTCGGGGCCGCGGTCTCGGCGCTCGTCGCCGTCGTCGACATCGCGATCGAGCCGGGAGACCCGTGGTTCCAGCTCGCGGTCATCGCGATCGCGGTGCTCGTGATCCTCGCCCTGTGGCGCGGCACGTCGGCCGCATTCTTCCGGGGCTCCCGCGCGCGAGCGCGTCGGCGCTGAGGCTCACGCCGCTCAGCCCGTCACCCGATCGCCGGCAGCGTCGGAGCGGCGGATGTCGCGGCCCGCCCGGTCTCGCGCGTCGATCCTGCGGTGCACGAACCGCACGATCTCCACGCCCGCGATCGAGACGCCGACCGCGCCCATCGCGAGCAGCATCGTCGGCAGGGTCAGTTCCACGAACTCGAGGAAGTCGTTCGCGAACGGCACCGCGAAGACCAGCACGAGGCCGATCATCATCGAGCCGACGATGACGATCTTCCACCCGTCGACCGGCCTCGAGAGCACGGTGAGCACCCAGATGCCGACCGCCCCGAGGATGAGCGTCGAACCCGTGCGCAGCTCGCCCTGCGGAATGCCGAGCGCGTCGGCCGCGAGGCTGTAGGCCGTGAGCACGAGCCCGATGACGATGCCGGCGGGAATCGCGAACGACAGCGAACGCCGCAGGAAGCCGGGCAGATAGCGCTGCGCGTTCGGCATCAGCGCGAGGAAGAACGCGGGGATGCCGATCGCGAGCCCGTCGATGACCGACAGCTGCCTCGGCAGGAACGGGAACTCGAGCAGCAGCACGCCGAACAGCACCGCGAGGATCGTCGCGTACGACGTCTTGGTGAGGAACAGCATCGACACGCGCTCGATGTTCGCGATGACCCGGCGGCCCTCGGCGACGACGCCGGGCAGGTGCGCGAACCGCCCGTCGAGGAGCACGAGTCGGGCGACGGCCTTGGTCGCGGCCGACCCCGAGTCCATGGCGATGCCGATGTCGGCCTGCTTGATCGCGAGCGCGTCGTTCACGCCGTCGCCGGTCATCGCGACCGTGCGTCCGAGCCGCTGCAGGGCGATCACCATCTCGCGCTTCTGGTCGGGCGTGACCCGTCCGAAGACGACGTGCTCCTCGAGCACCCGACCGAGCTCGGCGGGATCGTCGGGCAGCTCGCGGGCGTCGTATCCGCTGGGCGCGTCGAGCCCGACCTCGCGCGCGATGGCGGCCACGGTCTGCGGGTTGTCGCCCGAGATGATGCGCACGGCGACCTCCTGCTCGGCGAAGTACGCGAGGGTCTCGCGCGCATCGGCACGCACCCGCTCGCGGAAGGTGAGGAGGGCCACGGGCGCGAGCCCGGCGGGCAGGCGCTCGGCTGCGGCATCCGCTTCGCTCATCGCGGCCGTGGCGTGCGCGAGCAGCAGGGTGCGACGGCCGGTCGCGGCGAGTTCGGCGGCGCGGCCGAGCACGTCACCGGATGCCTCTGCGTCACCGGATGCCGCCAAGACCATCTCGGGACCGCCGAGCACCCAGGTGCCGAGCCCGTCGAAGCTCGCGGCGCTCCACTTGCGAGCCGACGAGAACGGGATGCGCGCGGCCGGCTCGAGCGCATGCTCGACCGGATACGCGGCCGTCAGGCAGCGGGCCGTCGCATTCGCCTCGGGTTCGGAGCCGTACCAACCGAGCACGTCGTCGAGCCCGTGCGGCGCCAACCCGACCGCGTGGAACGCGTCGAACACGATCACGCCCTCGGTGAGGGTTCCGGTCTTGTCGAGGCAGATGAGGTCGACGCGCGCGAGCACCTCGACGGCGGCGAGTTCCTGCACGAGCACCTGTCGGCGCGAGAGTCGCTGCGCGCCGACCGCGAAGGCGATGCTCGTCATGAGCACGAGTCCGAGTGGGATCATCGCGACGACCGACGCGACCGCCCGCACCACCGCGTCCTGCCAGTCCCCCGACTCGATCGCCGCGGCCCAGCCACCCGAGTTCACCATCTGCGCGTTGAGCACGAGCAGGCTCACGGGCCCGATGATCCACGCCACCCAGCCGAGCACGCGGTTGACGCCGCGGCGCAGCTCGCTCGACACGAGCGAGAACTGCTTCGCCTCGCTCGAGAGCCGGTTGGCGAACGAGTCCGCCCCGACGCGAGTGACGGCGGCCGTTCCGCTGCCGCCGATCACGATCGAGCCCGACAGCACCGGCTCGCCCGGCTCCTTGTCGATCGGGTCGGATTCGCCGGTGAGCATCGACTCGTCGACCTGCAGCCGCTCGGATGCCGCGACCACGCCGTCGGCCGCGATCTGGTCGCCGGCTCGAAGCACGAGCAGGTCGTCGCGCACGACGTCGCCGATCGCGACCTCCACGTCGACGCCGTCGCGCCGAACCCGCGCGTGCGGCGCGTGCAGGAGTGCGAGCCGGTCGAGCGAGCGCTTGGCTCGGAACTCCTGCACCGAACCGATGATCATGTTCGCGACCGCCGCGAAGCCGAACAGCGAGTCCTGCCAGCGGCCGATGGCGAGCAGCACGAGGAAGCACGCCACGACGATCGCGTTGAAGAGCGTGAACACGTTCTCCCGAACGATGCTCCACCAACTGCGGCTCGTGGGACTCTCGAACGCGTTGGTCTCGCCGCGGGCCGTCCGCTCCGCGACCTCGGCGGAACTCAGCCCGGCGCCGCTCGCGAACGTCGCGTCCACCCCGCCCACTCCGTCATCCATCACATGGCGCGAGCCGGCGCGACGGGCGGCTCGGCTATCGCGGGTGCGGGGCGACGTACGACCGTCGTGCCGCTCAGCCGGTCGTACGGTGTGCGCCCGCCGGCGACGAACAGCAACACGATCCAGGCGAGCGGGATCACGTAGGCCGCAGCCGTGAGTACCCAGACTCCGACCGCGACCGTGCCGTCGTCGGCGCTGCTCGAAGTGATCGCGAAGACGGCGGCGTGGCCGATGAGCCAGGGGACCCCGATCTTCAGGGCGTTCCGCAGCAGCGCGACGGGTAATCGGGGGCTCCCGGCATCCGTGCGCACCTCGAGGTCGAGGACCCGCTTGCCGGGCGTCGCTGCGCGCCGCCGGGACTCGAACCAGGCGGCGCCGACGACCGCGGGCACGACGACGACCAGAGCGCCGACGAGGTTCAACGTCGCCACGTCCATCGACGGGGTCACCCCGGCGAGATACAGCGGGACCCCGATCGCGGCCGTGAGGCCGACCCAGCCGAGGATGCACGCCCAGTCGATCAGCCACGCCACGATCCGTCGTCCGCTGATGCTCATGGGCTCGACACTACGGCGGTGCGCGGCTTCGGCGTATCGTGGCGCGCATCGGGCTCGAGAACGGGAGGAACGTCATGGTGCTCATGCACGAGCGAGCGGATGCCGCAACCGACGACGTGGGCTGGAACGAGTCCATCGAGGGCGAGTCGATCGGCTCCGACGTCTCGGTGATCCTCGTGTACCAGTCGCGGCCCGGTGCGGGGCCGCGACTCCACCGGCACCCGTACACCGAGACGTTCGTGGTGCGGAGCGGACGAGCGGTGTTCACCGTCGGTGACGAGCGGCTCGAGGCATCCGGCGGTCTCGTGCTCGTGGTTCCGGCGTTCATGCCGCACAAGTTCGAGGTGGTGGGGCCCGAGCCGTTCGTGTCGACGAACATCCACTCGAACCCTCGCTTCGTCACGGAGTGGCTGGAGTAGCGCGGCTGGTGCTCGGCTCTTGGCGGGTGGCGCCGGTCGGCGCCGCCAGAATGTACGGATGACCGATCACGTCTTCATCGCCGGACCCGCCTCGTGGAACCGCATCGTCGAGCTCGACCGGCTGCCCGAGCCGGTGCCGCACATGCAGTTCGCGCTCGGCGAGTGGGAGACGATGGGCGGCACCTCGGCGGGCAAGGCGCTGGGGCTCACCGCCCTCGGACGACACGTGACGCTGCATGCGCTCCTCGGCGGCGACGTCGAGGGAACGCGCGTGCGCAACCTGCTCACGGCGGCGGGTGTCGAGTTGCTCGCGGGCGACGGCGGCACCACGGAACGGCACCTCAACCTCATGACGCGCGACGGTGCCCGCGTCTCCCTGTTCCTCGCGACGCCCGATGTTCCCGCGAGCGGTCCGGCGCCGTCTGCCGTTGCGGCGATGACGGATGCCTCGGCCATCGTGCTCGACCTCGCCCCGCTGTCGCTCGGGCTCATCCCGCTCGCGCGTGCGACGGGCCGCCCGATCTGGACCGACATCCACGACTACGACGGCGAGTCCGAGTTCCACCGTCCGTTCATCGAGGCGGCGGACGTGATCTTCATGAACGCCGACCGGATCGGCGACGACCCGCTGCCCTTCATGGAGCGGTGCATCGAGGGCGGGGCGTCGCTCGTAGTGTGCACGCTCGGCGCCGAGGGAGCGGTCGCGCTGGACGATCGGATGACCCGTCACGCCGTCGCGGCGGCCCCCGTCGAGGTGATCGACACCAACGGTGCGGGCGACGCGTTCATGGCGGGCGTACTCGACGCGACGCTCGCGGGGTCACCGCTGCCCGAGGCGCTGCGGGCCGGAGCACGGAACGCGGCCTGCGTGCTCACGACGCGGCACCTGCACCCGAGCCTCGACCCGCTGCTCAGCTGAGCCGAACGACACTTACCCTTTCCAATCCCCGGCACTCCGGCACCCCGGCACTTCGGTACTTTGGCACTCCGGCACTTCGGCACTTCGGTACTTTGGCACTCCGGCACTCCGGCACTCCGGCACCGCGGCACCGCGGCACTCCGGCACTCCGGCACTCCGGCACCCCGGCACTCCGGCACCCCGGCACTTCGGTACTCCGGCACTTCGGTACTCCGGCACTCCGGCACCGGTGTCTGGCACGAAACGGTCGATCGCCGGACGCAGAGGCAGAGCCAGGCAGCCGCCCCTTGCCATCACTGGGTCCGGCTCCTATAGTTAACGACATTGTGAACTATCAGGTGCCCGAAGACGACGGCCTCGACGCCGTGTTCGCCGCGCTTGCGAACCCCGATCGTCGGCAGATGATCGACCTGCTCGCGATGCGACCCGCATCCATCGGGCAGCTCGCCGACCACGTCGGCATGTCACTGCCGGCGATCAACCGGCACATCACGGTGCTCGAGGAGTCGGGACTCGTCCAGCGGAGGAAGCACGGCCGGGTCAACTTCCTCGCCTTGCGGCGGGAACAGCTTCGCCGCCTGCAGGAGTGGACGAACCGGTACCAGACCTACTGGGGCTCCGACGAGGAGACCCTCGAGAACTACATCGCCGCCATCGAGCGAACAGGCAACACTGCCGAACGAGAATCCGACCCCGCCGATCCGATGGAATGAGAAGCCATGAACACCTACATGTTCCTCTACAAGGGCTACGTCACCCCGACCCCCGAGATCGAGAAGGCCTGGATGGACTGGTTCGCCAGCGTCGGCGACCGGATGGTCGACAGTGGAAAACCCATGAGCCGCGGGGCTGAGGTCACTCCCGGCGATGTGCGCACGATCGAACCCGGCCTCGAGTCGTTCACCGGCTATTCGATCGTCACTGCCGACAGCTTGGACGACGCGATCGAGGTCGCCAAGACGAACCCGATGATCACGAGCGTCGTCGTTCACGAGCTCGCCCGGATGTAGCGTCAGCGCCCGCGCCCGGGCGCCATCCCCTATTTCAGCGTCACCTCGCGGGCGACCGCCTCGCGCAGCGCCGGAACGACCTCCGCGGCGAAGCGCTGGATGTCGCCGGGCTCGTCGCTTGCGAGGATGAACGTTCCAACACCGTCGTCGACGACGTAGGGCAGCAGCTGCTCGACCCATTGCCCTGCCGGGCCCTCGAGGAACCCCCCGCCGGCGACAGCCGAGAACCGACCGTCGATGTTCACGATGCGCCGGATCTCGCGGGGGTCGCGTCCGACGGCGAGCGCCGCCTCGTCGATCGTCGCGTTCCCGGCGGCAAGCTCGCCCGGCTGCAGGCGGGCGAGTGACGGCAACCAGCCGTCGCCCTTGCGCCCGACCAGTCGCAGCATGCGCGGCTTCAGTGCACCGATCCAGATGGGGATGTCGTGCGCGGGCGCCGGCCCCCGCTTCGCGCCGCTCACCCGGTGGTATCGGCCATCGACTTCGAAGCGTGAGCGCTCGCCCGCATCCCAGATGCCGCGGATGACGTCGATCGCCTCGGACAACGCGTCGACCGCCTGGCCGGGCGTGAGCCGCCGCCCGCCCATGGCGTCGATCGCATCCCAGAATCCACCCGCGCCGAGCGCCAATTCGAACCGCCCGCCCGAGAGCAGGTCGAGGCTTGCCGCGGCTCGAGCGAGCACCGCGGGCGGTCGAAGCGGCACGTTCGTCACGTTCGCCGCGAGCTGGATACGTTCGGTGCGCGCCGCGACCCAGGTGAGCAGGGTCTGCGTGTCGTGGAACCTCGGCTGGTACGGGTGGTCCTGGAAGGTGACGAGGTCGTAGCCGGATGCCTCGCTCAGCTCGGCCAGCCGCACCGCCGCCTGCGGCGGATCATTGCGGGGAGTGATGAACGTGCCGAACTGCAACTCGTGACCGTAGTACATCCTGCTCCTCAGATCGCCCGGTGATCCACGAACGGCATCCGCGGCCCGCGTCGCGGCCGCCCCCGCACGCCCGCGGCCTCGAGAAGCCGCACGACCCGGTACCGGTGCCCGGACCAGGGCGTCATCGCCTCGACCATCTCCGCGTCCGTCATGTCACGCCCCCACAGTGCATGGCCCAGGTAGTTCGACAGGTGGTAGTCGCCGACCGAGAGCGCGTCCGCATCGCCGAGGGCCCGCTGCGCCACCTCGGCGGCGGTCCAGACGCCGATGCCGGGCAGCAGGGTGAGACGAGCCGCGGCATCCGCTGGGCCCATGCTCGCCGTCTCATCGAGACGCGCCGCGTACCGCGCGGCGTTCACGATCGTGCGGGCGCGCCTCGGGTCGACGCCGGCCGTGTGCCACTCCCACACGGGGATCGACGCCCATCGTTCGGGCGTCGGGGTGACCATCATGCGGCGCGGCGTCGGCCCGGGCGCGGGCTCGCCGAACCGCCATACGAGCCGGCGCCACGAGTCGTGCGCCTGCAGGGTGATGACCTTCTGTTCGAGGATCGCCGGCACCAGCGCCTCGAACACCCGGCCCGTGCGCGGCATGCGAAGCCCGGGATTTCGCCGATGCGCGTCGTCGAGCAGCCGGATGCGGGGTTCGAATCCGCTCGGATCGTCACGCTCGCCCAGGAGCTCGGGTGCGGATGCCACGGCCGCACCGGCGCCCGGCCCCCAACCCTCGCAGTGCAGCTCGTCGGCCGCGGGCTGCGTGTACCGGAGCGTCGCGACGCCCTCGCCGGTGCGTGTCGTGCGCCAAACCGCTCCCCCGTCGCGACGGAACGTCGGATCGCCGGGCCCTCGCCGTAGCGACCCGATCGTCTGGTGCAGATCGGTCGGATGCCTCGGGCTCCAGGTCAGGGCGTGCTCGGCGATCACCGCTTCAGTGTGCCCGACGCACCTGACAACGGCCGCGCCGTCGCCGACATCCGCGCCGTCGTCGAAGCCGTCACTTCCAACTGTGCCGCACCGACTCCCGACGCGAGAACCGCGCCTGGATGAACCCCATCACGATCGCCGCGGCGATGAGCGCCGCCCCGAGCGGGACGAGGAGCTCACGGATGACCCGCAGCCCCAGTTCGAGCCCGACGCGGAGGTCCTGCCCCTGCGCGTCGAATCCGACGCCCAGCTGGTCGAGGAGCCACGGCACCAGCACCACGAGCAGCGCGCCGAGGACGGCGAGCACGACGCCCCACCACAGCACCTTGCCGGGTGCCCCCTCCATGGCGAACTGCTTCGGCTTGTCGACGACGACTTCTTCGGTCTCGGTTGCCCCCATGATCCTGCACCATACCGGGCGAACGGGGCGCTCGTCACCAGTTCGGGGGTCGCGGCGTCAGACCCGACGCCGCAACAGCCCGAGCACCAGCATCACGAAGCCGAGCTCCACGAGTCCGAGTACGAAGTAGACGGCCTGCAGCACGCTGAACGGAATGAAGATCATCTGCACGAAGATCCAGATGAGCGTCGCGAAACCGGCTGCCGCCGACCAGAAGAGGGCGCGCGGCATCCGTCGCGAGAGCATCGCGAACGCGAGCACGTGCAGGCCGCCCAGCACCACCGCGAGCACGACGCCCGGCAACACGTAGGAGCCGAAGGGCGAGTCGGCCAGCTCCTCGCCCGGCGGGTTGAGCACGCTCGTGAATTCGGCGTCGACCGCGCCCATGATGAGCGCGATGCCGCCGGCGATCGAGGTGAGCGCCACGAAGGCCTGCACGAGCAGCAGGGTGATCCGGATGCCGCGGCGCTCCTCCATGCCGATCAACCCGTGACCGGGGCGCCCACGAGGAACGGGGCGATCATCACCGGTCCGCCGGCGTTCATCAGCAGGTCGTTGTTGGTGCGCCCGAGGGGCCGGAATCCCTGCGTGCCCGGGGCGGTCGGCCGACCGCTCACCGTGAGCACCGCGCGACGCGACACCGCGGCGAGCGCCTCGCCCGGCGACGAGGTCGAGCGGCGCACCACGATGCCCGCGGTGAGCTCGCTCGTCTCGGGGATCTCCCGCACGAGTCCGAGCGCCCGCTCATCGTCGGTGGCATCGGGCCCGCCCGAACGGATGAGCATGAGACGCTCGCCCAGGCGCACGGCCTCGCGCGCGGCGTACCGCACCGGGTCGATCCAGCCGGGCTCGTCGCCGAGGCCGACCGCCACGCCGCTGCGACCGGTGGAGGTCGAGATCGGCACGATGATGGTCGGAACCGAAGCCATGGCGGCCAATTGGAGGCCGCGTGATCCCAGCGCGTGGCCGTGGAACGATCCCATCTTGTGCGTGCCGATCGCCACCGACTCGTGGCCGGCAGCCTCGGAGGCGAGCACCAGCATGGGCGAGCCCACCTCGACGCGGGCGCTGACCGCCACGGCGTCGGCCTGCTCACGCGCGTACTCGAGTTCACGCGCAACCATCTGCTCGGCCGTGGTGCGGAGTTCGGCGAGGTCGCGATCGCTGATCGTGCCCCACTCGTCGTCGACGACCGACAGCAGCGCGACCTGCGCACCGCTGCCCTCGCCCCGCTCGACCGCCCATGCGACCGCTGCCCGACTCGCGATCGAGCCGTCGATGCCGACGAGGATCGACCTTTCCATGCTCCACCGTCTCCTCTGCGACGCGGATGCGGCGAAGGTGCTGCCGCGATGATTCCGATCGCTTCGTCCCAGCATCACCCGGCGGAGGCATTCCGCCTCGGGCCATTGGTCCCCCGGATCCCATCGCCGACCATCTCGTCTCCGCCCGTGCGCCGGTGATAGCCTGCCGACAGACCGCGATACGGAGGGGGTGCCGTGCCGGAATCGCATCCGTTGCCACCCGAACAGCCGGTGTCGGAACTCGACCGTGCTCTGCACGACCTCGTCGAACGCGCCGATGACGTCATCGCGACGCAGGGCCGCCTGCGGGCACTGCTGCACGCCACCCAGGCCGTTGTCGAACCCATCGAGCTGCCCGTCGTGCTCGAGCGCATCGTGCGCGCCGGCCTCGAGCTGGTCGACGCCGAGTACGGCGCACTCGGTGTCGTCGCGCCCGAAGGAGGACTCGAGGAGTTCATCCACGTCGGCATGGCTCCCGACCTGGTGGCGAAGATCGGCCACCTCCCCGAGGGTCACGGCGTGCTCGGCGCACTCATCGACGATCCGCATCCCATCCGGCTTCGGCACATTTCCGACGACCCGCGGTCGGTCGGCTTCCCCGAGGGGCATCCGGCGATGGACGCGTTCCTCGGCGTGCCGATCCGCGTTCGCGACGAGATCTTCGGCAACCTCTACCTGTCGAACCCGCGGGCCGGCGAGTTCACCAACGAGGACGAGGACCTGATCTCGGCCCTCGCGGCGACCGCCGGCTTCGCCATCGCGAACGCACGGCTCTTCGACGAGACCCGCATGCGCCAGACGTGGACCGCGTCGTCGGCGCAGATCGCGTCGGCGCTGCTCGGCACCGCGAGCGCGGCAGCAATTCCGATGCTCGCCGACGAGCTCATCGCGCGCACGGCGGCCGATCGCATCGGCATCGTCGTTCCGGGCCCCGACCCCCTCACGGTTCGCGTCGCCGAGGCGCGCGGGGTCGGAGCAGAGGTCCTCGCCGGCACGGTGATCCCGTCGATGCTCACGGCCGCCGCCGTGGTGTTCGAGAGCGGGGAGTCCCGCGCCCGCTCTGGCGGACGCGCCGGAGAAGCGGCCGATGCGCTCGCCATCGTCGCCGACGACGACGTCGGCAGCGGCGTCGGCGTGGGACCGACGATGTTCGTGCCCCTGAAGAACGCGTCGTCGGTCTGGGCCGTCGTGGCCGTCGGTCGCACCCCGGGCAGTGGTCACTTCACCCCGGCCGAGCTCGACATCGCCGACGACCTCGCGAACCGCGTCGGACTCGCCATCGAACTGGCTCGCGCCCGCGAGGAGCAGCAGCGCGCCCTGCTCGCCGATGACCGCTCACGCATCGCCCGCGACCTGCACGACCACGTCATCCAGCAGCTCTTCGGAACCGGGCTCGAGCTGCAGGCGCTCGCCGGTGGCGCGGCCGATACGGAGCTCGCGCGGCGTCTCCAGGCGGCGGTGTCGACCCTCGACGACAGCATCGCGCAGATCCGCATGATCATCTTCGCGATGTCGCCGCGCCCCGAGGCCGACAGCTCGCTCCGGCGCCGCCTCCTCGACATCGCCGCCGAGTGCTCGCCGTCGCTGCCCGAACCCGTCGCCGTGAGTTTCAGCGGACCCGTCGACCTCGTCGTCACCGGCGACGTCGCCGAGGACGTCGCGGCCGTTTCGCGGGAACTGCTCACCAACGCGGTGCGGCACGCCTCCGCGTCGAACGTGCGGCTCTCCCTCGTGGCGAACGAGAGCGCGGTGCGCGTCGCCGTCGATGACAACGGCACCGGCATCCCCGAGACCGGCCGGCGCAGCGGGCTCGCCAACCTGCGCGAGCGCGCCGAGCGGCGCGGCGGCCGCCTGCACATCGATTCCGAGCCCGGTCGCACGACCGTGCGCTGGACGGTACCCGCAGACACGGCAGACGGAGCCCACACATGACCCGGGTGTTCCTGGTCGACGACCACGAGATCGTGCGGCGCGGGGTGGCCGAGCTCCTGCAGCGTGAGGACGACCTCGAGGTCGTCGGCGAGGCCGGCGACGTCGCTCACGCCCTCTCGCGCATCGAGGCGACCCTGCCCGACGTCGCGCTGCTCGACATGCGGCTGCCCGACGGCGACGGCATCGCCCTCTGCCGCGAGATCCGATCGCGACATCCCGAGATCCACTGCCTGATCCTCACCGCGTACGACGACGACGAGGCGGCGATGAGCGCCGTGCTCGCAGGCGCATCGGGCTACGTGCTGAAGAACATCAACGGCTCGAAGCTCGTCGACCACGTGCGGGCCACCGCAGCCGGGCGCAGCCTCCTGCACCCAGCCGTCACGCGGCAGGTGGCGACCAGGGCCGCCTCCGACGACCGCGAAGACCCGCGGTTCGGCTCGCTCAACCTCCGCGAGCGGCAGGTGCTCGCGCTCATCGCCGAGGGGCTGACCAATCGCCAGATCGGCGAGGAACTCGACCTCGCCGAGAAGACGGTGAAGAACTACGTCTCAGGGCTGCTTCGCAAGCTCGGCTTCGAGCGCCGCACGCAGGCGGCGGTCTACCAGCTCGAGCACCGCGACCAGCAGTGAGGGAGCGGATGCCGCAGGGCCCGCCCCGCGGCATCCGTCGTCATGCTCCGACGGCCTGCCGTCGCTGGAACGTACGACCGTTCACCTCGGTAGGGGTGATGCGCACCCACCGGGTCTTCTCCTCAGGAGCCCACGGCGTGACGCCGAGCTTCTCGGCGGCCGCGACCTCACCGCGGCGGTCGAACTCCTGTGCGATGCCCTTGACGACGACGCTGAAGGCATCGGTGTCCGTGAAGCCATCGACCTCGAACGCGACGCCCGAGTGGATGGTGAGCTCGAGGAGCTTGGTGCCCGCCGACGTGCGGAACACGATCGTGCGGGCGTCGGCGCCGTGCGAGTCCACGGCATGGTTCACGGGGAAGATGTCGACCTCCCCCGCCGCGGCCGCCGCGACGCGCCCGAACGGGGCCTCGGCGATGCGCTGCCAGCACTCGTCCTCGGTGAGGGCTCGGGTCGGCGGGCGGTTGTTGACGTCGTCATCGTTCATGCTTCGAGTCTCGTCGTCCGCGCCATCCGTCGGCAAGGCCCAAGGTCCCGCCGTCGGGCCGGACGGGTGCCCACCCCGCCCGGACCTGGTTCACGTGGTGCCGCTGCTGTCGGAGGGGGCACCACCGCCGGGCGTGGCACCGCCACCGGGCGCTGCACCGCCACCGGGCGCCGTGCCACCGCCGGTGGTCGCACCACCGCCGCGGTTGATCGTGACCTTCCGCGGGCTCGGCACGTCCTTGAACGGCACCGTCACCCGCAGCACGCCCGTCTCGAACGACGCCGTCACGGCGTCCTCGTCGGCCTGCTCGGGCAGCTGGATGCGCCGGTAGTAGCTCGAGCTCGACTCCCGCACGACGTACTTCTTGCCCTTGTCCTCCTCCTTCTCGTGCTTCTGCGCACGGATGACGAGCGCGCCCTGGTCGACGTCGATGTCGATGTCCTGCTCGGCGAACCCGGGCAGGTGCGCCTCGACGGTCAGCTTCGAGTCGTCCTCCGTGAAGATGTCGGTGGTCGGCAGCTGCCGCCTGCCGGTACCGAACAATCCGTCGGAGAACAACTGCTTCTGCAATGCCGACAGCTCGGCGAACGGGTCGAAGCGACTCAGCGATCCAGCCATGGTGGGCTCCCTTCATGAGCGATGCTCAAATGGTTCGGTTCGACCGTACGATGCGACGGATGCCGCGTTCGGGCCGAAGGTCCCGCGCGGCCCTCGCACAATCCCATGTGACCTTCGACCCGGCCGCCTGGCGCCGGAGCGGGCAGCATTCGGGCCATGTTCACACGCATCGTCGTCGGTTGGGATGGCACACCGGAGTCCGAGGCCGCCGTCGAGTGGGCGGTCGCCCGCGGGGTCGGCACGCCGCTGAAGATCGTGCACGCCATCGGCGGCAGCAGCACGTCGAGCGAGTACCTGCGGGCGGGCGGCGAGCTGTCGAACGAGCGGGTCCGCCTCATGGACCTCGCCGAGCGGCTGCGTACCGAGCGACCCGACCTCAATGTCACGACCGAGACCGAGCACGGCTCGCCGTTCAGCGTGCTCGCCGCCGAGTTCGACGCCGACACGCTCGTCGTCGTGGGTGCGCCGGCCAGACACGCGGGCTCGCGGTGGACGGTGGGATCACGCCTGGCGGGCCGTCACGGAGGGGGGATCGTGGCGGTGATCCCGTCGGGCGCGACGACCGACGCGGGCTCCGCGGTCGTCGTCGGCGTCGACGGCTCGCCCGCCTCCAGGGTCGCCGTCGAGATCGCCGCCGCCGAGGCGAAGCGCCTCGGAGCCGACCTCGAGGTCGTGCACGCGTGGAGCATCCCGCCCGACTGGGATGCCGCCTACGGTGAGTACCTCGGCGACATCCAGGCCCTCGAGGACATGCATCGGGGCCTCCTCGAGGAGGCCGTCGAGTTCGCCCGCGGCCTGCACTCCCGTCCGACCGGCCGACTCGAGCCCGGGCCCGCGGCCGAGGTGCTCCACCGCATGGCCGAGGACGCCGCGCTGCTCGTGGTCGGCAGTCACGGCGGCGGCAACATCGCGAGGTTCCTTCTCGGCTCGGTGAGCCACGAGCTGCTGGTTTCCCTGCCCGCGCCGCTCATGATCGTCGGGCCGCGCGACTGACCCGCCCACGCGACTGACCCCAAGGGCGACTCCGCGTCAGAGGAGGTCCTCGTCCTCGAGGTCGGGCGACACGTCGATCGGCTCCGTCGGCATGGGCGCGACCGCGACGGGAACGCTCGAACGCGCGAGCACGTGTTCGCTCACCGATCCGACGAGCAGGTCCTGGAGCGCGCCTCGGCCGTGCGAGCCGACCACCACGAGCGCCGCGCCGGGCGAGGCTTCGAGGATCGCGTCCGCCGCCGACCGTTCCTTCGACACGACGTTCACGACGCTCTCGGGGTGGCTCGCGCGGAGCCGCTCGGTCGCCAGCTCGAGCTCGCGCGGCACGCTTCCGCGTCCGGCGTGCACCACGGTGAGAGCGGACGCCGCACGCCGCGCCTCGCGGGCCGCGAACGCCATGGCGGCCTCGCCGGCGGCATCCGCTGCCCACCCGACGACCACGCCGCTGCCGCCGCCCGTCCACGCGGTGGGGACCACGACGAGCATGCCCTTCGTGCGGCCCGCGAGCCGCAGTCCCAGCGGGAGATGCGCAAGCTCGTCGACGGCGTCGACCGTGGTCATGCCGACCACGAGGATGTTTCCCAGCCTCGACGCCTCGAGGAGCTCGTCGACCAGGTCGCCCTCGCGCATCAGGACGCGCGCCGAGGCATCCGGAAGCTGCTCGCGCAGCCGATCGGCTGCCTGGTCGAGCCGCTCCCGACGCCGATCGCGCTCGGTGTCGGGGTACCCCGCCGCGAGCGGCACATGCTCGAGCACCGTCGTGAGCTCGATGTCCACGGGCGCGTTCCGGCACCGTTCGGCCACCCAGCGCTCGGCCACCGAGTTGGCGGCGCCGCCGTCGAGGGCGAGGATCACGTGATCGGTCATGATGCGATCTCCTGTCGTTCGGATTCGGTCAGCGGAACGCGTTCCAGGTGCTCGGGCACGCGCACCGGCCAGCGGAGCTCGCGCTTGATTCGGGCGCGGAGCGCGTCGGCTGCGGCGGCCTCCCCGTGCGTCACGTACACGGCCGCGGGAGGTTCGCCGACGGCCCGCATCCAGTCCATCAACTCGTCGGCGTCGGCGTGGGCCGACATGCCGTCGATCGGGACGACCTCGGCGCGGATCGGCACGTCCTGGCCGAAGATTCGCAACGACGTCGCACCACCGAGGAGCGCGGCACCGCGTGTGCCGCCCGCCTGGAAGCCCGTGAGCACGATCGCGTTGTGGCGATCCGGCCCATATGCGACGAGGTGGTGCAGGATCCTGCCACCCGTGAGCATGCCGCTCGCCGAGATGATGACCATCGGCCCGCCGCGCAGGTTCAGCAGCTTCGAGTCGTCGACCGTGTGCACGCTCGTCGGCAGCCGGTACATGCGCTCGAGCTCGTCGGGCTCGAGCCGATGCTCGTCGGGGTGGCGCTCGTAGATCCGGGCCGCCTCGACGGCCATCGGGCTGTTCAGGTAGATCGGGAGGTCGGGGATCTCGCCGCGGTCGCGAAGTCGGGAGAGGTGCAGCAGCACCGACTCGGTGCGTCCGACGGCGAACGCCGGGATGAGCACGACGCCGCCGCGCTTCGCGACCCGGCGCACCACGTCGCCGAGCACCGCCTCGACGTCGTCCGCAGTGTGCACCCGGTCACCGTAGGTGGACTCGGTGACGAGCACCGACGCCGGCTCGAGCGGTCGCGGCGGACGCATGAGCGGGTCGGACGAACGGCCCAGGTCTCCCGTGAAGTGCACGACGTTCCCGCCGACAGAGACGCGGACCCCGGATGCCCCGAGGATGTGTCCGGCCGGCACGAGTGTGAACTCGAGGTCGTGGCCGATCCGTCGGGTCTGGTCGAACTCGACGGGCGCGAACGACTCGAGCGACCGCGAGGCATCCGCCGCCGTGTACAACGGGGTCGGATCGCGATGCGACGACCAACGAGCGGATGCCGCGTGCCGGGCCTCCTCCTCGAGGAGGTACCCGCTGTCGGGCAGCAGGATGCCGCACAGCTCCACGCTTCCTGGCGTCGCGTACACGGGCCCGCGGAATCCGTCGCGCACGAGTGCGGGAAGGTACCCCGAGTGGTCGAGGTGGGCGTGGCTCAGCACCACCGCGTCGATCGACTCGGGCGGCACGGGGAAGGGGGCGCGGTTGCGCTCGCGCAGCACCTTGAAGCCCTGGAAGAGCCCGCAGTCGACGAGTACGCGCGCGTCGCCGGTCTCGATGAGGTACCTCGAGCCCGTGACGGTGTCGGCCGCGCCGAGGAACTGCAGGGTGGCGGGCACGCGCGTCATCGCCCGTGCACGACCAGCACCGGGCACTTCGCGTGCTCGGCGACCGCTCCGCTCACCGATCCCAGCAGCAGGCCGGCGAAGCCGCCGTGCCCTCGGCTGCCCACCACGATCATCTCGGCGTGATTCGACTCGTCGATGAGCACCTCGGCTGGGCGGCCCTGCCGCGTTCGCGTGGCGAACCACTCCGGCGTCTCGGTGCCGAAGACCTCTTCGGCCACCTTCGCCACGACGCGTTCCGCGTCTTCCTCGGGCGTCCAGTCCAGCTGCGGGTAGAAGCCGCCGTACATGAACGACGGGTAGTTCCACACGGCGAGCGCTCGCACGCGAAGGCCCAGCTTCGGAGCGAGGTCGGCCGCGTATCGGAGCGCCGAGATCGACGGCTCGGAGCCGTCGACGCCGACGATCACGCCGGGCGGTCCTGGCTCGGGTTCAGGGCTCGGATCCGGTGGGTTCGGGTCCCTCAGCGTCGGGCATGTCCGCATCATCTCCGCCTTCCCGCGGCATCCGTGGGCCGAAGGTCACATGGAGTGCCCGGGTCAACCCCTGCCGCCGGGCGCCGCGACCTCCGTACCTTGGGAGTGATGACCGACCGAGGGGGGCCGTCATGACCATCACCGCCCAACCACACCGGGCCGCCGCGGCGCCGATGGCCGGCGACCAGGCCGCTGCGTCGCGCTCGGACGCGCCCATGCGGCCGATGGCACTCCCCGAGCCGCGCGGGCCGGTCAGCGCCGCCCTCATGAACCTCCTCACCGGACCCGAGCGCGCCCCGGTCGGCGACCTCGCCGTCGCGACGACCGAGGGGCTCGCGGCATCCGACGACCTGCTCGCCGACGACGACGTGCAACTCGCGCTGTTCCTCATGTACGAACTGCACTACGGCGGCCTCGACGGCGTTCCCGACTCATGGGAGTGGGACCCGCGGTTGCTCGCCGTGCGCCGTCCGATCGAGCGCGAGTTCGAGGGCGCCCTGCGTCGTACGGTGCGACAGCCCCTCGCGGCGCGCGACGTGCCAGAGGCCCTGTTCGCGCTCGTCGGCGACGACGACGGGCCGAGCCTGTCGGCGTTCGTGGAACGGGATGCCACGGCCGAACAGGTGCGCGAGATCCTCGTCTGCCGTTCGATCTACACGCTCAAGGAGGCGGACCCGCACAGCTGGGCGATCCCGCGCCTGCACGGGCACGCGAAGTCGGCGCTCGTCGAGATCCAGGCCGACGAGTACGGTGGTGGCCGCGCCGACCGCCTGCATGCCACGATCTTCGCGCAGACCCTGCGTGGCGCCGGGCTCGACGACCGATATGGCGCCTACGCCGACCACGTGCCGGTCGAGGTGTACACGTCGATGAACCTCATGTCGCTGTTCGGGCTGCACCGGCGCCTGCGCGGCGCGATCGTCGGTCATCTCGCCGCGTACGAGATGACGTCGTCGCTGCCCTGCCGCGCCTATGCAGCCGGGCTGCGCCGGCTCGACTTCGGCGAGGATGTCGCCGACTACTTCGACGAGCACGTCGAGGCCGACGCGGTGCACGAGCAGCTCGCGGCGCGCGACCTCGCCGGATCGCTCGCGGAGGAGGAACCCGACCTGGCCCGCGACATCCTCTTCGGTGCGTCGGCGTGCCTCACGGTCGACGGGCGGCTCTGGGGCAGCCTGCGCGAGCACTTCGAGCGCGGCGAATCCGTGTTGAGGAAACCGCTGTGATGGGCGCAGCGGCATCCGCTCGACCCCCGGGCCCCGCCCGCCCGGCCACGATCACGGCATGCCCCGACGGGCCGCTGCTCGTTCGCGGCGATCTCTCGCTGTTCGACGAGCACGGAGAACCGGTCGAGCCCGGCCGCCGCACGTTCGCGCTCTGCCGGTGCGGTGCGTCGGCCGTGCGTCCGTTCTGCGACGGGTCGCACAAGCTCGTGGGGTTCCGCACAGGGCCGCCGCCGCGAACGCCCGCGGTGACCTACGAGGAGGACGAGCCGGCCGAGGGCCCGACGGCCTGACCGCCTGACGACCTGCTGCGCATGTCGGCGGACGGGTGCAGACTGGCAGCATGTGCGGACGCTTCGCCAACGACGCCAAGGTCGACGAGATGATCCAGGAGTTCGTCGCGCAGGGCGGCGACTACCGCGATTGGCGGCCGCAGTACTCGATCGCCCCCACCGCGGTGATCCCGATCGTGCGCGAGCGGCCGAACCGCGACACCGGCGAGGTCGTGCGATCGGTCGATCCGGCCGTCTGGAACTTCCACCCCTCCTTCATGAAGGAGTCGAAGCGGCCGCAGTTCAATACGCGCATCGAGACCGTGGCCACGAACGGTCTCTGGAAGGGCGCGTTCGCGTCGTCGCGCTGCCTCGTTCCGATGCGCGGCTACTACGAGTGGACGGGCGAGCCCGGGCACAAGCAGGCCTTCTTCCTGCACGGTGACCAGCCGCTGCTGGCCGCGGCCGGCATCTACACGGCGCGCATGGTCGGCGACGAGTGGGAGGTCTCGACCTCCATCATCACGCGCGAGGCTCGGGATGCCTCGGGCGAGGTGCACGACCGCATGCCCGTGTTCCTCGACCGCGACGTGTGGGACGAATACCTCGCTCCTGAGAAGCTCGACGATGAGGGCAAGCAGCGCATGGTGGCACTCCTCGACGCCGAGTCCGAGAAGGTGGCCTCGACCATCGAGAGCCACGAGGTCGATCGCAAGGTGAACAACACGCGCACCGCCGACCCCGACGATCCGTCGCTCATCGAACCGCTCGACTGAGCGCTTCCCCGCCGACCCGGTCTCCGCAACAGCGCTCGCGGGGCCGGCGTCCCTCATGATATTCTGTCGCTGTGCGAACAACTGTTCGTATCACGAACACAAGGATGGTGCTCGGTGAAATCGAAGGTGAGTGAGAGCATCGCAGCCGCGCTCTCCGAGATCCGCGACGGCGCGACGATCATGATCGGCGGCTTCGGCCGCGCCGGCCAGCCGGTCGAGCTGATCGATGCGCTGATCGAGCAGGGCGCGACCGACCTCACGATCGTGAACAACAACGCGGGCAACGGCGAGACGGGCCTCGCGGCGCTCCTCGCCGCGCGACGCGTTCGCAAGATCGTCTGCTCGTTCCCCCGACAGTCGGACTCGCAGGTCTTCGACGGTCTCTACCGAGCGGGCCTCATCGAGCTCGAACTCGTGCCGCAGGGCAACCTGGCCGAGCGCATCCGGGCGGCGGGCGCCGGCATCGGCGCGTTCTTCACACCGACGGGCTACGGCACGCTCCTCGCCGAGGGCAAGGAGACACGCGAGATCGACGGGCGCCCCTACGTGCTCGAGTATCCGCTGCGCGCCGACTTCGCGCTCATCAGCGCGCTCCACTCCGACCCGTGGGGCAACCTCGTGTATCGCAAGACGGCACGCAACTTCGGTCCCATCATGGCGGCTGCCGCCACCACCACCATCGCGCAGGTCGACTCCGTCGTCGAGCTCGGCGCGCTCGACCCCGAGGTGATCGTGACCCCGGGCATCTACGTCGACCACGTCGTCGAGGTGGGCGAGCGGCCCTGGCTCCGCGACGGCGTGTTCATCGGGGAGGAAGCATCATGAGCATGGGCAGGCAGGAACTCGCGGCGATCGTCGCGCGCGACATCCCCGAGGGTTCGTACGTCAACCTCGGCATCGGCATCCCGACGCTCGTCGGCAACTACCTCCCGCCGGGCGACGCCGTGATCCTGCACACCGAGAACGGCATGCTCGGCATGGGGCCGGCTCCCGAGCCCGACCAGGTCGACCCCGACCTCATCAACGCCGGCAAGCAGCCCGTGACCGAGCAAGCCGGTGCCGCGTACTTCCACCACGCCGACTCGTTCGCGATGATGCGCGGCGGTCACCTCGACGTGTGCGTGCTCGGCGCCTTCCAGGTGTCGGAGCGCGGCGACCTCGCCAACTGGCACACGGGCGCGCCCGACGCGATCCCCGCGGTCGGCGGCGCCATGGACCTCGCGATCGGCGCCAAGCAGGTGTTCGTGATGATGGACCTGCTCACCCGCGACGGCACCCCGAAGGTCGTCGCCGACTGCACCTACCCGCTCACGGGCGTCGGATGCGTCGACCGCATCTACACCGACCGCGCCGTGTTCGACGTCACCCCCGAGGGCCTCGTCGTGCGCGAGACGTTCGGCACCACCGTCGACGAGCTGCGCGAGCTGCTCGGGCTCGACCTGAAGGAGAACCGATGACCGCGAGCTACGTCTACGACGCGATCCGCACCCCGTTCGGCCGGTTCGGCAAGGGCCTCGCGGGCATCCGCCCCGACGACCTCGCGGCGCACACCATCGAGGCGCTGATGTCGCGGCATCCCGACCTCGACCCCGCCCGCATCGACGACGTCGTCCTCGGCGACGCCAACCAGGCCGGCGAGGACAACCGCAACGTCGCCCGCATGGCCGCGCTGCTGGCCGGCCTGCCGACCTCGGTCACGGGCAGCACCGTGAACCGGCTCTGCGGCTCGAGCGTCGAGAGCGTCATCCAGGCCAGCCGCGCCATCGAGACCGGCGACGCCGACCTCGTGCTCGCGGGCGGCGTCGAGTCGATGAGCCGCGCCCCGTGGGTGGTGCTGAAACCGCAGAACCCGTACCCCGCGGCATCCGCGACCATGCACTCGACGACACTCGGCTGGCGCATGGTGAACCCTCGCATGCCGGAGGAGTGGACGGTGTCGCTCGGTGAGACGGCCGAGCAGCTCGCCGACCGGTTCGGCATCACGCGCGAGGAACAGGACGAGTTCGCGGTGCGCAGCCACCACCTCGCCGCCGCCGCGTGGGACGCGGGGCTCTACCCCGAGGTCGTGCCCGTGCCCGGTACGTCGCTCACCCGCGACGAGGGCATCCGGCCGGATGCCTCGGTCGAGACGCTGTCGGGCCTGAAGCCCGCCTTCCGGCCCGACGGCACCGTCACCGCCGGTAACGCCTCGCCCCTGAACGACGGCGCCTCGATGCTCTTCATCGGCGGCGAGGACGCCCCGATCGACGCCGAGCCGCTCGCTCGCATCACGGGTCGCGGCGCGTTCGGCAACGACCCGAACACGTTCGGCATCGCGCCCGTCGAGGCGGCGAACCGGGCGCTCGCGCGGGCCGGGCGCACCTGGGCCGACGTCGACGTGGTGGAGCTCAACGAGGCGTTCGCGTCGCAGTCGATCGCGTGCCTCCGGCTGTGGCCCGACCTCGACCCCGAGAAGGTCAACATCCACGGCGGTGCCATCGCCATGGGGCATCCGCTCGGGGCATCCGGTGGTCGCATCATCGGCCATGTCGCGCACGAGCTCGCTCGGCGGGGCGGCGGCGTGGGTGTCGCGGCCATCTGCATCGGCGTCGGCCAGGGCCTCGCCGTCGTGCTCGAACGGTAGCGTGGCACGCATGCAGCCCGAGCCGAGCGACCAGTACGTGCAGTCGTTCGCGCGGGGGCTCGCGGTCATCCGTGCCTTCGATGCGGATCACGCGCGGATGACCCTGAGCGAGGTCGCCGAACGCACCGGGCTCACCCGCGCGGCCGCGCGGCGATTCCTGCACACGCTCGTCGAACTCGGCTACGTGTCGGGCGACGGCCGGCTCTTCCAACTCACGCCGCGCGTGCTCGAGCTCGGCTTCAGCTACCTCTCGGGGCTGTCGCTGCCCGAGCTCGCGCAGCCCCACCTCGAGGCGCTCTCGCACGAACTCGGCGAGTCGACGTCGGCATCGGTGCTCGACGGCGCCGACATCGTCTACGTCGCGCGCGTACCCACGCGGCGCATCATGAACGTCGGCATCACGATCGGCACGCGGTTCCCCGCGCACGCGACCTCGATGGGCCGGGTGCTGCTGGCCTCGCTTCCCGACGACGAGCTCGACCCGCTGCTGCGGACCCTGCACGCCGAGCATCACACCGATCGCACGGTGACCGACCCCGCCGAGCTCCGCGCGATCCTCGACGAGGTGCGGGCGCAGGGGTGGGCGCTCGTCGACCAGGAGCTCGAGATCGGGGTACGCAGCATCGCGGCGCCCGTGCACGCTCGCGACGGCAGCGTGACCGCTGCCGTCAACGTGTCGGGCGCGGCGAGCACGTCGAGCCTCGAGCGCCTTCGTGACGAGTACCTGCCCGCACTCCTGCGCACCGCGGCGCAGATCGACGAGGCGCTGCGGCACAGCGGGGCGATGGCGGTGGTGCGGTAGCCCGACCGCCGGCCCGTCAGCTCGACGTGTCCTTCCGGTAGTTCTCGCGTGCGAACGACGAGTACGGCGCGGGCTGCACGGTGGCGCGGATCTCGATCTGCCGGTGCGGTTCGACCGCCGGCTTGCGCGAGTTCGGCTCCTCGCCCCACACGACGGTCACCTCGGTGCCCGGGGCGGCGAAGTCGTTCTCGATGCTCGCGAGCGAGGCGAAGACCTGCTCGTTCGTGATGTACCCGGCGTCGTGCGAGATCCCGACGTCGCGACCATCGGCGAGCACCCGGTCGACCTGGTAGAGGCCGTAGCGCGCCTTCGGGAAGTCGATGTACTTCGCCGGGAGACCGGGCTTCATGAGGGAGCCGATGGCGTCGGCGACATCCGCATCGTTCCAGACCAGGGTGACCTTCTGCCGCCCGGGGTTCTGCGCGTGCCGTTCGAGGGCTTCGCGACCGATGAAGTCGTGGTCGAACGCGACGCTCCGCCCGTAGCCGAGGTCGTAGGGGGTGATGTAGTAGTCCTCGATGCGGTCGGAGGCGAAGCTGCCGGCGAGCGACCCGGCGGCAGCGGCGGGGAGCCACCGCCGGTACTCCTCGGTGCCCTCGCCGCTGAAGATCGCCGGGAGCGGCGACGGCACCCACGCCGACTCGAGGTTCGCCGACGAGTACGCCTTCGACCCCACGAGCACGAGGCCGAACTCCTCGCCGTGGCGCATCAGCGCCGAACGCACCCGCTCGCCCTGCTCCCACGGGCCGAAGAGCTCGAAGCCCGGCTGTCCGGCCATGCCGTGCCGGAGCGAGCGCACCGTGAAGCCGTCGATCGTGAATGTCGCCATGTGGAAGAACTTCGTCGGCGGAACCGGGGCTCCGGTCACCTTCTCCATGAGCGCGAGCGCATCGGGTCCCTGCAGCTCGAAGCGGAAGAGCTTCGGGTCGCCGGCGCGCACGATGGAGTTGCCGTCGCGCTCGAAGGTGACGTCGTAGTCGCCGGTCTCGCCGTGGAACTGCACCCAGTCGATGACCATCTGGTGGCCCACGAGGTCGAACTCGTTCTCGGCGAGGTAGAAGAGGATCGCGTCGCCGATGAGGTACCCCTCGTGATTCACGGCGATGAACTGCTTCGCGTTGTCGATCGCGAACTTCGCGAAGCTGTTCACGCCGACGTCGGCGAGGAGGCGCAGCGCGTCGGGTCCCGAGATGAAGAGGTCGGTCATGTGGTGCGACTGGTCGAGCAGCGCCACCGACGTGCGCCAGGACTGCTGCTCGGAGCGCCAGTTGCTGTACTCGGGCGTCACCGGGAAGATCGTCGGCCGCGCGGGCGCGTTGCGCAGCAGCTCGACCGCGCTTCCGGCGCGGGCGATGGCGTCCGCAAGGGACTCGGCCATGGGGAACTCCTTCGTTCGAATCGCGCAGCGAGGCGCGGGGATGTGCCCATGCTATGAGGATGCCGCGGTCGCGAGAGGGTTTGCCGATAAGCAGCACTTATCCTTGGTGAACGATTCCTGAGTGGTTCGGAGCACATTCATGGACCTCAACCTCCTCCGCGTCTTCGTCGCGATCTACGAGGCCCGGAGCCTCACGATCGCGGCCGAACGGCTCTACGTGACGCAACCCGCGGTGAGCCAGTCACTCGGCCGCCTCCGACGGGAGCTCGGCGACCCGTTGTTCCGTCGGGTCGGGCGCACGATGGTGCCGACACCCCTGGCCGACGTCGTCTTCCCGGGGTTCCGCGACGCCGTCGTGGGCGTCGACCGAACGCTCGACACCGTGCGCGCGTTCGATCCCGGCAACTCCCGGCGGCGGTTCCGCATCGCGCTGTCGGAGCTCGGCGAGATCGGCTACCTGCCCGCGATCACGCAGCTCGTGCGCAAGGCCGCGCCCGACGTTCGCATCGACGCGGTGCCCCTCGACGTCGCGGCGCTGCCCGAATGGCTCGCGGCCGGAACGGTGGACCTCGCGGTCACCTCCTCCCCCGTGCGTGCGGGGCTCGAGCACGTGGTGCTGAAGCAGCAGGCCTACGGGGTGCTCATGTCGACGCGGCATCCGCTGGCTCGGGCCGAACTGACGGCCGAGTCGTATGCGGCGGCGACCCACATCGTGGTGGCCGGCGACTCGGGGCTTCCGAACCTGCGCGCCGCGCTCCGGCGGGCCGACATCGCCATGGAGGATCCGCTCACCGTGAACCACTTCGCCTCCGTGCCGTCGATGCTCGTGGCGAGCCCCGATCTCGTCGCCACGGTGCCCGACACCATCGGGGCGGCGTGGACCACCGCCTGGCCCCTCACGCTGAAGCCGCTGCCCATCGACATGCATCCGGTCGACGTGTGCCTCTACCGCCGCACGACCACGCAGCATCTCGCCGCACTCGACTGGCTGTACGACACGGTCGAGCGGGCGCTCCGCGGCCTGCGGGGCGAGTTCTTCTCCATCCGCGGCGGTTCGTGACGGATGCCGCGGCCGGCGGCTGACGCTGCCGCTACCGCTACGACACCTCGTCGGCGAACACCTCGCCTGCGATCCGGAACGCGGTGTTGGCGGCGGGCACGCCCGAGTAGATCGCGGACTGCAGGATGACCTCCTTGATCTCGTCGATCGTGAGGCCGTTGCGTCGGGCCGCGCGCAGGTGCATCGCGAGTTCCTCGTGGTGTCCGTGCGCGATGAGCGAGGTGAGCACGGCCACCGACCGCAGGCGTCGCTCGAGGCCGGGTCGCGACCACACGTCGCCCCACGCCACGCGCGTGATGAAGTCCTGGAAGTCGGCGGTCAGGCTGGTCGCGGCGGCCGTCGCCCGGTCGACGTGCTCGTTCGAGAGCACCTCGCGCCGCACGGTCATGCCCTGCTCGTATCGCTCGCCGTCGGTCAGCCCGTCGCCCTGTGGCCTGGCCATCGCGCTCAGCCCTTCGCCTCGAAGAAGTCACGCAGCAGCTCTGCCGTCTCCTGGGGACGCTCGGCGGGCGGGAGGTGAGCGGCACCCGCGATGCGCTCGAGACGTCCGTCGCGCACGCCGTTCGCGATCTCGGCGGCGGATGCCTCGGGCGTCGCCGTGTCGTGCTCGCCCCACACCGCCAGCACCGGAGCGGTGATCTCGGCGAGCCGGTCGCGCACGTCGAACTCGGCGAGCGCATCGCAGCACGCCGCATAGCTCTCGTCGTCGGCGTCCTGCAGCACGTGCAGCAGGCGGCCGGTGAGGTCGGGCTCGCGCTCGATCGCGCCGGGCGCGAACCAGACCTCCGCGGAGGGGATGATGCGCACCGACGTGCTCTGCGCCCGCACCTGCTCGGCCCGCTCATGCCACGTCTCGGTTTCGCCGATCTTCGGCCCCGAGCAGACGATCGCCGCCGCCTTCACGACCTCGGGATGCCGCAGCAGCAGCTCGAGACCCACCGCACCACCGAGCGACACGCCCGCGTACAGGAATGGCTTCGAACCTCCGACCGCCTGGGCGACCGCGTCGGCGAGCTCGCCGACGGTGAACGGCTCGGTCGCCGGACGTGCTCGACCGTGCCCGGGCAGGTCCCACGCGACGACGCGATACCGGTCGGAGAGGAGGGGAATGACCTGTTCCCAGAGGATCGAGGAGGTGCCGATCGACGGTCCCAGCACGACGAGCGGCGCGCCGGCCGGACCGAACTCCTGGGTGAGGGCGATGGGCGGGACGGTCATGGGGTGTCCTCCGGTCGAGCCGGCTGCCCGCCGGCGTGCGAGATGCCTGCGACGCCCACGGCGTCGTCGATGAATCGGGCGGCGAGCCCGGTGTAGTTCGCAGGGTCGAGCAGCGCGTCGACGTCGAGGTCGGCGGCCTCGGGAAGCGCCCGCACGAGCGCGGCCAAGTCGTCGCCGTCCCCGTCGGCGTCGCCCCGGCCGGCCGCAGCGACGAGCGCCGCCAACCGGTCGCGTCCGATGCGCGGGCCGAGCACGAGCGAGAGTCGTTCGGCGACGATGAGTCCTCGAGACAGCGTGAGGTTGCGAGCGACGGCCTCGCGGTCGACCGTGAGGCCCTCGACGAGTCGCGCCGCCTGCGCCGTCGCACCGAGCGCGAGTCGCAGCAGTTCGCGGAGCGTCGGCCACTCGGCATGCCAGGCGCCGTCGGGTCGTTCGTCGACCGCGGTGGCGGCGGCGAGGTGCAGCGTGGCGGCCAGCTGCGGGGCGCGCAGTGCGGCCGAGCGGATGAGCACGGCGGCCGCGGGGTTCTGCTTCTGCGGCATCGCGGATGACCCGCCGCCGACGCCCTCGGCGAGCTCGCCGATCTCGGTGCGGCTGAGGGTCGCGACATCCGCCGCGATGACGCCGACCGCATCGGTGGCCGCCGTGAGGGCGTCGCCGAGCTCGGTGACGGGCCACCTGGTGGTGTGCCACGGCGCCTCGGGAGCGGCGAGCCCGAGCGAGGCGGCGAACCGCTCGGCCAGCCGCCCCGCGGCATCCGGCCCCGCGACCTCGACGAACGACGCCATGGTTCCGCCGGCGCCGCCGAGCTGGGCGGGCAGCTCCTCGATCGCCGGCACGAGTCGGTCGGCGCTGCGGCGGACGCCCCGGAGCCACGCCGCCGCCCGCAGTCCCACGGTCGTGGGCACGGCGTGCTGCGTGAGCGTGCGGGCCGCAGCCACCGTGTCGCGATGCTCCTCGGCGAACGCGGCGAGCGCGCGCTCGGTCGCACGCAGCGCGGCGGCCACGTGCGTCGCCGCCCGGTACGCCGTGAGCATGAGCGCGGAGTCGAGGATGTCCTGGCTCGTCGCGCCGCGGTGCACCCACAGTCGGGCGTCGTCGGGCACCCGCTCCTTCAGCATGACCACCAGCGGTATGACCGGGTTGCCACCCGAGACGGATGCCTCGGCCAGCGCCACGACGTCGACGCCGTGTCCGCGGCACGGCTGGCCGGGGCCGACCCATCCGAGCGCCGACTCGACCGCGTCGGCGACGGCGCGGGGGGCCGTGCCGACGTCGGCGTAGGCGCGCACGAGCGCGACTTCGGCGGCCACGAGTGCGTCGAGCACCGCGGCATCCGTCACCTCCGCGTCGTGGCCGACGGCCACCGGCGCGAGCAGACCCACGTCGAGCGCGCTGGGCGCCTCGTCGGGGAATGCGTCAGAAGGCAATGAACACGGTCTCCTTCTCGCCCTGCAACCGGATGTCGTGGTGCAGGTTGCCGTCGGGCGTGCGCGTTGCGATGAGCGTAGCGCGCTCGTCCGGCGTGAGCGAGGAGAGGAACGGGTCGGCGTCGAGGAGGTCCTGGTCGTCGGGCAGGTAGATGCGCGTGTGCAGCTTGTCGGGAAGGCCCCTGGCGAACACGATCGCGGCGAAGAACGGCGCCTTGCCGTCGACCGGCCCGGGGTTCACCGTCCAGAACGAGAAGGCGCCCTCGTCGGTGGTGGCGGACCGGCCGAAGCCCGTGAACGTGAAGTCGTCACGACGGTGCGATCCGCGGCCGCGAGGGATGTTGCCCTCGGCGTCGGCGCTCCAGATCTCGACGAACGAGTCGGGGATCGGCTGGCCGGCGCCATCGTAGACGGTGCCCGAGAGTCGAATCGAGTTGGGGCTGTGTGGAAATGCCACCTCGTTCATCTTCTCGTACACGGTGCCGAACGCGAAGAACGGGCCGACGGTCTGGCCGGGCGTCTTCTCGTGCGTCTTCGGGCCGAGGTCGCGCTCGGTGCGGGTGGTCATCAGTGCTCTCCCTCGGGCTCGAACCACGTGGCATCCGGACCGTCGACGACGATGTCCCAGCGGTAGCCCATCGAGAACTCGGGCACCGTGAGGTCGTGGTCGTACTGCCCGACCAGCGCGTCGCGATCCTTCTGGCGCGGAATGGTGTTGTAGATCGGATCGAGCGCGAAGAGCGGGTCGCCCGGGAAGTACATCTGCGTCACGATCCGCTGCGTGAAGCCCGAACCGAAGATCGAGAAGTGGATGTGGGCAGGGCGCCACGCGTTGACGTGGTTCTTCCACGGGTAGGGCCCGGGCTTGATGCTCGTGAACTTGTACTCGCCGTTGTCGTTCGTGATCATGCGACCCGCGCCCGTGAAGTTCGGGTCGAGCGGCGCCGGGTGCTGGTCGCGCTGGTGGATGTAGCGACCGGCCGCATTCGCCTGCCACACCTCGATGAGCTGGTTGCGAATCGGACGGCCCCACGAGTCCAGGAGGCGCCCCTCGACCGTGATGCGTTCGCCCTGCGGCTCACCGGAGTGCTGCAGCGTCAGGTCGGCCTCGATGGCCGCGACGTCGCGCTGGCCGTAGGCCGGCGACCACAACTCGATCGACTCGGGGTCGACGAGTCGCGGGTTCTTGGTCGGGTGGCGCAGGATGCTCGAGCGGTAGGGCGGGAAGTTCCAGAGCGTCGAGGGCACGTGCTCGCCCTCGCCCTCGCGTCGCTCGTACTCACCGTGCAGGTCGCGGATCTCCTGCGTGATCTGGTTCTGCGTCGCCTGATCGGGTGCTGCGAGCAGCTCCTCGGGCGCCGCCGCCGTCTTGTTCGTGGTCATGGGTCTCCTTCGACTGTCACCCGCGGCTGGTGGCTTCATCCAGCGTGACATCCGAGGCACCCTCGGTCGGTTCCGATTCTCACTCAGTGGGAATGAATCAGGATCCGCCCGCACGCAGCGTCTTCGTGAGGTCCTTCGCCGCCTGGGCGACCAGCGGGCCGAGATGTCGCTCATCGGCACGGCTGAGGTGCGCGACGACGCCGACGGCGGCAGAGGGCAGACCATCGACGCGACCGAGCGGCGCCGCGACCGAGAGGTTGCCGAGCGTCATCTCCTCTCGTGTGGTGGCGTAGCCGCGGGTGCGGGCGCGTTCGAGGTCGGTGCGCAGCTCGTCGTGCGAGGTGATCGAGTGGGTCGTCTCCCGCTCCAGCGGCACCGAGAGGAACCGGGCGAGCCATGCCTCGTCGCGGGTCATGAGCAACGCCTTGCCGACGCCGGTGGTGTGCAGCGGATGCCTCCCGCCCATGCGACCCAGCGTCGGGATCGATCCCTGCCCCGTGAGCCGCCCCACGAACAACGCGGTCGCCGTCTCGGGCGTCGGCGCGTCGAGCACGGCGAGGTGCACGTTCTCGCCGGTGGCCTCGTAGAGGCGCATCATGTGCGGGAGCGCGGTCTCGCGGAGCCGGAGCGACAGCGGCGAGAGCTCGCCGAGCTCCCAGAGCCGGGCCCCGATCGTGTAGGCGTGGCCGGACACGCGCATGACGAGCCCGAATCCCACGAGCTGGGCGAGCAGCCGATGCATGGTCGAGGTCGGGGTGCCGGTGAGCGCGGCGAGCTGCGCGGCCGTGAGCACCGGCTCCTCCTCGGTGAAGCAGCTCAGCACGCGCACCGCGCGGGCCAGCACGCCCTCGGCCGGCTCCGGTTCGCCTGCCCGAGTGTCCTCGTCGCCGTCGCTCACGGTACCCACGGTACCCACGCCCGCCGAGCGTGAGACGCTGAGGGCATGGCGAACTCACCATCCGGTGACTCCACGATCGACCGGCTCGTGCGGATCCTCGAGACCTTCTCCACCGATCGCACCGTGCAGACCGGCGCCGAGATCGGGCGGCGTGCCGGGCTGCCGTCGTCGACCGCGCATCGGATCGTCGACGACCTCGTCGCTGCGGGCCTGCTCGAACGCGACGAGCACCACCGGGTCCGGCTCGGCATGCGGCTGTGGGAGCTCGCGTTACGCGGCTCTCGCGCACTCCGGCTCCGCCAGGCCGCGCTCCCCTTCATGGAGCGCGTGCAGGCGCGCATTCGCGAGCACACTCAGCTCGCCGTGCTCGAGCAGGACGAGGCGCTGTTCCTCGAGCGGCTCTCGTCGCCGACCTCGGGCGCCAACATCACGCGCGTCGCGGGCCGCCTTCCGCTGCACGCGTCGTCGTCTGGACTCGTGCTCCTGGCGTACGCCGACGCCGACGTCGTCGAGCGGGTCTTCGCGACACCGCTCCAAGCGGTGTCGGCCGAGACGATCACGGATGCCGCGGTCCTCCGCCGCACGCTCGCCGACGTGCGGCGGCGCGGGCACGTCGTCTCGCCCGGGTCGATCGAACGCGTGTCCACCGGGGTCGCCGTGCCGGTGCGCGACGAGCGGGGACGCGTCATCGCAGCGTTGTCCGTGGTGCTCCCCCGCGACTCGGGCGCGGAGGCGGCGGCGATCGAGGAGCTGACCGCGGCGTCCGCGGGGATCACCAAAGTGCTGTCGCGCCGACGCGAGTGACTTCGTTTCCCGATCAATGGGAAGGCGGTCGGCGCGGCCCGGATTCCATCGCACACTGGACGGCGACATCCGCATGCCCCCACGCTCGTCGAAGGAGACGCCATGACCGACGCCGTCCGCACCCGGGTCGCCATCATCGGAGCCGGCCCCGCCGGTCTCTTCCTCTCGCACCTGCTCGGGTCGGCGGGCATCGAGTCCATCGTCATCGACCAGCGCTCGCGCGAGGAGATCGAACACACGATCCGCGCCGGCATCCTCGAGCACGGCACCGCCGAGGTGCTCGCCGCCACGGGGGCATCCGACCGAGTCATGACGGCCGGCCATCGCCACGACGGCATCGAACTCCGCTTCGGGGGTGAGGGCCACCGCATCGACTTCGAGGCGCTGACCGGCCGCGGCGTGTGGCTCTACCCCCAGCACGAGGTGCTCATCGACCTCATCGCCGTGCGCCTCGCCGCCGGCCAGGACCTCAGGTTCGGGGTGACGGCGGTCAGCGTCGAGGGCGCCGACACGGAGCGGCCGACGGTGCACGCGACCACGGCCGACGGCGAGCCGCTCGTGATCGAGGCCGACTTCGTCGTCGGCGCCGACGGCTCGCGCAGTGTCGCCCGCACCGCGGTGACGGGGTCCACCACTGGAGGTTACTTCCGCGAATATCCGTTCGCATGGTTCGGGATCCTCTGCGAGGCACCGCCGAGCGCACCCGAGCTCATCTACAGCAACTCGCCGAACGGCTTCGCCCTGATCAGCCAGCGCAGCGCCACGGTGCAGCGCATGTACTTCCAGTGCGACCCCGAGATCGACCCCGAGTCGCTCAGCGAGCGTGAGATCTGGGACGACCTGCAGGCGCGCGTCGACGGGCACGAGCTCATCGAAGGCCCGATCTTCCAGCGCGACGTGCTGCGCTTCCGCAGCTTCGTGGCCCACGAGCTCCGCCGCGGCCGTGTCGCGCTCGTCGGCGACGCCGCGCACACCGTGCCGCCCACGGGCGCCAAGGGCATGAACCTCGCCGTGGCCGACGTGCTCCTGCTCGACCGCGCCCTGCGCGCGCTCCTGCTCGAGAACGACGAGCGGCCGCTCGACGCCTACGCCGAGGCCGCCCAGCGCCGCATCTGGAAGGCGCAGCACTTCTCCTGGTGGATGACGAGCATGCTCCACGTGGCACCGGACGCCTCGGACTTCGACCGCCTGCGCCAGGCCGGCGAGCTCCGCTCGGTCGTCGATTCCGAGGCCGGCCGCCGCTACCTCGCCGAGGCGTACACGGGATGGCCCTTCGAGACCGAACTCTGAGCACCGCTCGTCGCCTCGGCGCTTCAGTCGAACGACGAGAGCAACTCCCGCCGGACCACCGCAGCGCTCCACCACCCCAACAGAGCACCCGCGACCGTGTCCGAGATGTGGTGCTGCCCGCGGTAGATCCGTGAGAACGCGATGCCGACGGGAATCCCGTACCGCAGCACGTGCCCGAGGACCCGGGCGCCGCCGACTCCGTGGCGGTCGAGCAGGTCGGCGAGCGTGGTGTGGATCGCGACGGCTGCCGCCGTGTGCCCGGACGGGAACGACGACGTTGCGTGTGGCTTCTCCGGCCGCCATACGCCCCGGGGCCGCGGCCGGCCGACGAGGGCAGCGGCCGCGACGAAGCAGGCGGTCTCGAGCGCGAGCGCCGCGCCGGGCGCGACGGCGGATCGGCGGTCGTGCGTCAGCCACCAGGCCACGCCGCACCAGAACGTCCCGTTCGCGATCGTCTGCGGCACCCCCGAGTACCACGAGAGCGGCTGGGTCGCCCGATCGAGCAGCTCGCGACGCTTGAGCGGGTCGAGCGGCGCGCCGTCGTCGGCGTGCCGGTGGCCGAACGCGGACTGGAGCGCGCGTACTGTTCGGTCCTCCCGGGGGTCGTCGCCCCCGATGAGCCGTACGGCCCAACCGGCGGCGCCGAGCATCGCGATCGCTCCGAGTCCCGAGTGGACGAACGGGCGGAGGATCGGACGCATGCCCGCAGCCTATTGGCCCCGCAGCCTCTTGGCGCAGGGCCGGCCGCCGCGCACGGAGCGACCCCGCCGAGTCGATCCTGGAGGCTCGCGACGCAGGACGTGTGGTGCGCGAGGGGGGACTTGAACCCCCACACCCTTGCGAGTACTGGCACCTGAAGCCAGCGCGTCTGCCAATTCCGCCACTCGCGCACGTGGGGCGCACCGAAGTGCGCCAACCAATCGAGGTTATCACCCCGACGACGCGAATCGCCATTCGGCCGAACGGCAACGCGACCCTTCGGGATTGCTTCGAGTTCCCCAGCCACTTGCGCTCGCCCCCTCGCACGGGAATAGCATCGATCAGCGGGTCCGCTGCCCCGACCGACACGACGAGAGGACGGCCGTGACCTCGCCCGACGACACCCGTGATTCCATGACTTCCCCCACTGATTCAACCCAGCCCACCGAGCCCACCCGGGAGAGCGCGCCCACGCGGCCCGCCTCGCCCCGCGACGTCGACCTCACCGGCATCCGCGGCTACCTCTTCGACCTCGACGGCGTGCTCACGCCGACCGCTGTCGTGCACATGCACGCCTGGTCGCGACTCTTCACGCCGTTCCTCGAGCAGCACGGCGCCGAGCCGTACACCGACGCCGACTACTTCGCGCACATCGACGGCAAGCCCAGGTACGACGGCGTGCGCAGCCTCCTCGCGAGCCGCGGCATCGTCGTGCCCGAGGGAGATGTGACCGACGGGGCATCCGAAGACACCGTGCACGGCCTCGGCAACCGCAAGAACGACGCCTTCAACGCCACCCTCGCCGAGGAGGGCGTCGAGGCCTATCCCGCGAGCGTCGCGTTCCTCGATGCGGTGCAGGCGAGCGGATGCCACGTGGCCGTCGTCTCGAGCTCGAAGAACGCGCCCGCCGTGCTCGCGGCCGCCGGCCTCGCCGACCGGTTCGAGGTCGTCGTCGACGGCACCGTGGCCGCGCGCGACGGGCTCCCCGGCAAGCCCGAGCCCGACACGTTCGAGCGCGCCGCGGAGCTCCTCGGCCTGCCGACCACCGTCTGCGCGGTCGTCGAGGACGCCGAGTCGGGTGTGAAGGCCGGCGCCGCGGGCGAGTTCGGCATCGTCATCGGCGTCGATCGCGGCGTCGGTCGCCACACCCTCGCCGAGCTCGGGGCCGACGTGATCGTCGACGAGCTCGACGAGCTGATCCCCGCCGTGGATCGCGCTGCGGCGGCATCCGACACCCCCGACGCAGCCCCCGGCAGCACCCGAGAGGAACCCGCATGAGGTTCGCCGACCACGACCCGCTGAACCGCACGCGGTTCCCGATCGACGAGTGGGCGCTCGTCGAGCACGAGTTCGGCGTCGACGACATGGGGCGCACCGAGACCCTGTTCACCGTGGGCAACGGCTACCTCGGGTTCCGCGGCAACGTCGAGGAGGGCCGCGACGGCCACTACCACGGCACGTTCGTGAACGGGTTCCACGAGACGTGGCCGATCCGCCACGCCGAGGAGGCGTTCGGCTTCGCGCGCGTCGGGCAGACGATCGTGAACGTCCCCGACGCCAAGGTGATCCGCCTCTACGTCGACGACGAGCCGCTCGTGCTCACCGAGGCCGAACTCCTCTCCTATGAGCGGCGCCTCGACTTCCGGCTCGGGGCGCTCAGCCGCTCGATCGAGTGGCGCACGCCGTCGGGCAAGCGCGTGCTCATCACGAGCCGGCGCATGGTGTCGTTCACCGACCGGCACCTCGCCGTGCTCGACTACGAGGTGGAACTGCTCGACGCGGATGCCGCGGTCACCATCACGAGCCATATCCTGAACCGCCAGGACGGGCGCGACGAGTACCGCTCGGGTGTGCCTGAGACGGTCGGCGTGTTCGATCCGCGTCAGGCGGAGCAGTTCAACGAGCGCGTGCTGCAACCCCGATTCAAGCGCGCCGAGAACGCCAGGTACGTGCTCGGGTACCAGACCACCAACTCGGGCATGACGATCGCGATCGGCGCCGAGCACTCGATCGCCACCGAGAACGCGTACACGGAGTCGGGGTCGGTCGGCGACGACCTCGCGAAGCACAGCTACCGGGTGCACGCGCGGCGCGGCATGCCGATCCGCATCACCAAGACGATCAGCTACCACACCGCGCGCAGGGTGCCTGCCCGCGAGCTGGTCGATCGCTGCGATCGCACGCTCGATCGTGCCGCCGAACTCGGCGTCGCCGAGGTGTTCGCGCAGCAGCGCGCCTGGCTCGACGATTTCTGGAACCGCTCCGACGTCGAGGTCGAGGCGCAACCGTCGATCCAGCAGGCCACGCGGTGGAACCTGTTCCAGCTCGCGCAGGCCACCGCCCGCACCGACGGCGGCGGCGTTGCGGCGAAGGGCGTGACTGGCACCGGATACGGCGGCCACTACTTCTGGGACAGCGAGATCTACGTCCTCCCGTTCCTCACCTATACGGCGCCGATCGTCGCGCGGAACGCGCTGCGGTTCCGGCAGCGGATGCTGGAGCCCGCCCGTTCCCGGGCCATGGAGCTCAACCAGCACGGCGCACTGTTCCCCTGGCGCACGATCAACGGGCAGGAGTCCTCGGCGTACTACGCGGCGGGCACTGCGCAGTACCACATCGACGCCGACATCTCGTATGCGCTGTGCCAGTACGTCGCCGCCACCGGCGATGAGGACTTCCTCGGCCGCGGGGCGATCGACATCCTCGTCGAGACCGCACGGATGTGGGAGGACCTCGGCTTCTGGCGGTCGAACGCCGACGACGTGTTCCACATCCACGGCGTGACCGGGCCCGACGAGTACACCACGGTCGTGAACGACAACCTCTACACGAACGTCATGGCACGGGCGAACCTCGCCGCCGCCGCGGCCGCGGTCGACAACCTGCAGCTGCTCGATCCGATCGCCTACCACCGGCTCGTCGAGCGCCTCGGGGTCACGCCCGGCGAGGTCGCGAGCTGGCGCCGCGCGGCCGCGCACATGCACATCCCCTTCGACGAGCAGCTCGGCATCCACCCGCAGGACTCCGCGTTCCTGCAGAAGGAGCTGTGGGACCTCGAGAACACCCCCGAGGATCGCCGCCCACTCCTCCTGCACTACCACCCGCTCGTCATCTACCGATTCCAGGTGCTCAAGCAGGCCGACGTCGTCCTCGCGCTCTACCTGCAGGGCGACCGGTTCTCCACCGAGGCGAAGCGCGCGAACTTCGAGTACTACGATCCGCTGACGACCGGCGACTCGACGCTCTCGGCGGTCGTGCAGTCGATCATCGCGGCCGAGGTCGGCTACCACGAGCTCGCCATCCGGTACTTCCGCGCGGCCCTGTTCGTCGACCTGGCCGATCTGCACCACAACGCGGCCGACGGCGTGCACGTGGCGTCCACCGGTGGCGTCTGGAGCGCCCTGGTGTCGGGCTTCGGCGGATTCCGCGACCACAACGGCGTCTTCACGTTCGACCCGCGTCTTCCCGACGACTGGACCCGCATCACGTTCCGCATCACGCTGCGCGGGGCGCGCCTCCGCGTCACGCTCGTGCCCGAGTCGATCTCGTTCACGGTCGAGACGGGCGACGAGGCGCACGTGCGCGTGCGCGGCACCGACGTGGTCGTGAGCGCCGGCGCTCCCCTGACCGTGCCGCTGGAAGGACACGGGCCGCGGCTGTACGGGGCTCCCACGATGCGGGATGTCACCGGATCCCGGCGCGCCGACGGCACCCTGCTCACCGCGTCGCTGCCGACGCTCTCGCTCGACGTCGACGAGGAGGAATTGCCCCTGTCGGTGGACTGAGCGCGAGGCTTCACAGCCGCTCGGGCTACCATGTCACACAATCACGGATACCGGATCGGGAGACCTGTGGGCCTACTGGACAACTTCGAGAAGGGTTTGGAGCGCGCCGTCAACGGCGCCTTCGCGAAGACCTTCCGTTCGGGGCTGCAGCCCGTCGAGATCACCGCGGCACTCAAGCGCGAGATCGACACGAAGGCGGCGGTCGTCTCACGCGACCGCGTGCTCGTGCCGAACACCTTCGCGGTGCGGATGTCGCCGGCCGATCACGACCGCATGGCCGGCCTCGGTCCCGCCCTCATCGACGAGCTCACCGACCTCGTGCAGAAGCACGCCGCGACCCAGCGCTTCCAGTTCGCGGGCGGCATCTCGATCACCCTGCAGTCCGACCCCGGCCTCGCCGAGGGCATGGTGCAGGTCGACTCCCGCAACGTGAAGGGGCAGGTCGCCTGGACCCCGGTCCTCGACGTCAACGGCGCCCGCCATCCCATCCTCAAGGGCCGCACGGTCATCGGCCGCGGCAGCGAGGCCGACCTCACCCTCGACGACTCGGGGGCGTCCCGCCGCCACGCCGAGGTGCAGTGGGACGGCTCACGGGCCCGGGTGCGCGACCTCGGGTCCACCAACGGCACGCAGCTCAACGGCGCCGCGGTGAAGGATGCGGTGCTCGAACCCGACTCCGTCATCACGATCGGCCGCACCCGCATCGTGTTCCGAGTGCTGGCCCAGGCATCCGCCCCGGCCGCGGCGCGGCGACCCGACCCGGCCACCGAACGCCACGACGCGGGCGGGTTCTGGGGGCCCGGCGAATGAGTGAACTCACCCTCCTGGTCCTCCAGCTCGGATTCCTCCTGCTGCTCTGGGTCTTCATCTTCGCGATCATCTACTCCCTGCGCAGCGACCTCTTCGGCCAGCGGGTGCGGAAACTCCAACCCGACGCGGCCGCCGCGGCGCCGGTCGCGGCATCCGTGTTCCCGGCCTCGTCCGGTGCCCCCACCGAGGCGGTGTCGCACCCGGCGGCTCCCGCGTCGGGCCCCGGCGGCGAGACGGCGTCGACCGAGAACGCGTCGCGGCTCGTCATCACGAGCGGCGCGCGCGCCGGCGCCGAGTTCCCCCTCGGACGCGACGAGATCACGATCGGCCGATCGAGCGACTCGGCCATCATCATCCGCGACGACTACACCTCGACCCACCACGCCCGGCTCATGCTGTGGAACGGCCGGTGGATGATCCAGGACCTCGACTCCACGAACGGCACGTTCCTCAACGGCTCCCGAGTGACCGTGCCGACCCCGATTCCGCTCGGAGCCACGGTGAAGGTCGGGGCGACCACGTTCGAGCTGCGGCGGTAGCCCATGGCGACGGTCAAGGCGAGCGCGGCGGTCTCGCATGTCGGGCGAATCCGCTCGAACAACCAGGATTCCGGCTACGCGGGTCGACGGCTCTTCCTCGTCGCCGACGGCATGGGCGGTCACGCGGGCGGCGATGTGGCGAGCGCCATCGCGACGACCCGCATCGCTGAAGCCGACGCCGATTACTCCTCGGCACCGGATGCCGCGGCCGCCCTCGAGGGCGCCCTGATCGCCGCCAACCGCCAGCTCGCCGAGACCGTTGCCGGGCACTCCGAGCTCACCGGCATGGGTACCACGGTGAGCGCCCTGCTCGTGCAGGGCGACCGCGTCGTGATCGCGCACATCGGCGACTCCCGCATCTACCTGCTGCGCTCCGGCGAGCTCAGCCAGATCTCCACCGACCACACCTTCGTGCAGCGACTCGTCGACGCCGGGCGCATCACCGCCGAGGAGGCGATGGTGCATCCGCGCCGCTCGGTGCTCATGCGCGTGCTGGGCGACGTGGAGAGCTCCCCCGAGATCGACTCGATGGTGCTCGACGCGCGCCCCGGCGACCGGTGGATGCTCTGCTCCGACGGCCTCTCGGGCGTCGTGTCGTTCGACGAGCTGCACGAGTACCTGTCGGCGGATGCCGGTGCGAAACAGGTCGCGGACCGCCTCGTGAAGGCCTCCCTCGACGGCGGCGCCCCCGACAACGTCACGGTCGTGGTCGTCGACATCGGCGAACCGGCCGCACCCGCCACGCCTCCGCTCGTCGTGGGCTCGGCGGCGGCCCCGCTGGCGTTCGGCGCTGCGGCGGAGGCACCGCGAGTCCGAGGCATCCGCCTGGCTCCGTTCCGGCCCCACCCGGTGCAGGAGACGCACTTCGAGCCCGACTCGGCCGACTACTTCGACGAGCTCATCGAGGAGGACGAGCGTCGCCGGCGGAGGCGCCGCGTCATGTGGACCTTCTGGATCGTGCTCCTCATCGGCGCCATCGTGACGACCTTCGTCCTCGGCTACCAGTGGACGCAGACGCGCTACTACGTCGGCGAGTCGAACGGTCGGGTCGCGATCTACCAGGGCATCCAACAGGATCTCGGGCCCGTCTCACTGCACGAGCTGCACACCGAGACCACCATCGACGTGGCCGACCTCCGCACCTACGATCAACAGCGGGTCGAGCAGACCATCAGTGCAGGTTCGTTCTCCGAGGCCTACCGCATCGTGCAGCGACTGGAGGAATCCGTTGACTGACCAGCGAACCGCGGGCGGAGTCTCGACCGGTACGCCGCCCGGCGGCGTCCGGCGGATCCGCCTCCCGCAGCGACTCCGCAACAACGAGCTGTGGCTCCTCGCCCTCGCCTGCCTCATCAACATCGGCGCCCTCCTCCTCGTGCAGCTCGGCGCCATGGGGCGCATCGACACGCAGCTGATCCTGCTCGGCGTCGGCCTCTCGGTGCTCGTGTTCGGCCTGCACATCGCGATGCGCTTCGTGGCTCGCGACGCCGACCCGTTCCTGCTTCCCGTCGCGACCGTGCTCAACGGCCTCGGCATCGCGATGATCTACCGCATCGATATCGCCGACGGCGAAGCCGGCTGGGAGAGCGCGTCGGTGCGTCAGATCGTGTGGAGCGCGATCGCGATCGTGGCCGCCATCGCGACCATCCTGACGCTGCGCAACCACCGCGTGCTGTTCCGCTACACCTATCTCTCGGGCCTCGTGGCCATCGTCCTCCTGCTCCTCCCCCTCATGCCCGGCATCGGTCGGGAGGTGAGCGGCGCGAGGGTGTGGATCGGCATCGGCGACGTGGCGACGTTCCAGCCCGGTGAGATCGCGAAGATCGCCCTCGCGGTGTTCTTCGCGGGTTACCTCGTGCGAAACCGGGACTCGCTGTCGATGGTCGGTCGGACCGTCCTCGGCATGCGGTTCCCGCGCGCACGCGACCTCGGTCCGCTGCTCGTCGTGTGGGCACTGTCGATGGCCGTCATCGTGTTCCAGCGCGACCTCGGCACAGCCCTGCTCTACTTCGGCCTGTTCCTCGTCATGCTCTACGTGGCGACCAGCCGGCTGTCGTGGGTCGTGCTCGGTCTCAGCCTCTTCATCGGCGGCGCCATCGTCGCGAGCCAGACGCTCGACTACGTGGGCAACCGCTTCGCGAACTGGCTCGACCCGTTCAACCCCGAGCGGTTCGACCAGGACTTCGGCGGAAGCTACCAGCTCGTGCAGGGCCTGTTCGGGCTCGCGAACGGCGGGTTGATCGGCACGGGCTGGGGGCAAGGGCGGCCCGACATCACGCCCGTCCCGCAGAGCGACTACATCATCGCCAGCCTCGGCGAGGAGCTGGGGCTGGCCGGTGTCTTCGCGATCCTCGCCCTGTACGTGCTGTTCGTCGCCCGTGGGTTCCGCATCGGGTTCGCCGGGCAGGACGACTTCGGCAAGCTCCTCGGAGTGGGTCTCGCCTTCGTGATCGCCCTGCAGGTCTTCATCGTCGTCGGCGGCGTCACACGCGTGATCCCCCTCACGGGCCTCACGACGCCGTTCCTCGCGGCCGGCGGCTCGTCGCTCGTCGCGAACTGGATCATCGTGGCGCTGCTGCTCCGACTGTCCGATACCGTGCGCAACCATCCGAGGCTGGTGATCGACGGATGAACCGAGAGCTCAAGCGCGTGACGATCGTCGCGCTCCTCATGTTCCTCACCCTGTTCGTCTCGACGACGATCATCCAGTACGTGCAGGCCGAAGCCCTGTCCGCCGACCCGCGCAACTCCCGCACGCTCTACGAGAGCTACTCCGTCGAGCGCGGGCCGATCCTCGTCGACGGCACGCCGATCGCGTTCTCCGAGCCATCCGACGACGACTACAAGTTCCAGCGCGTGTACGCGAACGGACCGCTCTACGCGCCCATCACCGGGTACATCCCCGTGAACGGCGAGTCCACCGGGCTCGAGCACGCGCTGAACTCGTACCTCAGCGGCCAGTCGTCGAGTCAGTTCTTCGACCAGCTCAACCGACTCATCTCCGGGCAGGACCCGATGGGGGCATCCGTCGAGGTCGCCATCGATCCGGTGGCGCAGCGGGCCGCGTGGGATGCTTTGGGCGATTACAGCGGCGCGGTGATCATGACCGAGCCCGCCACCGGGCGCATCCTCGCCATGGTGTCGAAGCCGACCTTCGATCCCAACGGGCTCGCCGTCCACGACGGCTCCCAGGTGCAGGCGACCTACGAGGGACTCCTCGCGGACCCTGCCGACCCCCTGTTCAACCGGGCGATCGGCGGCGACATGAACCCTCCGGGCTCGGTGTTCAAGCTCGTCGTCACCGCGGCGGCGCTCGAGTCAGGTCGCTACACCCCGCAGTCGACGTTCCCGAACCCGGCGTCGCTGACGCTGCCGGGCACCAGCTCGGTCGTGCGCAACTCCAGCGGCGGCTCATGCGGCGGCGGAGCCGAGGTCACGCTCGCCGACGCACTGCGGTTGTCGTGCAACATCCCCTTCGCAGAGCTCGGCATGGAGCTCGGCGATGCCGCCATCCGGGAACAGGCCGAGAAGTTCGGCTTCAACTCGGCGTTCGAGACCCCGACCCCCACCGAGACCAGCGTCTACCCGCGGGTGCTCGACCAGCCGCAGACCGGACTCAGCGCCTTCGGCCAGAGCGACGTGCGGGCGACCCCCCTGCAGATGGCCATGGTCTCGGCCGCGATCGCCAACGGAGGCATCGTCATGAACCCCAATCTGGTGGACGCGATCACGGCCCCCGACTTCACGCCGCTGCAGGAATTCGAGGCCGCCGAATTCGGCCGCGCGATCAGCGAGGACACGGCCAACACCATGGTGGAGATGATGGTGAACGGCGTCGAAAGCGGTGCCGCGAGTAATGCAAGAATAGACGGCGTCAGCGTGGCCGGTAAGACGGGTACAGCAGAGAACGGAGAGAGTGACCCCTACACTCTCTGGTTCACGGGTTTTGCCCCCGCCGACAGCCCTCAGTATGCGATCACGGTACTCGTGGAGGATGGCGGGGGACTTGGTCAGGAGGGGTTCGGCAATCTCATCGCCGCACCCGTCGCAAAGCAGGTACTAGAGGCGGTGCTGAACAAATGAGACCGAGCGCAGGGCTCACCTTCGGAGGGCGCTACGAGCTGCAGTCGCGGATCGCCATCGGCGGCATGGGCGAGGTGTGGCAGGCGACCGATCTCGTCATCGGCCGTCAGGTGGCGATCAAGATCCTGAAGGACGAGTACCTCGGCGACCCCGGCTTTCTCGAGCGGTTCCGCGCCGAGGCCCGGCACGCCGCGCTCGTGAACCACGAGGGCATCGCGAACGTCTTCGACTACGGCGAGGAGGAGGGCAGCGCCTACCTCGTCATGGAGCTCGTGCCCGGCGAGGCGCTCTCGACCATCCTCGAGCGGGAGCACGTGCTCTCGACCGACAAGGTGCTCGACATCGTGGCGCAGACCGCCGGCGCCCTGCAGGCCGCCCACGCCGCGGGCCTCGTGCATCGCGACATCAAGCCCGGCAACCTGCTCATCACGCCCGACGGGCGCGTGAAGATCACCGACTTCGGCATCGCGCGCATCGCCGATCAGGTGCCGCTCACCGCCACCGGCCAGGTCATGGGCACGGTGCAGTACCTCTCACCCGAGCAGGCCTCCGGGCACCCGGCGTCGCCCACCACCGACATCTACTCGCTCGGCATCGTCGCCTACGAGGCGCTCGCGGGTCGTCGGCCGTTCACCGGCGAGTCGCAGGTCGCCATCGCCATGGCCCAGATCAACGAGACGCCGCCCGATCTGCCGGTCACCGTCTCCGAGCCGGTGCGCAACCTCGTCTACGCGTCCATCGCCAAGAACCCGGCCGACCGGCCGCAGTCGGCGGCCCACCTCGCGCGCGCCGCAACGGCACTGCGCCGCGGCGACGTGCAGGCCGCGGCCGCTGCGGTTCCCGCCGTGCTCGGCGCGGTCGGCCTCACCGCCGCGACCATGCTCATGCCCCAGCAGGGCGCCACGGCCGCGACCACGGTGCTGCCCTCGGCGGCAGGCGGATACGCGGCCGGGTCGGCCGCGGGGGTCGGCGCCGGACGCATGACGACCACGGAGACGGTCGACGAGGAGACCGCTGAGCGCAAGCGCAGCCCGTGGACCTGGCCGCTCATCGTGCTCATCGCGCTCCTCGCGATCGTGCTCATCGGCACCATCATCGCGATCGCGATGAACCAGGGCAACGGCGGCGACGACCCGACGTCGACCACGGCGCGGCCGACCTCCACGACGCCGACCACGGCGGCACCCACCACCGCCGCACCGACGACACAGGCGCCGCAGACGATCCAGATCGACCGCAACGCCTACATCGGCATGAACATCGACGAGGCGGCCGCCGAGATCGAGGCGCTCGGTCTGCCCGTCACCCGGCAGGCCGGCGCCGCGGCGACGGAGCCCGGTCTCGCGAACACCGTGTCCGAGGTGAACCCGAGCGGTCCCGTGCAACCCGGCACGACGATCACGCTGACGTACCTCACCGACCCCGTCGCCCCCAGCGCACCGTCCTCGGCACCGACGACCGACACGAATCCGGCCGATGCCGGCTCGCAGGTCACGGTGAAGTGGTCCGCGCAGACCTGCCCCGCGGGGCAGACACTGAGCGGCTACGAGGTGGCTGTCACGGGTGACGCATCCGTTCCGAACAGCCCGGTCTTCGGACCCGGCACCACGAGCGCGCAGATCGACGTCGCCGACACTCCCGACGGATCGTTCGACGTCACCTACCGCTACTTCTGCGGCCAGCTCGACTCGCCGTACTCGCCGCCGCTCACGGTCGACATCAAGCCGTGACGGCTGGCGGGAACTGACGAGCAGGCACGGCGACACGAGGACGGAGGTGAACGGTGAGCGATGAGGGACGCGTGCTCGCGGGGCGATACCGAGTGGGTGCGCTCATCGGTCGTGGCGGCATGTCCGACGTCCACGTGGGCACCGACAGCCGCCTCGGCCGCCAGGTGGCGATCAAGCTCCTGAAGCCGCAGCTCGCGACCGACCCCGCGTTCCGGATGCGCTTCCGCCAGGAGGCGCAGTCAGCCGCTCGCATGGCGCACCCGACGATCGTCCGCGTCTTCGACGCCGGCGAGGAGACCGTGGTCGACTCGTCGGGTCACGAGGTGCAGTTGCCCTTCATCGTCATGGAGTACGTCGAGGGCCGGCTCCTCAAGGACATCATCCACGAGGGTCCGATCGAGCCGATCGCCGCCGTCCGCGTCATCGACGGGGTGCTCACGGCGCTCGAGTACTCCCATCGTGCGGGTGTCGTGCATCGCGACATCAAGCCCGGCAACATCATGATCACCACCACCGGCCAGGTGAAGGTCATGGACTTCGGCATCGCCCGCGCAGTGTCCGACTCGGCGACCACCGTCGCGCAGACCACGGCGATCCTCGGAACCGCGTCGTATTTCTCGCCCGAACAGGCGAAGGGTGAGATCGTCGACGCGCGCACCGACCTCTACTCGACCGGCGTGGTGCTCTTCGAGATGCTCACCGGCCGGCCGCCGTTCCGCGGCGACACCCCAGTGGCCGTCGCCTACCAGCACGTGAGCGAGCGGCCCGTCAAGCCGAGCGTCATCAACCCGAAGGTCTCCCCGGCCCTCGACGCGGTCGTGATGCACGCCCTCACGAAGAACCGCGACGAGCGCTACCAGACGGCTGCCGAGTTCCGCGCCGACGTCGATGTCGCAGCCACCGGTCGGGTGCCGGCGCATCATCAGCCCGACGAGGCGACCCTCCTCTTCGGGGCTCCGACGGGGGCGCTCTCGACCTCGGAACTCGCGCTCCGACAGCTCACCGAAGACGAAACGGTGACGCGCACCCAGCGTCGGCCGCCCGCAGTCTGGATCTGGTCGGGCATCATCGGCGTCATCGTCATCGTCGTCGCGGTCATGTACTGGGCCTTCAACCTGCAGCCCACCGACGACCTGCCCTCGAACGCGCGCGAGATCCCCGCACTGACGGGCGCGACCTACGAGGAGGCCGTGCAGCAGCTCCAGGAGCTGGGCCTGCCCGCGAGCCGCATCGATGAATCGAGCGACACCGTGCCGGCCGGCCAGGTGATCCGCACCGACCCACCCGCGACGGAGATCGTCGACTCGGGCACGGCCGTGACCATCTGGGTCTCATCCGGGCGACAGGCGGTGACGGTACCCGACGTGCGCAACAAACCGCTCGAGCAGGCGAAAGCCGACCTGCAGGCGGTCGGGCTGGCGCCTGGAACCGAGACCCGGGAGAACTCCCCCTCGGTGCCCGCGGACACCGTGCTCGGAACGACGCCAGAGGGCGGAAGCTCCGTCGAGGCCGGCTCGACCGTCGACTTCCGGATCTCGAGTGGGATGGTGACGCTCACCGACCTCACCGGGCAGACGCTGTCTGCGGCGAGTTCCTACCTCTCGGCCGAGAACCTGCAGTTGAACCCGGTTCCGAAGCCCGACCCCTCGTGCAAGTCGCAGTCGGGCTCACCCGTGACGCAGCAGTCGCTGCCGCCCGGCGATGTACCGCAGCGGTCCACGATCGAACTCACCTACTGCGCCGGCTGACGCGTCGGCTGCCCCCGGCCGACGCTCCGTCAGCTCGGGCGCACCAGCGGGTTGAGGTGCAGGGCGCGCTCCCGCGCCTCGGGGAGCCCGGCCACGGCGAGCCAGTTGCCGAGCATCCGGTAGCCGCCCTCGGTGAGCACCGACTCGGGGTGGAACTGCACGCCGAAGATGGGGGCCGACTCGTGCCGGAGGCCCATGATGACCCCGCCCTGCGTGCGGCTCGTCACGATGAGCTCGGGTGGCACGGTGTCGTCGACGACGGCGAGCGAGTGGTAGCGGGTGGCCGTGAACGGCTGGGGCACGCCCCCGTAGAAGTCGCTGTCATCGTGCGTGATGCGCGACGTCTTGCCGTGCATGAGCTCATCGGCATTCGTCACCACCGCGCCGAACGCCTCCGCGATCGCCTGGTGTCCGAGGCAGACCCCGAGCACCGGCTGGCCCGTCGCAAGCGCGGCCTCGACCACCGGGATCGACACACCGGCATCCGACGGCTTGCCTGGACCGGGTGAGATGAGTACGGCGTCGTACTCGGCGATGCGCGCCGGCACGTCGTCGGGCGCGATCGCGTCGTTGCGCACGACCTCGGTTTCGGCGCCGAGCTCCTGCAGGTATCCGTTCAGCGTGTAGACGAAGCTGTCGTAATTGTCGATGACGAGGACTCTGGTCATTCACTCCACCGTGACTTCGATCGGATTGACGATGCCGTCCACCCAGGGGAACACCCACGTGAACAGGGCGAACACCACGGCCGCGGCGAGCAGCAGGAGCAGGAGGATCCGCAGCCATACGGGCCCGGGGAGCACCCGCCAGAGTGCAGCGTACATGTCAGGACTCCCAGGTTGCGACGACGTCGGCGATCTCGGCCGGCGGGCCGGCGGTGCTCGGTTGCCACGATTCGAGCACGCCGTACGCGATGATGCGTTCGGCCGTCGAGTACAGCGGGTTGCAGCTCGTGAGCGTGATGAGGCGATCGGTGGGCTGCAGGTCGGGATGGTGCGGCACCGGCGCGAGCACGTCGACGGTCTCGGGCGTCACGTACTCGAGGTCGCGGAACCGGTACGTGTACCAGCCATCGCGCGTCTGGATGTAGATGGCGTCACCGAGTCGCAGCTGCTCGATCTCGTGCATGCCGCCGCCGTAGGCGCTGCGATGCGACGCGATCGCGAAGTTGCCCACCTCGCCGGGCATCTGCGTCTCGGGGTAATGCCCCACCCCGAGCGCGTTGCTGTTGAGCACGCCGAGCCCGATGCCCTCGGCGATGCGCCGTTGGGAATCATCCCCGAAGCGCGGCACGTACATGATGGCGAACGGATCACCGTCGGGGAATGCGGCGGCCACGACGGGGTCGCCGTAGTCCTGGACGACGGGCGCCTGCTCGTCGGTGCCGTCGGCGACGCCGCCGTCGGTGCGGTCGGCGCGTGCCTCTTCGAGCCACTCCGCGCTGAGGTCGGATGCCGCGCTCGACTGCTGTCCAGCCAGGATCGCGTCGTTCCACCACAGCTGCCAGCCGAGGAACAGCAGGATGAGCACGCCCGCCGTGACCAGCAGCTCACCGAGCACGCCGACGACGCTGAGGCGCCGGCGTCCGCCCCCGCGGCGCGCGCGAGGCTGCTCGAGCTGCTCGTCGGCCATAGCAGCGATTCTATTCCCGCCCGATCCGAAGCCGGCTGGGAGTCCCCGGCCCACTCGGCTAGAATCGCCCGCATGGCACGTACGAAATCCACGAAGCCCGCGCGCGCAGAACAGGTGAGCGGCGAAGACGCCCCGAACCCCGTCTGGTTCAAGCCGGTGATGTTCGGGTTCATGCTCGTCGGCCTGGCCTGGATCATCGTCTTCTACGTGAGCCAGGGTCGGCTGCCCGTCGCCGACCTCGGCTCGTGGAACATCCTCATCGGCTTCGGCATCGCGTTCGTCGGCTTCCTCATGACGACACGCTGGCGCTGACCCGACGTATTCCGAACGCTGGGCGGGTGCTGCGGCATCCGCCCACCGTCATGTTCTCCACAGGTCATACACACGGCTGCCCCCCGCTGTCCCCCGAGTTGGCGTCAATTACAGGCGTGTAACTCTCCCCAACTGTGGACGGAGTTGTGGATAACTCCGTTTCCGCCGAGGAGCGGGAGCGAGCGCAGCGGCAGGCGCGCAGAACGAAGAGCGCAGCGGCAGCGGCTCAGACGATCGGGAAGACGAAGTAGCGCAGGCTCAGCACGACGAGCACGGCAACGAGGGCGACAAGGAGCCACACCTGCAGCGCCTGCTGCGAGCGCTTGCGGGTCTCAACGGAGATCAGCCCGATGAGTGCTCCGGCCACCAAGCCCCCGAGGTGGGCCTGCCAGGCGATGTTGAGGCCGGGGATGAACCCGATCACGAGGTTGATGCCGAGCAGGATGAACAGCTGCGTGCTCTGCCCCCCGAGGCGCCGTTGGATCACGAGGAACGCACCCATGAGGCCGAAGACGGCACCGGATGCTCCGACCACGGCCGTGCGCGGGTCGCCGAGCCAGAGCACGCCGACCGATCCGGCGAACCCGGCGATGAGATAGAGCGCGAGGAAGCGCCACCGGCCGAGTAGGCCCTCGAGCAGCTGGCCGAAGATCCACAGGATGTACATGTTCAGCAGCACGTGGAAGAGCAGCTGCGTCGAGTGCACGAACACCGACGTCAACATGCGCCACGGCTCGTAATTGAACGGCAGCGAGTAGACGCCCGCGTAGAGCAGTCGGTCGGTGAGCGCGAGCCCGGGAACCAACTGCAGCAGGAACACGGCGAGCGTGATGCCGATGAGCGCATACGTCACCACCGGCGCCCCGCGTCCGGCCGCCGAGCGCATGCGGGTGACGATCGCGGGCTTCGTGCGCGGCGCCGACGCCCTCTGCTCGCGCATGCACTCGGGGCAGATCACTCCGACCGGGGCCGGCGTCTGGCACTCGGGGCAGATCGTGCGGCCGCACCTCTGGCAGAGGATGTAGCTCGGCCGATCGGGGTGGCGGTAGCAGGAGCCAGGGCGATCGGCGTCGGCGTCGGCGTCGCTCAACGGGGTGTCAGGCCTGCTCGACGGTGACGCTCTCGATCACGACGTCCTCGAGGGGGCGGTCGCGGCCGTCGGTCGGCACGGCGGCGATCTTGTCGACGACCGCCTGGCTCGCGGCATCCGTCACCTTGCCGAAGATGCTGTGCTTGCCCTGCAGCCACGTGGTCGGACCGACGGTGATGAAGAACTGCGAGCCGTTGGTGCCGCGGCCACCCTGGATGCCGGCGTTCGCCATCGCGAGCACGTAGGGCTCGGTGAAGTCGAGCTCGGGGTTGATCTCGTCGTCGAACTGGTAGCCCGGGCCGCCGACGCCCTGACCGAGCGGGTCGCCGCCCTGGATCATGAAGCCGGGGATGATGCGGTGGAAGACCACGCCGTCGTAGAGCGGCTTCGTCGACTTCTCACCCGTGCCGGGGTGCGTCCACTCGATCTCACCCGTCGCGAGGCCGACGAAGTTCTTGACGGTCTTCGGTGCGTGGTGCCCGTAGAGGTCGACCTTGATCGGTCCGTGGTTGGTGTTGAGGGTCGCGACTGCGGTGTGGATCGGCATGCCCTTATTCTGTCACGCACGGATTCGTCAACCGGCATGCAGGTTTGGGACTCCCGCCCCGCTTCCAGCCGTTTCGGTGGCAAGATGGAGGGGTTCGCTGCACAACGATGGAGGTCGAGATGAGTCTGTCACGCAAGCGCCGGAAGGAACTCAAGCGGCTGCGCAGTAGTGCGGAGGAACTCTGGGGGGATCAGCAGCACGTGCTCGCCGAGGCGAACGCGGTCGCGCGGGAGGCGAGCCGAGCACTCGGCAACCTCACTCGTGAGGAGTTCGTTCCGCGCGTGCGCAACAGCTACGACAGCTACCTGCGTCCCGGCGTCGATCAGGCGCGGGGTGCGATCGAACGCACGGTTGGGGGCGCGCTCGGGTCGGTGCTCTCGATCGGCGACATCGCGAATGACGCACGAGTCCGCAGGGCGCTGGCGCGCGTGTCGCCGCGGGCGGCTGCGATCGTGGAGCAGAAGCGGGGTCCCGGTGTGGGCACCTACCTCGCGATCGGCACGGCCGTCGTCGTGGCGGCAGGCGTCGCGTATGCCGTGTGGCAGACGTTCCGGGCCGACGACGAGCTCTGGGTCGCCGACGACGAGCCCACGCCGACCGCCGCACCGTCGGCCGCACCTCCGGCCTGACGCCGGCGCTCCCGCAGTTCTCGCGATGGCTCCGCCCTACTGGGCGGGGCCATCGTCGTAGGTGCGCCCGATCCCGCCGATCCGAAGAAATCTGAGAAATCACCTTGCGTTGGCAGCGAGATTCCCGCTAATGTCTTGTCTCGTCCCTGTCGGGGCCGAGACACGAGAGGAGTTGATACCCATGATGACGCGCCGAATCTTTACTGAGCCGCACCAGGGAGTCCTCCTCGCGTACGCGGCCGCCTGCTAGCGGGCCTCGACCTCTCGCGCCTTCGCGCCTGACGTCACTCCGCCCGCTCGGGGCGTGACACCAGCGGCTCCCGCCGCGACATCCGCCGATCTCGTCACTTCGACTGAGTCGACCCGCGGATGCCTCGCCGGCACCGGACCCACCGCCACGCACCCGGCCTCGCCCCAGCGGCGCCTTTGCGCGCCTCGCAGCCTCCCCCGCGCACGCTCGCGCTGATTCGTCCGAGCGCACGCTTCCGGCACCACCGCACCATCACGGATCGCCCGCCCGTCGGCAACCGTCGTCGGGCATCACCCCGCAACACCCACAGAAGGAATCAACGTGAACGCGAACCCCCTCACCGCCGGTGCGACCCGCCAGGGTCAGACCGTCGAACTCAGCACCCAGGCACGCCAACTGCGCCAACGCATGGCACGCCGCGCCGGCCTGGCCCTGCTCGCCTGGAGCAACCGTCAGGACGAGCGCCGCAGTCACAGCGCGGTGCAGCTCAGTCGGCAGGCCGAGCAGGCCGGGACCCGGGCGCGAGACGACCAGTTCCAGAGGCTGGCCGTGCTCGCCTCGCCGATGGTCTGACGACCATGGGCACCAACCTCACCGAGCCCCCGCGGCTCGCGACTCCGTCTCGTGATGGAGATCACTGCCGCGGGGGCTTCGGCCGTGCACGGCGATGGCGAGAGCGCACCGGCCTGAGCGCCGCTGCGTTGTCGCTGTCGCCGTGCGCCGTCTCGTCCCGTGCGATGCCCCTCAGTGCGTCGGGGGCGGCACGCCGTCGGCCGGCTCCTCGGCGTTGAGCCGGAGCGCGATGTCGAGCAGGCTCACGCGCTGCAGCTCCGGCACCTGTGCGAGTGGGTACCAACGGGCCTCGTCGCTCGACCCGCCGATCTCGTTGCGGAGTTCGCCGCCCGTGACCGTCGCGCGATACACGATGCGCATCGCGTAGAGCGGCGAGTCGCCCCGGTGCCGCCGTGCCGCCGGCACGATCAAGGTGTCGATGCCGAGGAGACGATCGATGGACGCGTCGTAGCCGGTCTCCTCGAGGATCTCCCGCTTCGCCGCCTGCACCGGATGCTCCGCTCCGTCTATCCCACCGCCCGGAAGCGTCCACCCCATGCGGCCATGCTCGTTCCAGTGCGACAACAGGATCTCGCCGTTCCGGATGATCACCCCGTACGCGGCGATGCGGATGTCCATCACGTCACTGTACCCCGGAGCCCGTTCCGGCCTGACGCGCGGCGCCGACCGGGCTCGCGTGGGGTTCGACCTCAGGCGTGCTCGGGATGGACGGAGACGTGGATCGCCGACCCGTCGCCGGCGTCGCCGGCGAGGGTGTCGATCGCGAGCCCGACCTCGTCGAGGCCGAACGTGTGCGTGTGCAGCTTCTCCAACGGGAAGCGCCCGGCCTCGATCAGGGCGATCGCCTTCTCGTTCGCGGCGGCGTCGACGCCGAACGCGCCCTTCACCGTGAGCCCGCGGTTGATCAGCAGGTCGGTCACGAGCGGGATCTCCCGGCGCCCCTTGAGCCCGGCCAGCACGACGACACCGCCGTGACGCACCGACTTGAATGCGTCCGTGATCGGCTGCGCCGCCATCGGCGTGACCTCGAGGGCCACGTCGGCCATCCTCCCGTCGGTGATCTCGGTGACCGCCTCGACGACGTCGCGCGCCTCATCCCCGTCGACGACGACGGTGTGGTCAGCGCCGAGTTCGCGCGCCACCGCCAACTTGTGGCGGTCGCGCTCGAGGCCGGTGATGATCACGGTCTTCGCGCCTGCAGCCTTGGCGGCGATCACCGCGCCGATGCCGCGCTGCCCGGCACCGAGCACGACGAGCGTGTCGCCCAGGCCGACGCCGCCGAGGTCGACCGCCCAGCGCACGCCCGCCCCGATCGGGTTGTACATCGCCGCGATCTCGACCGGCAGGGTCTTGTCGATCTTGTGCAGCACCGTCGTGGGCGACAGGTACATGTACTCGGCGAAGCCACCCCACAGCGACGGTGCCACGTCGATGCCGGTCACTCCGTGCCCATAGGTGCGGAACCGGCAGGCCTGGTACCGCCCGGTGAGGCAGTCCACGCACGCACGGCACGGGACGATGACCTCGACGGCGACACGGTCGCCGACCTGCACGCCCCATCGCTCTGCCGCCCGCTCTCCCAACTCCTCGATGATGCCGAGCGGCTCGTGCCCGGGGATGAACGGGTCGCGCTCTCCGCCGAGGTGTCCGCGGTAGATCTCGACGTCGCTGCCGCAGATGCCGTTCGCCTCCACGCGCAGCAACGCGGCATCCGGTCCGATCTCGGGCCGACGGAATTCGCGCATCTCGATCGTTCGCGGTCCGGTCTGCACGGCAGCGCGCACCATGTGCGTCATGTCGTCGTCTCCTTTGATCGGCGTTGAGCCGAGAGGTCGGCTCGGGCCCACCTACGACCTCTGCTCCTCCATTGCCTCAGTGAATGATCCCGGCGTTCCAGGTATCAGACCAGCCCGCGTTCTGCGGCACGGAAGACGACGGAGAGCCCCAGCGACCGCTTCTCGGCGGGCCGGTTGACGGCGCCCGCGGGTACTGGCCGCCACGTAGAACTCCCGGCCACTGCCGGGGGTGTTGTGATCGCGTCACATATGTCGCGACTCATCGGAGTGGAGCCTAGGAGAATCGAACTCCTGACATCCTGCTTGCAAAGCAGGCGCTCTACCAACTGAGCTAAGGCCCCGCAGACGGAGGCCGCGGCATCCGTCGGTGTGGAATTTTCGGAGTGGGGATACGAGGACTTGAACCTCGGACCTCTTCGTTATCAGCGAAGCGCTCTAACCGCCTGAGCTATATCCCCGAATTCGGCCGAAGGACAGACTACCCGACCGTGGGGCAATCTCCGAATCGGGCCGAACGCCGTCGCGAGGCGCTTGTCAGTTGTTCGTGAAGCCGACGAGCAGGCCGCCCGTGATCTTCACGCTGAGGTTGTAGAGCACCGCCACGATCGCGCCGAGCGCGGTCGTCACGACCAGGTTGAGGAGCGCCGCGACGACCGCGAAGCCCATCACGTTGCCGAGCGAGAGCACCGACGTGAGGTCGCCGCTCGAGCCCGCGACGTCTTGCACGAGCGAGTTGACCTGCTCGAAGATGCCGGTCGAGCTCAGCACCGTGTGCACGAGGAACGTGACGACGATGCTGATCACCGCCAGGGCGACCGCGACGAGGAACGACAGCTTCACCGCCGACCAGAAGTCGATGTAGACCAGGCGCAGGCGCACCTGCTTCGCCGGAGGTCGGCGGTTGGTCTTGCGGGCCAGTTTCTCGGCGACGCTACTCATAGACGGTTACTCCTCTCCCGCGGGCTCGGCCGCTTCGTTATCTGCGGCCTCCTCCACGAGATTCCGTTCGGAATTCTTCGCGATGGCGATGATCCGGTCGTCGTCCGCGAACTTCGCGAACACGACGCCCATCGTGTCCCTGCCCTTGGCCGGAACCTCGGCGACGTCAGAGCGTACCACCTTGCCGCTGGCAAGAACCACAAGCACCTCGTCGCCGCTCGAGACGATGAGCGAGCCCGCGAGGTCGCCGCGATCCTCGCTCAGCTTGGCCACCTTGATGCCGAGTCCGCCGCGCTGCTGCTTGCGGTACTCCTCGACGCGGGTGCGCTTGGCGTAGCCCCCCTCGGTCACGACGAACACGTACGTGTCGGCCGCGCTGAGCTTCTGGCCGTTGTTCTCGTCGGCTGCGTCGGCGAGTTCGCCGGCCTCGCCGGGGGCATCCGAGCGGGCGACGACGGATGCCTCGAGCAGGCTGTCTCCGCCGCGGAAGCTCATGCCCTTCACACCCGACGTCGAACGCCCCATCGGGCGCAGCGCGTCATCCGTCGCCTCGAACCGGAGCGACATGCCCTTGCGGGAGACGAGGAGGATCTCGTCGTCGTCATCGGCCAGCATCGCGGAGACGAGCTCGTCGCCGTCGCGGAGGTTGATCGCGATGACCCCGCGTGATCGGTTCGTGTCGTACGCCGTGAGCTCGGTCTTCTTGATGAGGCCGTGACGGGTCGCGAGCACCAGGTACTGCGCGACCTCGTAATCCCGGATGTCGAGGATCTCGGCGATCTGCTCGTCGGGCTGCATCTCGAGGAGGTTGGCGACGTGCTGCCCCTTGGCGTCGCGGCCGCCCTCCTGGATCTCGTATGCCTTGGCGCGGTAGACGCGGCCCATGTTCGTGAAGAAGAGCAGCCAGTGGTGCGTCGTCGTCACGAAGAAGTGCTCGACGACGTCGTCGGCGCGCAACTGGGCTCCGCGCACGCCCTTGCCGCCGCGGTGCTGCGAGCGGTAGTTGTTGCTGCGGGTGCGCTTCACGTAGCCGCCGCGCGTGACGGTGACGACCATCTCCTCTTCGGGAATGAGGTCCTCGACCGACATGTCGCCGTCGTAGCCGGGCATGATGTGCGTGCGGCGCTCGTCGCCGTACTTCGCGACGATCTCGGCGAGCTCATCGGAGATGATCGAGCGCTGCCGGGTCGGCGAGGCGATGATCTCGCGGTATTCGGCGATCTCGGCGGCCAGCCTGTCGGCCTCGTCGATGATCTTCTGGCGCTCGAGCGCGGCAAGACGGCGAAGCTGCAGCTCGAGGATCGCGCGCGCCTGCAGCTCATCGATGTCGAGGAGGTCGATGAGGCCGTCGCGCGCCTCTTCGACGGTCGGCGAGCGACGGATGAGGGCGATGACGTCGTCGAGTGCGTCGAGTGCCTTCAGGTAGCCGCGCAGGATGTGCATGCGCGCCTCGGCCTCGCGGAGGAGGAACTCGGTACGCCGAACGATCACCTCGACCTGGTGGTCGACCCAGTGCGCGATGAAGCCGTCGATCGAGAGCGTGCGCGGCACGCCGTCGACGATGGCGAGCATGTTGGCGCCGAAGTTCTCCTGCAACTGCGTGTGCTTGTACAGGTTGTTCAGCACGACCTTGGCGACCGCGTCACGCTTGAGCACGATCACGAGGCGCTGGCCGGTGCGACCCGAGGTCTCGTCGCGGATGTCGGCGATGCCGCCGATCTTGCCGTCCTTCACGAGGTCGGCGATCTTGATCGCGAGGTTGTCGGGGTTCACCTGATACGGCAGCTCGGTGACTACAAGGCAGGTGCGACCCTGCAGCTCCTCGACCGAGACCACGGCGCGCATCGTGATGGAACCGCGTCCGGTGCGGTACGCGTCGTTGATGCCCTTCACGCCGAGGATCTGGGCGCCGGTCGGGAAGTCGGGGCCCTTGATGCGCTGGATCAGCGCCTCCTGGAGCTCCTCGCGCGAGGCCTCGGGGTGCTCGAGGTACCACTGCGCACCGGATGCCACTTCACGGAGGTTGTGCGGCGGGATGTTCGTCGCCATGCCCACGGCGATGCCGACGGAGCCATTGACGAGCAGGTTCGGGAACCGCGACGGCAGGATCGACGGCTCCTGGGTGTGGCCGTCGTAGTTGTCCTGGAAGTCGACGGTCTCCTTGTCGATGTCGCGCACCATCTCGAGGGCGAGTGGCGCCATCTTGGTCTCGGTGTACCGAGGGGCCGCGGCGCCGTCGTTGCCGGGCGAGCCGAAGTTGCCCTGGCCGAGGGCCAGCGGGTAGCGGAGGCTCCACGGCTGCACCAGGCGCACGAGCGCGTCGTAGATCGCGGTGTCGCCATGCGGGTGGTACTGGCCCATCACGTCGCCGACCACGCGGGCGCACTTCGAGAACGCCTTGTCGGGACGGTAGCCGCCGTCGTACATGGCGTAGATGACGCGGCGGTGCACCGGCTTGAGGCCGTCGCGCACGTCGGGAAGCGCTCGGCCGACGATGACGCTCATCGCGTAGTCGAGGTACGAGCGCTGCATCTCGAGCTGCAGGTCGACCTGGTCGATGCGGCCGTGGATGCCGTAGCCCTCGCCGCTGTCGTCGGCTCCGGGGTTGATCACATCAGATGTCAAGGAAACGCACGTCCTTCGCGTTCTTCTGGATGAAGTTGCGGCGGCTCTCGACGTCTTCGCCCATCAGGGTCGAGAAGATCTCGTCGGCCGCGGCCGCGTCCTCCATGGTGACCTGCAGGAGTGTTCGGGTCTCGGGATTCATCGTGGTCTCCCAGAGCTCCTGGTGGTTCATCTCACCGAGGCCCTTGTAGCGCTGGATGCCGTTGTCCTTCGGGATGCGCCATCCCTTCGCCGTGCCGTCGCCCACGAGCAGGTCGCGCTCCTTGTCGGAGTACACGAACTGGTGCTCGGCGTTCGACCACTTGATGCGGTAGAGCGGCGGCTGCGCGAGGTACACATAGCCCATCTCGATGAGGGGCCGCATGTAGCGGAACAGGAGCGTCAGCAGCAGGGTCGTGATGTGCTGGCCGTCGACATCGGCGTCGGCCATGAGCACGATCTTGTGGTACCTGGCCTTCTCGGCGTTGAAGTCCTCACCGATGCCGGCGCCGAACGCCGTGATCATCGCCTGCACCTCGTTGTTGGCGAGCGCGCGGTCGAGACGAGCCTTCTCGACGTTCAGGATCTTGCCGCGCAGCGGCAGGATCGCCTGCGTCTCAGGATTCCGGCCCTGCACGGCCGAGCCGCCGGCCGAGTCGCCCTCGACGATGAAGATCTCGGAGACCGACGGGTCCTTCGACGAGCAGTCCTTCAGCTTGCCGGGCATGCCGCCCGATTCGAGCAGTCCCTTGCGGCGGGTGGCCTCGCGCGCCTTGCGGGCGGCCAGTCGGGCCGTCGCCGCCTGGATCGCCTTGCGGATGATGTCGCGGGCCGGGCCGGGGTTGCGCTCGAACCAGTCGCCGAGCTGGTCGCCGGTGACCTTCTGCACGAACGACTTCGCCTCGGTGTTGCCGAGCTTCGTCTTGGTCTGGCCCTCGAACTGCGGCTCGCCGAGCTTCACCGAGATGACCGCGGTGAGACCCTCGCGCACGTCCTCGCCGGAGAGGTTGTCATCCTTCTCCTTGAGGATGCCCTTCTCCCGCGCGTAGCGGTTGATGAGTGTCGTCAGCGCCGCCCGGAAGCCCTCCTCGTGCGTGCCGCCCTCGTGCGTGTTGATGGTGTTCGCGTAGGTGTGCACCGACTCGGTGTACCCGGTCGTCCACTGCATCGCGACCTCGAGCGCGATCTTGCGCTCGGTGTCCTCGGACTCGAACGAGATGACCTCCTCGTTCACGAAGTCGGTCTTCTTCGAGCGGTTGAGGTATTCGACGTAGTCGACGAGGCCGCGCTCGTAGAGGAAGGTGTCGGAACGCGGGTGGATGGTGATCGCGCCGGTGGTCGGCGTATCTTCGGGGTCGATCTCCTCCTTCCCGGCGCGCTGGTCGGTGAGCGTGATGCGCAGGCCCTTGTTGAGGAACGCGTACTGCTGGAACCGGGTGCGGAGCGTCTCGTAGTCGAACTCCACGGACTCGAAGATGTCAGGGCTCGGCCAGAAGGTGATCGTCGTGCCGGTCTCATCGGAGGCTCCGCCCTTCGCGAGCGGCGCGTCGGGCACGCCCACCGTGAACGACTGCGTCCACACGGAGCCCTGGCGACGCACCTCGACGTCGAGGCGCGAGGACAACGCGTTGACGACGGATGACCCGACGCCGTGCAATCCGCCCGACACCGCGTAGCCTCCGCCGCCGAACTTGCCGCCCGCGTGCAGCACCGTGAGCACGACCTCCACCGTGGATCGGCCCTCGGTCTTGTGGATGTCGACCGGGATGCCGCGGCCGTCGTCGACCACACGGACGCCGCCGTCGGGAAGGATCGTCACGTCGATGGTGGTCGCGTAGCCTGCGAGCGCCTCGTCGACCGAGTTGTCCACGATCTCGTACACGAGGTGGTGCAGGCCGCGGGGGCCGGTGGAACCGATGTACATGCCGGGCCGCTTGCGTACCGCTTCGAGGCCCTCGAGTACCTGGATGTCATCAGCGCCGTATGCCGGCTTCTGCTGGGCCTTCGTGGGTTCGGCTGTCATGTGTGAATCGGGCTCCTGACCGTCATTCTGTCGACCCTTGATCCTATCAAACGGAGGCTCCGCCTCCGGCCGGAAGCGCCGATCTGAGGCGATGACACAGGGGGAGTGACCGAATTTGCCGTCTCAGCCGTAAGTATCGCGCGGACCCCGCCCTGGAACCGATCTGGGGCCCCTTTTCCAGGTGGGGGCATCCGGCCCCTGGAAGCGGATGGTCTCGATGCCCGCGTCGGGGCTCCGATCGAGGATGCGCGTGACGAGTTCCGTGCGCATCAGTCGCAACTGGGTCGCCCACGCCGTGGACTCGCAGCGCACCTGCAGCACGCCGTTCTCGATCGCGATCGCCTCCGAGTGCTTCGCGATCTCCTCCCCCGCGACGTCGGCCCACGACGCGAGCAGCTCGTGCTGCGAGAGCGGTGCCGTCCAGCCGAGTTGGGTCGTGAGTCCGTCGATCGCGTCGCCGAGCGGCTTCGGGTCCCGTCCTGGGGTGAACGGCTCGCTTCCGGATGCCTCGCGCACGCGGCCGCGGGCCCGCCCGGGGCGCGGGCGGGTATCGCCGAAGATCTCCCGGAAGTGCTGGTACACGCGAGACGCCTCAGACATCGGTGGTCTCGCTCTCGACGATGCGCCCGGCCTCGATGTGCACGATGCGGGCGGTCAGCGGCTCGGGCACATCCTCGAGCACTGCCGCCGTGACGAGCACCTGCTCGAAGTCGCCGATCGCGGTGGCGAGGCGTTCCCGTCGCTGGCGGTCGAGTTCGGCGAACACGTCGTCGAGCACGAGAACCGGATCGCCCGTCGACGAATCGCGCCGGAGGAGCTCGGCGGAGGCGAGCCGCAGCGCGAGGGCGAACGACCACGACTCGCCGTGGCTGGCATACCCCTTCGCCGGCAGGTCGTTGAGCAGCAGCACCACGTCGTCGCGGTGGGGGCCGACCAGGGTGACGCCCCGTTCGAGCTCCTTCGGACGCAGTCGGCGAACCGCCTCGGCGAACCGGGCCCGTGTCCCCGTCGGTCGATCATCCGACGTCTCGGAGGGTTCGCCCGCGGTGGTCGAGGAGCCGCGAAGCGGCGCATCGAGACCCTCCGCATCGACATCACCCCCATCGACCGACAGCAGGGGCCGGAGCTCGGGCCGATGGTCCGCGTGCACGATCGAGCGGTACGAGGCAGCGAGCGGAGCCCCGAGCTCGTCGATGAGCGCCACTCGCTGGTCGATGATCTCCGACCCGAACTCGACGAGGCGTTCGTCCCAGATCTCGAGGGTCGGCATCCTGGCGGCGGCCAGACCTCGGGCGCGGGCGCTCTTCAGGAGCGAGTTGCGCTGCTTCAGCACGCGCTCGTAGTCGGCCATCACGCCGGCCAGCCGCGGGGTGCGCTGGATGAGCAGCTCATCGAGCAGGCGCCGCCTGACCGACGGTTCGCCGCGCACGATGGCCAGGTCTTCGGGTGCGAAGAGCACACTGTGCGCGTAGCGCGGGAGCTCGCGGGTCTTCACGAGGGAGCGGTTCAGTTGCGCGCGATTGGCTCCCTGCCGGTTCAGTTGCAGTTCGACGAGGAGCTCGCGGTCGCCGTGCGCCAGGAGCGCTCGGATGATCGCGGCATCCGCGCCCGCCCGGATCAATGCCTGATCGCCCGCGACCCGGTGCGAACCCAGCGTGGACAGGTACCCGATCGCCTCGACGAGGTTGGTCTTGCCCTGCCCGTTGCGGCCGACCAGGACGGTCGCGCCCGGGCCCAACTCGAGTTCTGCGCGCTCGTAGTTGCGGTAGTCCGTGAGGGAGAGGCGGGCGACGTGCACGCTGGACTCCCTTCGATCACGCGGCATCCGGGATCATCCACGCTACCGCGCACCGCCGACGGCGACGCCGATGGCCCGACCGCGAGTCAGCGCAGCAGCAGGTTCGGTTGCAGCAGGTACCGGTACGTGTCGGCGCCGGCCTGTTCACGCGACGACTGGCTCGTGATGAGCACGGGCCCCGGCTTGTTGGGGTTCTCGGTCTTGGTGAACGAGATGCGCACGAACTCGGAGTGCACGGCGCCGAGTCCGTCGAGCAGGAACTGCGGCTTCAGCGAGACGACCGTGTCGTCGCCCGTGAGGATCGCGTCGATCGACTCCGACGCCTGCGCCTGCTCGCTGCCGATGGCCTCGAGCGTCAGTCCGTCGGCCGTGAAGGTGAAGCGCAGCGCGGCTTCGCGCTCGAGCACCAGCGACACGCGGCGGGTCGCCTCGATGAGGTCGGCGGTGTTCATGACCGCGTAGTTCTCGACGTTGTCGGGGAAGAGGCGGCGCACGGGCGGGAAGTTGCCCTTGATGAGGAGCGACGTGACCGTCTTCTTGTCGGCGCTGAACGCGATGAGCTCGCGGTCGTCGCGGCTCGTGATCGACACCGAGATGGTGCCCGAGTGACCGAAGGTCTTGCCGACCTCCTGCAGGGTGCGGGCCGGCACGAGGGCGGTGAGCGACTCGTCGGTGGCCACGTTGCCGCCGTCCCAGTCGATCTCGCGCACGGCGACCCGATAGCGGTCGGTCGCGACGAGGCCCAGGTGGTGCTCGCGCACCTCGAGCTGGACGCCGGTGATGACGGGGGTGACGTCGTCGCGGGACGCCGCGACTGCGACCTGCGCGACCGCCGCGGCGAACTCCTCGGCCGGAACGAGGCCCGACTCACCGGAGATCTCGGGAATCGACGGATACTCCTCGACCGGCATCGAGAGGAGTGTGAAGTTCGACGAACCGCAGGTGACGGAGATCCGGGCATCCTCGGTGGACACGCGCACGGGGGCGTTGGGGAGACGGCCCGCGATCTCTGCGAGGAGGCGGCCCGAGACGAGGACCGTGCCGGGCTCCTCGACGTCGGCCTGGATCTCGGTCTGCGACGAGACCTCGTAGTCGAAGGAGGACAGGACCAGGCCGTCGGCGTTCGCCTGGATCAGGATGCCCGAGAGGATCGGCAGGGTCGTGCGCTGTGGCAACAGCTTCACGGCGAAGGAAACGGCCTCACTGAAGACGTCGCGATTGACCTGGAACTTCACGGTTCTCCCGTCGTGGATGGCGCAGTCGTGGGTTCCCATGCTATCCGCAGGCTCAACGCGGTGGAGGGTGATTCCGAGCGACGGCCGCTCCTGATGGTGCGCCGACTCGATTGTTGTCGGGGGCCCTTGGTTAACCAGATGTCTCTTAACGGTGTTAACCGCTGTGGAAACTGTGGATGGTGTGCTGGGATCCCCGGAATGACGCCCGAGACGGGGCATCCGATCTGTGCACAGTGTGTGGGCTTCGCAGCGGATGCCGCATACCGAAGCCGAGGCTCGCAGCAAGTTGTGCACAGGGTGCGGCATTGTCTCAACAGTGTTGACGGCGTTGCTCGTTAACAATCCACAAGTTGTCCACAGCTGTGGGATTCGCCGTCAGCGGGCCGCACGGCGCGCCGGAGGGCGTGTTCGTGCAGCGCTCGAGCCGCTTCTGCGTGTCGACGTGGCCGGCCGACGCGAGGTGCGGTCGCGGCATCCGCTCAGCGGTAGCGGCTCGTCTGCTTGATCCGCGCGGTGAGCTCGGTGACCTGGTTGTAGATCGACCGGCGTTCCTTCATCAACTCGGAGATCTTCTTGTTCGCGTACATCACGGTGGTGTGGTCGCGGTTGCCGAAGAGCTGCCCGATCTTCGGCAGCGAGAGGTTCGTGAGCTCGCGACACAGATACATGGCGATCTGGCGTGCGGTGGCGACCGCCTGCGAGCGGCTCGAGCCGTAGAGGTCTTCGACGGTGAGCTTGAAGTACTCGGCCGTCGCCGTGATGATGTCGACCGGCGCGACGACGTTGTCGGAGTCGTCGGTGATGAGGTCCTTCAGCACGGTCTGCACGAGCGGCATGTCGACGGGGGTTCGGTTCAGGCTGGCGAAGGCCGTCACGCGGATGAGGGTGCCCTCGAGCTCGCGGATGTTGCTCGAGACCTTCGAGGCCATGTACTCCAAGATGTCGTCGGGCACCTGCAGCCGCTCGGACTGCGCCTTCTTGCGAAGGATCGCGATGCGCGTCTCCAGGTCGGGCGCCTGGACGTCGGTGATGAGGCCCCACTCGAATCGGCTGCGCATGCGGTCCTCGAAGCCCGTCAGGTGCTTGGGCGGCACGTCGCTCGTGATGACGACCTGCTTGTTGTGGTCGTGCAGGGTGTTGAAGGTGTGGAAGAACGCTTCCTGCGTCTCCGCCTTGCCCTGCAGGAACTGGATGTCGTCGATGAGAAGGATGTCGATGTTGCGATACCGCTGTTGGAACAGCGAGCCCCGGTTGTTCGCGATCGAGTTGATGAAGTCGTTCGTGAACTCCTCGGAACTCACATAGCGCACCCGGATACCGGGGTACAGGCTCAGGGCGTAATGGCCGATGGCGTGCAGCAGGTGCGTCTTGCCGAGGCCCGAGTCGCCGTAGATGAAGAGGGGGTTGTACGCCTTCGCGGGTGCTTCGGCGACGGCGACCGCCGCTGCGTGCGCGAACCGGTTCGACTGTCCGATGACGAAGCTGTCGAACGAGTACTTCGGGTTGAGGCGGGCGTCGCGCGGACGATCGGGGCTCGTGTTCTCGAATACGGATTGCGGGGAGGCCGGGAACTCCACGGCGTTCGGATAGCCACCGGATTGGGCGGATTGGGCGGATTGGGCGGACTGCGGCTCGGCTGCGCGTGTCTCCTCGAGGTCGGGATTCACGACGACGTAGAAGGAGGTCACGGCGGCCGGGGCTTCGATGGCGCTCATCGCCGAGAGCAGGGAGACTCGCATGCGCTGGTTGAGCATGCTCGCCGTGAAGTCGTTGGGCACTTCCAGGTAGAACGTGCCGGCCGCGATTCCCTTCGGTTCGACGAGGTTGAGGAACCCCTGGAGCATCGGCGTGATGGCCTCGTCATCCGACAGCCGGCCGAGGACGGTCGCCCACGTCTCCGAGATGGGTTGCTCTGTCATCGTTCCCCGCAATCGCTCAGGTGTGTCGTGTGCCGCTCATCGATCCCCCGATCGACGCAGCAAGCGGCGCGAGACGAAGTGTTCACAGCGTTATCCACGGCCTGTTGGCAGTTCGGGAAGATGCCCGAGATTCCGCGCGCGAGGCTGGGGATAACTGGACTCACACGGTAGCGAATGTCGACCCCCGGGACAAATGCTCGGGGAGGGATTCGACGCCACGGGCGTGTCGGTCCACAGGTGATGCGAAGGCACGCGAGATACTGTCGTGTTTGCGCTACGTTCGGCGCGAGGTCCGCCTGGTTTGACCGCAGGACTTCGAGGCCGTAGTTTTAATAGGTTGACCCCAGCCCTATGGGCACCCAGTTTTCCCGCCGGCGCATCCATCGCACCCTCGGCGCGGAGATCCGAAAGCCGGAGAAGAAGAATGAGCAAGCGTACCTTCCAGCCGAACAACCGTCGTCGCGCCAAGAAGCACGGCTTCCGCCTTCGCATGCGCACCCGCGCCGGCCGTGCCATCCTGTCGGCACGCCGGTCCAAGGGTCGCACCGAACTCTCCGCCTAGTCGCTCGGTGCTCGCCAAAGCCAATCGCATCACGAGCGCCGACGACTACCGAGTCATCGTGCGCCGAGGTGCGAAGGTCGCCGGTGCCCACACCGTGAGCTATGTGCGCTCGCGGGAGTCGGGCGCCGACGCACGCTTCGGCTTCATCGTCTCCAAGAAGGTCGGCGGCGCCGTGCGCCGCAACCTGGTGCGTCGTCGCCTCAAGGCGGCCTGCCACGAAGCGCTCGCCGGCGGCATCCGTGGCGTCGACGTCGTCGTTCGCGCCCTGCCCGGTGCGGTCGAGGCCGAGTGGCCGGTGCTCCGCGCCGAGGTGCTCGACGCGCTGAATCGACGCGCGCCGAAGGCCGCGGCCGCGCGTGTCGTGTCGAGCGTGTCGGGCAGTTCGACTGCGTCGGGCGCGTCGGGCGCATCGAGGGGCGCCTGAGATGCGCAACCTCGTCTTCTTCCTGCTGCTCATCCCCCGCAACTTCGGCGTGCTGCTGCTGCGTGGGTATCGCGCAGTCATCTCCCCGCTGTACGGCGATGTCTGCCGGTACTACCCGTCTTGTTCCGCCTACGGTCTCGGTTCGGTACAGCAACACGGACTCGTCGTGGGCTCGGCGTTCACCGCTTGGCGCATCCTGCGGTGCAACCCGTGGGCGGCCGGCGGCATCGACGAGGTGCGCCCGGCGCGACACGGTCGATACGCCGTCACCACGTTCGGCTGGGTCGTGCCTTCGGGCATGTTCCCCAAGGCCGAAGCGGATGCTGCGGCCGCACGTCTCGCGCACGAGCGCGCCCACGATCTGGTCGACACCGCTCCGACGACCTCCTCCCCCACCCTGTCCCGAAAGGACTGACCCGCACCCATGGACTTCATCGGTCTGATCCTCTGGCCCATCAAATGGGTCATCGAGCTGATCCTCGTCTCGTTCCACTCCATGTGGACGTTCTTCGGACTCGACGGCGCCTCGGGCGTCACCTGGGTGCTCTCCATCGTCGGCCTCGTCATCGTGGTGCGTGCCGCGCTGATCCCGATCTTCGTGCGCCAGATCAAGAGCCAGCGACGCATGCTGGAGGTCGCGCCGCAGCTGAAGAAGATCCAGGACAAGTACAAGGGCAAGAAGGACCAGTTCTCTCGCGAGGCCATGTCGCGCGAGACGATGGAGCTGTACAAGCGAACGGGCACGAACCCCCTGTCTTCGTGCCTTCCCCTGCTGCTGCAGATGCCGATCTTCTTCGGCCTCTTCTCGGTGCTCAACGACGCGTCGGTCCGCGACCAGGCGGGCGTCGGCCTCCTCAACGAGGACCTGGCTCACTCGTTCGCCAGTGCGGTCTTCCTCGGTGCGCCCCTGAACTCGACGTTCATCAACGCGATGAATGCCGGCGGCCCCTGGCAGGTCATGGTCGTCGCGGCCGTGATGATCGTGCTCATGACCGCCTCGCAGTTCATCACGCAGCTGCAGATCGTGTCGAAGAACATGTCGCCCGAGACCAAGGCGAGCCCCATGTTCCGTCAGCAGCGCATCCTCCTGTACCTGCTTCCCCTCGTGTTCGCCTTCTCCGGCGTGGCGTTCCCGCTCGGTGTGATGTTCTACTGGCTGGTCTCGAACTTCTGGACCATGGGCCAGCAGTTCATCGTGATCCGCAATATGCCGACGCCCGGCAGTGAAGCGGCACGTGCCCGCGAGGCGCGCTTGGCCAAGAAGGGCAAGCTCGTCGTCGAGGACAAGCAGGACAGCGCCGTCGCTGTCGAAGAACCCAAGAAGACCCAGCGCCAGCAGCCCATCGGCAAGTCGCGTGCGAAGAAGCAGAGCGGGAAGTAACCCATGACGAACGTGCACCACGACGAGGACCGCTCGGTCGCTCAGCTCGAAGAGGAAGGCGACATCGCCGCGGACTACATCGAGGAACTCCTCGACATCTGCGACCTCGACGGCGACATCGACATCGATGCGCGCAATGGCCGCGCCTACTTGTCGGTCAATGCCGGCGAGGGCGCGAACATCAACGTGCTGTCGAAGCCCGACACGGTGAGCGCCCTTCAGGAGCTCACCAGGCTCGCAGTGCAGACGAAGACGGGTGCGTTCTCGCGTCTCATCCTGGACATCGGCGGTTCACGCGACGCGCGACGCGACGAGCTCGCTTCGCTCGTTGCGCGGGCGGTCGAACGCATCGAGACCGGCGCCGCAGAGGCCGCGCTCCCGCCGATGTCATCGTACGAGCGCAAGCTCGTGCACGACTTGGTCAGTGAGCACGGCTTCCACTCGGAGTCCCGAGGCGAAGGCGCCGAGCGCCACACGGTGATCACCCGCGGTGCCTGACGTTTCACGTGAAACAATGACGGATCAACTCGAGGCCGAGCCGCCCGTCGCCGCGCAGATCTTCGGCGAGCACCTCGAACGGGGCCGCCAGTTCACGGAGGCCTTGGCACGCCATGGCGAGGAACTGGGCCTCATCGGCCCGCTCGAGTTGCCTCGATTGTGGACGCGCCACATCCTCAACAGTGCGCTGGTCGCGCCGCTGCTGCGCCCAGGCAGAGTGGGCGACATCGGTTCGGGAGCTGGCCTGCCTGGCCTGGTGCTCGCGATCTTGCGACCGGATGTCTCGTTCACGCTCATCGAGCCGATGGAGCGTCGAGTTGCCTGGCTCGAACGTCAAGTCTTGGAGCTCGAGCTCGCCAATGTCGACGTCGTTCGCGCCCGTGCGGAGGACGCCAAGCTGAAGGGCGCGATGGATCAGGTGACCGCCCGCGCGGTCAGTGCGCTGCGCACCCTCATTCCCATCAGCGCGCCACTCGTTCGTGCCGGCGGCGAGCTCGTGCTTATGAAGGGCGCCGGTGTGGACGCCGAAGTCGCTGCTGCTGAGAAGGCCGTCCGCAAGTACCGGCTGCACAACGTCGAAGTGCTGCTGCTCGGTGAAGGCATCGTCGACGACGTCACCCGCGTGTTCCGCGCGACGGTCGACTGACTCTCTGCCTCCGGCGAGGCGCCTCGATACGATCGCGCACGTGCCGGTGTGGGTGTGGTCTCTTGCCGGTTCACGCTGCGCGGGACTCAGTGCGAGCTTCGGCCAAGCCGATCTGCGTACGTGGATTCCGCCAGCCACGCACTGACAACGACGGCTTGCTTGCGGTCTCCAGCACGCGTTGAGACGAGGGCATGGGCGCTGCGACCGTCGGCTTCTTCGGAGCTCGTTTACGGCCGCAGTCCCGCCCCCCCGGTCGGGGCGAGGTGCGATCCGCCGCCGTCGGCCACCTTGCTGCGACGTGGTCACCCGTGTGAGGCCTCATCGTGCGTGGCGGACCGTGCGTATCATCCGTGTTGCCCCGGAGGGATCCGCCGGCCTCGCCGCGCCCGGGTCGGCCCGCAGGGTTCGTTGCGAGGGAGCCAGTCGACCGCCTCACGGCACGGAGTCGGTTCACGGACTCACTTCGAGCACCCCAGCGGACCCCGACGACTTCCTCGCTTCCATTCTGAGAGGCGGTGTCATTGAGGGCCTCGCAGATACGCCCACTCTTGGAAGCCCCACGCCCAGGCCCAAGCCCCACGCCCAAGCCCCAAGCCCCAAGCCCCAAGCCCAAGCCCCAAGCCCCAAGCCCCAAGCCCAAGCCCACGCCCACGCCCACGCCCACGCCCACGCCCAAGCCTCTTGCCTAACCCAAGCGCCGGGCCGCCGCGTGCTGGGCTGTTTCACGTGAAACACCACGGTCCCCGTCAGACCACTGGAGCGTGATGCACACTGCCGCCGGCGGTGGACCCTTCCTCTTTGTGGGCTGCGCCGGGACCCCGGTTCATCCGCAGGTGCACCAGCGAGATCCGATCACCCCGGCCGGACCGTGGGAGTGAGTGCATCGTGTCGTTTGGATGTCGATCTACGCCCCGACATCGAGCAGTGGGTGAAACCCGGTCGTATTGAAACCCGGTCGTTTCACGTGAAACATCATCGGCGGCTTCAGGGTTCTGGAGCTCGCGGGCGCATGGGTCGATATGGCGCGCTCGAGTGTTTGGTCACCTCTCGGACCTCCGCGTCTTCGAGCCCTCAGTCGAAACCGCGTGACGCCCGCTCGTTTCTCGTGATACATCATCCGTGCCCGGCCCCGAGGTCGAGCGACGGATTCACCTTCTCCGGTCGAGGCCGGTGTGTTCCCACCTTCCAGGTGACCGGGGTCGTCCGCTCCCGGAGGCCGGCCGCAGCTCGCGCGTCGAGAGCCCCCATTCGCGCACCGCCGGGGCCCAAAGGTCACGATCATGCGCTCGAACTTCATCAGTCGGGGCGCGAGTGGCCACCCGAACCGGCGAACCCCTCGCGACACAAGGTCCGCACTGGCGATGCACCGGAGAGTCCGGAGTATGAGTGTCGGCGACCGATCACGCGCTCAAAACCACCACCACCCTGGGTCTGCTTGAGCGACCCGGAACTTCGGCACGCGGATTCCCGACATCGCCACGATAAGGGCCATCGGCTCGCTCGGTCGTCGAACCACGCCGAAGAGGGGGTCGCGTGCGGAACGGACGCCGACAGCTGCGCGCCGTTGAAGGGGTACGGCCGGGATGACCACGATTCGCGTGACCGGGCTGTCAGCGGTGTAGCGGGCGATGCGCGTGTTGCTTGAAGGCCCTCACCCCGTCACGCGGGTCCCGTCACTGATGGGTGGTGGAGTCCGCCCTCACGAGTGCCCAAGCACCGTCGACCTCACGTACACACGTCGAGGGCGTTCGCAAGTGGTGGACCGCTCGTTGCGCCGAATGGTCGCGCCGACCTGCCCCGCTGCACGCGTCCACATGACGGAGATTCTCAGGGGTGCCACCGTGGCACGATCGGTGGCTCGATTGCGAGTCTCGGACCGACGTGATCGTGCGCGCTCCCACCGACACACCTCCGCGGATGAGGGGGCCGATCCGCCGTGGCACGACGAGTCGTTGACGACAGTGCGCGTTCCGACCAGAACCAACTTCGGCCGACCCTCTCGATGCCCGGCCGGATCGAACTCGAGGCGTTTCACGTGAAACGCGCCCGGCTTCACACGCGCCACCCAGTCGCTCCTACGCCATCACGGGTTTCACGTGAAACATTGCAGCCCTGACCCGGGAAAGGTATCCACCCGATCGTCGACCATGACTTCTCCTCCACACCACAATCACGCCCTCCTGCCCGCCTCTCCGCGCTTCACCCCCACGTACGTGGTCGGCGCCGGTTAGGCTTGGGTCTCGGGTCCGGCGGAGCGTCGTCGGCGACCATCCATGACACGACCATCGGGCGGGAGCAGTGGGAAATGGGACAAGGCGGAGGGCGCGGCTGGTTTCACCGCAAGCGTCATCAGCCTGATCCCGAGGAGACCGGCACGACACGCGTGGATTCCGACCGAAGCGGACCCCAAGTTCCCAACGAAGCTCTAGAGGGACCCACGCCCCCCACGCCGATGCCCTCAGCATCAGACGACCCGTCGCAGTGGAGTCCAGAGGCACGAGGGATCGCGGCCCCGGTCGCGCGCGGATACCGCCCGCATGGCGCACCCGCCGAGAGCGCCGAGTCGGCGCAGTCGAACACGGGCCAACCGGCAGACGGCGGCACTGGTGTGCCGGGTTCAGATGCTGCCACGGGGGAAACCCCGCAGGGAGCTCCCCCGGTCGACCACCCGTCACCTGCTGGCGTTGATGTGGCTCCCTCAGATCAGCAACGCAACGCACCGACCCCGCCAGCAGTTGCCGCACACGTCAGGTGGCCCACCCATCCCTCGAGCGCGAGCATCGATTGGGACGCAGCGACCGCCGCCGCGCTCAGCGACGATTCGGAACAGCCTGGTTCCACGCCGAACGCGCGGCAGACTTCCGGTACCACTGCCGACCGCCTCCTCGCGGACATCATTCGCGAGATCGTCGGTGACGCTGCGGCTGACACCGTCTCAGCGCTACTGCCGCAGCCCCGCTCAGCACCCGAGGCCGGCCCCGGTCAACCAGAGCCGGACGATCGGGTCGCGTCCCCACCCGACTCCAAATCGTCGCCCTCCCCCGACCGCGCCGCGTCGATCGCGGCGGATGTCCGCGGTGCTGACGAGTCCGGTTCGCGCATCGGCGCCGGCGGACCAACGGCGGCGGCTCGAGGAATCGCCGCGAATACCGAGCAACGCGACCTCACGATCGGCGGCGCGCAGGCCCACCCGGCGGGGGCACCCGACGTTGTCCCTGAGATTGGCGCCCCCAAGGTCGGAGATGCGCCGGATGATGTGCCACCTCCAGCCTCCGGCGTTGCCACGGTGAGCACGAGCGGGACTCCGGCGGGATCCACGTTGGCGCCCGAGGCCGATACTGGGTCGAGCGCATCCGGTTCCTCGGCTGCCGACTCGAGCCGAATGGACTGGGCTTCCGGGCCGCCGATGAACGTCGGCACCGCCGCAGCGGCCTCCGCTACCGAACCTCTCATTCAGCCGCCGAGCCCCGAAGAGCAGGACAACCTTGGTGCATGGAGCGGGCGATTCCGCGACACGGATGAAGCGCCTCAAGCGACGGCGACACCACGGATCGACCAGGCAGCAGGAGTGGGAGGCCAGTCGGTCACCGCGGCCGACGAGTCGTTGGATCAGCAACTTCCCGGTGGGCAGGGCGCCGGCTCGGACGAATCGGTAAACCTGGGCAACACCCCACCCGAGTCCGACGCGACCGATCCCGGTGGGACGGAGGAAGCTCCCTCAGCGCGACCACTGAATGCGTCTTGGCCCTCGGAAGCCTCGATTGCCGCGACCACGACGGGCGAAGGGGTCGACGTTTCACGTGAAACGCTCACTCGCCCCGCCGCGACCGTTTCACGTGAAACGGTCACTGAATACGGAGGAACTCCCCTGGCTGATCAACTGGCCGACGAGACTCGTCGGCGCGTCGCTCTGGATGAGGCCATACTGCCTCTGCCCCAGGGAACGCGGATCTTCACCATTTCGAATCAGAAGGGCGGGGTCGGCAAGACGACCAGTGCGGTGAACCTCGCCGCCGCACTCGCCCGTTCAGGCGCACACGTTCTGGTCGTAGACCTGGACCCGCAAGGCAATGCATCCACGGCCCTCGGCGTCGACCACCGCTCGGAACAGCAGAGCGTCTACGACGTGCTCGTCGCCGACCTGCCACTCGCCAAGGTGGTGCGTCCATCCACCGAGCACGAACGACTCGATTGCGTTCCCGCGACCATCCACCTCGCCGGCGCAGAGATCGAACTCGTGTCGCTCGTCGCCCGGGAGCAGCGGCTCCGGCGCGCACTGGACAGCCACCTCGCCTCGATGGAGCGTCCGTACGACTACGTCTTCATCGATTGCCCGCCGTCACTCGGGCTGCTGACGATCAACGCATTCGTCGCCGCACGCGAGGTGCTGATTCCGATTCAGTGCGAGTACTACGCGCTCGAGGGACTCTCGCAACTGTTGAGCAATATCGAGCTCATCGAAAAGCACTTGAACCCCGAGTTGCGCCTCACAACGATCCTGCTCACGATGTACGACTCGCGCACCAACCTGGCTCAGCAGGTCGCGCAGGAGGTGCGCGACCACTTCCCCACCCAGACGCTCGGGACGATCATTCCTCGGTCTGTGCGGGTGTCAGAGGCGCCCAGTTATGGGCAGAGCGTCATCAGCTACGACTTCGGCTCCTCCGGGTCGCTGTCATACCGCGAGGCGGCCGCGGAGATCGCACGTCGATACGTCTCCAACCCGAAGGAGCTCTCGAATGGCAACTAAGCGAACCGGGCTCGGGCGGGGCATCGGAGCCCTCATCCCGAGCGGTGACGACGCGAGCCGCCAGGCCGCTCGGCCGGTTGACGTCTTCTTCCCCGACGCCGACTCGACGCCGGCGACGGCGATGGCGGCGGTCGAGCAGGCCGCATCGGCAGAGAACCTCATTACGGTGCCGGGGGCGCGACTCGCTCGTCTGGACCCCAACGACATCGTGCCCAACGCGCATCAGCCGCGCACGGCATTCGACCCCGATGACCTCGCCGAGCTGGTGCACTCCATCCGCGAATTCGGCGTCCTGCAGCCGATCGTCGTGCGGCCGCACCCCACAGACCCCGGCAAGTACGAGCTGGTCATGGGCGAGCGCCGCCTGCGAGCAACCAAGGAGGCCGGTCTCGAAACCATCCCCGCGGTGGTGAAGGACACCGCCGACGAGGCAATGCTGCGCGACGCGCTCCTTGAGAACCTCCACCGCTCGCAACTGAACCCGCTCGAGGAGGCGTCGGCGTACCAGCAACTGCTCTCCGACTTCGGCATCACCCAGGAGGAGCTCGCCACTCGCATCGGACGTTCCCGACCCCAAGTCACGAACACCCTCCGACTTCTCAAACTGCCCGAGGCGGTGCAACTGCGTGTCGCCGCGGGGGTGCTGAGTGCGGGGCACGCACGCGCAATCCTGTCGGTCGGCGACGATCCTGAGGAGATGAAGCGCTTCGCCGACAAGATCGTCAACGAGGAGCTGTCCGTACGGGCAGCCGAGGCGCTCGCGACGAGCAGTCCGAAGCCGTCGCGAGCGAAGCCCGCCGCCGGAAAGCGACAGGACTTCCTCGATGACCTGGCCGCCCGGATGGGTGACCGCCTCAACACTCGCGTCCGAATCGCGCTCGGGGCGAGGAAAGGGCAGATCAGCATCGATTTCGCGACCGTTCAAGACCTCCGCCGCATCCTCGCGGATCTCGGCGAGGAACTTGAAGGCGTGTGAACCGCCGAGCTGCGCAGAATCGCTCCTGACGAACCGGGAAGCGCGCATTCTCGGCATCACCGAGAACACGCACGCTCCGCATCCGACGGATCGACGACCGACCCGGAGTCAGTGGCGTGAGGCGACTGCGCGCACGAGCCCGTCGTAGATCGCCGAGGCATCCGACTGCGACGCTTCGATCGCGAGCGGAACCAGCGAGGTCTCGGTGAGCCCGGGGATGACGTTGGCCTCGAGGAACCATGGCACACCCCGGTCGTCGACGATGAAGTCGACCCGCGAGAGGTCGCGGAGCCCGAGGGTCCGATGCGCGAGCACCGCGGTATCCGACACCTTGGCCGAGACCTCATCGCTCAGCCGCGAGGGGGCGTAGAAGGTGGTCTCCCCTGCGTTGTACCGGGCCTGAAACCCGTACACGCCGTCGATCGGCTCGATCTCGACCGGTACGAGTGCATTCGGCCCGTCACCCAGGTCGACCACGGCAACGGCGATCTCGGTGCCGACCACGCGACGCTCGACCACGGCCACTTCGTCGTACGTGAAGGCCTCCACCATGGCGCGGGGCAGGTCGTTCGGGTCGCCGACGATCGTGACCCCCTGTGCGGAGCCACCCGAGCCAGGCTTCACGACGAGGTCCCCGTCGAGCGCTCCACGCACCACGCGCAGCACGCTCGCGGCACCGAGCTCGCGGAACGACTCGTGCGAGAGCACGATCGACTCGGGCACCGCGATGCCGGCCTCCGCGACGAGCGAGCTGGCGACGGGCTTCGACCACGCGCGGCGCGCGGCAGCGCCGGTGGATCCGACCGTCGGCACGTCGAGCGCACGGAGCAGGTCGAGCAGCGAACCGTCCTCACCGCTCGAGCCGTGCAGGGCCGGAAAAACCACGTCAGGACGCTCGCTCGCGAGGAACGGCAACAAGCCGGCATCCGGGTCGCGAAGCTCCACCCGATGACCGGCATCGCTCAGCGCGTCGGCCACCCGGCGCCCCGAGCGCAGGGAGACGTCGCGCTCGTGCGAGATACCGCCCGCCAGCACGACGACGTACAGGCCACTGGAATCGCTCATGATCTGGGGTTTCTCCACTACTTGAGGTCGGAAGGCGGGGCGGATTCGTAACCGGCGCTCGGGGGCAGCTGCAGCGAGCCCGTGCCGGCGAAGGTGTCGAGGAGGTCGAGTTCACCGTTGACGACGGTGGCCAGGCGCCGGATGCCGACCCGAATGGCGTCGGGGGTCGGGTAGCAGAACGACAGGCGCATGGCGTGCCGGCCACGTCCGTCGGCGAAGAAGGCCGTGCCGGGCGTGTACGCCACGAGCTCTCGCACCGCGCGAGGCAGCATCTGCTTGGAATCGAGCACGTCGGGCATGGTGACCCACACGTAGAAGCCGCCATTGGGATTCGTCCAGCTGAGCTGCGGCAGGTACTCCCCCAGCGCCTCGATCATCGCGTCCTTGCGTTGCCGATAGACGCCACGGAACGTGTCGATCTGGCCGCGCCAGTCAGTGGTCGACAGGTACTCCGACACGACGAGCTGGCTGAACGAACTGGGTGACAGGATCGCCGACTCGGTCGCGAGGATGAGCTTCTCCCGGATCGCGTGCGGCGCGAGCGCCCATCCGACACGGAAGCCCGGCGCGAGCGTCTTCGAGAACGAGCCGAGGTAGATCACGCCGTCCTCGTCAAGCGAACGCAGCGCGTTCGGCGCCGGCTCGTCGAAGTGGAGCAGGCCGTACGGGTTGTCCTCCAGAACGAGGATCTCGTTGGTGCGACAGATCTCGAGGATCTCGGGCCGGCGTTCGGCCGAGAGCGTGACGCCGGCCGGGTTGTGGAAGTTCGGGATGGTGTACAGGAACTTGACGCGCCGGCCCTGGCCTCGCAGGTGCGCGATCGTCTGCCGCAGTGCCTCGGGGATGAGCCCGTTCTCGTCCATCGCCACGTGCACCACGCTGGCCTGATAGGAGCGGAAGACGCCCATCGCGCCGACATAACTCGGCGCCTCGGCGAGGATCACGTCGCCCGGGTCGATGAAGAGCTTCGAGACGAGGTCGAGGGCCTGCTGGGAGCCGGTCGCCGTGACGACGTTGTCGACCGTGCCCCTGATGCCCTCGAGCGCCATCACGTCGAGGATGTGCTCCCGCAGCGCCGGGATCCCCTGACCCGAACCGTACTGCAGCGCGACAGAACCCTGCTCGCGCATGACGCGCTCCATCGACGAGACGATGAGCTCCTGCGGCAGCGCGGACACGAACGGCATGCCGCCCGCGAGAGACACCACCTCGGGGCGGGAGGCGACGGCGAAGAGGGCTCGGACTTCTGAGGCGGCGAGCCCGGCGGCTCGCTCGGCGTAGTTCGCGTACCAGGGGTCGAGATTGTTGCCGGTCCGCTGGGGGACGCCGTCAGAGGTCACATCGCTTCCGTTCTGCTCAGGATATTCATGGTAGTTGCTGGGTTCCGGTCGTCGGATTTCGTGACGACGTTCGGGTACGCGCTCCCTGACGACACACGAAAGACCCGCCCGGTTCGCACCGGACGGGTCTTTGGAATCGCGAGATCGCCGGCTACGAGATGAAGGCGGCGAGGTCGGCCTCGAGGGCGGGCTTCGGCTTGGCGCCGATGACGGTCTTCACGACCTCGCCCTTCTCGAACACTTTGAACGCGGGGATCGCGGTGATCTGGTACTTCATCGCGAGGTTCGGGTTCTCGTCGACGTTCAGCTTCACGATGTCGAGCTTCTCGGAGTGCTCGCTGGCGATCTGGTCGAGGATCGGGCTCACCGCGCGACACGGGCCGCACCACTCGGCCCAGAAGTCCACGAGAACAGCTTTGTCATTCTTGAGGACCTCCTGCTCGAAGGTGGCCTCGGTCACTGCACGTGCCGTCATTGGGTTTCTCCTTTGGTGGAAATCGGATGTCGCGCCGGCGTCACTTCACGACGGCGAATTGGTTCTCGATCACGGCCTCGGCGGCGTTCTCGTTGCCGAGCGACGCGAGGTAGTGCTCGGCGTCGAGGGCAGCCGACGCACCCGTACCCGCGGCGGTGACTGCCTGCCGGTAGTGGGGATCGATGACGTCGCCGGCGGCGAAGACACCCGGAACCGAGGTGCGGGTCGACCGACCCTCGACCGCGATGGTGCCCTCGGGCGTGAGGTCGAGCTTGCCGTGCACGAGGTGGGTGCGGGGATCGTTGCCGATCGCCACGAACAGGCCGTCGAGGTCGAGGCCGCGAACCTCGCCCGTGACCGTGTCACGGAGGCTGACGCCGTTGACCTGGGTGTCGCCGTGGATCGCGGTGACCTCGGCATTCCAGATGAACTCGATCTTCGGGTTGTCGAATGCCCGCTGCTGCATGATCTTCGATGCCTTGAGCGAGTCGCGACGGTGGATCACGTAGACCTTGTCGGCGAAGCGGGTGAGGAACGTGGCCTCCTCCATGGCGGAGTCGCCGCCGCCGATGACGGCGATGGTCTTCTGGCGGAAGAAGAAGCCGTCGCAGGTGGCGCACCACGAGAGGCCGTGTCCGGAGAGGACCTCCTCCTCGGGCAGGCCCAGCTTGCGGTAGGCGGAGCCCGTCGCGTAGACGATCGATCGGGCTTCTTCGACGCCGCCGTTGCCGAGCTTCACGCGCTTCACCGGACCATCGAGCTCGAGTTCGACCACGTCGTCGTAGACGACCTCGGTGCCGAAGCGCTCAGCCTGGGCCTGGAACTTCGCCATCAGGTCGGGGCCCATGATGCCCTCGGGGAAGCCGGGGTAGTTCTCGACCTCGGTGGTGTTCATGAGCTCGCCGCCGATCTCGACCGAGCTGGCGATCAGCAGCGGCTTCAGTTCAGCACGAGCGGCGTAGATCGCCGCGGTGAACCCCGCGGGACCCGATCCGATGATGATGATGTCGCGCAACGCCACTCCTCTGCTCACTGCCTTCCGTCGCGCATCCGTTCGAGCGGATGCCACGACATGGTGAACACAGTCTAGGCGGCGGGTATTCCGGCGGCCTGAACGGCGACCGACGTTCGGAAGAACGGTTGCTCGCGACATCCGGAGCCCGACGATGCCGACTGGCCCGACCCGACCGAGCCTTCAGCTGCGACGGATGCGTCGAAGCAGCGGGGTGGCGAAGCCCCGGAGCTCCTCGGAACGGAGCAGCCACAGGAGACCGAAGTACAACACTGCCATGGTGGTGCCGATCGCGGCCATCGAGATCATGGCGCCGACGCGATCCGAGACGGCGAAGCCGCCGTCGGTGAACCCGCCGAGCGCGAGGAGGAGGCCGAGGCCCGCGGCGACGGGCAGCACGACCGCGGCGACATCCCGCAGGAGACTGATGAGGACGCGACGCCCATCGATGCGGCCGAGCTTCCGTCGAAGGAGGCCCACGGCGAGCAGCAACTGCGCGGTGGTCGCGACCGTGGTCGCGAGTGCCACGCCGACCGCGATCCACTGCACGGGGAGGAAGATGCAGGCCACCGCACCGATCGAGAACACCACGACCTGGAAGAGCGTGAAGAAGAACGGCGTGCGGGTGTCGCCGAGCGCGTAGAACGTGCGCTGCACCACGAACAGAATGCTGAATCCGACGAGCCCGATGGCGAACGCCATGATCACGTTGCCGAGCGCCGACGCGCCGGCGAGGCCGGGCTGGAACACCGCCGCGAACGGATAGGCGACCACGACGAGCACCGCGCTAGCCAGCACGAGGATGAGCGAGACGCCGCGCACGGCGCTCGACAGGTCGTCGCGCACGCGGCCGAGGTCGCCCCCGGCCGCGTGCTCGCTCATGCGCGTGAAGTAGGCCGTGGCGATCGAGACGGTGATGACCGAGTGCGGCAGCATGAACACGAGCCAGGCGGCGTCGATGGCCGCGAGCGAGGCGGCCTGGTTCGATGCGATCAGCACTACCTGCGTCTGCACGATGCCGGCGACCGTCGTGAGCAGGAGCATCCCGAAGGTCCATCCGGCCATGCGGCCCGCCGCACCGAGTCCGACCCCGCGCCACTGGAAATCGGGGCGGTAGCGCAGGCCGATGCGCCGCCAGAACCAGAACAGCACGACCGCCTGGGCCACGATGCCGAGGGTCGCCGAGCCCGCCAGCAACGCAACCATGCCGGGCGTCCACTCGCCGACGCCGCGGTCGCCCTCAGGGTCGAAGCCGAACAGCAGCCCGAACGCCACGAGTCCGATCAGGGCGACGATGTTGTTGAGCACCGGAACCCAGGTGAACGGGCCGAAGCTCCGACGCGCGTTCAGGACTTCGCCGAGCAGCGTGTAGAGCCCGTAGAAGAAGATCTGCGGCAGGCACCACCACGCGAAGGCGATGGCGAGCGGCAGGATGTCGGGGTTGGAGCCCGCGTAGATCCACGCCAGCACTGGCGCAAGGGCGGTGGCGAGCACGGTTGCGGCACCGATCACGACGAGCGCGAGTGTGAGGAGCTTGTTGATGTAGCCGCTGCCGCCGTCGGCATGCGTGCTGGCGCGCACGATCTGCGGCACGAGGACGGCGCTCAGCACACCGCCCGCGACGATCACGTAGACGGTGTTCGGTAGGCCGTTGGCGACTGCGAACGCGTCGGCGCTGGCCGATCCGACGACACCGATGGTGCCGGCCAGCACGATCGCCTTCACGAACCCGAGCACGCGCGAGACGATCGTGCCCGATGCGAGGAACAGGCTGGCGCGCCCGATGCGGTCGTCAGCCACGCGCGGGCCGTTCGATGTCGGTGTCGGTGTCGGTGTCGGTGTCGGGTTCGTGGCGTGCCTCCGCGTGGGTTGCGCCCTTCGGTGCGTCGTCCAGTGCGTCGCCGGGGCTTCGGGATGCGTCGGCCCCGACGCCGTCGGCGGCGACATCCGCTGCCGATTCGGCTCGAGCACGCCGACGGCGGCGGATGTTGCGCCAGATGCCGATGCTGAACACGAGCACGAGGATGGCCGCGAGGATCGCGGCGCCGAGCCCCTCCCAGTCGGCCTGCACGTTCGCGGGAATGGTGACCGGGGTGCCGATCGTGACCCCGGTCGGCGAGGTGAGGGACACCACGAGGGAGACGTCGCCATTGCCGACGCCCGCCGCGACCGGGACGCGCACGGTGCTGCGCGACTCGGGCCCGACGGTGACTTCGACACGGTCCTCCACGATGAGGCGCCCGTTGGACGGCTCCACTTCGACGAGCACCGTGACCGGGTAGGGCAGGGAGTTGTCGATCGTGGTGGGCACGCCGGTCTCGGTGGACACGACGTTGATGGGGCTCGACGGCACCACGGAGACCGATCCGAGCGTGTCGCGCTGCTGGCCGATCCATTCGCCGGCGGCGGCGTTCCAACCGTCGCCCTCGTCGAGCCAGGCGACGTCGAGGATCGACAGCAGGTCACGTCGCGTGGGCGCCGTGAGGAGCTCGGGCTCGACGAGAACGCTCGCGAATGCCGCCACGTCGGTCTCGAGCGCCATCATGCGAGTCGCCGTGGAACGCCGGTCGTCGGCCTCGGCCTCGTCGACGAGCGTGCGAGGTTCGGGCGGCGCGCCGATCGCCTCGGAGAGTCCGGCGAGGGTCGCCCAGCGGGAGGCCTCGATCTCGTCGATCACCCCCGACACGCGATCGGCGAGCGTTGGGGCGCCGCGGTCGAAGGTCGCCAACATCGTGGTGCGTGCGACGCCGGCGTCGAGCGCGAGCTCGGCGAGCAGCCGGCCCGTCGCGGCGCGCCATTCGGCCTCGGTCTGCGCGTCGGCGGCCGCCCGCAGCGGTTCCGTGAGTCCGGCGTCGGCGACGAGGGCCGTCGAACCGTCGATGAGGGCCGCCGCCGACGAGGGGCCCTCGACGGGCTCCACGTTGGTCGGTGCCAGCACGGCGGTGGTGAGGCCGGATGCGTCGAGGTAGGCGAGATCGCCCGGCGCGACGGTGTCATCGGCGGGCCACGCGAGGTCGCTGCGGGTGTAGGGCCAGTCGAGGAGCTCGTCGGTGGTCGGCACTGCATCGGCCGTCTCGGGTTCGGTCGGGGCATCCGTCGGCTCGACATCGCCGCTGCCGCCTTCGGTCTCGCCTTCGGTGTCTCCCGTACCGTCGCCGCCGCCACCCGCCGGTGCGGTGAAATTCGCGGGATCCATCACGTCGGCGAACGAGGTCGGCGCGAGGAGGGCGGGCAGGCCGATCTGCGACTGCAGCGCGACATCGGCGTCGGCGTAGGCGAGCGGGAAGATCTCGTTCGGGAGCATCGCGAGGCGCTGCAGCCACGTGGTCGCCGATGCCGGCGCACTCGTGCCCAGTACCCGGATGGAGGCGAGGATGCGCGGATCGAGCCCGATCGCGACGCGGCGACCCGTGAGGGCATCGAGTTGACGCGTGAGCACGCCCGTCGGACCGGTCCAGTTCTCGAGCTGGGCGGCCGGGATGATGCCCGTCGTGCCGTCGGCCACGGGTAGCGTGAGCGGTGCGACGAGCGCGACGGCGACGGAGCCGCTCGCCGGAACATCGGCGTTGGGGTACGCGTCGGTGCCGGTGGCCATCACCGTGTCGCCCACCACGAGCTCGGCGCCCAAACCGATGACGGGCGAGCGGGCGAGCTCGGCGAGCTGCTCGGGCGGGATCGTTAGGGACACGAGTGCGGTACCCCCGGCGGCGACGCCGCGAGCCTCGCTCTCGGCCACCGTCGCACCGGCCTCGCCGAGCCCCTCCCCCTCGCCGCCGCCGATGGCGAGCCAGTCGCTGAGTTCGCCCTCTTCGTCGATGACGTCGTCGGCCCGCACGAGTCGCAGGTTACTCGGAGGGAGCGATTCTCCCGTCGCGTTCTCGATCTCGACGGAGATGGTGACCGGACCGGCCAGCGACAGGCTCGTCGAGATCGTCGGCGTGACGCGCAGGCTCAGGCCACCGTCCTCCTCGGCCGCCGACTGGAGCTGGCCCGATCTCGCCGGGGCGGCGGCGCCGTCGGCATCGGCGGCGCCGGCCCCACCAGCCGCGCCGAGACCGAGCATCGCCTGAAGTCCGGCCGAGTCCACGCCGGCGGTCGCGGCGATCGGGGTGGCGAGAATGCCCGCGAGGGCGACCGAGGCGAATCCGGCGACGATAGCGCGCCCGCGCCGGCTCGTCCGGAGGGCGGGGGAGCCGGCGCGGCGCCGCGCAGGTCTCACCTCGGCCACCATGCAGGCGATTCTACGGCGTGGGCCCGGGGCATCCGCTCGACGTCCACAGGCCACCGGAGCAGGTCCCGTCGTCCGGGCGCCCGGGTGCACACTGCACGGACCGCCATGCGGGCGCCGCTTAACATAGGGGGATGCAGAGTGTCGCGACGGCCCTCGACCGGCTCGAGGAGCTGGCCGCTTCGCCGACCGTCGCGCGGCTCGCGCACGCATTCGAAGCCGCAGATCACGAGATCGCCCTCGTCGGCGGGCCCGTGCGCGACGCCTTCCTCGGTCGCACGGTCAGCGACCTGGATTTCACGACGGATGCCACGCCCGACGAGATCCTCGCGATCGTGAGGCCGATCGCCACCGCACACTGGGACGTCGGCCGCGACTTCGGCACGATCGGGGCGAAGATCGCCGGCGAGACGGTGGAGATCACCACGTACCGCTCCGACGCGTACGACGGTTCGTCGCGGAAGCCCGAGGTGGTGTTCGGCTCGACCCTCGACGACGACCTGACGCGCCGCGACTTCACGGTGAACGCGCTGGCCCTGCGCCTCCCCGAACTCACGCTCGTCGACCCGTCGGGCGGCGTCGAGGACCTCATCGCGGGCATCCTGCGCACGCCCGCCGCCCCCGAGCAGTCGTTCGGCGACGACCCGCTGCGGATGCTCCGGGCCGCCCGGTTCTCGGCCCAACTCGGCTTCCAGGTCGAGGAGGATACGCGCGCCGCGATGACCGCGCTCGCCCCGCAGATCGACCGGATCTCGGCGGAGCGCATCCGCGACGAGCTGTCGAAGCTGCTCCTGACCGCGGCGCCGGGTGGCGGCATCCGCCTGCTCGTGGATTCGGGGCTCGCCGAGCGGTTCATCCCCGAGATCCCCGCGCTGAGCCTCGAGATCGACGAGCACCACCACCACAAGGACGTGTACGAGCACTCGCTCACCGTGCTCGACCAGGCGATCGACTACGAGGTCTCGCGGGGCCGGCTTTCCTCGCCGGATCTCGTGGTGCGGCTCGCGGCGCTGCTGCACGACATCGGCAAGCCCGCGACGCGGCGGCTCGAGCCGGGCAGTGCGGTGTCGTTCCACCACCACGACGTGATCGGCGCCAAGCTCGCCCGCAAGCGGCTGCGCGCGCTGCGTTTCGACAACGACACGATCGCGGCCGTCTCGCGCCTCATCGAACTGCACCTGCGGTTCTTCGGCTACACCGACGGCGCCTGGTCGGATTCCGCCGTGCGCCGCTACGTGCGCGACGCTGGCGACCAGCTCGAGCGGCTGCACATCCTCACCCGAGCGGATGTCACGACGCGCAACCGTCGCAAGGCCGACAGGCTCGCCTTCGCCTACGACGACCTCGAAGAGCGAATCGCCGTGCTCGCCGAGGAGGAGGAGCTCGCCGCGGTGCGCCCCGAGCTCGACGGGCAGCAGATCATGGCCCTGCTTGACCTGAAGCCCGGGCCGATCGTGGGCGAGGCGTACCGCTTCCTGCTCGAGGTGCGGCTCGACGAGGGACCCATCGGGCCGGATGCCGCGGCCGAGCGCCTGCGCGCCTGGTGGGCGCGCCGCGCCGACGCCCCCTGACGCCCACCCCCGCCCCTCCCCTCCGCCCCCGCCTCGGGGGTCACGTTCGGCCAATCCGCTCGGCTTCCGTGCACGTGCTGTCCGGATATGACCCCCGCCAACCCGCGACTCGTCCTCCACCGGATGTGGTGTCCGCCGAACCGGCACATTCGGAGCTTCACCCCGGTGTTCGGCCACGCCGTGAAGCACGTTCGGATGATGAATGACTTCGATCCGGATGCCCCACCCGTCGAGTTGCTGTTCGGGCGCCTCGCACGGCCGGGGTTCACGTCTGCCCGCACCCTGCGCCGTGACGTCGCGCGAGGTCACCTGGTGGGAGTCCGGCCCGGCGTCGTGGCATCCGCGACGGACTGGGCCGTGACGTCCGACCTCGAACGAGCCCGTGCGCGGCTGAAGGCGGTCGTCCACACGCGACGAGATCGCGTCGTCCTCTCCCACGAGTCGGCGGCGCTGTTGTGGGGACTCCCGTATGTGGGGCGTCGGCCCGACGCCGTCGAGCTCGCGGACACACACGGAACGTCGCCGCGATCTCGCAACCGGGTGGCGTGGCGGCGCACACCGTTCGAGATCGACGAGATCGTGGAGCTCGATGGCTTCCTCGTGACCGGGCTCACCCAGACGATCGTCGACATCGCGTGCACCCGGCGATTCATGAATGCCGTCGTCGCGATCGATGCGGCCCTCGCCGGACGGCTCGAAGGAGGTCGGACGCCGCCCGCGAACGTCGAGGCATCCGGACTCTTCGACCGCCTCCACGCCGACCACCGTCGGGCAGGCCGCCGAGCCGAACGTGCGATCCACTTCGCCGACGGCCGTTCGGAGTCGGTGGGCGAATCGGTGAGCCGGGCCCACATGCACCTCCTCGGCTTCCCGCCGCCGGTCCTCCAGGTGGAGTTCGACCGGGCCGACGGGGGCATCGATCGCGTGGACTTCGACTGGCCCGACCACGAGCTGTTCGGTGAGTTCGACGGTGATGGAAAGTACCTGCGCGCCGAGTACCGGCGCGGCCGATCGATCGAGGAGGTACTCCTCGCCGAGAAGAAGCGCGCCGACGGTATCCGGCGTCGGCATGGACGACGTGATGCTCGCTGGGATTGGCGTATCGCCATCTCGCCCGCCCGTCTTCGCAGTGCACTCGAGGAGGCGGGCCTGCCGCAGGTGCGGGTCGAGCAGTTGGACTGGTGAGGCGGCGTCAGCGCGTCGGGGTCATGTTCGGCCAGCCGCGTCGCGGCCGCTCGCGGGAGCTGGCCGGAGGTGACCCCGGGCGGGAGGGCGGGCGGGTGAGGCGGCGGGCGGCGGCGGGCGCGAATGGCGCGCCGTGGCGGCATCCGTTACACTCAGAAGGTTGCCCGTGCGCCGCAGTCGCGGCCTCCTCGGAGCGACGTATGCACAACCCTCCTGTTGCAGATCGTCTGTAACCGTTTGAGTCCGAAGGAGGTGGGTTAGTCATGCACCAGTACGAGCTGATGGTCATCCTCGATCCCGAGATCGACGAGCGCACCGTTGCTCCCAGCCTTGACAAGTTCCTCAACGTCATCCGAAACGATGGCGGCACCGTCGACAAGGTCGACATCTGGGGACGTCGTCGTCTGGCTTACGAGATCAACAAGAAGACCGAGGGCATCTACGCCGTCGTCGACTTCACCGCCGAGTCCAAGACCACCGATGAGCTCGACCGCCAGCTGAACCTCAGCGAGGCCGTCATGCGCACCAAGGTGCTCCGCGCCGAAGAGGCGATCGCACAGGTCGCCGCTCACGCCAAGGCTCAGGAGGAGAAGGCCGCGAAGAAGGCCGCCGCCTCCGCGAGAGCCGGCGCCAAGGCTGCTGCCGCGGCATCCGCCCCCGCTTCGGCCACGAAGGACGCCTAGTCCCCATGGCCGGCGAGACCATCATCACCGTGGTGGGCAACCTCACCTCAGATCCCGAGCTGCGCTACACGCAGAACGGGTTGGCGGTTGCCAACTTCACCATCGCGTCCACGCCCCGCACGTTCGACCGTCAGGCGAACGAGTGGAAGGACGGTGAAGCGCTGTTCCTGCGCGCGAGCGTCTGGCGCGAATTCGCCGAGCACGTCGCGGGTTCACTCACCAAGGGTTCCCGGGTCATCGCTTCCGGGCGTCTCAAGCAGCGTTCCTACGAGACGAAGGAAGGCGAGAAGCGCACGACCATCGAGCTCGAGATCGACGAGATCGGGCCGAGCCTGCGCTACGCCACCGCGTCCGTGACGCGCGCCCAGTCCAACCGCGGCGCGGTCGGCGGCGGCGGCGGCTCCTTCGGGGGCGGCCAGTCCGACGACGCGTGGGCGCCCAGCGCTCCCGCGGCACCGCAGTCGGGCCAGGCTTCCGGCGGCGACGTCTGGAACACGCCGGGCACCACCTACGGCGACGAGACCCCCTTCTAACATTCACGGTTGGTTTCGAGACGCGGCCGGCTACGTCCGGGCGCTCCTCAGCCAGCGAGTACTCATCAAGACAGGATCAGAAATGGCTGGAAAGAGCAGCGGCGACCGCCGCAAGCCGAGCCGCGGGAAGGGCGCGAAGAACGCCGCCCCGGCGAAGTCGATCAAGGTCGGCATCATCGACTACAAGGATGTCGCGACCCTTCGCAAGTTCATCTCCGAGCGCGGCAAGATCCGCGCCCGTCGTATCACCGGTGTCTCCGTGCAGGAGCAGCGCCTCATCGCCCGCGCCGTGAAGAACGCGCGCGAGATGGCGCTCCTGCCCTACTCGGGCTCCGGCCGTTAAGGAGCACGACAATGGCAAAGGTTATTCTCACGCACGAGGTCACCGGCCTCGGCACGGCCGGCGACGTCGTCGAGGTCAAGAACGGCTACGCGCGCAACTACCTGGTTCCCCAGGGCTTCGCGACGCCGTGGACCCGTGGCGGGCAGAAGCAGGTCGAGCAGATCAAGGCCGCACGCGCGGCCCGCGAGCTGCACTCCCTCGAGGACGCGCAGGCCCTCAAGGCCAAGCTCGAGTCGGGCAAGGTCAAGCTGGCCGTCAAGGCGGGCCTCGGCGGCCGTCTCTTCGGTTCGGTGAAGACGGCGGATGTCGCGGCTGCGGTGCAGGCCGCCGGTCTCGGCGAGATCGACAAGCGCAAGATCGAGATCCCCACGCCGATCAAGGCGATCGGCGACCACGAGGCGACGGTTCGCCTCCGCGACGAGGTCTCGGCCACGATCACCCTTCAGGTGGTCGCCGCGAAGTAGTTCGCGAACCCATTCGCAGACGGCGGTTCGGGCTTCGGCCCGGGCCGCCGTCTCGTGTGTTCGGGAGGCGATCGGGGCCCGCGGCGCGGGGGTTCCAGTGGACACGCGACATCACCCGACGGCGCGGCTTCGGATGCCAGTCGGATGTCTCAGGCCTACACCTCTGAGGCTCTCTGCGCAAGTCGAAATCGTGAGTTTCCTGTCATGGTTGTGCACAGGTGGGCGGGCGGCGCCGAATTGGTTTTGAAGAATCTCGTTCCCACAGGTGTGGAAACTGGAAAGGCCCGGTCGCTACTGAATTCAGGCGATGTAATTCCCCAGAATTCCACAGTTTTCCACAGGCGGAGTGCACACGTTCGTCGGCGTTTCGTGCAGTTTGTCCCCAGAGTTATCCACAGGCGAGCTTGTGTTGTGAGATGGGCTTCTCTATCGTGAAGCCGCGCCCTCCGATCAGTGAAATCTGCAATGGTCGACGAGGCCCTGTCAGGGGCTCCGGCCACACTGGTTGCTGGGCGCTGAAACCTGCAGCCGCACGGCCGCGAACGGGGAGGTCATCGAGTTGTCGATCGCGCACATCGGGCTCGCAGAACCGACTGACGAGGGTGGGTCCCGTCGCGGCGAACGAACCCCTCCCCACGACCTTCTCGCGGAGCAGAGCGCGCTCGGCGGCATGATGCTCTCGAAAGACGCCGTCGCCGACGTGATCGAGACGGTGCGCGGCGTCGACTTCTACGTGCCCAAGCACGAGGTCATCTTCAACGCGATCCTCACGCTCTACTCGCACGGCGAGCCGACCGACGTCATCGCGGTCACCGATGAGCTCACGAAGACCGGTGAGCTGCAGCGCGCCGGTGGCGTCGAGTACCTGCACACGCTCACCAGCCTCGTGCCCACGGCGGCGAACGCGGGGTTCTACGCCTCGATCGTCGCCGAGCGCGCCCTGCTGCGGCGTCTCGTCGAGGCTGGCACCCGCATCGTGCAGATGGGCTACGCGGGCGAGGGCGAGGTGACCGAGCTCGTCAACCAGGCGCAGGCGGAGATCTACTCGGTGACGGGGTCGACCGAGAGCGAAGACTATGTGCCGCTCACCGAGGCGGTCACGGCTGCGATCGACGAGATCGAGGCGGCCAAGCACACCGACGGCAAGTTCACCGGCGTGCCGACCGGATTCGCCGACCTCGACGAGCTGACGAACGGCTTCCACCCCGGTCAGATGATCATCGTCGCCGCCCGTCCGGCGATGGGCAAGTCGACGCTCGCGCTCGACTTCGCACGGGCGGCGTCGATCGGCAACGACCTGCCGTCGATCCTGTTCTCGCTCGAGATGGGCAAGAGCGAGATCGCCATGCGACTCCTCTCGGCCGAGGCATCCGTGCCGCTGCAGATGATGCGGAAGGGCACCGTCGACTCCCGGGACTGGACCACGATCGCCGCGACCCGGGGCCGCATCAACGATGCGCCGCTCTATATCGACGACTCCCCCAACATGACGCTCGTCGAGATCCGGGCGAAGTGCCGGCGGCTGAAGCAGCGCGTGGGGTTGAAGATGGTCGTCATCGACTACCTGCAGCTCATGACGAGCGGCAAGCGCGTCGAGAGCCGCCAGCAGGAGGTCTCGGAGTTCTCGCGCGCCCTGAAGCTCCTCGCGAAGGAGTTGCAGGTGCCGGTCATCGCGCTGTCGCAGCTGAACCGTGGCCCTGAGCAGCGGGCCGACAAGATGCCGGCGCTCTCCGACCTGCGTGAGTCGGGCTCGATCGAGCAGGACGCCGACATGGTCATCCTGCTGCACCGCGAGGCGGCGTACGAGCGCGACAGCCCTCGCGCGGGCGAGGCCGACCTGATCGTGGCGAAGCATCGTAACGGACCGACCCGAACGATCACGGTCGCGTTCCACGGGCACTTCTCGCGGTTCGCCGACATGGTGCAGGTGTAGCGGCTCTGCAACGCGCCGCGCGGCGCATCAAGGGAGAGCAACGAGATGAGACCCCTTCGATACTCGATCAACGTCACGCTCGATGGCTGCTGCCATCACGAGGCAGGGCTTCCCCCCGACGAGGAGTCGATGCGCTATTGGACCGCGGAGATGGAACGAGCCGATGCCCTGCTCTTCGGCCGGGTGACCTACGAGATGATGGAGTCGGCGTGGCGGAAGCCGGCAACGGGCACGTGGCCCGACTGGATGGATGAGTGGGAGCTCCCCTTCGCCGAGACCATCGACCGGGCGAAGAAGTACGTCGTGTCGAGCACGCTGAGCGGGGTCGATTGGAATGCCGAGCTGGTGCGAGGCGACCTGGGGCAAGCGGTACAGCGGCTCAAGCAGGAGTCAGGCGAGGGCCTGTGGGTGGGTGGCGTGACGCTCCCCTTGGCGTTGGCAGATCTGGGACTCATCGACGAGTACGAGTTCCTTGTGCAGCCGGTCCTCGCCGGGCACGGGCCGACGTTGCTCGCCGGCCTGCGCGAGCGTATCCAGCTCGAGCTCGTGGATCGCCATGAGTTCCGGTCGGGCGCGGTCGCCGTGCGATACCGGCCCACGCGAGAAACGGCTTGACGTGGCAAGGAGAGCCCGACCGCACTGTCAGTACGGTGATGAGTTTCGCGTCCCGCGCACGGACGGGGAATGCTCAGCCACGGAGGATCTCCCCAAGAAGGTGAGCGGTGATGTTGCGACCGGACACAATCGCGACGGCAGGGCCGTGAACTTTCCCGGTGAGGACAGCTGCGGCGGCGGCGGCGCCGGCGCCTTCGGCGACGATGCCGCGTTCGATCGCGAGATACCGGATGGCGGCGCGGATCTCGTTTTCGGTGACGGTGAGCAGCTGATCGACGTAGTCGCGGATGAGCTCGATGGTGAGAGAGCCGGGTTCGATGTTCCCGGCCATCCCGTCTGCGATGGACGGTCCGATCTGCACGTCTACCTGGTGTCCGGCCGCGACGGCGGCTGACACGGCAGTTGACGCTGCGGTCTCGACGCCGACGATGCGGACGTCGTCGCGCTGGGCAGCCCAGAGGCCGAGACCGGCAGCGAGACCGCCGCCGCCGACGCCGCAGACGACCGTGTAGGCGCCGGTCATTTGCTGTTCCAATTCGCGACCGATGGTGGCTTGTCCGGCGATGACGTGCGGGTCGTTGTACGCCGAGACGTAGGTGGCGCCGTCCGCCGCCCGATCCAGGGCGTACGCCTCGGCGTCGTCGAACGACGTGCCGACCTGGATGTGTTCAACCGGAAAGCGGCGGATGGCTTCCATCTTCGCGACGGATGCGTTCTCCGCGGTGACAACGATCGCGCGGCGTCCGAGGAGAGTGGCCGCGTAGGCGACACCGAGCGCGTGGTTGCCGGCCGAGGCGGTGATGACCGGCCGGTCGGCCGGTACCGCATCGACGGCCGCGAGGCCGCCGCGGACCTTGAACGACCCGATCGGCTGCAAGCTCTCCGCTTTGAGATGAAGGTTGCTGCCCGGGCCGGGGGGCAGCAGCGGGGTGGGTGCCAGCGATCGGGAAACCACCTCCTGCGCCCGGGTCAGATCGGCGGGAGTGGGGGTGATAACGCTACGGACGATGCTCACCACTCGATCTTTCCCACCCAGCGAGACGCACGAAACACGCGAGTACTGAGGAAATGGCTCGGATATCCCGATGCTAGGCGACGCGACGGAATCGTTCGGTGATCAGGTTCCGCATCTCGCGCGTGCCCGGGGCGCGGTCTGCGCTACGGGTGATGATCGATTCCTGCCGGCCGAGGTTGGCCGGCTCGTGGACGGCGTAGGCCTCCAGGGCGAGCCGGGGGACCATGGCACTGGTGGGGACGAGAGCCACTCCCAGCCCGGCGGCAACGAGATCAAGGACCAGCCCGTAGCTATCGGCGCGGGCGACGATGGTGGGGGCGAATCCGAGCCGAGCAGCGGCGAGTTCGGTGATTGCTTGGAACCCCTCGCCAAGGCGGGTGCTGATCCATGGTGCATCGACGAACTCGAGCAGCGACACCGATCCGGCGGTCACGGCGAGCCGGTCCGGGACGGCGAGGATCAGGGCATCCGTACGGACGTCCACCACGTCCAGGCCCACCGTGTCTGGGGCCTGCAGACCAATGTAGCGGTGGACGAGTGCGATATCGATCGCACCGGATTGGACAGCTGGGACAGCGACTTCGGGTTCCATCTCGTCGAAGTTGACGCGCACGTGGGGGTGGAGGCGAAGGAACGCTGCGATGCTCGGCACCACGTATCGGGTTGCGCCGGTGTGGTACGACGCCACTCGGAGGCGGCCCGTCGAGAGTCCCGCAACTTCCTCCACTGCTTGCTCGGCGGCGTCGATCTGCGCGAGGATCCGCCGCGCGTGTTCGACGAGCTCTGCGCCCGCCGAGGTCAGCCGTACGCTGCGCGGGGACCGCTCCAGCAGGTCGACCCCGAGTTCTCTTTCCAGTTTCGACAGCTGCTCCGAGGCGGAAGAAGGGGTGCACTCCGCCGCAGCTGCCGCCGCCGCGATCGACCCGTGGTCCGCGACACCGACGAGGAGCGACAACCGCCGAGACTCAAGCATCGGAAAAACCGTTCATGCACATCAGTATTGGTCGTTTCGGTCGGTGTTCTCGCGCCCGGGCGAGAATCGAGGGTCGCTCACCGCCAGTTCGCGCACGCCAGCATAAGCAGACATGCTTGATTCACTCAATCAATTCTGCTTCACTGAAACTTGATTCAATCAAGTAGATGAGGAACGCGATGCACACGAGCCCAGAGAGCGCACCAGGCAGCCTGACCAGGCAGTCCGAGATGAACGCGGTCGTCCTCGACCGGTTCGGCGGAGTGGAGGAGCTCGCGCAGCGGTTGATACCGGTCCCGGAGGTGGGCGAAGACGATGTCCTCATTCGGGTGGAGGTCGCAGGGGTCGCGTCTTGGGACGCGGTCGAGCGCGAGGGGGACTACGACGGCGTCTTCGGGACCGCGTCGACCTTTCCCTACGTGCTGGGGTGGGACGCCGCAGGCACGGTGGCCGCCCTGGGCTCCAACGTCACCCGATTCGAGATCGGCGACCGTGTCTACGCTGCGACGGTGCCGGTCGTGCGCGGTGGCTTCTACGCCGAGTACGCCGTCGTCGAGGCGGAGTACGTGGCACACGTGCCCGACCGGCTGCCGACCGAACAGGCCGGTGCGATGGCATGGGATGCGCTGACCGCGCTGAGCGGTCTCGAACTCCTCGACCTGCGATCGGACGAGACGCTCATGGTGTTCGGTGCCAGCGGCGGTGTCGGGCACATGGCCGTGCAGCTGGCGAGGCACAGGGGGCAACGGGTCCTGGCCGTGGCCTCCGGTGATGACGGCGTCGCGCTTGCCAAGCGTCTGGGTGCCGATGCCGTCGTCGATGGCCGCAAGGACGACGTGCTGGTCGCGGCGTCCGAATTCGCACCGACCGGACTTGATGCGGCTCTCGTCACCGTGGGCGGCGAGACGGCGGAACGGGCGCTTCGGGCGGTCAAGCACACGGGACGGATCGCTTGGCCGAACGGCGTATACCCAGTGCCGGCAACATCCCCGGGCGCGACGGTCTCGTACTACGACGGAGACCGAAGCCGGTCTGCTGCCGAGCGCCTGAACGCGATCATCGCCACGAGCACCTTCGAGACCCACGTCGCCCGGACCTTCGCCATGGAGCAGGTCAGGGACGCACATCTGGCCCTCCGCGAACACTATGTCGGAAAGCTGACGCTCAGGATCGCGTCACACGACGGTACGCCCTGAGCCACCGAGGCCGACGCCGTCAACCTCGCACCGAACTCATCGGCGCTACCCTGCGAGATGTCGATGCCCGTGACCGGGTCGCCAGCGCGCTCGTACACGAGCTCGGTGGCACTGTGGGGCGCCGACATCCCCTGCCGGTTTCAGGATATCGCTGGGGTGGGGTCTTGCGGCAAGACCCGTCGTGTGCCGTACGCTGCTCGGCTGTGCTCATCAATGGGAGCACGAGAGGAGGGTCCTGGTGGCAGAGGTGATCGTGGTCGGAAGCGGCCCGAGCGGAATGATGCTGGCCGGTGAGTTGGCCCTGGCGGGCGTCGACGTCCAGATCATGGAGCGGCGCCCGACTCGAGAGGTGGCGGGATCCCGTGCCGGAGGGTTCCACTCCCGCACGATCGAGCTCCTGGATCAGCGCGGGATCGCTGATCGTTTCCTGGCGGAGGGGCAGACGGCGCAGACCGCGCGTTTCGGCAGGTCGCTGCTGGATATCAGCGACTTCCCGACGCGGCATCCGTATGGGCTGGGTCTGTGGCAGAACCGTATGGAACCGATCCTTGCCGGCTGGATCGAAGAGCTCGGCGTTCCGGTGCATCGCGGCCGCGAGGTGACCGGCTTCGTCCAGGACGAAAGCGGCGTCGATGTCGAGCTCGCGGATGGCGAGACGGTGCGAGCGACGTACCTCGTCGGTGCCGACGGCGGACGCAGCGTCATCAGGAAGGTCGCGGGTATCGAGTTTCCGGGCTGGGATGCGACCCGCAGCAACCTCATCGCCGAGGTCGAAGCGGCCCGGGAACCGCCTCAGGGTACGCGTTTCGACGAATCGGGCGTCCACGGCTTCACCCTGATGGCCGACGGGCGCACCTATCGAGTCATCACGACGGAGCAGCAGCTCGGTGCGGCCGTCGAACCCAGCCTGGTCGACCTGAGCGAGGCCCTCGAGGCGGTGTACGGAACCGACTTCGGGGTGCATGACCCGACCTGGATCTCGAGGTTCACCGACGCCACCCGGCAGGCCGCGACCTACCGTCGCGGGCGGGTGCTCCTTGTCGGCGATGCGGCGCACATCCACTATCCAGCCGGCGGCCAGGGCATCGGCCTGGGCCTGCAGGACGCGGTCAACCTCGGGTGGAAGCTCGCACAGGTGGTCGATGGCATCTCGCCCGAGTCCCTCCTGGACACCTACCACGCCGAGCGCCATCCAGCCGGGGCCCGCGCGCTCACGCACTCGATGGCGCAGACCGCCCTGCAGCGTCTGGACCCGCGGACCGCGGCACTCGCCGAGACCGTCGGCGAACTGATGTTGATGGATCAGCCTCGCAGCCACATCGCCGCGCTGATCCACGGCCTCGACATCGCCTACGACCTCGGGGAGGGGCATCCGCTGCTCGGGCGTCGCATGCCAGATCTCGACCTCGACACGGCAGCCGGTCCGATACGGGTGTTCACGCTCCTCCACGACGCCAAGCCAGTGCTGCTCAACCTCGCCGAGCCGACCGGCATCGACATCACCCCGTGGGCTGAGCGGGTGCAACTGGTGGACGCCCGCTTCACCGGCGCGTGGCGACTGCCGATCATCGGCGAGGTGTCGCCCCCGACGGCCGTGCTGATCCGCCCGGATGGGCATGTCGCCTGGGTGGGGCAGGGAGCCGATGAAGGGCTGACGGACGCACTCACCCGCTGGTTCGGCCCAGGGCTGCCAGCCCGATAACGAACCCGCGTTCCACGTGGGGTCGAGGGGAGTGTGCGGCCGGCGGCGCTCCTCAGAACGACTTCTCGAACTTCTTCGCCAACTGCTCGTAGCCGAGCCGCTCGTAGAACGCGTGAGCGCCGGTGCGACGAAACGCAGAGGCGACCGTGGCCCGCGCGCTCCCCGCGGCCGTGGCCCACGCTTCGAAGACGGCCACGAGCGCCCGACCCGCGCCCTCGCCCCGCCTCGACGGGTCGACGACGAGGGCCGTGAGTTCCGCCACCGGGCGGTCGAGCTCGTAGGGCCACATGAGGTGCCCCGCCGCGAACCCGATGGCCGTTCCGTCGGAGTAGGCGGAGTCGAAAGCCAGCCACGCGATGTCGTCCGAACTGAGGTCGACGCGAGCGAACCGGGCCGCGATCGCATCGGCGTTCGTGGGGTATCCGAGCTCGGAGAGCAACGGCGCGATGGCGCGGGCATCTTCCGCGCGGGCTCTGCGGATGTGCATCTCGGAATCCTACGGCGACCGGACCGCAGCAACTTCACGAACAGGCGATTCTTCTCGTGGTAGGCCTCGGTGCCACCTCGACCGGCGCGCCCAGCCACCCGTACGAGAGTGGGATCGGCAGTCTCGATAAGGTTCGCCCATGGACTCTCCGGTGGCGGTCCGCTCCGCCCGAATCGAAGACGCACCCGCCATGGCGCGGGTGCTCGTCCGCTCGTGGCAGGAGACGTATCGCGGCCTCATGCCCGACCGTGTGCTCGACGATCCGGACTTCGTCCGGCGTCGCGAGCGGTTCTGGACCGCGGCCCTCGTCGACGAGCGCTACCGCGCAAACCGCATCGCGGTGGCTGAACGCGACGGGGTGGTGATCGGGGTCGCGATGTCGGGGCCGCCGGAGAACCCCGAGCCCGGATGGAACCTCCATCTCTACGTGCTGTACGTCCTTGCGGCTCATCACGGATCCGGTGCCGGGGCGGCCCTCCTGGATGCTGTCGTCGGCCCGCACGAATCGGTGGCGCTGTGGGTCGCCGATCCCAATCCACGGGCGCAGGCGTTCTATCGGAAGCACGGGTTCGCCCCAGACGGCACCGTGCAGGTGGAGGATGGCGTGCGTGAGATCCGCATGCTGCGGATCCGCCGGGATCGCGCTGACTGATTCAGGCAACCCAAGTCCATACTCCCTGATCAACGGGACACCAGCAGAGGTCGAAGGCGCTGAGCTGTATTCAGTGTTGCTATCTACCGGTACTCATGCTTACTATGTACCGGTAGTCAGCAACACTGAATAGCCGAAGGGAGGAGCCTCATGGGCAAGCAGATGACCGAGATGCTCAAGGGCACGCTCGAAGGCATCGTCCTCGCAATCCTCGCCGTGCAGCCGGCATACGGCTACGACATCACAGCGCGGTTGCGCGAGCAGGGCTTCACCGACATCGCCGAAGGCACCATCTACGCCTTGCTGGTCCGGGTGGAGCAGCGTGGCCTCGTCGACGTCGAGAAGGTCCCGTCCGAGAAGGGGCCGCCACGCAAGGTGTACTCGCTCAACGCGCAGGGACGAAGCGAACTCGAAGAGTTCTGGAGGACGTGGAGCTTCCTCGCAGAACGTATCGAACAGCTCCACGAAGGAGAAAACTGATCATGGCCGCGAAGTGGATCGAAACCATCACGGGCTCGCTCGAGCAGAAGAAGCAGTACAAGCAGTACAAGGCCCGGGTCGAGGCGCTCCCCGAGCCGTACCGCGCCGCTGCGAAGGCATTCGACCGGTACTTCATGTACTACGGGGGCATCACCGACGGCGACACCCTGGTCAAGATGCTCGACGACTCCGCCGACCTCTGGGAGCGCGCCGCCGTCGACGGGACGCCGGTGAGCGCCATCGTCGGCGACGACCCGGTCGAGTTCGCCGAGACGTTCACGCAGGCGTACGGCGGAACGCAGTGGATCGACAAGGAACGTGCTCGCCTCACGAAGGCGATCGCGGAGGCAGAGAAGGAGCAGCGGAAGTGACCACGCAACAGACCCTCGAGCCGGCGATCCGGGTGCAGGGCATCGAGAAGTCGTTCAAGGACCTGCACGTCCTGCGGGGCGTCGACCTCGACGTGAAGGCGGGGAGCATCTTCGCACTCCTCGGCTCGAACGGCGCGGGCAAGACCACGCTCGTGCGCATCCTGTCGACGCTCCTGAAGGCCGACGCCGGCACCGCCTCGGTGCACGGCTTCGACATCGCCACGAAGCCCGGCGACGTGCGCGAGTCGATCAGCCTGACCGGCCAGTTCGCCGCGGTCGACGAGGTGCTCACCGGGCGCGAGAACCTCGTGCTCGTCGCGAGGCTCCGTCACCTGAAGGACCCGGGTGCGATCGCCGACGACCTGCTCGCCCGCTTCTCGCTCACCGACGCAGGAGATCGCAAGGCCTCGACGTACTCGGGCGGCATGCGTCGCCGGCTCGACATCGCGATGAGCCTGATCGGCAATCCACCGATCATCTTCCTCGACGAGCCCACCACCGGGCTGGATCCGCAGGCCCGAATCGAGGTCTGGGAGACGGTCAAGCAACTCGCCGAGGGCGGAACCACCGTGCTGCTCACCACCCAGTACCTCGACGAGGCCGAGCAACTCGCCGACCGGATCGCGATCCTGCACGAGGGCACGATCATCCAGAACGGAACCCTCGCCGAACTCAAGCAACTCCTCCCGCCCGCCGAGGTCGAGTACATCGAGAAGCAGCCCTCGCTCGAGGACGTCTTCCTCGCCCTCGTCGGCCGCCACGCTGGAAAGGAAGCACGATGACCACGCACGTCCTCGGCGACACGGGCATCCTCACGGGTCGCTCGTTGCGCCACATCCTTCGCAGCCCCGACACGATCATCACCACCGCGGTGACCCCGATCGCCCTGATGCTGCTGTTCGTCTACGTGCTCGGCGGTGCGATCAACACCGGATCCGGCGAGTCGTACGTCAACTACATGCTCCCGGGCATCCTCCTCATCACGATCGCCTCTGGGATCGCGTACACGGCGTACCGCTTGTTCCTCGACATGCAGGGCGGCATCTTCGACCGCTTCCAGTCCATGCCGATCGCGAGGTCGAGCGTGCTCTGGGGGCACGTGATCACCTCGTTGGTCGCGAACCTGGTGTCGGTGGCGATCGTGATCGGCGTCGCGCTGATCATGGGGTTCCGCACCGGGGCATCCGTGGGTGCTTGGCTTGCGGTCGCCGGAATCCTGGTCCTGTTCACCCTCGCACTGACCTGGCTCGCCGTGATCGCCGGGCTCTCGGCGAAGACGGTCGACGGCGCGAGCGCGTTCAGCTACCCGCTGATCTTCCTGCCGTTCATCAGCTCGGCGTTCGTGCCCACCGAGTCCATGCCCGGACCGGTCGCCTGGTTCGCCGAGAACCAGCCGGTGACCTCGATCGTGGACACCGTCCGGGCGTTGTTCGCTCAGGAGCCGGTCGGCAGTGACATCTGGATCGCGCTCGCCTGGCTCGTCGGCATCCTCGTCGTCGCCTACGGCTTCGCGATCGCCGCCTACCGGCGCAAGGTCAACTGAATCGACGGCGGTCACCGGATGTCTCGACTGCGACGGATGCCGCCTGCTTCCCTCTCTGGGAGGCGGGCGGCATCCGTCGTTCGTCGTGGTTCACTTCTTCGTCAGCCGGCGAAGTCGCCGCGGTGGTCGGCGGCCCACTCGGCGAGCGTGCGCCCGGGTCGGCCGGTGACCGGCGTGACGGGCCGGGGCCGGTCTGGCGCAGAGACCGTGTCCCTCCAGTAGTCCAACAGCATCCTCACCACGGTCTCAGGGATGAAGTCGGCCGCCTCCGCGCGGAACTCCTCCGGCGTGATCTCCACGAGGGGGATGTCGCGACCCAACGCCCTGGCGATGGTTGCGACCTGCTCGATGCGGGTGACGGCCTCCGGCCCGGTCATCGCGATCGCTGCACCGAGGTGGGCGTCGGTCAGGAGGGACTCGGCTGCGGCTTCGGCGACATCCTTCTCGTGGATCGGGGCCTGGGCGGAGGCAAGGTAGGGAGCCCGGATCGGCGCGCCGGATCGGATCGGCCAGGCCCACGACAGCAGGTTGTTGGCGAAGGTACCTGGGCGGAGGATCGTCCACTCGTCGGTGCGCTGGGTTACCGCGGTCTCGACCGCACTGTGGTGCAGCTGGCTTGCCGAGCCGCGGTCGCGCGGATGCTCCAGCGCCGCGGCCAGCGATGACAGGACGGTGAAACGGTGGATACCGGCCGCGACTGCTGCCGCGATGAATGGCTCGATGGGGCTCGCGGGGAAGACGAAGGCCCGGTCCACGCCACCGAACACGTCCCGCCCGAGCGAGCTCGGGTCGGCCAGGTCACCGCCGACGATGTCGACACCCTCGGGGAGGCCGGCGGTCTCGGGGTTCCGAGTCAGGGCGCGCACCTCGGCGCCGCGTTCGAGCAGAGCAGTGATGAGGTGCATGCCGACCGCACCAGTCGCACCTGTGACGAGGATGGCCATGTTCGTTCCTCCTTCGGTCTCAGCCGGAGTCTCCGGCAACGTGTGACTCCATGGTCGCCAGTAATCAGGACAATTCCTGTCCGGATGTGGCGCCGGGACATCCATGTATTGCCGGGACATCCATGTATTACGGTCGCCACATGAGGACTGGGGATTCGAGCACGTCAAATGACGGCACGCACGCCCGGGGTCCCATCACGCTCGGGCTGCGGCAGAATCTCGCCCAGTTCATGCTCCTGGTCGCCGTCAATGCGCTGGTCGGCGGCACCCTCGGCCAAGAACGCACGGTGCTGCCCCTGCTGGCGGTCGAGGTGTTCCATCTCGACCTCTACACGTCCGCGCTGACCTACATCCTGGCATTCGGCGTGGCCAAGGCCGGCACCAACTACTTCGCCGGCACGCTCTCAGACCGGTACGGCCGGAAGCCCGTCCTCGTCACGGGATGGCTGATCGCCCTGCCCGTGCCGCTGCTCCTGATCTTCGGCCCATCCTGGGGCTGGATCGTCGCCGCCAACGTGATCCTCGGCATCAGCCAGGGACTGACCTGGTCCACCACCGTGATCATGAAGATGGACCTCGTCGGTCCATCCCGGCGCGGCCTCGCCATGGGCCTGAATGAGTCGGCCGGCTACCTGGGGGTCGCCGCCACCGCCCTCGCGACCGGCTACATCGCCGCCGACTCCGGGCTACGGCCCGGACCCTTCCTTCTCGGGGCCGCCTACATCGCGTTGGGGCTCGGGTTGTCGGCCTTCGCGGTGAGGGAAACCCGGGGCCACGCCAGAGTGGAGGCGGCCAACCACACCACCACCCATTCCGCCGCCCACCGGGAGTTGAGCAACCGTGAGATCTTCACCCTCACCAGCTTCCGGGACAGGTCCCTCTCGTCGGTCAGCCAGGCCGGCATGGTGAACAACCTCAACGACGGGCTCGCATGGGGGTTGTTTCCGGTGCTCTTCGCCGCCGGCGGGCTCACGGTGGAACAGATCGGCATCCTCGCCGCCGTCTATCCGGCTGTCTGGGGCGCCCTGCAGCTCGTCACCGGGGCACTTTCGGACCGCTTTGGGCGGAAATCCCTGATCGCCACCGGAATGCTCACCCAAGCCGTTGGCCTGGGCATGGTCGCGTTCGGAACCGGTTTCGAGACCTGGCTGCTCGCTGCCGTCCTCCTGGGGCTGGGCACCGCCATGGTGTATCCCACGCTGCTGGCTGCGATCGGCGACGTGGCACACCCCGAATGGCGTGCGCGCTCGGTGGGCGTCTACCGGCTGTGGCGCGACGGCGGCTTCGCTGTGGGCGCTCTGCTGGCCGGCATCCTCGCCGACCTCTACGGAATCCCGGTGGCTGTCGCCGTCGTCGGCGCACTCACCGCACTGTCGGGAATCCTCGTCGCGGTGCGCATGCGCGGGCGCGACCACGTCGTGAGGGCGTAGCCCACGTCACGCGCTCGAGAAGAGCGCGACCAGCTCGGGGGCCTCCTGGTAAACGACGAATGCCCCGACCACGAGGACGAAGATGCCGAAGCCCTTGCGTAGCGCCGTCTCCGGGATCCTCCCGGCCAAGGCCGAGCCGATGAACGATCCAGCGATCGCCGTCGCGGTGAAGGCGAGCACGACCGGCCAGTCGATCTGCACACTGAGGAGGTAGCCGCTGAGGCCGGCGAACGACTTCATCGCGATGACCAGCAGCGACGAGCCGACCGCGGCCGCCATGGGGAGCCCCCCGAGGAGGTTCAGCGCCGGGACGATGAGGAATCCGCCGCCCGCACCGACGAGTCCGGTGGCGATACCCACCAAGAACCCGTCGAGGAGGATGCGAAGGATCGGCATCGTCCGTTGCGGATGCCCCGGCACGTCAGCCTTCCTGCGGCCGCGAATCATCGCGGCCGCAGTGGCGATCATCATGATGGCGAAGAGGACCATGAGGACGGGCCCGGGGATGTATCCCCCGAGGATGCCACCGAGGAACGCGCCGGCCATTCCGGCGGCGCCGAAGATCAACCCGGTCTTCCATCGCACTCGTCCGGCTCGAGCGTGCGAGAAGACGCTCACGGCGCTGGTGACCCCAACGATGAACAGGGATGCCGCGATCGCCTCCTTCGGGCCCATCCCGAGCACGTAGGTGAGGATCGGCACGGTCAGGATCGACCCGCCACCCCCCATGAGCCCCAGCGCCACACCGACGAGTACGGCCAGCAGCAGCGCGATGACGAGTCCGATTTCCATGTTCCGGCTTCCGGCTCCCGTTGCGTGATCAGCAGCGTGGCCCGCGACCAGGAGGTGCGGGCCACGCTGCTGCGAGTGGTGTCATCGGCCGGTCGGGAGTCCCGCTCGCGACCAGGCGATCATGCCGCCCTCCATGTTGTCGACGCGGAAGCCGGCGGCCTTGAGGACCTCGGTCGCCTGCCGCGATCGGTTGCCCGACCGGCAGATCGCGATGACCGGCCGCGAGCGGTCGATCTCGCCCAACCGCGACGGCAGCGTGCCGAGCGGGATGTTCCGTGCGCCCGGGACCATGCCCTCGGCGACCTCGTGGATCTCGCGCACGTCGATGAGCTGGTCGGCGCCGCCGAGGCGCTCCCGGACCTGTGCGATGGTGATGTCAGCCATGGTTGCCTCCTATGCAGCCCTCGAAACGATGACGTCTTCGGTGACCGGCACATTGCCGGGAACCCGGATCCAGCCGAGGTAGGACCCGTCGAGCTCGACGACGTCGTAACCGGCGCGGCGAAGGGCACTGGCGGCGACGCTGTTGCGCACGCCGCTCTGGCAGTAGGTGACGATGGTGCCGTGCTCGGGCAACTCGTCGGTGTGCCACATCACGCGTCCGCCACTGAGCTGGGCGGCGCCGGGCAGGTGGCCTTCCGCGTACTCGGTCTTGTTGCGCACGTCGAGCAGCAGGTCGTAGGCGAACCCGGGAAGCTCCTCGGGCTGCAGCAGCTTGGGCACGACGAGGTCGAGGCCCTCGAGTGAGGTGATGAACCCGGCGACCGAGTCGATGCCGACGCGCACCAGGTGGTCGCGCAGCTGCGTCGCCTCGTCCGCGTCGGCGGCCAGGAGCACGAGCGGGCGGTGCTCGACGTCCGGGTCGTACACCCAGGCTCCGTAGCTCGCCGCCTTCGCGATGCCGGGGATGTTCAGCGAGCGGGCCACGGTGCCCTCGTGAACGGCCGTGTTGTGCCGCGTGTCGACGAGGATGACCTCATCGGCGTCGAGCTCGGCCCGCAGTCGCTGCGGCGAGTACTCGACGAGCTCGTCGGCCTCGCCCATGACCGCCGGTCCGACCTTGTTCTGCACCTTCATCCGAGCGAAGTAGGCGTGGGCGTCGGGCTGGCCGCTGAGCAGCTCCTCGACGAACCCCTGCTCGTCGTTGTTCCGCAGGTACCCGCTCCACCACGAGAACGACCGCTCGTACCCGACCGTCGACGTGGGGATCGCGCCCAGTGCTTTGCCGCACGCGCTTCCGGAGCCGTGGGCGGGGAGCACCTGCACGTAATCGGGCAGCGTGAGGAATCGATCGCGCAGGCTCGCGAAGAGGTCGCGCGCGCCGCCGAATCGCGTGTCAATGCCGCCCGCGGCCTCGTCGAGCAGGTCGGGACGTCCGAGGTCGCCCACGAACACGAAGTCGCCGGTGAGCATGAATCCCGGCTCGTCCGCCTGTGCGCCGTCGGTCACGAGAAACGACATGTGCTCGGGTGTGTGACCGGGGGTGTGCACGGCCCGGACGGTGATGTTGCCGAGGGTGATCGCGTGTCCGTGCTTCATGCGGACGGCGTCGTCGAAGGCGGGGCCGTACGTCCAGTCGGGGCCGCCCTCGTCGGAGACGTACATCGTCGCCCCGGTCCGCGCGGCCAGCTCCCGCGTACCCGACAGGTAGTCGGCGTGGATATGGGTCTCGGTGACCCCGGTGATCGTCATCCCGTTCTTGCCAGCGATCTCGAGGTAGACGTCGAGGTCGCGACGGGGGTCGACCACGATCGCCTCGCCCTTCGCCTGGCAGCCGATGAAATAGCTGGCCTGGGCGAGGTCCTCGTCATAGATGCGTTCCAACAGCATGTCAGCTCCTTGTCTCAGATCCGGCGTCGATCGGTGATCACGAAATACCCCCGGGGTATCTTCCATAATACCCCCGGGGTATCGCGGTTTGTCAACCCGCCGTCGTTTGACAGGGTCTTGTGGGCGCTCGAACGGCCGCATAGCCGCAAGGTCCGACTGAAGAGAGGGGCCAGGCGCCCCGGATGTCGCGAACACGACGAATGCCGCCAGCCTGGACAAGGGAGGCGGGCGGCATCCTTCGTTTGCCGCGTCCGACTGGGCTACAGGTCGCGCTCGTACGCGATCATGGTCGGCCCGCCCTCCCCCTCGGTTCGGCGGAAGCCGGCCGCATCGTAGAGGCGCTGGGCGAGCCGATCCTCTTCGCTCGTGATGAGAAAGGCGTAATCGGCGCCCTGCTCGCGTGCCACCCGCATGGCTTCGGTGATCAACTCCCGGCCGAACCCCTTGCCGCGCCAGTTCGGCGCGACATACAACTCGGCCAAGTACGCCTCCTGCGCCGGGCTCCACACCGACGGCTGGACGCGCATCACCGCCACGCCGACCGCCGTGCCCGTCTCAGGCACGCGCGCAACCAGGACCGTGAAGTGGCCGCCCTCGATCAGTTCGCCCAGCCGGATCGCCAGCTCATCGGGAGGAGGCGTGGGCTCGCCATACTCCGTGTTGAAGTCGTGCAGCAACTGCGCGGCGGCGGCCAGGCCGTCGCCACCTGAGCTCCGGGTCACGGTCTCGACCATGCCTGCAATTCTGCCGCAGCTCAGCGGCGCGTCGTAAGGTGCACGTGTACCGCGTCGCCTGACTCCTTGCCGATCACGCTTCGCACTTCGGCGGTGACCGCGACCTCGCAGAGCCGCACGCGACTCGATCGTCCTCGCTGGTGACGATCATCCGATCGGTGGATCTCCCGGCGGCCCGTACGCCCGATCCGGTGCCTACCATCGCCCCATGACGTCGTCCGAGTCGGAACTGGTCGTCCGTCCCGCATGGGACGCCGACCGCACCGAGCGCATCCGCGAGACCGTCTGCTCGCGGCATCCGTCGTCGCCGTCTACGTGTTCATGAGTTACGGAAGGACATTCCGATGGGAACCATCACAGCCAACGTGATGATGACGCTCAACGGCGTCGCCGGCCAGCCTGAGCGCTGGCAGTTCGAGTACAGCAGCCCCGAGATGCACGGGCTGATGGGGAGGCAACTGGCCTCCTCGACCGCCCTGCTCCTGGGTCGCAGGACGTACGAGGACTTCGTTCGTTACTGGCCCACTCCGGGCGCGGCCGGCAACCCGATGAGTCCGGTGATGAACGGGCTCAGGAAGTACGTCGTCTCCACGACGTTGAGAAGCGCGCAGTGGAACAATGCCGAGGTCGTTGCAGGGAACGTCGCCGACCGCCTTCGCCCGCTGCGCGCAGAACCGGCGGGTGCACTGAATATCATCGGCAGCCCCACCCTGGTTCGCTCGTTGCTGGCGGCCGGACTGATCGATCGGGTGTCGCTGATGGTCTTCCCCGTCGTGGCGACCGGACAACCCCTATTCGAGGGACCGGCGTCGGAGACCGGACTGGAATTGACCCATTGTCAGGAGCTGCCGCACGGGGTCCTGCATCTCGACTACTGCCCGGTACGCATCGATAGAGAGGGCTCATCATGAGTTCCTCGGCCGTGCGCGTCGCCGACGCCTCGACCCTCAACAGGCTGGCGGCCTTGGCCGGGATCGCGGCGGGCCCACTGTTCCTGGTGGTAACCCTGCTGCAGTTGCCGTTCAACGAGGGCATCGACCTGACCAGGCACGCGTTCAGCTTCCTGACCCTGGGGCCGATCGGATGGCTGCAGCAGGCCAACTTCGTCGTGGTCGGATGCCTGTACGCATGTTCATCGGTCGCGGTCGGAAACGCGGTCGGCGGGCGCTTGGGTGGATTCACCGCGGTGCTGATGGCGGTGATCGGCGGCGGGATGGTGCTCTCGGGGCTGTTCGTCCCCGATCCGTCGTACGGGTACCCGCCAGGAGCCCCTCACGGCGCACCGGCGGAACTCAGCACGAGTTCGATGGTCCACGGCGTCGCCTTCATGGCATCCGTGCTGGCCTGGCTCTCCCTGCTCGTCACGCTGACCGGGTGGTATCGGCGACGCGGCCGCAGGGGGTGGGCATGGGCGACGACGGCGTTCGGTGTCGCGCTTCTCCTGGTGCCCCCGCTGTCGGCCACGTCCTTCGGGGGGCTCGTGATCTACGCGGTCGTCGGACCCGGGTACGTGTTCATGAGCGTCCTGATCCACAACCTCACGGCATCTCAGAGCAGCCGGTGGCGGTAGCCGGCAGCGACGGCGGCGGCCCGGTCCGCGGCGTCGAGCTTGGTGAGGATGTGGTGGAGGTGCGTCTTGACGGTGGCCTCGCCGATGAACAGGGCGGCCCCGATCTGTCGGTTGGTCCTGCCGGCCGCGACGAGGCGGAGCACTTCGATCTCACGGTCGCTGAGCAGCGGCGCCGGCGGGTCCGCGGTCAGTCGCTGCTGGACGGAGGGTGAGAAGGTGGCAGCGCCGCGGTGGGCGGCGCGCACGGCGGCGAAGAGGGTGTGGCGGCCGGCGTCCTTGAGGAGGTACCCGCGGGCTCCGGCGGCCAGGGCGGGACGGAGGTCGTCGTCGGAGTCGTACGTGGTGAGAACGAGGATCTCGGTGTCGGGGTGCAGGTCGCGGACGGCACGGATGAGCTCGATCCCACCGAGACCGGGCATGCGCAGGTCCGTCAGGACGACGTCGACCGCACGAGTTCTCAGCGCAGCGATGGCCTCTTCGGCGCTCGCGGCCTCGCCGACGACGAGAAGATCATCCTGTGTGGAGAGTTGCCCGCGCAGTCCGTCACGGACGACCGGGTGGTCGTCGACCACGAGGATCCGGATGGGGTCAGCGTTGGACACCGTCGAACCCGGGTGTGAGCGGAACGGTGACGGTCACGGTGGTGCCGCCGGCTGGAGGTGATTCGACGTCGACGTGCCCGCCGAACGCGGCAAGCCGTTCGCGCATGATCGTCAGGCCATGCCCACCATCGGTGTCGCCCGGCCGGAACCCGACGCCGTCGTCGGAGATGTCGAGTGCGACGTCCTCCCCGAGATAGGACAGCGTGACGTGCGCGACGGTGGCCTCTGCATGGCGGGTCACGTTGGTCAGCGCCTCATGAGCCGCTCGCAACAGGGCGTCTTCGAGCGGCGCGGGGACCGCGTCGTGCTCCCCGGTGACGCGGAAATGGACGGGGATCTGGTGGGTGCGTTCGAACCTCGCGACCACCGCGCTCAGCGCGCTGGGCAGCGTCGCGTCGGTCATCGGGCCGGGACGCAGGGCCCGGACGGAGCGCCTGGCCTCTTGCAGGCTCTCCCGGGCCAGCTCGGTGCTCGCGCTGATCCGCGCCCGGAGCGGATGGTGGGGTTCGAGCTGGGCGTCGAGGGCCTCGAGCTGACTGATGATTCCGGCGAGACCGGCAGCCAGGGTGTCGTGTATCTCCCCGGCCAAGCGGGTGCGTTCGGCGACCACACCGGCGTCGCGCGCCTCGGCGACGAGTCGGTCCTGGAGGGCGAGGTTCTCCGCCAGCGCCCGTTCCAGGTCGGCATGGGTGCGCGCCAACTCGGCCATGGCCGAACGCCGGCGGGTGGTCTCCGCCTCGAGTGCCCGGATCGACCCTCCGGCGACGGAGACGAGCACTGCGGCGCCGAGTCCGATCACGATGTCCTCCACCGTCCAATCCTCCAGCGGAGGGCCGAGCAGCGCGACGGTCGCGGTCAGGCCGACGCCGACGTAAGCCCATCTGCCAGGCAGCGCGACGAAAGCCATGGGATAGCAGACCAGGTAGAGGGGGAAGAAGGTGAAGCTCAGGGCGGTCAGGTAGTCAGTGAGCACGACGAGGCCGACGAAGTACACCGACATCGGGATGAGCCTGGTCTCCAGCCACTGCGGATGGGCGACAACCCACCAGCCGTGCCACGCCACCACGGCCACGCCGGCCAGGACCAGTTGCGGCAGCACTCCGGCCGGGAGGTCGCCCGACGCCCAGGTCAGGACGGCGCAGAGTGCGAGCAGGGCGTAGGGCAGCGCGACCCACATCCGGTCGTACCGGCTGGAGGCTGCTCTCACGCCACCGTCCGCTGCCACTACCCGATGGTCCCACGTACCGTTGCGCCACGGGAGCGGTGGTACGCCAAGCGGCGCAGCAACGCTTCTGCGGGACCACGGCGGCCTGCGCGCGCCAAGAGGTCAGCCCCCGCGACCGTGACCACCCAGGTGGCCAGCGCCAGCACGGCGGCGCCCGCCGTGCCCAGCGTGGCACCCCACCCGAGCGCCCAGGCCGGCAGCAGCGTGGCGAAGACCACCGTCTGGGCGAGGTAGCAGGTCAGCGATCGTTCGCCGGCAGCGCGCAACGCGTCGACGGCCGGCGGGAGCGCCGCGCCGTGGCGGCGGCGCAACCTGGCCGCCCAGAGCGCGATCACTGCCGCGTAACCGAGCCCGCAGAGCACGCCGGTGGCGATGTGGGCCCACGAGAGAGCCAGGATCACGGGGTACGGCGCGGTCCAGGCCCCGATCGTGACCAAGGCCATGCCGATGCCGCCGATGACACCTGCTGCGATGCCGATCGCCGCGGTCCATCGAAGCAGCGGCCGATGACGATCCGGGTGCTCGAGGATGCCTCGTCGTGCAGCCCACACACCGACGAGCAGCGGGCTCACGACCGCCAGCAGGCCGAACGGGGTCATCGCCCACTCGAGCAACCGCCATGCGGCCGCCTCCGCCGCGCCGTCGATCGCGAACGACCAGAGGAAGCTGCGCTGCTCGGACACATTCGGGTCGGAGTACACCAGACCCTGCACCGCGGAGGCGAAGACGAGCCAGACGACCGCCGCACGGAGCAGTATTCGGTCGTCGGCGTGCAGGCGCGCAGCGAGCACTGCGCCGAGCAGCCCGTACCAACCGAGGATGTCTCCCGAGAACGCCAGGACGGCATGGGCGAGGCCGAACCCCACGAGCACCAGGGCCCGCCGGCGCACGACCGCCCGGGCCTGTACAGCGTCGAGCCCTCTGGAGCGCTGATTCGCCATGATCCTCGCCAGCCCGTAGCCGAACAGGGCCGCGAACAGCGGGTAGGCCCGAGCGTCGACGAGTACCACCAGCACTGCCGTGACCGCCTGGTCCAGCGCACCGTCCTCCACGATGTGCTGGCGCAGCCCGTAGGGCCGGGCGTGGAGATAGATCATCACGTTCGCCACCGCGATCAGCGACAGCATCAGACCACGGGCGAGGTCGGGCGCCAAGGATCGCTCTACCACTGCCACCGAGCCGGTCTCCTGCCCCTGTCCCGTCGCATGCATACCTCTCACGTTAGAAACGACGCGAGGGCGGAGAATCCGCCGATCGATGGATCGGACGGACGGAGTACGGCGATGGCTCCGTTTCCGTTCAATTGAAACCGGGAAGCCGTCACCGCAGGCACGCTCGTAGACTCCGAGCGTGCGGCGCCATCGACGGCGCCGGCCCAGCTACCACAGAAGAGGACGATGATGACTTCGGAAAGCCTCGCGCAGGCCATCGAGCGGGTCGGCAACCCCGTCGAACTGCTGCGCAACCAGAATTGGCCGGCCTTCACCTTCCCCGTCGCACCGGAGTTCACGAACTGGCGCGACGAGCAGCGCGCGTGGTCGACATCCGTCGCGCTCATGGACCAGTCGCACCACATGACGCAACTCTTCCTCGGCGGCTCGGACCTCATCGAACTGCTCTCGTCGATCTCGCCGAACACGTTCGCGACGTTCCGCGCCGGTGTCGCGAAGCAGCTCATCGCGGTGAACAAGGACGGCTACCTGATCGGCGACGGGATCCTGTTCTACAACTCCGACGAGCGTGAGGGGCGGGTGCTCGTCGGTCACCACCTGCTCATCGACTGGGTGCGCTTCAACGTCGAGAAGGCCGAGGCCGCGGGCAAGGACGTGCACCACCGCCTCGAGGCGAACTCGCACATGCGCGGCGGCGTCGACCCGACCTTCTACCGCTATGAGTTGCAGGGGCCCGAGGCGAACAAGGTGATGGAGAAGCTCTTCGACGGCCCGGTGCCCGAGGTGAAGTTCTTCCACATCGCCGACTTCACGATCGCCGGAAAGCCGGTGAAGGCGCTGCGGCACGGCATGGCAGGCCAGCCGGGCTTCGAGTTCTACGGTCCGTGGGCCGACAACCAGGTCGTGCTCGACGCGATCATGGAGGCGGGCGAGGAATTCGGCATCCGACGCGTCGGCGCGAAGGCGTACTCGTCGACCCCGCTGGAATCGGGCTGGGTGCCGACGCCGTTCCCCGCGATCTTCGACGAGGACTTCGCCGAGTACCGCGAGTGGCTGCCCGCGGCCCGCGCCGGATCGATCGGCGGATCGCTGACGTCCGACGACATCCACGACTACTACATGACGCCCTTCGACCTCGGTCTCGGTCGTTCGGTGAAGTTCGACCATGATTTCCATGGCCGCGAAGCGCTCGAGAAGATCGCCGCGGACCCGAAACGTCGCAAGGTGACCCTGCTCTGGAACGCCGAGGACGTCGCCGACGTGGTCAGGTCGCAGCTCGAACCCGGAACCCCGGCGAAGTACCTCGACTTCCCGAAGGCCCGCTACGGGCTCTTCCAGATGGACGAGGTGCTGCAGGACGGCAAGCAGGTCGGCATCTCGACGGATGCCGGCTACGTCGCCTACGACCAGCTGTACATGTCACTCGCGACCATCGACGATGACGTCGCCGAGGGTGCGGTCGTCGAGGTCGTGTGGGGCGAGAACCCGATCACCCGCAAGGACTCGGTCGATCAGGATCACCGCCAGGTGCGGATCCGCGCGACCGTCGCTCCGGCGCCGTACCACGACTACGCGCGCTCGAAGTACCGCGGGCTCGCCTGAGGGTCGGTCGACCAGAGATACTTGCGGGCCGCCGACTCGCGCTTCGCCTCACTCTTCCGCGACGAGGCGTTCGAGCATGCGCCGCAGCTCGGCGTGCGCCCGGGTGCCGATGCGCTCGTCGATCTCGGACTCGAGGCCGCGGATGGTCTGCTCGCCGGCCGCGACGCACCTCCGGCCGAGCGCCGTGAGCGTGACGAGTTTGGCCCGGCGGTCGGTCGGATCCGAGCGCCGCTCGACGTAGCCGAGCTCCTCGAGCTCGTCGACGATCTCGCCCATCGACTGCGGCGTCATGTTCGCCCTTCGCGCGAGGTCGGTGATTCGCGACCCCTCGGGGCTGATCTGCGCGAAGACCGCCGAGTGCCGGGGCTTCTGCGGGAATCCGGAGCCGATCACCCCGTCGACGATCTGGAATCCGAGCCTGCTGTAGGCGCGGCCCAGCAGGGCGACCGTGTTGATCCGTTCCGAATCGGGCTGTTGTGCGGCATCCATAGCAGTACTAAGGTTAGCCTGAATAACAGGCGAGCCTGTTCAACCGTGAAGGACTGCCGCATGGACGCGCGCTTCGAAATCTCCGGCACCTCGGCACGCCCGTCTCGATGGCGCTTCCTCGCCGTCGGCGCGATCGGCGGGCTGTTCTGGGGAGCGGCGTTCCGAGCTTGGATGGCCGAGATGGCGGGCGCCGAATCACAGTTCGACTGGTACGGCACGTTCGTGGCGATCCTCGGGTCCGCCACGCTCGTCGGCGCACTCCTCGGACTGGCCGAGTATCTGAGGCGCATCGGCGGTCGCCCCCACTGGCGATGGCTCGCGCTCGCGCCCCTCGTGTTCGCGGTCACGCCGCTCACGATGCCGGGCGCCATCGAGGGCCTCGTCACCCAAGGTCTTGGCGGCGGGGCGATCGCAATCGCCCTCACCGCCGTCGCGGGCGGATTCGCGGTATCCGGGCGCGGCCCTGTGTGGGCGCGGATCCCCTGCGGAGCGCTCGCGGCGCTGATCGTCGTCGCGATGGTGGTGACCACCGGATCGATCGGCGGCACGCGCCTTGGCCTCGACGAGCCGAGGGGGGCGTGGGCTGCGCTGCTCGGCGGGGTGGCGGTGGTCGTATTCTGCCTCGCCGCATCGATTCCGTTCCGGCGCACCGGGAACGTTCGCATTCCAGTGCCCGCCGAGCCTGCCGCCGCGGGAGCGCGTCCATGATCGGCCGGTGCCGCGTGTCGCTCGCGGTGGCGACGGGAGCCCTCGCCGGCCTCACCTGGGCTGCCGGATTCCGCAGCTACATGACGGCTCTCGCGGGACCGAAGACCGAGGTCAGCTGGTACGGCACATTCGTGGGCGTGCTGTTGCCCGCCACGCTCGTCGGTGGACTCTACGGCTGGGCCGAACATCGTCGACGCAGCGGCGGAGAGCTGCCGTGGCGCCGGGCGATCGCCGCGGCGCCCATCATCGTCGGCGTCGTCCCGCTCACGAAGCGCGGTGCCATCGCCACGCTCAGGACGACCGGTGAGGGCAGCGCGGCTGGCGGAGTGGCGCTCGGCGCACTGGCCGGCGGATACGCGCTCGCCGGTCGGGGGCGGAAGTGGACGCGGGTTGTCGCGGGCGTGCTAAGCGGCGCGGTCGCCGCGGGCGTCGGTGCGACCGGTCCGTCGGTGGGTGGCGAACGACTGGCGCTCACGAGGCCCGCGGGCATGCTGACGGCCCTGCTCGGCACCGGTTCCGTGCTCACGTTCGCGCTCGCGGCATCCGTTCCGTTCCGTGGTCGCGACCAACGCGAATTTTCTGCCAGCTGAAAGATCTTCATATCTTTCCAAGCTGCAGAGGCCGATTCGGCATGAACCTCGAAATCTGCGACATACTCTGAACGACGTGCAGCTGCACCCCCGGCGCGGGACCCCCGAACCGGCGGCGCCGCTGCACTCCGTGTGAGAGGTGCACTCGAAGATGCCTCGCTCCAGGGCGCATTCGCGCGCTCGAGGGGCGTATCGTTTCCGGCCAAGCCCACACACGCACACAGCGACAGGTCGCGCGGCCGAAGGCGGTCGCTTCGACGAGGAGGAGAACCACATGACGCGTATCGGGGTGGTCACCGAGCAGGGCTCGGAGACCCGGGTGGCGGCGACGCCGGCGACCGTGAAGCAGTTGATCGGGCTGGGCTACGAGGTCGTGGTCGAGTCGGGCGCGGGTTCCGAGTCGTCGTTCCCGGATGCCGCATACGTCGACGCCGGGGCATCCGTCGTCTCGCATGCGGAGGCGTTCGCGAGCGGCATCGTGCTCAAGGTGAACCCTCCGACCGACGACGAGATCGCCCAGCTCCAGCCGGGTACGACGCTCATCGGCCTGCTGAGCCCGGCGCTGCGGCCCGAGCTCCTCGCGGCGCTGTCGGCTCGCGGCGTCACCGCGCTCGCTCTCGACGCGGTGCCGCGCATCTCGCGCGCGCAGTCGATGGACGTGCTGAGCTCGATGGCGAACATCGCCGGGTATCGCGCCGTCATCGAGGCGGCGCACGAATTCGGCCGGTTCTTCACCGGCCAGGTCACTGCCGCGGGCAAGGTTCCGCCGGCGAAGGTGCTCGTCGCGGGCGCCGGCGTCGCCGGGCTCGCCGCGATCGGCGCGGCCTCGAGCCTCGGCGCGATCGTGCGCGCCACCGACCCCCGCCCCGAGGTCGCCGACCAGGTGAAGTCGATCGGCGGCGAGTACCTCAAGGTCGAGGTCGACGAGGTCATGGAGTCCTCCGACGGATACGCCAAGGCCACCAGCGAGGCCTACGACCGCCGCGCCGCCGAGATCTACACCGAGCAGGCCCGCGACGTCGACATCGTCATCACCACGGCCCTCATCCCGGGTCGCCCGGCGCCGAAGCTGATCACGGCGGCGGATGTCGCGGGCATGAAGTCGGGCAGCGTCATCGTCGACATGGCGGCGGGCATGGGCGGCAACGTCGAGGGCTCGGTCGCCGGCGAACGGATCGTCACGCCCAACGGCGTCGTCATCCTCGGCTACACCGACCTCGCCTCCCGCCTCCCGACGCAGGCGTCGCAGCTGTACGGCACGAACCTCGTGAACCTCATCAAGCTGCTGACGCCCGGCAAGGACGGGCAGCTCGTCCTCGACTTCGACGACATCGTGCAGCGTTCGGTCACGGTCGTGCGGGAGGGCGAGACCACCTGGCCGCCCCCTCCCGTGCAGGTCTCGGCGGCTCCCGCCGCGAAGGCTCCGGCGACGGATGCGGCGACCGCCGTTGCCCCCAAGCCCAAGCGCACCCTCTCGAAGGGCGGCCGTCTCGCGCTCATCGCGGCGGGCATCGCCGCGCTGTTCCTGGTGAACGCCTTCGCGCCCGACCCGCTGCCGCAGCACTTCACGGTGCTCGTGCTCTCGGTCGTGGTCGGCTTCTACGTCATCGGCAAGGTCGCGCACGCCCTGCACACCCCGCTGATGAGCGTGACGAACGCCATCTCGGGCATCATCATCGTCGGCGCGATCGTGCAGGTCACGAGCGACGTGCTCGTCGTGCAGGTGCTCTCGACGATCGCCATCCTCATCGCCAGCATCAACGTCTTCGGTGGATTCGCGGTGACCAGGCGCATGCTCGGAATGTTCGCCAAGGGCGACCGGGCAAGCAGCTGACCGCGCGAACGACGACGACGTCCCCTAGGAGCCCCCTGTGCCTGAAACCCTGTTGACCCCCGAGTCCATCGCGGGCGCCGCGTACATCGTCGCGGCCCTGCTCTTCATCATGAGCCTCGCCGGCCTGAGCCGCCACGAGAGTTCCCGCGCCGGTGTGACCTACGGCATGATCGGCATGGCCATCGCGCTCATCGCCACCGTCTGGCTGACGTTCAGCGACGGCTGGGGCGAGCCATCCGTCATGGTCGGCCTCGGCCTGCTCGTCGCAGCCGTGATCATCGGCGCCGCCATCGGCCTCTGGCGGGCCCGCGTGGTGCAGATGACCGGCATGCCCGAGCTCATCGCCCTGCTGCACAGCTTCGTCGGTCTCGCCGCCGTGCTCGTCGGCTGGAACGGCCACCTCGAGGACCCGGGCCTCGAGGGCGCGCTGCGCGACATCCACCACGCCGAGGTCTTCATCGGGGTCTTCATCGGCGCCGTGACCTTCACCGGATCGATCGTCGCGTTCCTCAAGCTGTCGGCGCGCATGAAGTCGGCGCCGCTCGTGCTGCCGGGCAAGAACGTGCTCAACCTCGGCGCGCTGGTCGTGTTCGTGGCCCTCACGGTCTGGTACGTCATCGACCCGCAGCTGTGGCTGCTCGTCGTCGTGACGGCGCTCGCCCTCGCCCTCGGCTGGCACCTCGTCGCCTCGATCGGCGGTGGTGACATGCCCGTCGTCGTGTCGATGCTGAACAGCTATTCGGGCTGGGCGGCGGCCGCCGCGGGCTTCCTGCTGAACAACGACCTGCTCATCGTCACCGGCGCGCTCGTGGGCTCCTCGGGTGCGTACCTGTCGTACATCATGTGCCGGGCCATGAACCGCTCATTCATCTCGGTCATCGCGGGAGGGTTCGGCATCGAGGCGCCGAAGAAGGGCGACGAGGAGGTCGGCGAGCACCGCGAGATCAACGCCGAGGATGCCGCGGACATGCTGAAGAACGCGTCGAGCGTGGTCATCACGCCCGGGTACGGCATGGCGGTCGCGCAGGCGCAATACCCGGTCGCCGACCTGACGCACAAGCTGCGCGAGCGCGGCATCGACGTGCGCTTCGGCATCCACCCGGTCGCCGGTCGCCTGCCGGGGCACATGAACGTGCTGCTCGCCGAGGCGAAGGTGCCGTACGACATCGTCGAGGAGATGGACGAGATCAACGACGACCTGGCGTCCACGTCGGTCGTGCTCGTCATCGGCGCGAACGACACGGTGAACCCGGCCGCGGCCGAGGACCCGAGCAGCCCCATCGCGGGCATGCCGGTGCTCCGCGTCTGGGAGGCCGAGAACGTCATCGTGTTCAAGCGCTCCATGGCGTCGGGCTACGCGGGCGTGGCGAATCCGCTGTTCTACCGCGACAACGCCCAGATGTTGTTCGGCGACGCCAAGGACCGGGTCGAGGACATCCTCAAGGCGCTCTGAACGGTCCGGAGATGACGACGGATGCCGCGGCCTCGCGCCGCGGCATCCGTCGTCTCGTCGCTGACGGGCTTGCGGCATCCGCTCGGCTCGCGGCATCCGCGCAGGAAGGCGACGCGTAGGATGGATCGGTACCCCCCTCCGATGTGAAAGAGGTCGCCGTGGCCACCGCCCGCGATGCCGCCCCGGAGCACGCAGCCCACTTCTGGGTCGTTCCGGTCGTGCGCGGCGCGCTCGCCGTCGTCCCCGGCGTGGCCATCGCGTTCTCGCAGGATCACTCGCCGGCGTTCGGGCTCCTGGTGTTCGGCATCTGGGCGCTCGTCTCGGGTCTCGTGGTCGGCGCGCTCGCCCTGCGCACGGTCACGGTGCCGGGCACCCGATCGCTGTTCGCCGTCAACGCGGTCGTGACCGCCGCGGCGGGCATCATCGCGCTCACGGTTCCCGGCGGACTCGCGTTCCTGCTCTACCTCGTGAGCGTCTGGGCCGCCGTCACCGGTTTCGTGGAGCTCTACGCCGGCCTGCGCTCGCGCGGTCGCACGTCGGCCGCCCGCGACTGGATCGCCACCGGCGCGTTCACCGCGGTGCTGGCGATCGTGTTCCTGCTGCTGCCGCCCGACGCCGTGACCGCGGTCGGCCTGCTCGGCGCGTACCTCGTGATCCTCGGGGTCTACCTCATCATCGGCGGATTGTCGTCGAAGTGGGCTGCGGCACCAGATCGAGCCGCCGCCGGAACGGAGCAGCAGTCGTGAGCCAGTCCCCCGGCGAATACCGGCCCAGCCGACGCGAGGTGTTGCGTCCGATCGAGTATGTGGGCGGTGCCGCCATCGCCGCGATCTTCACGAGCGCCATCGTGCTCATGGTGACGCGCGACTGGACGCTCACCCTCATCACGGCGGGCGGCGTGTTCATCGTCGTGCTCGTGACGATGGCCCTGTTCGCGATGGCCGTGAAGCGGGATGACTCGGGGTTCGACGACCCCGACGACATGCCCCCACCACCGCCGTCCTCGCACGGCTGACACCTCTCGCGTGGCGCCGCGCGGGCCCGGGGGCCCGCCGCCGGGCTCAGTGCAGGCGGTCGACGAGCTCCGACGCGATGCCTGTATAGCTGCCCGGGGTCAGCGCCAGCAGGCGCTGCTTCGCGGCATCCCCGATCTCGAGGCCCTCGACGAATGTCGCGAGATCGGCCGCGCCGACGCGCTTGCCCCGGGTGAGTTCCTTGAGGAGCGCATACGGGTCGGTGATCGTCGAGCGCCCGGCGACCACCTCGGCGCGGATGACCGTCTGGATGGCCTCGCCGAGCACCTCCCAGTTGCCGTCGAGGTCGGCGGCGAGCGCCCCCGCGTCGAGGTCGATCTCGCCGAGACCGCGCTGGATGTTGTCGAGCGCGAGCAGCGAGTGGCCGAAGCCCACGCCGATGTTGCGCTGTGCGCTCGAGTCGGTGAGGTCGCGCTGCAGGCGGCTCGTCACGAGGGTGGCGGCGAGCGAGTCGAGCACGGCGCTCGACAGTTCGAGGTTCGCCTCGGCGTTCTCGAAGCGGATCGGGTTCACCTTGTGCGGCATGGTCGACGACCCCGTCGCGCCGGCGGCGGGGATCTGCCGGAAGTAGCCGAGCGAGATGTACGTCCAGATGTCGGTGGCGAGGTTGTGCAGCACGCGGTTCGCGTGCGAGACCTTGCCGTAGAGCTCGGCCTGCCAGTCGTGCGACTCGATCTGGGTGGTGAGGGGGTTCCAGGTGAGGCCGAGCGACTCGACGAACTCGCGCGAGACCTCGGGCCACGCGACATCCGGAGCAGCGACCACATGCGCCGAGAACGTGCCGGTGGCCCCCGAGAACTTGCCGAGGTACTCGGTGCCCTCGATCTGCTTCGCGATGCGTGCGAGACGGTGCGCGAAGACGGCCAGCTCCTTGCCCATGGTGGTCGGCGTGGCGGGCTGGCCGTGCGTACGCGAGAGCATGGCGGCATCGCGGTGTTCGACGGCGAGGGCGGCAACGGCGTCGATCACGCCGCGGAACTTCGGCAGCCACACCTGCTGCACGGCGTCGCGCACGGTGATGGCGTAGGAGAGGTTGTTGATGTCCTCGCTCGTGCACGCGAAGTGCGTGAGCTCGCCGATGGCGTCGAGCCCGAGCAACTCCAGTCGGCGGCGCACGTAGTACTCGACGGCCTTCACGTCGTGCCGCGTCGTGGCCTCGAGGGTTGCGAGCTCGTCGATGTCGGCCTGCCCGAACTCGGTCACGACACTGCGCAGCTGCGCCGTCTGCTCGCTCGAGAGCGGCGACGAGCCGAAGAAGCGCCGGTCGGTCTGCGCGATGAGCCACTCGACCTCGACCTGCACGCGCGCCCGGTTGAGTCCGGCCTCCGAGAGGTGCTCACCGAGCTCGCCGACCGCCGAGCGGTACCGTCCGTCGAGCGGGCTGAGCGGCTGGGGAGGCAGCGAAGTCATCGGATTCCTTGTCTGAGTGCGGGGGCGAGTTGCCGGAAGAGCGCCTGAGTCGACCGCTCTATCATCCCAAGAACTCGATCGAAGGTCGCCGAGTCGGAGTAGTAGGGGTCGGGCACGTCCTGCAACGCGGCGAGCTCGGGGTGGAACTCGAGGAGCAGCCGCACCTTGTCCTGGTCGATCTGCGACGGCGCCCAGTTGCGCAGCACCCGCGCCTGCCCCCGGTCGAAGGCGACGATGAGGTCGAGCGAGCGGAAGTCCGCGGCGTCGAACTGGCGGGCCCGGTGGTGGGACCCGTCGTACCCGGCGCGTTCGAGGGCGTCGAGCGTGCGCTGGTCTGCCCGCTCTCCCACGTGCCAGTCCCCCGTTGCGGCCGACTCGATCGCGAGGCGTTCGCCGAGTCCGGCACCCTCGGCGAGGGAGCGCAGCACCACCTCGGCCATCGGAGAGCGGCAGATGTTGCCGGTGCACACGAAGGAGACCCGGAAGAGCTGCGCGGCGTCCCCCGCGGGTTCCGCTCGCGTCATGCTCCCATTCTGGACGACGACGCCCGATCCCACAGCAGGCAAATCGGGCACTCGGGTACGCTGGTCGCCGCGATCGGAGGAGGGATCACGATGACGGATGCCCCTCCGCCCGAGCTGCACGTCGATGCGGCGCTCGCAGCGCGGCTCGTGGCGACCCAGCACCCCGACCTCGCTGGTCCGGTCGAGCTCGTGGCGAACGGCTGGGACAACGTGATGTTCCGCCTCGGCGACCGCTACGCCGTCCGGATGCCGCGACGTCGCCTTGCCATCGGGCTCATGCGGAACGAGCAGCGCTGGCTTCCCGCGCTCGCTCCCCGGCTGCCGGTGTCCGTCCCCTCCCCTGTGCGCGTCGGCGAGCCGGCGCCCGAGCTCGGCTACGACGCACCGTGGAGCATCGTGCCGTGGTACGAGGGCACCGACGGGGTCGCGTTCGACGCGGCGGCGCGTGGTGCGGCGGTCGCGGGGCTCGCGGCCTTCGTCGCCGAACTCGGTACGCCCGCTCCACCGGATGCCCCGGCGAACCCGTATCGCGGCGTTCCGCTCGCGCACCGCGACGAGTCCGTGCGCGCACGGTTGGCGAGCGGCCGGCTCCCCGAGCACGGGCGCCTCACCGACGTGTGGGAGCGCGCGCTCGCCGCACCCGTCTGGTCGGCGCCGCCCGTGTGGCTGCACGGCGACCTGCATCCCGGGAACCTGGTGCTCGCGGCATCCGGAGCCCTCGCCGCCGTCGTCGACTTCGGCGACCTGACCGCGGGCGACCCGTCGACCGATCTCGCGACCGCGTGGCTGACGTTCGACCCGCCGTCGCGGCGGAGCTTCCGCGCGGACCTCGAGCGGCGTCGGGAGGTGGACGAGGCGACCTGGGACCGGGCGCGCGGGTGGGCGCTCGTGCTCGCCTCCGCCACCGTGGGGCAGGCCGGCATGTCGAGCCCGTTCGGCCGCATGGGCGTGCACGGGCTCGAGCAGGTACTCACCGACTGAGCGGAGCGACGGCTGGGTGGGTCGTGGGTCGTCCTCCACAGGCGCTTCCGGATGTCGGCCGTGTACGTATGACGCGGCCGCACGAGTGCCCCGCGTGCCCGTCCGCGACGCTCGGGTGCATGCCCGACTCCGACGATCCCCTCGCGTTTCTCGCCCGTCCGGTCACACCCCAGCTCGTCGACAGCGCGCGCCGTCATCTCATGATGCTGCGATCGCTGCACGAGGACGTGCGGCTCACCGTGCCCACGCTCTGTCCACCGGGCACCGGCGCGTGGCGCTCGACGGCGGCCGACCGGTACCTCGAGCGACTCGAGGAACTGCGCTCGCTGCTCATCCGGGCGCTCGCATGCCTCGCGGAGGCCGAGATCGCCCTCGAGGAGCGGACCCGCCGTCTGCAGTCCGATCTCGACGCGCAGCCCGTCGTGGGGACGGGTTGGCGATGAGCGATGACCTCACCATCTCGAGCGGCGGTGCGACGACCGTCGCCGTCGAAGGGTTGTTCGTCGACGCCGCCAGGCTCGCGGCGGCCGATGCGACCATCGCCGACTGGATCGCGCGCGTGGGCGTCATCGAGCGCGGGCTCGGCGAGCTCAGGCTCGAGGAGCCGCCCGTCGGCATGAATGCCATGTTTTCGCCGACGTCGCTCCTGCACGCCGCCGGCCTCGGGTTCGACCGCGCCACCGAGCGGGCGCGTGTACTGCACCGATCGCTGCTCGAGTCCGCGGAGCGATACGGGGCGACCGAGCGGATGATCGACGGGCTGTGGGCGTTCGGCGCCGCCCTCGCCGCCCCGTGGATCGGCGCCCTCCTCATGTCACCCGCGGCGATCGCCGGCGCCCTGCTGGTCGCGGGCGGGCAATGGGCGGGTTCGGCCGCCTTCCGCAGTATCGGGTGGGGACCCACCCCGCTTGCGACCTGGCTGGAGGAGCACCGCGGCCTGCTCTCCGATCCTGCGTTCGTGCGGCTCGTGGCACTCGCCGGCGATCACGCCGACGAGTTCGCGGCGGGCGCCGTCCACGCGCCCCTGCCGCCCGCGGTCGTGCGGGCGCTGGGCGACGGCGTTGGCGCGCCCGAATCGGCGACGGTTCTGCTGGGGCTCACCGGCCTCGCCGGTCTGGCCGGCAGCCGCGTGCTCGTCGACGGTCCGGTGCGCGTCGAGCGGGTCGACCGCGCTGACGGTTCGGCTCCGGGCGGTGCCGGGCCTTCGACCGCGCGGGTCGAGCCGCCCAAGGGCCTCGGCGACCTCGCCGACCGGGTACCGGCGCCCGGCTCGAATCAGCCGCAGATCCGCATCGAGCGCTATGGCGAGCCCGACGAGCCGCGGTTCATCGTGTACATCGGGGGCACCGTCGAGGCCACCGTCGTCGCCGGCGCGGAGCCGTTCGACCACACCTCGAACGCGCACGGTGTCGCCGACGATAGCTGGGCAGACGCGCTGCGGCCGCTCGGCGCCGACACCGGCGCCACCGAGCGGGCGGTGCGCGAGGCCATGGCCGAGGCGGGCGTGCGGCCGAACGACCCGATCCTTCCGGTGGGCTATTCCGGCGGCGGGATCGTCGCAGCGGGGCTCGCCGCCGACCCCGAGCTCAACGCGGTCGGTGCCGTGAACCTCGGTGGCCCGGTCGCCTCAGCTCCCACACGCGAGGGCGTCGGCCTGCTCTCGTTCGAGCACGACGAGGACCTGGTTCCCGCAACCGGAGGATCGGGACGTCCGGCCGACGAGCGGGTCACCGTGTCGCGGAGCGTGCTCGAGCCGGGCCGATCGTACGACGCGCTCCTGCCGGCTCACGAGCTCGCGCGCTATCGCGAGACGGCCGTGCTGGCCGACGACTCCGACGAGGCGCGGTTGGCCGGCTTCCGCGAGCTCGTCGCCGACATCACCGGAGGAGCGCCGGGCGAACGCAGCGACTGGCGGGCGAGCCGCGACCTCAGTCCTTCGCCGGACGAACGATGAGCCCGATCAGCCAGCTGATGAGGCCCAGCACGAGAGCGCCGAGCACACCCCACCAGAACCCGTCGACCACCAGGCCGAAGCCCATCAGGTCGCTGATCCACGCGACGAGGAGGAGTAGCAGGCCGTTCACGATGAACGAGATGAGTCCCAGCGTGAGCACGTACAACGGGAACGCGACGATGCGCACGAACGTGCCGACGACCGCGTTCACGAGGCCGAAGATGAGGGCGATGAGCAGGTACGTGAGCACCGCCGCGACGGTCGTGTCCTCGTAGGGCACCACCTTCACGCCCGAGACGATGAAGGTCGTGAGCCACAGGGCGAGCGCGACGACGATGACCTTGACGATGAACCGCATGCTCCAACTCTGGCAGAGAGGCGCGTGCGATCGAAGGGGTACGGTGGAATCCGTGACCGCACCGGAGCCCACGGGGGCGAGTGTCCGCCTTCGCCCCGAGATCGCCGCCCTTCCGCCGTACCGTCAGGGCCGGCCGGCCCCCGCCGACGGGTTCAAGCTCTCGAGCAATGAGAACCCGTTCCCGCCGCTTCCCGGCGTCGTCGCCGCGGTGGCCGCGGCCGCCGACGAGATCAACCGATACCCCGACGCCACGGCCCTCGCGCTTCGCGAGCGTCTCGCCGCTCGGTACGGCGTCACGGCCGACGAGGTGCTCGTCGGCGCGGGCTCCGTGTCGCTCCTCGCGCAGTTCATCGCGGCGGCCGCGCAGCCCGGCGACGAGGTGGTGTACTCGTGGCGCTCGTTCGAGGCCTACCCCGGACTCGTCACGGTCACGGGCGCCACGAGCGTGACCGTGCCGAACCGCCCCGACCATGGGCACGACCTCGACGCCATGGCGGCCGCCATCACCGACCGCACCAGGGTGGTCATCGTCTGCTCCCCCAACAACCCGACGGGCGTCATCGTGACGGCCGCCGAGTTCGAGGGGTTCATGGCCCGGGTGCCGAGCGACCTGCTCGTGCTGCTCGACGAGGCGTACATCGAGTTCGTCGCCGACGGGGCATCCGTCGACGGCCGCTCCCTCATCGGCCGGTACCCCAACCTCGTGATCCTGCGCACCTTCTCGAAGGCGTACGGGCTCGCCGGGCTTCGGGTCGGCTATGCGATCGGACCGGTGCCGATCCTCGACGCTGCGCGCGCGACGGCCATTCCGCTCGGGGTGACGGGCACCGCGAGCGCCGCGGCCCTCGCCTCGCTCGAGCCGGCCGCCGAGGCCGAGCTGCTCGAACGCGTGAGCATCATCGCCGGGCGCCGCGATGAACTCCGGGCCGCGCTGGTCGCGCAAGGATGGCCCGTTCCGCAGGCGCAGGGCAACTTCGTCTGGCTGCCCGCCGGCGAGGCGACGACCGCGGTTGCGGAGCGCCTCTTCGATGCCGGGCTCGTCACCCGGGCGTTCCCGCCCGAGGGCATCCGCATCTCGGTGGGCGAGCCGGAGTCTGTCGATACCCTCCTCCGGATCCTGAGCGAGCTTGTACCGGCCTCACAAGAAGGGCACCCCGCGTAGCGGGTAGCGTGGAACGGTGGCAGCCCGCGAGAGAGACTTCACCGCGCCGACGGTCCAGCTCCTGAACCCAGCCGGAGAGCTGCGCCCGACCCCCGAGGCCGAGCCGTACCTCCCCCTCGTCGAGGCTCTGCCCGACTCCATGCTCGAGCAGTTCTATCGCGACATGGCGATCTCCCGCCGCATCGATGTCGCGGGCGCGAACCTGCAGCGGCAGGGGCAGCTCGCCCTCTGGGTGCCGAGCCACGGCCAGGAGGCCGCACAGGTCGGATCCGCGCGCGCTGCCCGCCCGCAGGACCACATCTTCCCGTCGTACCGCGAGCACATCGTCGGTATCATCCGCGGGCTCGACCCCGTGAACATCCTGTCGCTCCTGCGCGGCGCCACCCTCGGCGGCTGGAACCCCGCCGAGACCGGCAACTTCCACCTCTACACGCTCGTGCTCGCGTCGCAGACGCTGCACGCCACCGGCTACGCCATGGGCATCCAGTTCGACGGGCTCGTCGGCACGGGCGACCCCGAAGCGGATGCCGCGGTGCTCGTGTACTACGGCGACGGCGCGACCTCGCAGGGCGACGCGAGTGAGGCGCTCGTGTTCGCCTCGAGCTACCAGACGCCGCAGGTCTTCTTCATCCAGAACAACCAGTGGGCCATCTCCGTCCCCGTGTCGCGCCAGTCGCGCAGTCCGCTGTCGCTGCGCGGCGGCGGTTTCGGCATGCCCGGGGTGCGCATCGACGGCAACGACGTGCTCGTGAGCTACGCCGTCACGCGCCAGTCGCTCGAGGAGGCCCGTTCAGGCGCAGGTCCGAGCCTCATCGAGGCGCTCACCTACCGCATGGGCGCGCACACCACCGCCGACGATCCCACGAAGTACCGCACCGACGCCGAGGTCGCCTACTGGTCGGAGCGCGACCCCATCACGCGTTACCGCACCTGGCTCGAGGGGCGCGGGGCATCCGCCGCGTTCTTCGACGAGGTCGACCGCGAGGCGGCGGATGTCGCGGCCGACCTCCGTCGCCGGGCGCTCACGCTCACCGCTCCCACGCGCGAGCAGATCTTCGAGCACGTGTACAGCGAGCCGCATCCGCTCATGGTCGAGGAGCACGCATGGCTCGAGTCCTACGAGACGGGCTTCGAGGGAGGAACGGCATGACCGCGCGCTCTGAGGAGCAGATCGTGGCCGATCCGATCGAGCAGGCCGCCGCGGCATCCGCGGTCGATCCGATCGAGGCCGGTGAAACCGCTGGACAGGCCGAGTATGCCGAACCGGGCATGCGCGGCGTGCAGACCCTGTCGATGGCGAAGGCCATCACCGCAGGGCTCCGCGAGGCGATGCTGGCCGACGAGAAGGTGCTCCTCATGGGCGAGGACATCGGGCCGCTCGGGGGTGTCTTCCGGGTGACCGAGGGGCTCTCGGCGGAGTTCGGCGATCGTCGCGTACTCGACACGCCGCTCGCGGAGTCGGGCATCGTCGGCACCGCGATCGGACTCGCCATGCGCGGGTATCGCCCTGTCATCGAGATCCAGTTCGACGGCTTCATCTTCCCGGCGTTCGACCAGATCACCACGCAACTCTCACGCCTCACGGTGCGCCACGACGGCACCATCTCGATGCCGATCGTGATCCGCGTGCCGTACGGCGGGCACATCGGTTCGATCGAGCATCACCAGGAGAGCCCCGAGGCCTACTTCGCCCACACTCCGGGCCTGCGCGTGGTGAGCCCGTCGAGCCCGCATGACGCGTACTGGATGATCCAGGAGGCGATCGCCTCGAACGATCCCGTGCTGTTCTTCGAGCCGAAGAGCCGCTACTGGCCGAAGGGCCCCGTCGACCAGGATCACTCGGGTGTGCCGCTGCACGCCAGCCGGGTCATCCGTCAGGGCACGGATGTCACGGTCGTCGGCCATGGCGCGATGATCTCGACCCTCCTCCAGGCGGCCGACATCGCCGCCGAGGAGGGCACGAGCCTCGAGGTCGTGGACCTGCGCTCCCTCTCCCCCATCGACTACGGCCCCCTGCTCGACTCGGTGCAACGTACCGGGCGCCTCATCGTGGCCCAGGAGGCATACGGATTCGTGAGCGTGGGCTCCGAGATCGCCGCGACCGTGGCCGAGCGCGCCTTCTACTCGCTCGAGGCGCCGGTGCTGCGCGTGTCGGGATTCGACACGCCGTTCCCTCCGGCCGCACTCGAGAGCGAATACCTGCCGAGCCCCGACCGGGTGCTCGAGGCCGTCGACCGGGCACTGGCGTACTGACACGCGACGAACCGGTGCACCTGCATGACGGCGACGGCATAGATCGACTGCGAGGGTAGAGACATGAACGAGATCCGGTTCCCGCTGCCCGATGTCGGCGAAGGACTCACCGAGGCCGAGATCGTGCAGTGGCGGGTCGCCCCCGGCGACCGCATCGAGCTCGACCAGGTCTTCGTCGAGATCGAGACGGCCAAGTCCCTGGTCGAGCTGCCCAGCGCGTTCGAGGGCATCGTCGCCGAACTGCTCGTCGAGGAGGGCCGCACGGTCGATGTCGGCACGCCGATCCTCGTCATCCGCACCGATGATGCGACACCGGATGCCTCGGCGCCCTCGGCGCCCGCCGGCTCCTCTGCCGCCGCGCCGCCAGCCGCCGCCGCGCCGTCTGTTGCGCCCGCCCCCGCGACCTCGGCGACTCCCCCGGCTGGCACCGTGGCCTCGCACGCCCCGGTCGCGAGCGAGGGAGGCGGAGCGGTGCTCGTCGGCCACGGATCCTCGGGGCACACCGCCACACGTCGGAAGCGGCATCCGTCGCCCGGCGGTGCCCACGAGCACCTGGCGGCTCCGCGTCCGGCGCCGGTGGTGCCCTCGACTCCGCCGGCCGACTCCCCTGCTCAGCCCACCGGCGGGACATCGACCCCGAGCATGCCGCGATCGGAATCCGGCATGCCCGTCATCGCGAAGCCGCCGATCCGCAAGCTTGCGAAGGATCTCGGGGTCGACCTGTCGCGCGTGAGCCCGACCGGCCCGATCGGCGACATCACGCGAGACGACGTGATTCGGGAAGCGAGCCAGGTCAGCGTCTTCCGCAATATCCAGACGCCGGAATGGCCCACCGATCGCGAGGACCGCATCCCGGTCAAGGGCGTGCGCAAGGCCATCGCGCAGGCCATGGTGCTGAGCGCATACTCGGCGCCGCATGTGAGTGTCTTCGTCGATGTCGATGCCACCCGCACGATGGAATACGTGAAGCGGCTCAAGTCGTCGCCCGATTACGCGGGTGTCCGGGTCTCACCCCTGCTCATCATGGCGAAGGCGATGGTTTGGGCGGTGCGGCGCAACCCCACGGTCAACGCGCAGTGGACCGACGACGAGATCATCGTCAAGCACTACGTGAACCTCGGCATCGCGGCGGCGACCCCGCGTGGCCTCATCGTGCCGAACATCAAGGAGGCGCAGGCCATGAGCATGGCCGAGCTCGCCACCGCGATCGAGCAACTCACGCTCACCGCACGAGAGGGGCGCACCCAGCCCGCCGAGATGCAGAACGGCACGATCACGATCACGAATATCGGCGTCTTCGGCATGGACACGGGCACGCCCATCCTGAATCCGGGTGAGGTGGGCATCGTCGCGCTCGGCACGATCAAGCAGAAGCCGTGGGTCGTCGACGGCGAGGTGCGTCCGCGGTTCGTCACCACGGTCGGTGCGTCATTCGATCACCGCGTGGTCGACGGCGACGTCGCCAGCCGCTTTCTCGCCGACGTGGCGTCGATCATGGAGGAACCCGCGCTGCTCCTCGAGTGAGGCGGTGGCGTGCGGCGGCCCGCCGGCCCGCGGCGGGCAGTGGTCAGAGGCGGATCTCGTAGGTGACGGTGTCGGCCGCGCGACCGACTTCGACGAGCCCGGCGTTCTCGAGCACCCGTCGGGCTGGCAGGTTCGCGATCTCGCATGCGGCTCGGGCGATCGCCGCACCGGTCGAACGGGCGAGGCCGATCGTCTCGAGCACGGCGGGCAGCGCGAAGCCCTGGCCGCGCACCGCCGGCACCAGGCCGAAGGCGAACTCGACCGCGCCGTCGGCGTCGGGCGGGCCGAAGAGGTTCACTCCCCCGATGGCCGCGCCATTGCTGCCACGTCGCACCAGGTAGGGACCGAATGGCGCGGGGTCGCCCGTCTCTCGAACCGCCTGCACGAACTCGCGGAGCAGCTCGGGTTCGTCGGTGAACGCGTAGCCGCCCTCCCAGCCGTCATGCGGGTCGACCTCTCCGGCGAGCACGCGCTCGGCATCTGCGAGGGTGAACGGATGCAACGTGAGGGGGGTCGTCGTCGTATCCACGTGCCTCATGCTCGCACGTCCGTGCGACAGTCGCCAGAATGCTCCACAGGTCTTGACCACGATGACGCCTGCAAATGGTTTTGACAATCATTATCAATAAGGTTTACCGTAGTTCCATGACCCGACCTGCTGCGCCGTCCGTCCGCCGTGCCCGTACCGTGCTCGGAGCAGGCGCCGTCATCACGGCCGCGGCACTCGGTCTCTCGGCCTGCGCCACCCCCGGTGCCGGCGGGGGAGCGGCCGGCGGTCCGAACATCGTGGCGACGACCACCCAGGTCGGGGACTTCACCCGAGAACTCGTCGGCGATTCGGCCGAGGTCACCCAGCTCCTCGCGGCGGGGCAGAGCGCGCACGGCTTCGACCCGTCGGCGGGCCAACTTCTCGCACTCGCCGAGGCCGACGCGCTCGTGATCAACGGCGGGGGCCTCGAGAGCTGGCTTGACGACGCCGTCAGCGCGTCGGGCTTCGACGGGGTGCTCGTCGACGCGAGTACGGGCATCGAGCTGTTCGGCACCGACGATCACGCCGATGACGAACACGTCGCCGAGGCCGACGACCACGCCGACGAGGCCGACGAGCACGACCACGCCGACGGCAACCCGCACATCTGGACCGACCCCGAGCTCGCCGAGCACATGGTCGAGAACATCGCCGCAGGGCTGGCCGACGTCTCCGGCACCGACACCGACGCGCTCGACGCCAACGAGGCGGCGTACCTCGACCGACTCGGGGCGCTCGACGACTGGATCGAGGAGAACGTCGCGCAGGTGCCCGTCGAGCAGCGGCTCCTCGTGACGAACCACGACGCCTTCACGTATCTCGTCGACGCCTACGACATCACGTTCGTGGGGAGCATCATCCCGAGCTTCGACGACAACGCCGAGCCGAGCGCCGCCGAGATCGACCGGCTCGTCGCCGACATCCGCTCGACGGGCGTGCTCGCCGTCTTCTCCGAGGCATCCATCTCATCCAAGGCTGCGGAGACGATCGCCCGCGAAGCGGGCGTCACGGTCTACTCGGGCGACGATGCGCTGTACGGCGATGCACTGGGCGCGCCGGGCTCGGAGGGCGAGACGTACCTCGGCAGCCAGCTCCACAACGCACGACTGATCCTGGAGTCGTGGGGTGTCGAGCCTTCCCCGCTCCCGGCCGTGCTGCAAGGATGACGGCATGAGCGACTCCCCGGTGCTGCGACTCGAGGGTGCGGCCTTCACCCACCGGGGCGGTGGCGGCGTCACCGGACTCGAGCTCAGCATCGCGCCGGGCGAGGCGGTCGCGCTCATCGGACCCAACGGCGCGGGCAAGTCCACGCTGCTCCACGGCGTGCTGGGACTGGTGCCCCTGACCGCCGGCGTCATCGAGGTCGGCGGGGCCAGGGCGGCCGCGCCGGACGCCGTGACGGATGCCGCAGCCGACCCATCGCGCGAAGCACATGCCCGAGACCGCATGATCGGATTCCTCCCGCAGTCGATCCACGTCGACCCCGAGTTCCCGATCAGCCTCGAGCAGGTCGTCATGCAGGGCAGGTACCGCCGGCTCGGCCTGCTCCGGTGGCCCGGGCGAGAGGATCGTGCCGCGGTGCGTCACGCCCTCCAGACCGTCGGGCTCTCCGACCACGCGAAGCGGCGCTTCGGTGAGCTGTCGGGCGGGCAGCGTCAGCGGGGCCTGCTCGCGCGAGCACTGGCGGGGGAGCCGCGGTTACTGTTGCTCGACGAGCCGTTCAATGGGCTCGACCAGACGAATCGCGACGCGCTGATCGACACCCTCCACTCCCTGAAGCGACAGGGCGTGGCCGTCCTCGTGTCGACGCACGACCTCGATCTCGCACGGCTCGTGTGCGACCACGTGGTGCTCGTCAACGGCAGCCAGCTCGCGTTCGGGCCCGTCGATTCCGTGCTCACGCTCGACAACGTGCAGGAGTGCTTCGAGGGCGTCGGAGTCGAGATCGACGAGCACACCCTGGTCGTGCCCGGACACGAGGAACACTGATGCCCCGAGCGGCATGTGCTGCCGGCCGCTGGGGGAGTGGCGTCGGATGAGTCTCATCGACGCGCTCTTCGGCGCGTTCGCCATCCCGTTCATGGCGCGGGCGCTCCTCGTCATGCTGCTGCTGGCCATCGTCGCCGGCATCGTGGGCGTGCTCGTCAATCTCCGAGGGCTCGAGTTCATCAGCGACGGGCTGACGCACGCGGTGTTCCCCGGCCTGGCGATCGGCCTCGCCGTGGGCGGCACGCCCGGGCTCCTGCCCGGCGCCGCCGTCGCGGCGTTGGCCGCCGCCGTCATCCTGACCTGGCTCGATCGCGCGGGCGTGACCTCCGACGCCGCCATCGCCATCGTGCTCACCGCGACGTTCAGCGTGGGCGTGATCGTGGTGTCGAGGCGCGACGACTACGCGGGCGAACTCGAGGCGCTCCTGTTCGGACGGGTCCTCACGATCCCGCCGGGCGAGGTGCTGCCGCTCGTCGTCGTCACGCTCGTCGCGGCCGCCGCCGTGCTCGTGACGGTCAAGCAGCAGCTGTTCCGCGCCTTCGACCGCGCGGGCAGTCGAGCCGCCGGGGAATCCGGACTCGTGCTCGACCTCGTGCTCAACGCCGCGGTCGCACTCGTGGTGGTCGCTGCGGCGAGCACCATCGGAACGCTCCTCGTGCTCGCCCTCCTCATCGTGCCGGGCGCCGCCGCCCGCCTCATGACCCAGCGCATGTGGTGGCTCTTCCCCGCCGCCGCATTGTTCGCCGCCGTCGCGGCCTGGCTCGGGCTCGCCGCCGGGTTCGCGGCATCCGTCGGCGCCGGTGTCGACCTGCCGGCGGGCAGCACGATCGTGGCGGTGTTCATCGTCGGGTACGCCGTGGCCCTGCTCGCGCGGTGGATCCGAGACCGCGTGACCGCGGCATCCGGAGCGGTGCGCTGATGGGGTTCTTCGAACGCGCGCTCGTCGCGGCCATCCTGATCGGGGCCGGCACCGGGTTCGTCGGCGCGCTGGTCGTGCTGCGGCGACGCACGTTCTTCGCTCAGGCGCTCACGCATGGCACGTACCCGGGCGCGGTCGCGGCCGCCGCCCTCGGCGTGAGCGTTCCGATCGGTGCGGCCGTGGCCTCCGTCGTGCTCGTCGGGGTCATGGCCGGCATCGCGCGACTGCGCCACCAGGGCGCGCAGGTTGCCGCGGGCATCGTGCTCACCGGCGGGTTCGCGGCGGGTGCCATCCTGCAGGCGCTGCTCCCGGGCCTCCCGGTGCGGGCGGAGTCGCTGCTCGTGGGGTCGATCCTCACCGTGACCGATGGGGACATCGTGCTCGCGGCATCCGTCGCCGTCGTCTCCGTGCTCGTCGTCGTGGCCTTCGGCCGGCAGATCATGTTCTCGACGTTCGACACGGCGGGCTTCCGGGCGGCGGGGCACCGGGAGTGGCCCGTCGAGCTCCTCGTGCTCGGACTCACCGCCGCCACCGTGGTCAGCGCGCTGCCCGCCGTCGGCGCGATCCTCGCGATCGCCCTCGTCGCGGCACCGGCCGCCGCCGCACGGCTGGTCGTGCCGACCTACCGCGGCATCCTCCTCGCCGCACCCGTCATCGGTGCGGCATCCGGCGTCATCGGACTGCTGGCCTCGCGCGGGCTCGCGGTCGCCGCGGGTCCCAGCATCGCGCTCGCCGCGACCGGCTTCTTCGTGGTCGCCTTGGGGATCTCCAAGCTGCGCGGACTACCGTGGAACCGAGTCGCCATACCCGTGGAGACCGCAGAGGACGCACGCACCGCATGAAACGCAACACCTGGCAACGCGAAGCCGTACGCGAGGCACTCGACGACACCGAGGGCTTCATCAGCGCGCAGGCGCTGCACTCGACGCTGCACGCGTCGGGCTCGCCCATCGGGCTCGCGACCGTGTATCGCGCCCTCGGCGACCTCGCGGCCACCGGCGAGGCCGACTCGTTGCAGTCGCCCGACGGAGAGGCGCTGTACCGCGCCTGCACCACGACCGGTCACCACCACCACCTGATCTGCCGCAATTGCGGGCTCACGGTCGAGATCGAGGCGCGCGAGGTGGAGTCGTGGGCGAAGAGGGTGGCCGCCGAGCACGGCTTCACGGGCGCCGCGCACGTCGTCGACGTGTTCGGGCTGTGCGCGAACTGCACGCGACTGGCCCGAGACGAGGTGACCGCCGCCGAGCGTGCCTGAGGCGCCGCGCTTCGTCGCCGCTCAGTCGGGTTCGTGCCGGAGGTGCTCGCGCACGAGCGCCGCGGGCGCCTTCGCCACCCACGCCTCGGCCACGAGTTCGCCGAGGCGGCGACGCGAGATCGCGTCGAGGTGCACGAGCACGGCCGCGTACCCGTCGAAGTGCGGCGTCGTGAAGAACACCGCCGGGTCCTCGGCGACGAGAGCGCGCTTCACCGCCTCGTCTTCGCAGGCGGCGCCGAGTACCGGCCCCGCCTGCATCTCGATGCCGAGGAACTCGAGGTCGGTGCGACGGAGCGGGCGTTCCCAGACGAAGCCCTTGCCGTTCACCTTCCACTGGGCGCTGGCCCGCGGCATCCGCTCGGTTCGGCCTGCGGGCACCCGGTCTGGTATTCTGAATCTTTGGCTGGGTACTTCCACTGCCCAGACCGCGACAATCCCTCCTCGAGACCGCGAGAAATCGCGGGATTCGGCGTGGCGAACGTCAGCAGACAAGAGACCTTGGGAGGGGCATCCGCCCCTCGGTATTGGAGGAAAGACCAATGGCAGCAGTGTGCCAGGTGACCGGAGCCGTTCCCGGCTTCGGACACAACATCTCGCACTCGCACCGCCGGACGAAGCGCCGCTTCGACCCGAACGTGCAGAAGAAGACGTATTACGTGCCGTCGCTTCGTCGTAACGTCACCCTGAACGTGTCCGCCAAGGGCATCAAGGTGATCGACGCTCGTGGCATCGAGGCCGTCATCAAGGACATCCAGGCTCGTGGGGTGAAGCTCTAGTGGCGAAGCAGCAGGACATCCGTCCCATCATCAAGCTCCGGTCGACGGCCGGCACCGGGTACACCTACGTGACCCGCAAGAACCGTCGCAACAACCCCGACCGTCTCGTGCTCAAGAAGTACGACCCCGTAGTGCGCAAGCACGTCGACTTCCGAGAGGAGCGCTAAGACATGGCGAAGAAGAGCAAGATCGCGCGCAACGACCAGCGCAAGGTGATCGTCGACCGCTACGCCGCGAAGCGCGCCGAGCTGAAGAAGGCCCTCGTCGACCCGAACGGCACCGACGAGACCCGTGAGGCCGCCCGCGTCGGCCTGCAGAAGCTGCCGCGCAACGCCTCGCCGGTGCGCGTGCGCTCGCGTGACGCCATCGACGGCCGCCCCCGCGGCGTGCTCACGAAGTTCGGCGTCTCGCGCGTCCGCTTCCGTGACATGGCGCACCGTGGCGAGTTGCCCGGCATCACCAAGTCGAGCTGGTAAGCCAGTACCGCCTTCCCGAGAGGGGCGTCCCGTATGGGGCGCCCCTCTCGTCGTCCGCATGGCGTTCCCTGGGCGGAGCTGGGCCGCCCCTTGAACGACACGCCGAGTCGAGAATGCCCGAATAGGTCGGAAATCCGCGTGTTTCCGCGGTTCTCTGCTACATTCGAGGCGGCCCGATCGGCCACGGGGGCGGTTGAACGATCGTTCCCGAGAACTCATAGATAGCTGTACCGAACAGCGGAAGTCCGAGGAGGACATTCAATGGCTGACAAGTCGCTGAACAAGACCGAGCTCGTCGCGAAGATCGCTGCGTCGACCGGCCAGAGCCAGGCCACCGTCGACGCCGTGCTCGGCGGTCTCTTCGACGCGCTCGCCGAGTCCGTAAAGTCGGGCACCAAGGTCTCCATTCCGGGCTGGCTCGCTGTCGAGCGCACCTCGCGTGCCGCGCGTACGGGCCGCAACCCGCAGACCGGCGCGACGATCGACATCCCGGCCGGCCACTCGGTGAAGGTCTCGGCGGGTTCGAAGCTCAAGGCCGCCGCCAAGTAGCAACCGACGCTCGGAGGGGCGCACGACCCACGTCGTGCGCCCCTCCGTCGTCGCCGCTCGCTGCTTGTCGCCCGTACGCTCGGGAGCACGCGAGCGTACGGGCGAGCCGTCTAGGCTGGTTCGGTGCCCCGCTCCGTTCGCGTGCTCGGCCCCGCCGTGCTCCTCGTCGTCGCGCTCGTCGCCACGCTCACAGGTCTCGCGATCGGCGGTGGCGCCGCGCCGTTCCCCTTCCAGGACCCCGGTCCGGTCGCCCGCTGGGGACTCCCCGTCGCGAAGCTCTTCGTGAACCTCGGCGCGGCCGGCATGATCGGCGCGCTCGTGCTCGCGGTCTGGGCGCTCAGCCCGAAGCGGCGCGAGTTCGACCTCGCCCTCGACGTGGCTGCGGCATCCGCTGCCGTGCTCACGGTCGCCAGCGCGGCCACCGCGATCTTCACGTTCCTCGTCGTCACGGGTGCCCCCCTCGAGCTGAGCGATGCCTTCGGACAGGGCCTCGGCCAGTTCGTCACCGAGATCGAGCTCGGGCGGGCGTGGCTCATCACGACGCTCGTGGCCGCTGCCGTCACGGTGCTGTGCTTCGCGGTGCGCAACCACAGCGCACTCGTGTTCGTCACGGTGCTCGCCGTCGTCGCGCTCGTACCCTTGGCGCAGCAGGGTCACTCGGCCGGCGCCGCCGGGCACGACGCCGCGATCACGGCCCTCGGCCTGCACCTCGTGTTCGTCTCCGCCTGGCTCGGTGGGCTCGTGACCATCGTGCTCCTTCGACGCGAACTCGAGGGCGATCGCCTGCCGGTCGTGCTCGCCCGATACTCGACCGTCGCGCTCATCTCGTTCATCGTCGTGGCGCTCTCGGGGTACACGAGTGCTGCGCTTCGCATCGGCACGTGGGAGGAGCTCGGCACCCCGTACGGCGGGCTCGTGGTCGTGAAGGTGGCGGCACTGATCGCGCTCGGCCTGTTCGGTGCGGTGCAGCGTCGGTTCCTGATCGGGCGGATGCTCCGGGGCGCGGGTCAGGCCACGTTCTGGATCCTCGTCGTGGCGGAGCTCGCCTTCATGGGCATCGCCTCGGGGGTCGCCACGGCCCTCGCCCGCACGGCGACGCCGGTGCCCGAGGATCCAGGCTCACTCGCCCGCACGCCCGCCGAGTTCCTCACGGGCGAGCCCCTGCCGCCGTGGCCCGACTGGTGGCGCTACTTCACCGAGTGGAAGCCCGACCTCATCTGGCTGCTGCTCTGCGGCTTCGGCATCTTCTTCTACGTCGCGGGTGTGCTGCGGCTGCGTCGGCGGGGCGACGCGTGGCCGATCTACCGCACGGTGCTGTGGATCGCGGGCCTCCTGGTGCTCGCGTACATCACCAATGGCGGCGTCAACGTCTACGAGGGCTACCTGTTCTCGGCGCACATGGGCGCGCACATGGCGCTCACGATGGCGGTGCCCGTGCTGCTCGTGCCGGGCGCGCCGGTGACGCTCGCGGCGCGGGCCATCCACCCCCGGAAGGACGGCTCCCGGGGCGGTCGGGAGTGGATCCTGCTCGCCGTGCACTCCAAGTACGGCGCGTTCATCGCGAACCCGATCTTCGCGGCAGTGCTGTTCGCCAGTTCGCTCTGGATCTTCTACTACTCCCCGCTCTTCCGCTGGACGATGTTCGATCACATCGGACACGAGTGGATGATCGTGCACTTCCTCATCACGGGGTACCTCTTCGTCCAGTCGCTCGTCGGCATCGACCCGGTGCCGTACCGGCTGCCGTATCCATTCCGGCTGGTGGTGCTGCTCGGCACCATGGCGCTGCACGCCTTCTTCGGGCTTGCGATCATGTCGGGCACGGGCCTCCTGCTCGCCGACTGGTACGGCGCCATGGGCTGGGGCACCGACGCGCTCGCCGACCAGCAGGTCGGGGGCGGCATCGCGTGGTCGGTCGGCGAGATCCCGACGGTCGCGTTGGCGATCACCGTCGCGATGCAGTGGGCCCGCAGCGACGAGAAGGATTCGAAGCGTCTCGACCGCCACGCCGACCGCACGAACGATGCGGAACTCGAGGAGTACAACGCGAGGCTCGCCGCGATCGCCGATCACGACCGCCAGGGGTCGTAGGTCTCGATACGCGTCGCGATCCGCGCGGCGCTACTCGACCACCGGGGTCACTTCAGCTGGATGGCGATGCTGCCATCGGGCCGAATGCTCGCCGAGAGGGAGAGCAGGAACGGCTCGTCGATCTCGAGGGTCGAGAACTCGCCATCGAAGAGCGACTGCACCTCGACCGAGATGTGCGCGACGCCCTCGGTCTGCGGCATCTCGAAGGCGGTCTCTCCGGGGACGAGCGTGACGGCCGGGGTCGACACCAGATTCCAGGCGGGCTCGCTCACGACGCGATCGTCGATCTCGATGCCGAAGGGGCATCCGGCGGGCTGCAGCACCGGCTGGTTGGTGCACTGCAGCAGGTAGTCGTCGACCTTGGCCTGGACGCGTTCGATGAAGGTCGCGGTCGGCATGGAATCGACGGTGACCGCCGTGCGCGCCGACGGCTCGACCGGCAGTGCGGTCGGCACGGCCTCGAGGAGCGTCGACCGGTAGCCGAACTCGTAGACCGCCGGGGCGATCGCGAGGTACGGCGTGACCTGGGTGAAGGCCGTGAGCTCGTCGCCCGTCTTCTTCGCTCGGGTGTCGAGTTCGAGGGAGCCGACGGTGAAGAGGGGGTGGTGCGCCGCGGTGACGTCGACGACCGCGATGGGGCTGACCGCGAACTCCCACCGGCTGAGCAGCCCGTAGAGCGGAGCAAGGGGGCGCACGTCGAACGTGGTCTCGACGATGGTGGCGTCGAGACGATAGCTGGCGGTGACGGAATGGCCGCCGTCGGGATTCGCGACGTCACGCAGGATGCGGACGTCCTCGGGGCCCGACTCGATGACGTCGGAGCGGAACATCGCCGTCGAGACATCCGCAGGCAGTCCGAGCGCCGCGAGCTCCTCGATGTCGAGCGCGACGCCGGGGGTGGTGGAGGCGGTCGCGATGTCGTCGTCGGCGATCGCGGTGAGGTAGCGCTCGACGAAGCTCGATGACCCGTAGATGGTCTGGTTCAGCCCGCCGAGAGCCGCGAGGAACGCGGCGACGAGGAGCAGTGCGAGCAGCGCCCAGCCGGCGACCGACATGAGCGACAGCCGACCGTCGCGCACGCCTGGGCTCCCCACCCCGACAGTCTAAGCGGGGCCGACCGGCCTCCCGCGTGGCCTCCACAGCCCGCCTGAGCCCAGCCCACAGGCACTGCGAAGCTCGGCGGATGTCACAGCCTGCGAGGTTACAGTGGGAGCACGCCCGCATGGGCGTCGTGGCCGCGACGCCAGGTCGCGGCATCCGCCCGCCGCTCGAAAGCCTCTCGTGCAGAACGTGACCCTCACCCGCGAACAGTCCGCGGTGTTCCAGGCCATCGAAGGCACGCGCGAGCACGTCTTCGTCACCGGCCGTGCGGGTACGGGCAAATCGACGCTCCTGAACCACCTGAACTGGCACACGCAGAAGCAGATCGTCATCTGCGCGCCCACGGGCGTGGCCGCCCTCAATGTCGGCGGGCAGACCATCCACTCCCTGTTCCGCCTGCCGATCGGCGTCATCGCCGACCAGGCGATCGAGCAGAACGACGCGGTGCGCAAGCTCCTGAACGCGATGGACACGCTCGTCATCGACGAGGTTTCGATGGTGAACGCCGACCTCATGGACGCGATGGACCGATCGCTGCGGCAGGCCCGGCAGCGGCCGCACGAGCCGTTCGGCGGCGTGCAGGTCGTGCTCTTCGGCGACCCCTACCAGCTGGCGCCCGTGCCCGGGTCGGGCGACGAGCGTCGCTTCTTCGCCGACACGTACCGATCGATGTGGTTCTTCGACGCCGAGGTCTGGCGGGAGGCCGACCTGCGCATCTACGAGCTCGGCGAGGTGCACCGCCAGCACGATGACACGTTCAAGCACATGCTCAACGCCGTACGCCACGGGTGGGTGACCGCCGAGATCGCCGGGATGCTCAACGATGCGGGAGCACGTCGCCCGCTGCCCGAGCAGGGCGCGATCACGCTCGCCACGACCAACGAGACCGTGAACCGCATCAACCGCACCCAGCTGCATCGGCTGCCCGGCCAATCGCTCGCGAACGAGGCCGAGGTCAACGGCGATTTCGGCGGGCGGGCGTTCCCGGCCGATGAGCGCCTCGAACTGAAGCTCGGGGCGCAGGTGATGTTCCTCCGCAACGACACGGCGGTGCGCGGCGACGGCCCGAGGTGGGTGAACGGCACGATCGGCACCGTCACCTCGCTCAACCGGGAGGTTCGCGTCGAGATCGACGGCGAGGAGCACGAGGTCGAACCCGTCACCTGGGAGAAGTACAAGTACACCTGGGATCCTGCCCGCAAGAAGCTCGAGCGGCAGATCGTGGCCGAGTTCACGCAGTTCCCGTTGCGGCTGGCGTGGGCGGTCACCATCCACAAGTCGCAGGGGGGGAGCTACGACGCCGCGATCGTCGACCTCGGCTCACGCGTGTTCAGCCCCGGCCAGACCTACGTTGCGCTCAGCCGGCTCACGTCGCTCGAGGGCCTGTACCTCGCCCGGCCATTGCGCCCGAGCGACATCATGGTCGACCGCGACGTCGAGAGGTTCATGGCCGGAGCCGTGCGCGAGATCGGCGCCGACACCGTGCAGCCCGGCGCGACCGCCTGACCGTCGCGTACGGCGTCACCCCCTGTGCAGGTTAGAATCTCAGCGGACACACGGCTAGGGGGGCACGGTGGCTGATCGTCAGGGGAGGCCACGGAGGCGGGCAGGGCTCGTCGCCGTGATGGCCGCGTCCCTGACCGTTTCGGGGTGCACGATGGGCGTCGTCGATCCGGCCGCCGATTTCGAGCAGGCCGACACGGCGTTCGCCGACGACACGACGACCGGCCTGCAGACGGTGCTCGACCAGGCCGTTCAACTCAGCGGATCGAGCGGCGGCCTCGCCGGCGTGTGGGCTCCGTGGGCGGGCGAGTGGATCGGGACATCCGGAACCGCAGCACACGACGAGGGCGCACCCGAGGTGCAGCCCGACGACGCGTTCCACCTCGCGACCGTCACGACCGAGATCACCTGCTCGGTGCTGCTGTCCCTCGTCGACGAGGGCGAGGTCTCGCTCGACGACGACGTGGAACAGTACGTCGACTGGATCCCGCGCCTCGACGGCATCACGCTCGAGCAGCTCTGCCGTCACACCTCCGGCATCGCCGACTTCTACCCGGGGCTCCGGAGCCATTTCGTCGCGAATCCCGAACGCCCGTGGCCACCCGCCGAGCTGCTCTCCAACGGGCTCGCGATCTCGCGCACCAGCCCGCCCGGGGAGCAGGTGCGGGAGTCGCGCACCGGAATCCTGCTGCTGGCGATGGCACTCGAGCGGCGCACGGGCCGCACCTGGTCGGAGCTCGCTTCTGAGTACGTCTTCGATCGGCTCGGCATGACGGCCACCTCGCTGCCCGAGGCGAAGGCGACCGAGTTCGAGGGAGCGCTCGGCGCGTACTCGGCCCGACTCGGGCAGGACGGCTCCATCGACTGCGCCGTGCTGGTCGACGACTCGGCGCAGTCGAGCTCCATGGGCGGCGCCGCCGCGGGCGCGCTGTCGAACCTCGACGACACACGCCGATTCGCGCAGGCGTTCGCCACGGGTGCGCTGCACACCGAGAAGACGGCCCGCGCGCAGTGGACCACGCTCCCACTCGGTGGTGCCGCGCCGGCCTGGCAGGGCGCGGGCATCGGCGGCTTCCAGTACGGTCCCATGCGAGGGGTGGCCGGCGAGAGCACCGGGGCGCTCACGGCGGCGTTCACCGACCCCGAGAGCGGCCTCACGGTGGTGGTCGCCCTCAACAACTCCACTTCCGGCGCCGAGTTCGTGCGCGAGGTCGCGTTCGCCCTCGCCTCGATCGGCTCGAAGGCCGCGCCCGCACCCGAGCGGGAGCGTCCCCTGGTCGAACTGCCGTGGTCGGTCGAGCAGGCCTCTACGAGGATGCAGGAACTGGCGAAGTGTCCGAGCACGCCCGAGGCCGCGCCCGAGCCGGTTCCCTCCGGCTGAGCGGCCCGGCGCGCGAGGTCTGAGGAGGTTCGCGTGGGCAGGTTGATCACGAGCGGCCTGATGTCGCTCGACGGGTACATCGCCGACTCGCGCGGCGATTTCACCTGGGCTGCTCCGGATGCTGCGGTGCACGCGTTCGTCAACGAGCTGGAACGCTCCATCGGCACCTATCTCTACGGGCGCCGCATGTTCGAGGTGATGCGCTTCTGGGAGGGCGCCCACGAGGAGCCTGACCGACTGCCTGTGGAGCGGGAGTACACCTCGGTATGGCAGTCGGCCGACAAGGTCGTGTTCTCCACCACGCTCGACGGGATCGGCACGAAGCGCACCCGCCTCGAGCGGAGCTTCGATGCCGAGGCGGTGCGTGACCTGGTGCAGAGTTCGACGCGGGATGTCTCGATCTCGGGGCCCGGCCTCGCGGCCCACGCGTTCCGCGCGGGTCTGGTCGACGAGGTGCGACTGTTCCTGTATCCCGTGGTGGTGGGCGGGGGCACGCGGTTCCTGCCCGACGACGTGCGGATGTCGCTCGAGCTCCTCGAGGAGCGACGGTTCGACAGCGGCGTGGTATTTCTGCGGTACCGGGTGACGTGACGCGGGGGAGGGGGAGGATCGATGTGCAGGTGGCTGGCATACCTCGGGGAGCCGATGCGTCCGTCCACGATCGTGCTCGACTCGACGAACTCGATCGTTGCGCAGTCGCTCGGCTCCTCGCTCGGCGCGGAGGCGGTGAACGGCGACGGGTTCGGCTTCGGCTGGTATCCGACCGACGCCACGGCCGGCATGCCGCCCGCGCTCTTCCACAGCACCGAGCCCGCCTGGAACGACCAGAACCTGCGCGAGCTCACGCGGGCGATCGAGTCGCCCCTGTTCTTCACGCACGTGCGCGCAGCGACACTGCCGCCGATCCAGCAGACGAACTGCCATCCGTTCCGCTACGAGAACTGGATGTTCATGCACAACGGCTCGATCGCGGCCTGGCGCAAGGTCAAGCGCGATCTGACCATGGCGATCGACCCCTCCCTCTACCCGAACGTGCTGGGCACGACCGACTCAGAGGTGTTCTTCCACCTCGCGATGACGCTCGGCCTTTCGGATGACCCGGTCGGCGCGGTGGGCCGGGCCATCCGACTGGTCGAGTCGGTCGGACACGAGCATGGCGTGCGGTATCCCTGGCAGGGCACCGTCGCGGTGACGGACGGCGTGCGGGTGTGGGCGTTCCGCTACTCGTCGGAGGGGAGCACGCGTTCGCTGTTCCACTCGGCCGACATGGCCACGCTCAAGCAGATGTACCCCGAGGCGGAACGCCTCCACGAGTTCGGCGATCGCGCACGCCTCATCGTGTCGGAGCCGCTCACCGACGTGCCGGGGGTGTTCCTCGAGGTGCCGGAGTCGACGGCGGCGATCCTCGAGCCCGACGGGTTCCGCCACCAGCCGTTCCTGGTGGACTGACCGTCGTCACGCGTCGGGGCGCACGTTCGCCGCGGCCCGGCGTGCCGTCTCGTCGATGCGTCGCTGCCGTGTCTCGGGGCGTTTCGCGATCGCGATCCAGCCGAGTGCCATGCGGCGCGCCGACGGCGGGAAGGCCTCCCAGTTGGCGCGCGCGACCGGATCCGCGTCGAGGAGGGCCGTCAGCTCGGGCGGTTCGACCAACTGCTCGGCGTCGTCGTAGCGACTCCACATGCCGTTGGCCTTCGCCGCCTCGACCGCGGCTCGGCCGGCCGGCTGCATCCGGCCCTCGGCCTCGAGGCGCTCGACGCGAGCCTTGTTGCTCGCCGCCCACCCGCTCGACGGACGGCGTGGCGCGTACCACTGGGCGCCGCGCTCCTCGTCGATGGTCTTCGCCTGCCCGTCGATCCAGCCGACCGCGAGCGCCTCGAGCACCGCGTCGTCGTAGGCGATCCGGGCCTTGCCGGTGTGCGTCCGCCAGCTGACCAGCCAGGCTCCCGACGACGTGTCGTGGTGCTCGGCCAGCCACGCGCGCCACGCTTCGACCGTTTCGAGGTGGAGGTGCGGGGCATCCGCTTGCCTCGTCATGCCGTCAGGGTACCGGGGGGCGCAGACAGGGCGCTGCAACGACGGCGGCCCCCGCCGCAACCCCCTCCAGGCGGGTGGTCCCACATGGCATCATGGCTATCCCCGGCCGAGCGTCCTGCCTCGGGCCGGACGAGGAGGCTGACGTGACCGAGACGGCGAAACGGGAAGGCCGCATGCGCCGGTTCCATGAGAAGTTCATGGTCGAGGAGCGCGTGGTCGTCGGGTCCGGCAAGCGGAACCTCTACATCGTGGCCGGCGTCCTGTTCGTCCTCGGCCTCACGGGCTTCTTCATCACGCTCGACTCGATCCTCGAAGCCGATGACCTGTCGTTCATCGACGCTCCCGTCGAGGCGTGGCTCGAGTCGGGTCGTGACGAATGGCTGACGACGTTCATGATCGTGCTGGCGATCGTGTTCGGCCCCATCGCGATGCCCATTATCATCCTCGTCACCACGGTGGCCTGGGGCGTCTTCGCGAAGCACGCGTGGCGTCCGCTGCTTCTGGCGGGCGGCATGATCCTCGGCGTCATCATCGTGCAGGCGCTCGCCCCGATCATCGCCCGCGATCGGCCGCCCGCCGAGGAGATGATGATCGGCTACGACCCGACGTCATCCTTCCCGTCGGGGCACGTGATGGGCGTCGCCGACTTCCTCTTCATCGGCACGTACCTCGTGTTCTCGCGGCACCGACGGCCCCTGATCACGGTGTTCGCCTTCGCCGCCGCGTCCGCGATCGTGCTCCTCACCGCCGCCTGCCGCATCTATCTCGGCTACCACTTCGCGACCGACGCGGTCGGGTCGATCTTCCTGTCGCTCGTCGTGCTCGGCATCGTGATCGCGGTCGACACGTGGCGCACGGTCAGGGTCGGCACGCCCGAAGAGGCGGCAGCGGCCGAGTCGGGCGACGAGACCATCGGATCAGAGGAGCGGGCGCGATGAGCACAGAGGAGCGGGCGCGATGAGCGCTGAGGAGCGGGCGCGATGAGCGCAGAGCAGTCGGAGTCGCGCCAGGAGACGCCAGTGACGCCCACGCATCATGCGCCTGCGCCCGTGCGGGTCAGCCGTCACCCCTGGCTGTGGACGGGCGTCATCGCACTCACCGCGGTCGTCGCGGTCGGCGTCGTGATCGTCATCAACCTGGCGCGCGAGCCCTTCGAGTTCGAATCGGCGCTGATGAGCGCGGTCGCGGCCGCCCGCACCCCCGCCGTCACCTCGGTGGCGCTGGCGTTCGACTGGCTCGGCAGCGGCCTCATCTCGAGCTTCGTCGTGCCGGCGATCATCGTGATCGGACTGCTGCTCTGGCGTCGGCCGTGGGCCGCGGGCTTCTTCGTCGCCGCAGTCGCGGCGAGCGGGTTGCTCACGCAGGTCTTCAAGGTGCTCGTCGGCCGGGTGCGTCCCGAGGACATCCTCGTCCACCCCGACTTCGGCTCGTTCCCGTCGGGCCACGCGTCGAACGCGGCGGTGATCGCGACGGCGCTCGGCCTGATCTTCCTCCGCACCTGGGTGTGGGTCACCGGCGCGGTGTACGCGCTGCTGATGATGGGGAGCCGGATGTACCTCGGCGCGCACTGGGTCTCCGACGTCGTCGGCGGCATGCTCGTCGGGGCGGGCGCCGCGCTGATCGTGTGGGCGGCCCTGTTCGCCGAGAAGCTCTACCGGGAGAACCGCCTCCCGCATTCGCCGGTCTGGCAGAAGGTCGAGCGCCACCCGCGCGCGCACGAGGCCTGACGACGCCCTTGCGAGACCCATCGTTCGACATCATCACGCCGTAGGGTTGGCGACGTGGTCGATCGCGCGGAGGTGAAGCGGCGGCGCCTCGCGGCCGCCGAGGAGTGGTCGGTGCTCCTCGGCGACACCACTGCATGCGCGATCGCCAAGGACGGCCGCTCGTACCCGGCCGGCAAGTTCCACGAGGGGCGGGTCGCCGCCCTCGGCGAGCTGCTGCGCCGGATCGACGCCGACTCGAGCGCGGTGCAGATCGCGGATGCCGCAGCCGGACTGCGTGTGGACTGGGAGCAACGGCCCATGCCGGGCGCGGGTGAGAGCCGCGAGTGGCAGAGCTACCGTGCCGGTGGCGTGCAGGCGCTCGGGGAGTTCGCGGTCAGCGACGCCTGAGGTCGTCGGCGGCAGGGGTGGTGCTCGGGCGCGCCGGAAACAGGGTGCGGCACGTGGTGCAGGTGAGGCCCTCGACCGACTCGCCACCGGCTTCGAGTCGACGGCGCTCGGCGATCATGCGACGCTCGCGGGAAATCCGGTCGACGAGGCCGTAGACCAGTACGGCGAGGGCGGCGAGTGCGACGACCGGCCGCACGAACGGTTCGATCATCGGCACGGCGGCGGCCTGTTCGGTCGCGAGGGAGAGCCCCACGAAGCCGAGCACGGGCCAGCGCAGGTCGCAGACGACGGGTTCGGCGCCGACCGGCGCGCTCCGGAAGGTGGCGACGACGAGTCCGAACGCCACCGCGCCGGCGGCGACTGCGGCCCACGACCACCACGGCGCCATTGCCGTGGTGGTCGCGAGGTTGCCGGTCACGACGAGCAGCGCACCCGACCCGATGCCCGCGGCGAGCGCGATCCACCCGCGCGAAGCGGGCCAGGAGCGCAGTTCGGCGAGCGGCACGCGGATCACTTGACGATCGGGATGCCGGTCGCGCTCGAGGCGGCGTCGACCCCGCCGGCGTTCACGAGCGACGTGAACCCGAGGGTCTCCATGCGGTCGATCGCGGCGGCGGATCGGTTGCCCGTCCGGCAGTAGACGACGTACTCGCCGTCGCTGGGCAGCTCGGAGACGAGCGCGTCGAACTCGGGCGACTGCACGTCGATGTTCACGGCGCCATCGAGGTGGCCCTCGGCGTACTCGGCGGGCGTGCGCACGTCGATGATGACGGTGTCGGATGCCACGTCGATCCCCTCGGTGGTCGGGGCGCAGGCCGTGACGCCGAGAACCACGGCGAAGATGACGGCGAGCGGGGCGAGCAGACGGGACAAGAGCTTCATGTGAGGAGATTCCTTGCGTGCGTTGGTCGAGACGACCCATCCACGATAACAGAAATACCCCAGGGGTATTTCTGTCGGTGTTCGTCGTAGGATGAGCGCCAAGTCCGCTCGACCACTTGGGGGAGGCGAGATGTCCGGCTTGGCCTCCGAGTCACGCGAACCGACCGTGCCCCCGCTCGTGCTGCTGCAGCGCCGTCACCGGAATCGCCTGCGCCTCGCCGACCTCCTCGAAGGCCTCGCCTGGTTCTCGACCGTCGTCGTGCTGGCGCTCTTCCTCGCCGACGGCGGGGCGTCGTACTTCACCAACCTGCGCGATGTTCCGACCGGCCTCGGGATCGTCGCCGGCCTCGTCGGCAGCAACGTCGTGTTCCTCATGCTGCTCCTCGTCGCGCGGATCCCGCTGATCGACCGGGCCTTCGGCACCGATCGCACACTGGCGGCGCACCGCTGGCTGGGCAAGCCCGCCCTGTACCTCCTCATCGCGCACGCGCTGCTGCTGATGTGGGGCTACGGACTCGCTTTGGGCCGCGACCCGATCGCGCAGGGCGTGTCCATGCTGACGACCATGAGGGACATGCCGCAGGCGTTCGCGGCGCTCGCCGGGTTCATCCTCGTCGTGGTCACCTCGCTCGCGATCGTGCGCCAAGTGGTGTCCCATGAGTTCTGGTACCTGGTGCACCTGGTGACGTATGCGGCGGTGCTCCTCGCCCTGCCGCACCAGTTCTCTCAGGGCGGGCTCTTCGCCGAGGGAACGTGGGCCCGGTGGTACTGGCTGGCGCTGACGTTCGGCGTGCTCGGCGCGATCCTCGTCTTCCGCGTGATGATCCCGCTGGCCCGCAATGCGCGGTATCGATTGCGGGTGGCGGAGGTGGTGGAGGAGGCGCCGGGCGTGGCATCGGTCGTCATGACCGGTCGCGACCTCGACCACCTGCATGGGCTCGGCGGCCAGTACTTCATCTGGCGGTTCTGGTCGTCAGGCCTCCGATGGGAGGGTCATCCGTACTCGCTGTCCGCCGCTCCCGACGGGCGCGGTCTCAGGATCACCGTGCGCGATCTCGGGGACGACAGTCGTCGCGTGCTCGGCGTGAAGCCGGGAACCCCGGTCTACTTCGAGGGGCCGTACGGGCTCTTCACCACCGCGGCCCGCACGAGCCCCGACGCCGTGCTCCTGGGGGCCGGCATCGGCATCACCCCCATCCGGGCGATCGCCGACGGCATGGTGAAGAGGGCGCGCACCGTGACGATCATCCTCCGCGCGAATGACGACAGCCAGCTCTACCTCCGGCGCGAGTTCGAGGCGCTGCGCGAACACGCGTCGGTGCGGCTGCTCGAGATCGTGGGTCCACCGACGAGGCGCGTGCGCACGTGGCTTCCCGAGTCGATGGCCGACGAGTCGCTGGCGACCCTCGTGCCCGACCTCTCCGATGCCGACGTGTACGTCTGCGGTCCGGCGGTGTGGGCGGATCTCGTCATCGCCGACGCGAGATCGGCCGGCCTGCGCCGGCGACAGATCCACACCGAGAGGTTCAACTGGTGATGCGACGATCGAGTGCCGTGATCCTGGTCTCCGCGTCGACGGTGACCCTGGGTGCCGGGTGGCTGGTCGGCTCGGGGTACCTGGCTCCTGCAGAGGTTGCACCGACTGCGGCCCCGCCGACCGTGCCTGACTCGAACGCGGTGACGGATGCCCCGGAAGGGACGGGTGCCGCGACCCAAGCGCCGGCGGCTCCGGTCCCCGTGACGGTCGACGGCGCGATCATCGACACGAAGTACGGCACGGTCCAGGTGCAGGTCGTCATCGAAGGCGACGTCATCACCGACGTCATCGCCCTGAAGCTCACCGACTCGGGCGAGACGTCGATCGAGGTGAGCGCGCGTGCCGCGCCGATCCTGCGAGAGGAGATCCTCGCCGCGCAGTCGACGGCGGTCGACAACGTCTCGGGCGCCACGTTCACATCCGAGGCCTACCGTACGTCGGTGCAGTCCGCCCTCGACGCGGCGGGATTCACGGGGTAGCCGGCGATGGGCGTGCACATCTTCGACGCCATGGGGACGACCGTGAGCGTCCGGGTCGTGGAAGGGGCGGATGTCTCCAGTGCACGCCTCGAGGACGCACTCGCCGGCGTTCGCCACGCCTTCGTCGCGTTCGAGCGCACCTTCAGCCTCTATCGGCACGACTCGGAGCTCACGCGCATCGCGCGGGGCGAGGTGCGACTCGCCGACGCGAGTCCCGAGGTGCGTGACATGTATGCGGCGGCGGTGGGCTGGCGTGCCCGCACCGGGGGCGCCTTCACGCCGCACCGGCCCGACGGCATCGTGGACCTCTCGGGCTTGGTGAAGGCCGAGGCGATCGCGGCCGCCGGCGACGTGCTGCGCCAGGCCGGGTTCGACGCGTTCACCGTGAATGCGGGTGGGGACGTGCTCACGGCGGGTGCGCCGGAGCGGGGCTTCTGGACGACCGGCGTCGTCGACCCGGCCGACCGATCACAGCTGCTCACGACCGTGCGCTCGGATGACGACCTGCCGGCGGTGGCCACCTCGGGAACGAGCGAGCGGGGCGAGCACATCTGGAGCACTCCGGTGCACGCCGAAGCCAGCCTCCGCGACACGATCGCACAGGCGACCGTGCTCGCCGGGGACATCGTCACGGCCGACGTGCTGGCGACGGCCATCGTGGCCGGCGGACGAGCGACCCTCGACGCGGTGACCGACGAGCATCCGGTCGGCGTCCTCGCCGCCTTCGGAGACGGCACGCTCGCGGCGAACGCCCGATGCCGGGAACGGGTCGTGCGATGACGGGTTCCGCACCGGAGGGTGCCGGTCAGCCTCGGCCGACGAGCCGGGTCATGGCGGTGAGCACGATGGTGGCGGATGCCGCGGGCCGCCTCCTGCTGGTGCAGCGCTCCAAGCCGCCCGAGGCGGGCCGCTGGTCTCTGCCCGGCGGCCGCGTCGAGCCCGGCGAGCGCCTGGAGGATGCCGCCGCCCGGGAGGTGCTCGAGGAGACCGGCCTGCGGGTGCGGATCGTCTCGGAGGCCGGCATGATCGAGCGGTCCACGCCCGACGGCGGCGTCTTCGAGATCCACAGCTTCGCCGCCCAGTACCTCGGCGGCGAGCCGGTCGCGGCCGACGATGCCGGAGGGGTGCGCTGGGCCACTCCTGATGAGCTGTCGACGCTCGAGCTCACTCGCGGCCTGCAGGAGTTGCTCGCCCGGTGGCGATCCTGATCGGCGGCTCGCGATTCCGCTCAGCCCACGACGACGTCGTCGCCGTCGACGGTGAACGTCGTGTCGAGGCCGGCGTCGGCAGTGATGCGGCGTACGTAGTCGACCACCTCGTCGAACCGCGAGTCCCCGGCCGAGAGCAGTTCGGGCACCGCCATCCGGTCGATCATCACGGGGCGGAACCGCACCCGGCCAACGCCCTCGCGACCGATATCGCAGCTCACGACCATCGACTTCCGAGCGTCGGGTGGGAAGTTGAACATGCCGCCGATGTCGGGCTCCCAACCCGGGTGCAGGCTCAGCAGGTGCCGGAACGAGGGGCGGTTCGCGTGCTCCTCGTCCATCGGCAGTTCGATCGCGAAGTTGCCGAGGCTGTGGAAGATCGCCCTGCCGCGGTACATCTCCACGCCCTTGAGGATGTGCGCGTGGTGCCCGATCACGAGGTCGGCGCCCGCGTCGATCGCCGCGCGGCCGAGCGTGCGCTGGTAGTCGGCGAGGTCCGCGTGCGTGAAGTGGATGCCCCAGTGCGCCGAGACGATCACGGCGTCGGCGAGTTCCCTGGCGCGCGCGATGTCGTCGATCATGCCGCGCTGGTCGTCGGGATGCGGGAACGTGAACAGTCGGGCGGGCGTGCCCGGCTGGTCGGGCTCGGCAGGCTCGTGCACCGTGAACGCGCGAAGCGGGGCGACCCCCGCGCGATTCGGCGTCGCGTGGTACTCCGCCGGCAGGATGCTGCAGTACGCCAGGACGGCGACGCGGATGCCCCGGGCCTCGATGACGCGGATGCGGCGTGCCTCATCGAGGTCGCGTCCGACGCCGAGCGGCACGATGCCGGCCGCCTCGAGCGCGTCGATGGTGTCGATGAACCCCTCGTATCCCCAGTCGAGCGCGTGGTTGCTCGCCCACGACGCCACGTGGAACCCCGCGCGCCGGAAGGCGTGGGCTGCGGCGGCATCCGTTCGCGACGTGTGCTTGGTCTGCGGCACGCGCTGCCCGCGGTCGGTGAGGGTCATCTCGAGTTGCATGAACGCGAGGTCGGCCGAGCGGAGGTGGTCGGCGACGTACTCGAAGAGCGAGTCGACGTCGGCGCGTTCGGGTCCGACGTCGCCCACCGCCGTGAATCGGATCGTGTCGGTCATGCATCCTCCTGCATCGCGGCGAAGACGGCCCGGGCGCCGCCGCCCGACCGCATCGCCTCCACCGCATCGATGACGGCACGGGCGGCGCGCTCGCCGATGATCGGATCGCACAGCGCCCGGAACTTCTCCGTCGTCTGCTCGCGCGACATCGGATTCCCGGGCGAACCGGGCGCCTCGGCCCGACGCGTCACGGTGCCGTGCGCCGTGACGAGCGAGACCTCGGCGAGCAGCCGGCGGGGGAAGACGCGCTCGGCCTCCTCGTCGACCTCGAGTCGTACGAGGTCGGCGAGGTGCGCCACAGCGAGGCCATCCTCGAAGCGGCGATAGTGCGCGGGGTCGTTGCCGCCGGCCGCCAGCCGCATCGCGATGGCATGGTGCACGCTCATCTGCGCCTCGGTGAGGTCCCGTGGGCGCCCGCCGATGTGGCCGACGTGCGCGAGCGTCGCCCGGTCGCAGCGCACCGTGATCTCGATGAGGTCGTCGATGCGCGATGCGTCCGGCACACCCGCGGCCAGCGCGGCGTCGAGTGCCGCCAACGGCGCCTGCAGCCCGGCGCAGACGCACCAGCGCTTCATCGCCAGGCCGCGCAGCGCCCACTCTCGGCCCAACCCGTGGGTCAGGGCTTCGGGCCTGGCCCGCTCGACGAAGGTGTGCAGGAATCCCCGCGCACCCTCGATGGCCGCCGTCGGTGCGGTGACACCCCGTGCGGCGATCGCGGCGGAACGGATGCCGCCGGCCGCCGCCATCCCCGCGTGCAGGCGTTTGACATCCCCACCGGTGCGCGTGAACTCAGCGGTACCGCCGGCGTGCGACGCGGCGATGCCGTAGGCGGCCGCCGCCTGCCGGGCGTCGAGCCCCATGAGCCGTACCGCCGCCGCGACCGCGCCGAAGACGCCGAGGGCGCTCGTGACGTGGAATCCCCGGTCGCTCGTGAGCGACGGCGTGCACGCCTCCCCGAACCGCACGGTCGTTTCGAAGCCCGCCGCCAGCGCAGCGATGAGCTCCCGGCCGTCGCTGTCGACGTGTTCGCCGAGCGCGAGGGCCACGGGCACGACGACGCTGCCGGGATGCGAGAGGCCGGGGAGCGCGTAGTCGTCGATCTCGAAGCCGTGCGCGGCGGTGCCGTTCGCGAGTGCCGCCCACTCGGGTCGCAGGCGCCGCGCGAGCCGCGGCACGCTCGACCGACCGTCGGGCGACTCGTCGGCGGCGTATGCGCGTACGCCCGCGGTCCACGAACGTTCGGCGCCCACGGCGATCGCCCCGATCGCGTCGAGGGTGTGGCGCAGCATCCGGTCGACCACGTCGTCGGGCAGGTCGTCGAAGCGCAGCCCGACCGCCCAGCCCGAGAGCGCGGCGGTCGCGCCGGTCATGCGGGCACCTCCTCCGCGAAGTGGCACGCGGCGAGCTGCCCTTCGGGCATGAGGCGAAGGGTCGGCACGGTCGTCGCGCAGACGTCTCGCGCCATCGGGCAGCGCGTGCGGAAGCGGCATCCGCTCGGGGGATTCATCGGCGAGGGCAGGTCGCCGGCGAGTGCCGCGCCCCGCGACGGCTGGTGCGGGTCGGCGACGGGCACCGAGTCGAGCAACGCGCGGGTGTACGGATGCCGCGGCCGCGCGTAGAGCTCGTCGACGCCGCCGATCTCGACGATGCGGCCGAGGTACATCACGGCGACGCGATCGGCGATGTTCCGCACCACCGACAGGTCGTGCGAGATGAAGAGCATCGACAGGCCGTGCTGCGCCTTCATGTCCTCGAGCAGGTTGATGACCTGCGCCTGCACCGAGACGTCGAGCGATGCGACGGGCTCGTCGCACACGAGGATCTCGGGCCGAAGCACCATGGCGCGCGCGATCGCGATGCGCTGGCACTGCCCGCCCGAGAACTCCGAGGCGCGGCGACCTCCGACCCGATCGGGATCGAGGCCGACGCTCGACAGCATCTCGTCGACGCGCGTCGCGGCGTCGGTCGGCGAGACGCCCGCGATGCGGAGCCCCTCGGCGACGAGGTCTCGCACGCGTCGTCGCGGGTTGAGCGACGAGCGCGCGTCCTGGAAGATCATCTGCATCGCCCGCCGCTGGGCTCGCGTCTCGCGAAGGGGGCGGCCCGCGAGCTCCTCGCCGCGGAGGCGGATCGAGCCGGAATCGGGCGCGGGCACCTGCAGCAGCGCACGGCCCGTCGTCGACTTGCCGCAGCCCGACTCGCCTACCAGCGCGAGCGTCTCACCCCGTTCGAGCGTGAAGCTCACGCCCGACGACGCCTCGATCGTCCCCCCGGCCACCTTGAACCGCTTCACCAGGTCGGTCACCTCGAGCAACGCCATGTCACACCGCCTCTCTCACCGGATGGTGGCAACGCAAGGTCCGGCCGGACGCGTCGATCTCGACCGGCGGGGTCGCCGACCGGCAGTCGGTGCGCGCGTACGCACACCGCGGCGCGAAGGGGCATCCGTCACCGAGCCGTGACAGGTCGGGCGGATGGCCCGGAATCGCGACGAGGCGGTGGTGCGTCGGTGCATCGATGCGCGGGATCGCCTCGAGGAGCGCCTTCGTATACGGATGCCGCGGCGCGTCGAACACCTGCGCCGTCGGTCCCGACTCGACGATGAGCCCGCCGTACATCACGGCCGTGGTGTGGGTGCGTCCGGCGATGACCGAGAGATCGTGGCTCACCATGATCATGGCGAGCGAGCGCTCGCGTGCGAGCCGACTCAGCAGGTCGAGGATCTGCCGCTGCACGGTGACGTCGAGCGCGGTCGTCGCCTCGTCGGCGATGAGCAGGTCGGGCTCGCAGGCGAGCGCCATCGCGATGGTGATGCGCTGCCGCAGACCGCCCGAGAACTGGTGCGGGTAGTGGCGGAGCCTCGTCGCGGCATCCGGAATCCCGACCTGCCCGAGCAGTGCGATCGCCTCGGCCGCCGCCTCCTCGCGGGAGATGCCGCGATTGTGGATCGCCGCCTCGGTGATCTGCCGGCCGATGGGCACCACCGGGTTGAGCGCCATCATCGGGTCCTGGAACACGATCCCCAGACGTCGGCCCCGGATGCGTCGAGCCGCCTCGGGGCGCATCGATTCGAGGTCCTCGCCGTCGAGCACAACCCGCCCCGACACCCGGGCACCCGGCGCCTTCGCGCCCACGATGAGCTTGGCGAGCGTCGACTTGCCGGAACCGGACTCGCCGACCAGGCCGAGGATCTCGCCCCGTCGCAGGGCGAGGTCGACCCCGCCGAGCGCGATCACGTCGCCGTGCGTGGTGGGGATCTCGCATCGCGCCCCGGCGACCTCGAGCAGCAGGTCATTCGCAGGTGCGCTCATGCCTCGCTCCCGGTGGAGATGCGTCGGCGCAACTGGTCGCCGACCGTGTTGAACGCGAAGACGGTGAGGAAGATCATGAGCGACGGCGCGATCACGAGGTAGGGAGCACGGGCCAGGTTGTCCTTGCCGGAGGCGATCATCGATCCCCAGCTCGGGGCCGGCGCCGGCACGCCCACGCCGAGGAAGCTCAGCGAGCCCTCGATGACGATGATGAGGGCGATGACGACGACCGAGTACGAGATGATCGGCTGGATGCTGTTCGGCAGCAGCTCGCGGAACAGGATGCGCAGGTGTCCGGCGCCGAGCGAGCGTGCCGCGGTGATGTAGTCCCGCCCGAGCTGGCCGAGCACCGAGGCCCGGGTGAGCCGCACGAAGGGCGGCACGAACAGCGCCCCGAGGGCGAAGACGAGCGTCGGCACGCCCGGCGTGACGACCGTGGCGAGGGCCATGAGGAGCAGGAGCGGCGGGAACGACAGCACGGTGTCGGTGAGCACGTTCACGACCGACTCGACGACGCCGCGGGCGTAGGCCGCGATGAGTCCCAGGAGCACCCCGATGACGATGGCGATGGCGGTGGCGCCCACTCCGACCGCCATCGAGATGCGGATGCCGTGGATGAGTCGCGAACCCATGTCGCGGCCGATGGCGTCGGTGCCGAGCAGGGGGCCATCGCCCGAGAACGGGGGCACGCTCGGCGGGCCCACCGGCTCATCGATGGCGGGCATGGGCAGCAGGTCGGCAATGGCCGCCAGCACGAGGAGCAGCGCGATCCAGCCGACCGCGAGGGCGAAGCCGATGCGTCGCCCGAGCCGTGCACGCTGCGAGCGGGCGGATCGGGCGGGGCGCACCGGGAGGATCACCGGGTCTTCGAGCGTCGTGGTCATGAGCGTCGCATCCGTGGGTCGAGGACGGCATAGGCGGCATCGACGATCGCGTTGACGAGCACGTAGGTCACGGCGACGAGCACGACGATGCCCTGGATCATCGGGATGTCCTTCGCTGGGATCGACTGCAGCGCGAGGCTGCCGAGTCCGGGAAGGGCGAAGAGGCTCTCGACCACGACCGAGCCGGCGACGAGCCGGCCGAATGCCACCGCGGCGACGGTGATGAGCGAGAACGACGACGGGCGCAGCACGTGGCGGCGCAGGATGTACGACCGCGGCAGGCCTCGCACGGTGGCGGTCTGCACGAAGTCCTCGCGGAGCGTCGAGATCACGTCGCTGCGCAGCAGTCGGTAGAAGGCGGGGAACTCGCCGAGCGCGAGCGCCAGCACCGGTACGAACACGTAGTGGAGGTTGGCACCGACGCCCGAGGTCAGCGGTGCCCAGCCCGCCACGGGGAACCATCGCGTCGCGACCGCCAGCACGTACACGAGCAGTACCCCGACCACGAAGACCGGCACCGACATGAAGCCCGACGCGACGCCCGAGAAGACGCGGTCGAACACCGAGTTCTCACGGGATGCCGCGAACACGGCGGCCGGGATCGCAATGGCGAGCGAGAGGATGAGCGCGAGCACCGTGAGTTCGAGGGTGACCGGCAGCCGCTGGAGGAGGACCTCGACGACGGGCTGGTTCGACTGGATGGACACCCCGAGGTCTCCGGTCAGGGCACTGCCGAGCCACTGCAGGTACCGCTCGGGCAGCGGGCGGTCGTACCCGTATTCGGCGTTGAGCGAGGCGATGGCCTCATCCGTCGCCGTGGGTCCGAGGATGATCGAGGCCGGCGATCCGGGCATGAGATCGGTGAGCGCCGTGCCCACGAGCGTCACGAGCAGCAGCACCGCCCCGAGATGCAGGAGGCGGCCGCCGAGGGAACGGGAGCGGATGCGGGCCTGCCGCATCCGCCCCCCTTGGAGCGTCGTCACTGACCGTCAGCCGCCAACCACAGACGGTCGAACAACAGGGACCCGTCGCCGTGGAGGGTCAGGCCCTGGAGCGCTGCGGCGTGCACGGTGTAGGCCTCCTGGTTGCGGATCGGGAGCACCGGCACGTCCTCGACCACGAGTCGCTCGACCTCGGCATACGCCTCGGCGCGCTCGCCGGCATCGGTCGAGTCCCGTCCTGCATCGAGCGCGTCATCGACGTCGGGGTTCGAGTAGCCCATGTAGTTCGTCTGCCCGTCGGTGCGAAGCAGCTTCGCGAGGTTCGGCTCGGGGTCGGTGACCGGCACGATCTGCGCCGACATCTGGTAGTCCTGATTGCGGAAGACGCGCTCGTCGAGCGTCGCGTTGTCGACCGTGTCGATGGTCACCGTCACGTTCTCGAACTGCGAGAGGCGGCTCTGCAGGTACTCGGCGGTACGCGTGAAGAACCCGCTCGCCGGCATCGTGATGGCGAAGGACACGGGGGCGCCCTCCTCGGCGAGTTCGTCGAAGAGCTCCTGCGCGGCCTCCTGGTCGGCCTCGACGAATGCGCTCTTCTCGGGGTGGAAGGCGGACTCCGGTCCGAAGAAGCTGTCGGGTGCCGTGGAGCCGGGGTCGACGACCGCGGTCAGGTCCGCGATGTCGAGCGCGAGCTGCACCGCCTGGCGCGCACGGAGGTCGTCGAACGGTGCCTGCTCGAGGTTGAACATGATGAGCGGGCCGCCGCCGGTCGGCGCCGACGTCACGTCCAGTCCGCTCGTCGTCGCGCTCTCCTTGAATGCAAGTTCCGAGCCCGGGATCGCGGCGTGCGCCTGGCCGGTCGTCACGGCGTTGATCCGCTGGGTCGGGTCCTTGATGGGCTTGAACGTGATCGAGTCGAGGTAGGGCTGGCCGTCGACGAAGTAGTCGTCGTTGCGCACGAGGGTCATGTGGTCGTCGCGCACCCACTCCTCGAGCACGAACGGGCCCGCGCCCACGGGGTTGTTGGCGAAGTCGGGGTCCTCGGCGATCGCCGTGGGCGACGCGATGTGCGTGAGGCTCGTCGCCAGCACCTTGTCGAACTGCAGGTTCGGCTCGGGCAGCGTGATGGTGAGCGTCGTCTCATCGACGACGTCGAACGTCACGTCCGCGAGGAGTCCGGCGAGCGGCGAGCTCGTGGCGGGGTCCTGGATGCGCTCGTAGTTGAACACGACGGCCTCGGCATCGAGCGGCGTGCCGTCGGTGAAGGCGACGCCCTCGTTGAGCGTGAGGGTCCATTCGGTGCCGTCGTCGTCGGGCGTGAGCGACTCGCCGATCTGGGGCGTGACCTCGCCGGTCTTGGCGTCCGACCAGAAGAGCACGTCGTAGATCGCCGACATCCGGTTGGCGTCGCCCGACGGGGTGAGGTTGAAGAGGAAGGCGGGGTCGAGGCCGCGCACGGCTTCGACGCCGAGGATGATCGTGGCGTCGCCGCCCTGGACGGCCTCGGACGTGGGCGAAGGGTCGGGGGCGGATGATGACTCGGGGGCGCACGCGCTGAGGCCTGCGATCATGACGGCCGTCAAAGCGACGGCGGCGAAGGTGTTCCTGGAACGCACGAGGGTCCTATCTCCGTTGATGGGGCCGCCGCGTGCTGCGGCACGGCGGTCGGCGTGCTGTCGTCGGACAGTATTCACGATCCGTGCCCGAGCGTCAATGATTGTGTCGTCTATTTTCGTTCGTTGGACAAGCATCGCGGCGCTGGGATGGGCAAACAGGGCGTTCAGAGCTTTGAAGCTCGCGGATTTCCCGGCGCAAACGAACGACAGTGACGTTGCCGTTCGGGGCAGTGCAGCGTAGGCTGACCGGCGACGACGGCACCAACGCGAAGGAGCGAGATGACGACGACCGAGCCCGGCGGCGCGCCCGATCCGGCGATCGCCGACGACTTCGATGCCCGCGCACCTGAGACGTTCGACAGCCCGCACGAGCTGTACCGCCGCCTGCGGTCGGAATGCCCGGTCGCCCACTCCAGCGAGTACGGCGGCTTCTGGGCGCTCACCCGCTTCGAGGACGTCGAGGCCGCGGCCCGCAACTCCGACCTGTTCATCTCGTCGGTGCGAGCGGTGGTGCCGAGCGACCCTCGCGGCATCCGGCGACCGCCGCTCAACTTCGATGCGCCGGCGCACTCGCCGTTCCGCCGTGCGCTCGACCGCACCCTCCACCACTCGCGCCTCGCACGCATCGAGCCGAAGCTCCGCGAGCACGCCGCGAGGGAGATCACGCCGTTCATCGAGGCCGGCACGAGCGACATCTGCCGCGGCTTCGGGACCCTGTACCCGGCGTTCACCGCCGCGGAATGGCTCAACCTCGGCCGCGACGAGGTGTACCGGCTGGCGGATGTCGCGAGCGAGTGGGTCGACGCCTGGCGACGACAGGACGTCGAGCTCGTCACGGCTCGCAGCAACGAGATGTACGACATGGCCCGCGCCCTCGTGGCCGACCGCAAGCGGAACCCGCGCCCGGTCGAGGAGGACCCTGCGAGTTCGCTCCTCTCGGAGGAGGTCGACGGCGAACCGCTGAGCGAAGAGCTGGTGGTCGCCGCGCTCCGCCAATCGCTCGTCGTCGGCATGGTCGCGCCACCGATCCTCCTCGGCGGGATCTGCGTGCACCTCGCGCGCGACCCGGCGCTCCAACAGCTCCTGCGCGATCAGCCCGAGCTGATCCCCGCCGCCGTCGAGGAGTTCGTGCGGCTGTACACGCCGTACCGCGGATTCGCGCGCACGGTGGTCGAGCCGGTGACGCTGCACGGCCGCACGATCGAACCGGGCGAACCCGTGACCCTCGTCTACGCGTCGGCGAACCGCGACGAACGCGTCTTCCCCGACCCCGATGCGTTCGTGCTCGATCGCCCGAACATCCTGCAGCACCTCGGGTTCGGCCGGGGTCGGCACCGCTGCGTCGGGATGTCGCTCGCGCGGTTGAGCCTGCGGATCGCGCTCGAGGAACTGCTCGCACGAACCCGTAGCATCGAGCTCGCGGGCGAGATCGAGACCACGCGCATGCCAGAGGTCGGGGCGCAGGGCGTTCCGCTGCGGGTTTCGGCGGTGTGAGCCGGGGCCGACGGGCGCCGCTCCTCGGTGGGAATAAATACCCCTGGGGTATTGATACACTTGGTACGAGGGTCGAATCCCGACCCACCGAACCACCAAGAGGCAACCCATGGCAACCACCAACCTGACGGTCGAGTCCTTCGGGAAGACGATCGCCGACAACGACATCGTGTTCGTGGACTTCTGGGCCGCGTGGTGCGGTCCGTGTCGCATGTTCGCACCGGTCTTCGAAGCCGCTTCGACCACCCACCCCGACATCGTGTTCGGCAAGGTCGACACCGAGGTCGAGCAGCAGCTCGCCGCGGCGGCGAACATCACGTCCATCCCGACGCTGATGGCCTTCCGTGACCAGATCCTCGTCTTCTCGCAGCCCGGCGCACTCGGGGGAGCACAGCTCGAGCAGCTCATCACCGCGGTGAAGGGCCTCGACATGGACGAGGTGCGCAAGACCCTCGACGCCCAGGACGCCACCGCCACCGCGTAGCATCCGGCGCCCCGCCATCCGCGGCCGCCGCCAGGCGGCCCCTCGCCTTCCCTGCGCGCGACCTCGCGATCCGCGATGATGGAGCGCGAGGAGTCGACATGGCGGCGAAGGGCTTGAGGCGGTGGCTGCCACCGGGCGTCGATACGGCGCTGCACTACCGGCGCGACTGGCTCTGGTCCGACCTACGGGCAGGCGTCGTCGTGACGGCGCTGCTCATTCCCGCCGGCATGGGCTACGCGCAGGTGGCCGGCCTGCCACCCGAGACCGGCCTCTACGCCACGATCGTGCCGTTGCTGGCGTACGCCGTCTTCGGCCCGAGCCGCATCCTCGTGCTCGGGCCCGACTCCGCGCTGGCTCCGATCATCGCCGCGGCGATCCTCCCGCTCGCCCTCGGCGACGACGACCGGGTCGTGGCGCTCGCGGGTCTGCTCGCCATCATGGTCGGGGCGATCCTGCTGCTCGGCGGCATCCTGCGCCTGGGCTTCGTGACCGACCTCATCTCGAAGCCGATCCGGGTGGGGTACCTCAATGCGGTCGCGGTGCTCGTGCTCATCTCGCAGGTGCCGAAGCTGCTCGGATTCTCGATCGACTCGGCGTCGCCCCTCCGTGATCTCATCTCGATCGTCGGGGGGATCTCCGCGGGCGAGGTGCAGGTGATGGCCCTCGCATTCGGGCTGGGCTCGCTCGCCGTCATCGTGGTGCTCACCTGGCTGCGCTCACCCGTGCCCGGCGTGCTCGTCGCGGTGGTCGGCGCGACGGCGCTCACCGCCGTCCTCGGCCTCTCGGGTGCACTGCCGGTGGTCGGTGCGCTGCCGCAGGGTCTTCCGGCCCCCGCCCTCGGCGGTCTCGAGTGGGCGGATGTCGCGGCGCTCGCCCTGCCGGCTGCCGGCATCGCCCTCGTCGCCTTCACCGACACGGCCGTGCTCTCGCGCACGTTCGCAGCGCGGCGCGGCGAGACCGTGAGCGGCAGCGGCGAGATGGCGGCGATCGGAGCCGCGAACATCGCGGGCGGCATCTTCGGCGGGTTCCCGATCTCCGCCTCGTCGTCACGCACACCCGTGGCGGAGCAGGCCGGGTCGAAGTCGCAGCTCACCGGAATCGTCGGCGCGGTGCTGATCGTCGCGTTCATGCTCCTCGTTCCCGGCCTCACCGAGTTCCTGCCCGCGGCGACGCTCGCCGCGGTGGTCATCGTCGCCGCCGCGCGTCTCATCGACCTGCGCGGGTTCCTCCGCCTCGTGCGCATGGATAGGACGGACGCCCTGCTCTCGGCGGCGGCGTTCCTCGGCGTGCTCGTGTTCGGGGTGCTCGAGGGGATCGCCGTGACCATCGGGCTGTCACTGCTCGCCTTCGTGATCCACTCGTGGCGGCCCTACCGCGCCGAGCTCGGCCGGGTGACCGGTCTGCGTGGGTACCACGATCTCTCCCGGTATCCCGAGGGCGAGCGGATCCCCGGCGTGCTGATCCTGCGCTTCGACGCACCGCTGTTCTTCGCCAACGGCGGCATCTTCGAGGACTTCGTGCGCTCGCGCGTGCGGGCCGCCGGTCCCGGCATCCGCACCGTCATCCTCGCCGCGGAACCGATCACCGACATCGACACGACCGCCATCGACGAGCTCGTGGAACTCGACGACTTCCTCCGCTCGCACGGCATCACGCTCGTGCTCGCCGAGATGAAGGACCCGGTCATCGACGTGCTCCGGGCCTACGGCCTCGAAGACCGCTTCCCTCCCGAGCGGTTCGCGCCCACCGTCGGCGCCGCGGTCGACGACGTGACGGGCACGCTCCGCCGCGACCTGGAGGGCACGAAATGGGAGCGAGACGAGGCCGAGGAGTAGCGACCGGCCGAAGGTCCCAGTCGTTCGTCGACGGCCCCTTGTAGCCTGCGAATGGAGGTGAGGTCATGGACGACGGAGACGCGACCCCCGACGCCGGACGACCCAACGGCGGGATCACCCGTCGGAACGCGCTCGTCCTGGGCGGCGTCGGCGCGGCCGCGCTCGCCGGCGCCGGCTTCCTGCTGTGGAGTCAGCGACCGCGCACCGCACCTGACGCGCCCGCGACGAGCACGCCCGAGGCGACCCCCTCACCCACCGCGTCGCCGCCACCGGACGACATCGGGACGCTCTCCGAGCCCGAGGTGCTCCAGAGCTCCGACGGCCGGCTCGAGCTCACCCTCACCGCAGCTCTCGCCGACGTGGTGGTGGCGGGTCGGCAGGTGCGGGCCCTCACCTTCAACGGCACGCTCCCGGGTCCGACCCTTCGCGTGCGGCCGGGCGACCGCATCGCGCTCAGCTTCCGGAGCCAGCTGGATGCGCCGACCAACCTGCACACGCACGGCCTCGTCGTCTCGCCCGAGGGCAACAGCGACAACGTCTTCCTGAGGATCGAGCCCGGGGCCACGTTCGACTACGTCTACGAGCTCGGGGCCGATCATCCGCCGGGGATCTTCTGGTATCACCCGCACGATCACGGCACCACCGCCGAGCAGCTGTTCGCGGGCCTGTACGGGGCGATCATCGTCGACGACGACGAGCCGATCCCCGCCGCGCGGGAACGGTTGCTCGTCATCCACGACATCGCCTTCGACGGAGACGTCGTGCACGCGGCATCCGGCGGCGAACGCACGCTGGGGCGTGAGGGCGACCTCGTGACGGTGAACGGCCAGCTCGGGCCGACGCTCAAGGCCAGACCGGGGGAGCGCGAGCGCTGGCGCATCGTCAACGCGTGCAGTTCGCGCTACCTGCGACTCCGTCTCGACGGACAGCGGATGCAACTGCTCGGCATCGATGCCGGACGCTACGCCGAGCCCCGTGAGGTCGACGAGATCGTGCTCACGCCCGGCAATCGGGCCGATGTCATGGTGACCGCCGCGGAGGGCACGAGCGTGCTGCAGACCCTGCCCTTCGATCGCGGCAGCATGCGGGCCTTCGGCAGCCCGCCGAGTGCGACGACGGGTGCCGACCTGCTCACGTTCACGGCCGTCGGTGAAGCGGCCACCGCCACGCCGTTCCAGGTTCCGCTGCCGACGACGAGGGACCTTCGCGCCGAGCAGATGACCGCTCAACGGACGCTGACGCTCGGGATGGGCCCCGGCGGTGGCGGCATCCGCTTCACCATCGACGGACGAGAATACGACCACGAGCGCATCGACACCGAGGTGACCCCGGGAGCCCTCGAGGAGTGGACCATCGTGAACCAGAGCCCGATGGATCACCCCTTCCACCTGCACGTCTGGCCGATGCAGCTCCTCGAGGTCGGCGGGCAACCGGTGGAGGGCGTCGACTGGCGTGACGTGGTGCAGGTTCCCGCGCGAAGCCGCACCATCGTGCGCATCGCGTTCGAGGGTCTCACCGGGAAGACCGTCTACCACTGCCACATCCTCGATCACGAGGATCTCGGCATGATGGGCACGATCCGCACGGGTTGAGGAATCGGTCCGTTCCCACGTACCCGTGAATACCCTGAGGGTATTTTGACAATACCCCTGGGGTATCCATACTATGGTGGTATGACCCAGAAGCGCTACCTCATCATCGGCGGAGTCGCCGGCGGGATGTCCGCCGCAACTCGCCTTCGCCGGCTCGACGAGAACGCCCGCATCACGGTGCTCGAGCGCGGCGGCCACGTTTCGTTCGCGAACTGCGGACTCCCCTACTACCTCGGCGGCATCATCGAAGAGCGCGAGAGCCTGCTCCTGCAGACCCCCGAGTCGCTGCACAGCCGCTTCAACCTCGACGTGCGCGTGCGCACCGAGGCGGTCTCGATCGACCGCGACGCCAAGACCGTCCGCGTCCGCGACCTCACCACCGGCGAGGAGGCCGTCGAGGCCTACGACGCGCTCGTGCTCTCGCCCGGCGCCACGCCCGTGCGACCCCCGCTCCCAGGCGGCGAACGCATGCTCTCCCTGCGCGACATCGACGACGTCGACACCGCGATGGCCGAGCTCACCGTTGCTCCGCACAGCGCCCTCGTGATCGGCGCCGGCTTCATCGGCCTCGAGATGGTCGAGAACCTCGTGCACCGCGGCCTCGCCGTGACCCTCGTCGAACTCGGCGAGCAGGTGCTGCCGCCGCTCGACCCCGAGATGGCCGGGCCCGTCGCCGACCGCCTCCGGGCCGCCGGTGTCGACATCCGCCTCGGCACGCAGGTCACCGAGCTGGGCCCCGACACCGCGACTCTCTCCGACGGGTCCGTCGTTCCCGCCGAGTTCGTGCTCGCCTCGATCGGCGTGCGGCCCGACACCTCGCTCGCCACGGCCGCCGGCCTCGAGATCGGTGAGCGCGGCGGCATCCGTGTCGACGGCCAGCTCCGCACGAGCGACCCCGACATCTACGCGATCGGCGACGCCGTCGAGAAGACCGACGCCATCTCGGGCGAGCAGCGCCTCGTCGCGCTCGCCGGGCTCGCCAACCGCCACGGCCGCCTCGTGGCCGACGCCATCACCGGCAAGCGGATCCACGTGCGCAACGCGCTCGGCACCGCCGTCGTCGGCGTGATGGGCGTCACCGTCGCGGCCACCGGCTGGAACGAGAAGCTGCTGCGCGGCATTGGGCGCGACATCCGCGTCTTCCACACCCATCCCGCCTCGCACACCGGCTACTACCCCGGTGCCGAGCCGATGTCGCTCAAGCTCGTCGTGGACGCCGCGACCGATGAGATCCTCGGCGCCCAGGGCATCGGCGGCGACGGGGTCGACAAGCGCATCGACGTGATCGCCACCGCGATGACCGGCGGCATCACCGCCTCCGAGCTCGCCGACCTCGAGCTGGCCTACGCGCCGCAGTTCTCCTCGGCGAAGGACCCGGTCAACATGCTCGGCTACGTCGCACTCAACGCGGCCGAGGGCCTCACCCCCTCGATCCAGTGGCACGAACTCGAGGCCGAACTCGACGCGGGCGCGACCCTCGTCGACGTGCGCACGCGCAGCGAGTACGCCGACGGGGCGATCCCCGGCTCGATCAACATCCCGCTCGACGAGATCCGTTCGCGCCACGGCGAGCTGCCCGAGGGGCGCCTCATCGCGCACTGCATGGTCGGCCAGCGCGGTCACACCGCCGTTCGACTGCTCGCGCAGCTCGGCCGTGAGGCCGTGAACCTCGACGGCGGCTACCTGACCTGGAGCGCCGGAACGCAGGCACGATCCGCGGTTCCCGCGCTCGTGTCGTAGGCCGACGCTCGTGCGGCGAAACAGGAGGACACGCCGCACCGATGTCGAAAACAGGGCCCTGAGACATGCTCCTGCGCCGACGTCATGTTCTGACCACCCAATCACCCACCAACACAGAGGAGAACCACCCATGTGCAGCCCCATCCCGTGCACCTGCGGAAAGACCACCTGGAGCGGCTGCGGCCAGCACGTCGACAGCGTGAAGGACCTCGTTCCCGCCGCGCAGTGGTGCGACGGCTCCCACGAGTAGTCCGCTGAGCCGTCGGATCGAGCCCGAGCCCGACTCCAACCCCCATCACAACCCGAGGAGAACCACCCATGTGCAGTGCAGTCACCTGTCGCAAGTGCGGCAAGACGACGTGGGCCGGCTGCGGCCAGCACGTCGACCAGGTCATGCGAGGCGTTCCGCGCAACCAGCGTTGCGAGGGGCACGCGAAGGAGCCCGGCTTCTTCTCGCGCCTGTTCTCCCGGTGAGTTGACCTCCGTGGCGAGGTCGGCGAAGCCCGACGCCGACACGTCGGTTCCCGTCATCGGCGAATACGTCGACGGCATCGATATTCCGGTCGTCAACGAACGTGCCGTGCGGGCATCCGCTGGACTGCTGTTCTTGTTCGGGATCATCGCCGTCATGACGGGGGCCCTGACGGGCGACCTGCAGCTGCTGCGGGCGTTCGGCATGACGTTCCTGCTCGACATGTCGATGCGGCTGTTCGTCGGCACCCGGTACACGCCGAGCCTCATCATCGGGTCGCTCATCGTGCGGCGCCAGCGCCCCGAATGGGTCGGCGCGCAGCAGAAGAAGCTCGCCTGGGTGATCGGCCTGGTGCTGGCCTTCGTCTCCTGCACGGCGATGGGCTTCCTCGGTGTGAGCGCCGAGATCCAGCTCGCGATGTGCAGCGTCTGCCTGGGCCTGCTCTTCATCGAGAGCGCGTTCGGCATCTGCGTCGGATGCGAGCTCCAGCGCCGGTTCAGCAGGGAGAAGCCGCAGCTCTGCGCCGGTGACACCTGCACCTATGTGCCGCCCAAGCGCGGCGAGCGCCACTCGGTGCTGCAATGACCGGCGACCCCGGTCGATACCAAAGGAGAGCACGGTCATGAAGAAGCAGACCATCATCACCACGAGCATCGTCGCGGGCGCCGTGGTGCTCGCCGGTGTCGGTGTCGCCATCGCCCTCGCGAACGGCCAGGGCGAGGCGCCGGATGCCGCGCCGACGACGGTCGCGACGACACCCGCCGAGGTGCCGCCGACCGACGACGCGGTCGCCACGCCCGAGCCCGAGGCCGCGCCCGCGTACAACACCACGACGGCGCTGCTCTTCCTCATCGAGGAGGAGAAGCTCGCCCACGACGTGTACGTCACCCTCGGCGACCTGTGGGGGTCGAACATCTTCACGAACATCGTGGAGAGCGAGACCACCCATCAGGAACTCGTCGCGCCCCTGCTGACGGACCGCGGTATCGCCGATCCCCGCTCGGCGGAGGTCGGCGTCTTCACCGACCCCGACCTGCAGGCGCTCTACGACGACCTTGTTGCGCGCGGCTCGACCAGCCTCGCCGAGGCCATCCAGGTCGGGATCGTCATCGAGGAGAAGGACATCACCGACCTCAGCGCCGCCATCGCGGCCGAGGACGAGGCCGACGTGGTGGGCGTACTCGAGCGGCTGCTCTCGGGCTCCGAGAACCACCTCCGGTCGTTCGAGCGCCAGGCCTGAGGCGCGGGCGGGGGCCATCATGTTCCGTCGCAGCGGTCGTGCCGCCCAGGAGCAGTTCCCAGCGCGCGCATAGGCCGCAGGCGCATCCTTGATGCCATGGGAGTTCCGTCGAGGATCCCCACGGCCGTCGCCTGGGTCGTGGCGGCGCTCCTGGTCGCCTCGGCGCCCCTCCTCCACGCCATCTGCATCGCGCCGGCCGAGTCGGCCGCGGCGAGCCACATCATGGCGGATGGCTCGGTGATGACGATTGCCGCGGCAGGCGATGCCGCGGCATCCGGAGATGCCGAGGCATCCGGTCACGCCGGTCACGTCAGCACGTCCGCTGGAGCAGACCCGGCCGCCGCTTTGCCCGTCGAGCCCGCCGCCGCGGCACCCTCGACCGCGCTCCTCGACACGACCGGCGCCGTCGGAATGATCGTCGTCTTCGCCGGCTTCGCGGTGCTGTCACTCGTCATGTTCGTTCGTCGGTGCCGCATGCTGCCGGCCCTGAGCGACCCGCCACGACGATGGCCGAGCGCGTTGCTCCCTCACGACGTCCGCGACCGACATCCGCTCGACGTCGACCTCTCCCGCTTGGGGATCTCGAGAACGTGACGCGCGTCACGCGAACGGGCGGCGCCGGCGCGCCATCCACTCGTTCGCCGCCGCGCCATCGAGACACTTCAACGAGGTAAGGAAGCACCACATGTTCACACGCAACCACCGCGTGGCCGGAGTGGCCGCGCTCGCACTCTCCGCAGCACTCGTCCTGACGGGCTGCACGATCAACCTGCGCGGCGGCCAAGCCGACGACGACGATCGCGGCATGGGCGACCACATGTCGGGCCAGGGGCAGGGCCCGATGGGCGGAGCATCCGACTCCGGCGAGTTCAGCCCCGGCGACATCATGTTCGCCCAGATGATGATCCCGCACCACCAGCAGGCGGTCGACATGTCGGATCTGGCGCTCGAACGCTCAACCGACGAGGAGGTGCTCGAGCTCGCCCAGCAGATCCGCGACGCCCAGGCGCCCGAGATCGAGCAGATGCAGGGCTGGCTCGACGCCGCCGGCGCCGGCACGTCGATGGGTCACAGCATGTCCGACATGGGCATGGACATGGGAGGCATGCTCAGCGATGAGGACATGACGGCCCTCGAGAACGCCACCGGTGCCGAGTTCGATCGGCTCTGGCTCGAGGGCATGATCGATCACCACGAGGGCGCCATCCAGATGACCCACATGATCGAGGACGCTCGCAACGACGAGGTTCGCGCGCTCGCCGAGGCCATCGTCGAGAGCCAGACGGCCGAGATCGAGCGGATGGAGCAGCTGTTGGCCGGCTAACGGGGCTCGCCGGAGACGTGCCGCAGGAACCATTCGCGGGCGAGATCGGCGACCTGCTCGAGCGTGCCGGGCTCCTCGAAGAGGTGCGTCGCGCCCGGCACGATCTCGAGCTCGGCGGGACAGGTCAGCTGCGCAAGCGCGAGGCGGTTCAGCTCGATCACCTGCGTGTCGTCGCCTCCGACGATGAGCAGCGTCGGCGCGCGCACGTCGGCGAGCTTCGCCCCTGCGAGGTCGGGTCGGCCGCCCCGCGACACGACCGCAGCGACGTCGACCATGGGATCGGCGGCGGCCACGAGCGCCGCGCCCGCCCCCGTGCTCGCTCCGAAGAAGCCGATCGGATGCCCCGTGGCCTCGGGCTGCTCGCCGAGCCAGCGCACCGCCGTGACGAGCCGGTCGGCGAGCAGGTGGATGTCGAACACGTTCGCCCGGTCGGCTTCCTCCTGCACCGCGAGCAGGTCGACGAGGAGCGTGCCGAACCCCGCCTGCTGCAGCGTCTCGGCGACGAACCGGTTGCGCGGGCTGTGCCGGCTGCTGCCACTGCCGTGCGCGAACACGACGAATCCGGTGGGTTCGGGCGGCACGGCCATGGTCGCGGCGAACTCGACGCCGCGATCGGGGATCCGCACCTCGAGTTCATTGATGCCGTCGTCGATGGGGCTCATGATGCCTCCCTCGCAGTTCCGGATGCGACGGTACGCGCGAGGCCGATGCGCGGCCGTGCCGAAGGTCCCATGGGTGCAATGCCCTCCTTGCCCTCGATCCGTCAGGTACGGAGGAACACGAAGGTGCCGAGATACGCCACGTAGGCGACCACGAACACCGCGCCCTCTGGTCGGCGCATGCGCCCGCCGGTGAGGAAAGCGAGGGCGGTGGCCACGGTCGCGGCGACCATCACCGGGAGGCCCACCCAGAGGAGATCGGGATCCACCCGGATGCCACCGACGGCGACGACGCTCGTCGTTCCGAGGATGAGCCCGATGTTGTAGATGCTGCTCCCGATCAGGTTGCCCACGGCGATGTCGCGTTCGCGCCGGACGGTCGCGACGATCGCCGTGACGAGTTCGGGTGCCGTCGTTCCGATGGCGACGATCGTGAGGCCGATCACCGCCTCGCTCACGCGCAAGCCCCTGGCGAGGTCGACCGCGCCGCTCACGAGCCAGTCGGCGCCGACGACGATGATGCCGATGCCGGCGACGAGCCAGACCGCGTCTCGAATCGTGCGGCGGCTCGATGCCACAGTCCTGACCCGGGGCCCGCCGAACTCCCGTTCGAACTCCGCACGCGTCGCCACCGTCTCGCGGCGCGCCGCCCGCACGACGAGGATCGTGTACAGCAGGCCGAGCGCGAGCAGCACCACGCCGTCGAGCCGGGTGACGACGCCGTCGATCGCGACGGCGAACACGAGCACCGCCGCCGCCACCATCACGGGGAGGTCGAGGCGCAGGGCCTGCGAACGCAGGGTGAGGGGCCGGATGAGTGCCGCGAGACCCATGACGAGCAGCAGGTTGAGCGTGTTCGCCCCGACGATGTTGCCGAGTGCGAGCGAACCGCTGCCCTGCAGCGCGGAGTCGATGCCGATGGCGAGCTCGGGGGTACTCGTGCCGATGGAGACCACGGTGACGCCGATCACCATCGGCGAGATGCCGAGGCGTGCGGCGAGGCGGGTGCCGCCGCGCACGAGCAGCTCGGCTCCGCCGATGGTGGCGAGGAGCCCGATGAGGAAGACCCAGAACGCGGTCACCGTCCGCACCATACCGGAACAGCGGGACGCCGGACCGCTCCGGGCCGCCTGTGGACGATCCCGACGGCGATCGCGCGGAGTCCTCTACACTCTGACCCCGACATGGCTGACCCCGAGAGCGCACTGTCCCGATCGACCTCCCGCCCGAGATCGTCGTCGCGTCGCATGCCCGGAGACCTCGCCTCCGACGACGCGTTCGAGGCGGTGCTCCTCGCCGCGCAATCGGGGGCCCAGTGGGCATGCACGAATCTCTGGGTCGACCACGCACCGGCCGTCGTGGCGTTCCTGCGGGCGCGCGGTTCTCACGAACCCGAGGACCTCACGAGCGAGGTCTTCCTCGCCGTCTTCGACGGGCTCGACCGGTTCCGCGGCGATGCGGCGGCATTCCGCACGTTCGTGTTCACGATCGCCTACCGCCGCCTCGTCGACGAGCTGCGCCGACGCGCGAAGCGTGGTCATCACGTCGAGTGGGACGATGAGCTCGACCGGCGCCGCAGCCCGAGCGCCGAGCAGGCAGCGATCCAGCAGTTGACGGATGCCTCGACGCGGGCCCTGCTCGAGGGGCTGCCGCCCGACCAGCGCGACGTCATGGTCCTCCGCATCATCGGCGACCTCACCGTAGACCAGGTCGCCGAGGTGCTCGGCAAGCGGCAGGGGGCCGTGAAGGCACTCCAGCGGCGGGCGCTCGAGTCGTTGCGAAAGAAGTTCTCTGGAGGCCGTACCCCTGGAGCGGCATCCGTCGATAGCAGGGAGTGAGATGAGTGCACACCGGATCACCGACGACGACGCTGCGGTCGTGATTCGCGGGCAGGTACCCGAAGCCCGCGACGACCTCGCGGTCGTGGCACATGCCGTCGCGGTGTTCCGGCGTGCCTCACTCGAGCCGGCACCGCAGCCATCGGCTGCGCTCGCGGCTCGCCTCGACCTCGAGCGAGCGGCGAGGATCTCGGCTTCGGCAGACGAACGGTACGCGACGAATTCGGCGCCGGCACCCGCGAACCGGGTGTCGGTGCCGGGAACACGGAGAAGAAGAGTGGCACTGAGCGGATTGATGGGCCTCGGCCTCGCGGCGAAGATCGCCATCGGAGCGGGCGCTGCGGCGCTGGTGGGTGTCGGTGGCGCAGGCGCCGCCGGCGCAGCGGGCGTGCTGCCCGAGCCGGCGCAGGTGGTGTTCAACGAGGTCACCGGTCACCCGGGCAACAACGTCAGCGACACCGGCCTCGAGAACAGCGAATTCGGCCAGCAGACCGCCGAGGACGCACGCCAGAAGGGCGAGGAGAAGCGCGAAGCGGCGCTCGAGAACGCCGAGGAGAAGCGCCAGGCCGGTCTCGAGAACGCCGCCGAGCACGCTGTGAATGGTCAGGAGACGGCCGGCGAGCACGCGCAGGTCGGGCAGGAGACCGCCGAGGAGAAGAGCCAGGCGCCCGACGGCGCCGGCGACGCCGCCGACGGTGCCGGTGAGGTCGCCGACGAGAAGAGCCAGGGCAAGGGCCCAGAAGGCGACTGACGCCCCAAGAGTTCCCCCGGGGATCGGACCCTCGCCACGACGGCGGGGGTCCGATTCTCGTCCGGGGGTCGGATCGTCGCGACCGTCCGACTCGTCCGGAGATCCAGAAGTCGCGTTTGCATGGTGCGACCCTGCATTCGCGCCCTTTCGACTGGGCGCCCTCGCGTGACGTCCTGCCTGTGGAGAGGCTCGCGCGTCCCCGCTCCGCGTTCGGCAGGGTGGGCGGATGACCCGACGCGCCTCGCTTGCCCCGTATCTGCACGGCGCCGCTTTCCGTGTCCGCGACCACGAGTTCCACAACGCGAGTCGTGGGCGGCTCTGGGCCACCGACGTGCAGCGGCCGTTCACGGGGGCCCGCTCGGTTGGGCTGGATCTCTCGGATGTCGTCGGCCGTTGCCGTGCGTACGAGCCGTTGCTCCGCACGGGCGAGGCGTTCTCGCACGCAAGTGCGGCGGCGCTGTTTCGCCTGCCGCTGCCCGCGGAACCGTCCGAGGTGCACGTGCTCGCCCCGCCGGGCGCCACCAGGGCTCGCGGCCGCGGCGTCGTCGGCCACGTGGCATCCGTCGCCCCGCGGATGCTCCTGCATGAGGGCTTCCGGGTCGTCGCGCCGGCCGACGTCTGGTGCCAACTCGCATCCGGGCTGTCGACGTACGACCTCGTCGCGGTCGGCGACGCGATCGTGACCGGGCGGCGTCGCGGAGAGGTGCGCGAACCGGCACTCGCGACGATCGACGAGCTGCGCGATGCCGCGGAGCGGTGGGGGTCCCGGCGGGGGCGGGCGAAGCTCGCGGCCGCGTTGCCGCAGGTGCGCGTGGGTGCGGAGTCGCCCAAGGAGAGTCACCTCCGGCTCACGCTCGTCGACGCCGGACTGCCCGAGCCGGTGCTGAATCCGGCGGTCGAGCTCCCCGACGGCACGGTGGTGCATCCCGACCTCGCGTACCCCGACCGCCGGATCGCCATCGAGTACCTCGGCGACATCCACCGCACGGATCGGCGACGGTGGCAGGAGGACCTGCGCCGTCGCCGCGCGCTCATCGCCGCCGGATGGCACGTGGTGGAGGTCACCGGCGACGACCTCGGATCGCATCGGGAGGCGTTCCTCGCGGGCGTCCGCGCTCTGCTCGCTGAGCGCCCGCCAGCCGCAGGCGCGTGAGTGGGGCATCCGATCGAACGGGCCCGGATGCATGGTGCCACCGTGCATCTGCGACTTCTCGAATCGAGGGGTCATGCCTGCGGCGTATGAACGGCGCCGGTGTACGTTGAAACGACCCGGAAGGACGCCCAGAGACGACGAGGGGTCGACATGACCACCGGCCAGGCCGACACGAGGCATACCGCTCGATACCGCGAGATCGCCACGATCCTCCGACGCCACAGCCTCGGGTTCCTCGGTGGTCTGATCGGGCTGGATCGGCTCATGCCGTTCCGACGCCGCGGAGCCGCAGCATCCGCCACCGAGACCCTCGAGTCGCCCGCGCACCTGCGCCGTGCCCTCGAGGAGCTGGGCCCGACGTTCATCAAGCTCGGCCAGGTGCTCTCCACGCGCCCCGACCTGCTCCCGCCCGCCTACATCGACGAACTGGTCAAGCTGCAGGATGCCGCACCGCCCGTGCCGGTCGACCTGATCCGCGACGTGATCCGCCGGGAGCTCGGCGGCGAGCCCGAGGAGCTCTTCGCCTCGTTCGAGAACCAGCCGCTCGCGTCGGCTTCGATCGGCCAGGCGCACGTCGCCACCCTGAAGGACGGTACGCCGGTGGTGGTGAAGGTCCGCCGCCCGGGAGCGGTCGCCCAGGTGCAGCAGGACGTCGAGATCGTGCAGAACCTCGCGATGCGCGCGAATCGCAGCTGGGACCTCGCCCGTGAGTACGACGCGGCCGGGCTCGCCGACGAGTTCGCCAAGACGATCCGCGCGGAGCTCGACTACCTGCAGGAGGGCCGCAACGCCGAGCGCTTCGCCGAGAACTTCGAGGGCGTGTCCGACGTGTTGATCCCGCGCGTGTTCTGGGAGTTCACGACGTCGAGGGTGCTGACCCTCGAGCGGATGCACGGCGCCAACGTGAGCGATGCGACCGTCCTCGACGCTGCCGGGGTGGACCGCAAGCACGTGGCCCGCCGCGGCGCCGACATCGTGCTGAAGATGACCTTCGAGGACCGGTTCTTCCATGCCGACCTGCACCCGGGCAACCTCTTCATCCACGACGACGGCACGATCGCCCTCATCGACTTCGGCATGGTGGGAGCGGTGGAGGAGGAGCTGCGCGGTCACCTCAGCAACCTCTTCATCGCCCTGGTGCGCGGCGACCACAACCTGCTCGCGTCCGCGCTCGTGGGTGTCTCGGTGAGCGCGGCCTACGTCGACCGGGAGACCCTGCGCGAGGACCTGCGGGTCTTCCTCTCCCGCTACCGGTTGCGGTCGCTCCGTGAAACACCGTTCGCGCGGATGATGGCCGAGCTGTTCGGGATCCTGCGCGACAATCACCTGCGGCTGCCGCGCGAGATGGCGCTGTTGTTCAAGGCGTTGCTGCAGATCGAAGGGCTCGCCGTGAAGCTCGACCCCGAGTTCCGGCTCGGCGAGGCGCTCGAACCCTACGCTCAGCGGCTGGCGCGCGAGCGCATGAGCGCGCTGGTGTTCGCGAGACGATTCGCACGAGCCTCTGCGGACATGGGCGAGCTCGCCCTCGACCTGCCGGGAGTGCTGCGCCGGATCATCGACCAAGCCGACGCGGCGGGCATCCAGGTGCATCTGCGGGCGGCGGAGCTCGAACCCATCGTCGGCCGCGTGGAACGGATCGGCAACCGACTGGTGGTGGGTATGATCACCGCCTCCCTCATCTCGGGCATCGGGAACGTGGTCTCACGCGAACGCAAGTGGCGCGCGTGGGAGGGCACGATGGTCGGCACCGGGCTCGGCATGCTCGGCGCGATGGGCGGGTACCTCGCGTGGACGGCGAAGCGACGAGGGCGCCGGCGCCCCTGACCTGCGGGACCCTGACCGTCAGTCCGTGCTGCTCGACTCGTTCAGGGCCTGCTGGCGCTCCCACCCGGCCTGCACGAGTTCGACGATCTCGTCGGCGTCGTCGGACACGGTCATGAGGTCGAGGTCGTCGGGCGCGATATAGCCGGATGCCGCGGGCTGCTCCCTGATCCACGCGACGAGGCCGTTCCAGTATTCGGATCCGGCGAGGATGACCGGGAAGTCGTGGATCTTGCCCGTCTGCACGAGCGTGAGCGCTTCGAACGTCTCGTCGAGCGTGCCGAAGCCGCCCGGCAGCACGACGAACGCCGAGGCGTAGCGCACGAACATCAGCTTGCGCGCGAAGAAGTACCGGAAGTCGAGCGCGAGATCGACGTAGGCGTTGAGCCCCTGTTCGTGCGGCAGTTCGATGCCGAGTCCGACGGATGCCCCGCCGGCTTCCATCGCGCCCCGGTTCGCGGCTTCCATGACGCCCGGCCCACCGCCCGTGATGACGGTGAACCCGGCACCGGCGAGACCGGCTCCGATGCGGCGGGCGAGCTGGTAATGGGGGTGGTCGGGGCCGGTGCGGGCGGAGCCGAAGACCGACACCGCCTTCTCGGTGCCGCGGAGCAGCTCGAAGCCCTCTTCGATCTCGTTCCGCATCCGCTCGACGCGCGCGCGGTCGGCGGCGACATCGGCGATGGCACTCAGCAGCTCCTCGTCGGGGATGCGGCGGTGCCAGACCGGAGTCAGGCCGTGCGGCTCCAGGTCATCACCCAGTTGGTCTCCCATGTGCGCTCCTCGTCGACCGAGAAGGCCTGCTCCCAGACGGCTGAGTCCTCCGTGATCGAGTGCCAATGGTACCGGGCGATGATGCTGCGGCCGTCGTAGGTGTCGGGTCCGGTGGCGGTGAACTCCCCGTCGATCCAGCGGCCCCGCACGGGAGGCTGCAGGTGCCCGGTCTGGCTGTTCACCCAGTAGATCGTCCAGTCGTCTGCGACGGCGTCGTGCACGCGCACGGATGCGCCGGCGAACTGCAGTTCGGGATACCACATCTCGTCGATGCTCATCGCGCCGTTGTGGAGCGTGGTCGAGCGGGCGGTCGCGGGCGTCGAGTACCACTCGTCGTCGCTCGTCAGCGGCTTCCGCAGTCGGCGGTTGTCGACCGACCATTCGCCGACGAGGAAGTCGAAGCCCGAGGTGCGCTTCGAGAGTCCGTCGATCTGCCAGGGGGTGTGCATGGCTTCCTCCAGTTGTTGGTGGTGCGGGGTCACGGCTGTCGAACGTCGATGCCGGTGGTCTCGGGGACGGGTCCCGAGACATCCGGTGGGGTGCGGGCAGGCCTCGCGACGAAGGCCAGGGAGACGAGCGCGATGACCGCCAAGCCGGCGACGGCCCACCATCCGAGCCGGTAGTTCGCCGCAATGGCGAGCGAGGCGGTTCCCACAGATGCCACCCATACGGCGGTACCGACGGCGGCGCCGATCTGGCGGAACACGGTGTAGACCGCCACCCCGGTGGAGTACCGATTGGGCGGAATACCGACCAGGGCGAGCGCGAGGAGGTTGGGGATGGCGGTGCCGGCACCGACTCCGGCGAGCAGCGATCCGGGAAGGAAGGCCCAGAGGTACGAGGCGTCGTCGCTGAGGCTCAGGCCGAGGAGCACGGCGCCGATCGCGAGGGCTGCGGTGCCGCTCACCGCCAGTGCGATCGGAGCGATCCGTCCTGCCAGCCGGCCGGCGACGGCGGCGGCGACGGCGGAGATCGCCGGCCCTGGAGCGAGCCTCAGGCCGGCCTCCAGCACGTCGTATCCGCGGACCGCCGTGAGGTAGAGGCTGCTGGCCAGGAGCAGTCCCGCGAAGGATCCCCAGAACGCCGCCGTGGCCAACAGCGAGGCGCCGAAACCTGGCCGGCGGAACAGGGCGGGCTCGATGATCGGGTGGGGGTGGCTTCGCGCTCGGAGCACGACCACCGCTCCGAGCAGCATGGCGGTGGCGATGCTGCCGACGACGGGCAGGCCCCAGCCCCATTCCGGACCTTGCGCGAAGGCCAAGGTGATGGATCCGATCGCACCCGCCAAGGCCAGCGCCCCGATCCAATCCGTCCGGGTGGACGTTTCCGTCGTCCGTGATTCCTTCATCACCCGGGGTGCGGCCACGAGTGCCAGGAGTCCGACCGGCAAGTTGATGAGGAAGATCCATCGCCAGTCGGCCTGCGCGAGCAGACCGCCGAGCGGAGGGCCGGATGCTGCGCCCGACGCAGCGATGGTGCCCCACACGCCGAGGACGACGGGGCGTCGCTGCGGCGCGAACATCGGCAGCACCGCCCCGAGGGAATTCGGGGTGGCCACCGCTGCGCCGACCGCCTGGATCGCCCGGCCGACGAGGAGGATGGCGTAACCGGATGCCACGCCCGCGAGCAGCGACCCGACGAGGAACAGCGCCAACCCGACCAGGAACAGCCGCCTCCTGCCGAAGCGGTCGCCGAGTGTGCCCGCGGGTACGAGGACGGCGGCGAACATGATCGCGTAGACGGTCAACACCCACGACAGCTCCGCCGCCGTGTCGGTGCCGAAGTCAGCGCCGATCGACTCGATCGCCACATTGACGATGAACAGATCGAGGACGGTCAGGTAGATGGCGGTTCCCGCGACGGCGAAGGCGAGCCACGGTCGCTCGGAGAAGCGTGGTGGGGATTCCATCCTGTCACTTTAGAAGGATCTACTGCGAAAAAGGAAGTACCTACTTCGAACGAACTAGCTATAATTGGGGAATGGCCGCATCCACTCGCTCGTACAACGAGAGCTGCGCGCTGGCCCACAGCCTCGACCTCGTCGGCGAACGCTGGGCCCTGCTTGTCGTCCGGGAGCTGATGTTCGGGCCTCGTCGGTTCACCGACATCCAAGAGCGACTGAGCGGCGCCAGCAGCAGTGTGCTGACCGATCGGTTGCAGCGCCTCACGGAGTCGGGGGTCGTCGAGCGTCACCGTCTTCCCCCACCGTCGGCGTCGTGGGTCTACGAGTTGACGGAGTGGGGTGCCGCGCTGGAACCCGCAGTGCTCGCGCTGGCCCAATGGGGTCGCCTGTCTCCCAGTCGGAGCAGCGAGCTCTCCACGACCCCTGCCGCGGTCGCCATGTCGATGCTCGTGCACTTCGATTCCGCGAAGGCCCGTGGACTCGACGTCGGGGTCGATTTCGACATCGATGGAGATCGGTTCCGGGTCGTGGTGAGCGACGAGCGCCTCCGCATCGGGCCACCGGACGGTGACTCCGCCGACGCGAACGTTCGCGGTTCCGTTGCCGACGTCAGGGAGCTCATCGGCATCGGGGGTGCGCCGACGCGGGACCTGGCCGCCGCGGGTGTCCAGATCGAGGGCGAGGCCGACGCCGTCGCGCAGCTGCTCGAGACGCTCACCCTTTCGGCGGGCGATGGGCTCGGGGCCCTCGAGCGGGCGTCGGTCGGCGGCTGAATTCCGCGGGAGCCCTCGTTCGAGTATCCGCGCCGCGACCCGCTCGACGCGGTGCTCGACGACCTCAGTTCAGCGCCACGACTCGCCGGTGCGGTCGAACTCGGGTGAGCGCGACCAGGGTCGCCCGCACCACGAAGACCGACCACGCCACGACCCCGAGGAGCTTTGCGCCGTCCTCGATGAACACCGACCATTCCGTGGGGTCGATCACGACATCGACGAGTGCGGAGACCGCGAGCGCGACCACGGCGGCGGCGAGCAGCCCGGCATCGAGCTCTCGCCGGATCGTGCTGCGGAAACGCCAGAGATAGCGGAAGAAGGCGAGCCCGTAGACGGCGGCGATGGCGATCGAGGCACCGGGAAGGAACGCCGCGGTCTCGTGCAGGAGCAGCAGGTCGTCGAGCACGAAGGCGAGGCCCAGTACGGCGCTCCAGGCAAGGAGCGATCGGAGGGCGCTCGTCCGCCCGCCCAGCACGATCCAACCGACGAGCGCGGCACCCGACGCCACCGCCATCATGAGGATGCCCACGTTCGAGATGAGTCCGTACGCCGCGTGGGAACTGCCGTGCCTCGCCGCGACATCCTGGCTGTCGCGCAGCAGGTCGCTCGCGGGCAGCCACGGCTGGAGCAGGACGGCGCCCAACGCGATGACGACCGTCAACCCGACGAAGAGGTAGACCCCGACCGGCGTGCGGGTGGTCGGAGGCGTGTGCGCCGCGACGGACGGACTCTCGATGATTGCTGGACTCACAGCCGTCAAGCTATATCGCGATTCGCCCCAGCAAGAAGGCCTTGACAACCGCTGCTCCCGCGGAATTCCGGGAGCGGGGCGTTCGCCCGACGGGAGCGAACGGCCGTCAGAACCCGACGGCCGCGGCGACCGCCGACAGCGTCGGCAGGGGGTCGTCGCGGCCGGGTAGCACCTGTATCGCCACGTGGTCGGCGCCCGCCTCGAGGTGCGCGTCGAGCCGCGCGACGATCTCCGCCGCCTCGCCGTGGGCGACGAGCGCGTCGATGACGTCGTCGGTGCCGCCATCGGCGAGTGATGCGTCGTCGAAGCCCATCCGCCGCAGGTTCGCCCTGTAGTTCGTGAGCTCGAGGTACGGGCCGACGAACTTGTGTCCGACGTAGCGGGCCGCCGCGGCATCCGTCGTCAGCATCACCTTCTGCTCGGGCGCGAGGAGGGAGCCCGGGCCCATCGCCTCGCGAGCCGAGCGAGTGTGCTCGGGCGTCGTGAGATAGGGGTGCGCGCCGGCGGTGCGCTCGGCGGCGAGGCGCAGCATGCGCGGGCCGAGGGCCGCGAGTGCGACCCGCTCGAGCGGCACACCGAGCGATTCGAGGGCGTCGAGGGTGCCGACGACGGCGGAGTACGGGCTGCGGTAGTGCTCCGCCGATTCCGGATGCCCCACTCCGATGCCGAGGAGCAGGCGACCGGGGTGGCGCGCTTCCAGCCGGTGGAAGGATGCCGCGAGCTGGTCGGGCGTCGAACGCCAGATGTTCACGATGCCGGTCGCGACGTTGAGTCGGTCGGTGGCGTCGAGGAGTTGCTCGGGGAGTTCGAGATCGTCGGTCGCGCCACCGAGCCAGAGGGCACTGAAGCCGAGTTGCTCGAGGCCTGCCGCGATCTCGGGCGTCGTGGTGCGGCTCGGACGCCACACGCCGTAGCGGCCGAGGTCGGGGGATGCGGTCACTGGTGTCACGTCACGCCACGGGCGGGTTGAGAAGGGGAGGGCTCGAACGAGAGATTCGGCAGCGCGCGGATGCCGAACTCGTGGCGAAGCGCGCTGAGCGCCGCGTACCATCCGTTGAGCCCGGTGACCCCGGGTCCGGGCGGTGTCGACGCCGACGCGAGGTAGACCCCACGGGCGGGCGTGCGCCACGGGTCGGGCGAGAGCACCGGCCGTCGCAGCAGCTGCGCCATCGACGGCGTGCCCGAGGCGATGTCGCCGAGCACGTAGTTGGGGTTGTACGCCTCGACCTCGAGCGCGGTCTTGCTCGATGCGGCCAGCACGACGTCTCGGAAACCCGGCGCGAAGCGCTCGATCTGCCGGGTGACCGCCTCTCGCTGGTCGCGATCCGAGCCGCGCGGCACGTGGGTGTAGGTCCAGAGCACGTGCTGGCCGGAAGGTGCGCGCGACGCATCGACGATCGTCGGCTGCGACGCGAGCACGTAGGGAGATGAAGGGTGATGGCCCCTCGCCACGCCGTGCTCGGATCGGGCCATCTCGGCACGGGTGCCGCCGAGGTGCAGGGTGCCGGCTCCGGCGAGGTCGGGATTCGTCCACGGCACCGGAGCCGAGAGCGCGAAGTCGACCTTGGCGACGCCGTTGCCGTAGCGGAAGCGGCGCAGCGATCGGGCGTATCCCGCGGGGATGCGGGCTCGAGCGATTCGCAGGAGCGCCTTCGGCGTGACGTCGAAGAGCACCGCGTGCGCCGACGGCAGCTGGCCGAAGTCGGTGATCTCGGCGTCGGTGGTGATCGTGCCGCCGTGGGCCAGGAGGTCCGCGGCGAGCGCATCGACGATCGCCTGGCTGCCGCCCACCGGGATCGGCCATCCACGCGCGTGGGCGTAGGTGCCGAGCGCCAGGCCGGCACCCGCCGACGCGAGACCCGGCATCGGCATGACGGTGTGCGCCGCCACGCCGGTGAGCATCGCCGGTGCGACGTCGCCCTCGAACCGCGCGTTCCAGAGCGGCGAGCCCTGCTCGAGGGCGCGCAGCCCGAACCGGAGCGCGGTCAGCGGATGCGCCGGCAGGCCGACCAGGTTGCTCCCGGTGAACGACGCGACCTCGTCGGCTCGCGCCACGAGCGGCGCCATCAGACGCCGATACGCCACACCGTCGTGTCCGAGCCCGTCGACCGTGCGGTCGAGGTCGCGGTAGGCGAGCCCGGCGCGGCCGCCGTCGAGCGGATGCGCGTACGAGATCGGCGGCTGGCGCAGGTCGATGCGCCGTGCCAGCTCGAAGTCCCTGAAGAACCGCGATGCGAGGGCCATCGGATGCACCGCCGAACACACGTCGTGGCCGAAGCCCGGCAGCGTGAGTTCCATGGTCCGGGCGCCGCCGCCGATGGTCGCGCTCCGTTCGAAGACGTGCACGCGCAGACCCGCCCGTGCGAGGGTGACGGCGGCGGCCAGCCCGTTCGGCCCGGCGCCGACGACCACCGCGTCCACGTCGGTCATCCCGCGCGCCTCCGACCGATGGCCAGGCCGGCCACCGCGGCTCCGGAGGCCACCGCGAGCACGGATGCCGCGCGCCGATGGGTGACCACCCACACCTGCGGCGACCACGACACCGCCTGACGGCCGAAGACGCCTCGCGTCGCGACATCCGCCGGCACCGGTTCATGGAGGTTCGGCGGCAGCATGGGGGCGTGCTCGCCGTGCGATTCCTGCGCGCGGTAGCCGAACCTCCCGACCAAGCGGTCCATCAGACCGCCCGCGAGACGGTTGCCGAGAATCGCGAACACGGTCGATTCTCCCACCCAGGTCCGCGGTCGCGGGTGCCGAACCACCGAGGCCACCACTCGGGCGCCCACTTCGGGCTCGAAGACGACCGGGATGGGCCGCGACCGTCGTGGGAGCAGGTTCTTCACCCAGCTGTAGAAGGGGGTGTCGAGCGCGGGCATGTCGATCTGGGAGATGCGCACGTGACTGTGATGATGGCGCAACTCGCTGACCACCGATTCGGTGAAGATCCGGCTCGCCGCCTTCGCCGCGCAGTATGAGGAGAACAGTGGCATGCCCCGGTGCGCGACCGCCGACGAGATCTGGATGACATGTCCCCGATCGCGCGGGATCATGCGCGACAGGGCCGCGCGCGTGCCGTTGACGAGGCCGTGGTACGTGACATCCGTCACCCGCTCGAAGTCGGTCGGATCGACGTCGAGGAACTCGCCGTGCACTGCGGTGATGGAGCCGTTGACCCAGAGTTCGATGGGTCCGAGGTCGCGCTCGATGCGGGCGGCGGCGGCCTCCACGGCATCGGCATCGGCCACGTCCACGGAGACGGATGTCGCGCGCCCCCCGCGCTCGGTGACCTCGTCGACCGTGGCCGCGAGGCGCGCCTCCTCGCGAGCGAGCACGCCGATGTACCAGCCGTCGTCGGCGAGCCGTCGCACAATGGCGCGGCCGAGCCCGGCCGATCCGCCGACGACCACGGCGACGGGCATCAGGGCGTCCTGTTGTCTTCGCGACCCTCAGCCAGGTACGCGAGGCGCTGCAGCGTCTCCCGGTTGCGGACGTGCAGCAGCGGCTCGGTGAGGAACCGTGGGACCCAGCTGCCGGGACCCTTGACCGGCTCCTCCTGGATGCGCACGACGCATCCGTCGCCTCGCTCGCGAACGTCGATGGTGACGGAGGCTTCGCCGATCGGCCACCCCTTCGCGCGCACGACGGCGCGCAGCGGCGGGTTCCACTCGAGGCTCACCGTGTCATCGTCGATGAGCATCGGCCACACGCCGACGGAATGATGGAGCTCGCTTCCCTCGGCGGGCCACGCCCGGTCCACGTCGCGCATGCGGGATGCGCCGACGACCCACGACGGGTACAGCCACCCGTCGGCGAGCACCTCGAACACGGCCTGCGGCGAGCAGGCCATCGTGCGGACGTTGCGTGACATGTGGTCAGCCCTCCCGGCGGAAACCGGTCAGCTGCTCATGCTCGTCGGCAACTCGGACGCCGTAATGGTAGGCGAGCTTGCCGCCGAGCCATCCGGACACCCCGAGCACCAGCACACCGAGCACGCTGAGCACGATGGCCGCGATGCTCACGTCGCCCGGCTCGGCGGCGAGGCGGATGATGAGGCTGATCAGGAACACGACGACGACGCCGAGGTTCAACGCCATGTGCGTGAGCCCGGTTCGTCGCGCCGGCGTGCCGGCTGCCAATTGCAGCAGGTCGAGCAGCCCGAAGATCGCGGCGAGGACGGCCCCCACGAGCCCGATCACCACGAGCACCGTGGCACCGAGCGCGTACGGCGACGGGTCGTCGGCGAAGAGCGAGATCACGTCGAACACGACGCTGGCGATCCACGCGCCGATCGGGATGGTCACCAGGATGGGATGGAATGGATGGCCGTAGGGCCCGGCAATGGCGACGCGGGGGTGCTTGGCCTCGTGCAGCGCGTCCCCGCCGTCCAAGCGCCCGCCACCCCGATGTGATGCGGTGTTGCGGTTCATCGGTCGACCTCCTTCCCCTCATCTTCGAGGAGACGGGTCATCCGGGGCAGGGGGTTGACCGGATCGTTCGGTGATCGATCCCATGATCGCCTCGATGCTCTGCTCGGCAGGAAGGGAATACTCCCGTCGATCGATGATGACCCTGATCACACGCATGGTTCCCCGTTCACGGCGGTCGTTCCCCGTTCAGCTTCTCGCAGCCCAGTCTGGGGGCCGCGAGCAAACACGGGAACGCCCTTGACCTCGCGACCACCGGATGCAACGGCGGCGGACGCCGACGCGGTCATCGGTGCCCTCCGGATGTTCCGCGAACGTGATCTCGGCGGTCATCGGTACCGGTTCGGGCGAAGCCGGCCGCCGCGTGCTGTCCACCGCGTTGGTGAACACGAGTCGTCGTTCGTCTTCGACGACGAGGAAGAGCGCGTCGGAATGCGGAATCCGGCGGAGACGAACCGCTCCGCTCCGGTCGGCCTGATGCCCGTCCGAGCTGCCCTACGCGAGCCTGCGCTGATCGTTGGCGAATCTCGCGCGCAACCCGGAGTGGATGGAGATGAACGTCGGCATGTCCCGGCCGGTCAAGGTGGCAAGGTTCGTGACGAGCTGATCGACGTCTTCGGCCACGTGCCGGGGGGACGTGTTCTGGCGCGGTGTCACGCTGACGTGCATGACGGGCTGCTTCCGGATGTCGTTGGCGGTGACGTTGGAGAAGAGGATCTCGTCACGTTCCCCGAGGGAGTTCTTCAACGCGTCGGAGACGAAGCCTTCTCCGACGATCACCCGGCCGAGGGGGTTCTCCTGGCCGCTGGAGCGGAGAACCGTGCGTGAGCGGCCCCCGCCGATCGTTCGCAACAGAATGGCGACGAGCACCACCAGGAGCAGCAGGATGAGCGCGAGTGCGGCGAGGGTGATCCAACTCAGGGTGGTCTCGCCGATCATCGTCGCTTCGATGGCCTGCTCGATCGAGGCACCGGCGGCTTCGCCGGTCCAGGTCCAGTACGGCGCGGCTACGGGCCATGCGATCACGACCACAGCGGCGACTCCGAGCACGAGGAGCACGATGCCGACGATGAGCAGGACGATGCGGTTGACGGCTCGGTTGGTGTTGTTCATCAGCTGAGTTCGCTCTCTTGACGTCGAAGGGTATGAACCCGCGTCTTCACCGACGGAGTGAGCTGATAGGTCGCCATCTCGGATTCCGCCAGTTCCCGGACGCGTTCCGCATCGAGCGGAACTCCCGGACCAGGCGTCACCGTCACATCGACCCTCCGGTGGGACACTCCGACGGAGATGTTGTCGCGGGCGATGCCGGTCTCGTCACTGAGGTGCTGAGCGAGAGACGACGCGATCACCCCGTTGTCGACGACGACGGCCCGATCGGTCCAGGCCATCTGGTGCTTGGGCAGGCGCCCGGGAGCCACGGCCAGGAACACGAAGACGAGACCGATGACGGCCAGCACGATTCCGCCGGCGACCACTGCCCACGAGGGCTGCGCGCTGGGCAGTGCGGCGATCCACGCGAATGCCGCCTCGGGCCCGACCAGCAGGGCCGGCTGCGCGAGGAGGTGCAGCATGATCTCGACGCCGATGTACACCAGCGCGAGGATCAGGATGACGACAGCGATGATCATGGCAACCGTGCGAGGCGAGTGGGTCTCCCGGCGCACGATGCGTCGGAATGCGGGGGTGCTCATTTCACTCGCTTCTTCTGCGCGATGACCGCGCCGGTCACCGTGATGTTGACGCGCACGACATCGCGTCCGATGACGCGCGCGAGGCGGTCACGGAGCTCGTGCTGGATCGAAGCGACCCGTTCCAGCACGGGCTTCCCGGCCTGGATGGCCATCGTGTCGTCCAGAGCCGGGATCGGCAGCGGGGTGGAGATCCGCACCGCGATCCCGCCACGGTATTCCGCGACATCCACCGACACCTGGCCGCGGTCGACGCCCACCGTGTCGGCGCTCACTTCTCGGGCCACCTTCACGAGCACACGTTCCTCGACATCGATCCGGCCGGGAAGGCTCGGCGGCGGCGCCTCGGCGGCGACCAGCGCGGGGCCACCGCCGAGGGACGCTGCAGCTGCCGTGACCATTACGACGTGCGCCGGCCGGTGAACACGTCGGCGAGTCCGCGAACGTCGAGCTTCCCCGACGCGATGCGGCCCAGGACCGCCCCGACAGCCATGAACACGGCGACGAGGAGGAATCCCCAGAACCCGAACAGGATGATGGAGATCGCCAGGATGGCGCCGATCAGGGCACCGGCGATGGTGGTCGTCATGAGACTCGCGACTCTTCCTCGTCCCTGCCGTCGCCGGGCAGGTGCACGTCGTTGACCGCGACGTTGACCTCGACGACCTCGAGCCCGACCAGTGAGCTGATCGCACCGCTGACGGCGGCACGAACATTCCTCGCGACGTCCTGAATCGGAGCAGGATACTCGACCACGATGGTGATGTCGGCGGCGGCCTGCGTCTCGCCGACCTCCACCTTGACGCCCTGGGTCAGATCGGTCGCATTGACCGCATCACGCAGGGCGCCGAACGCGCGCGCGCTGCCGCCGCCGAGCGCGTACACGCCCGTGACCTCACGGGCGGCGATCCCCGCGACCTTCGCGACGACGCCGTCGGCGATGGTGGTGCGACCTGCAGCGGCCGCCCCGGCGGAGACTCGGGACTGTGCGGACGAACGGTCGACGCGCGAACCGCTTGCGGCCGTGGACGTCGGTGCAGCCGGCATCTGGGAGCTGCCGCTGGTGGCGGAGTACTGATCTTCGGTAGCCATGGAAAGTCCTCTTAACGGTGGAGTAGGCGAAACGCAATCACCTTGTGGCTCAGCGTCGGAGCGATACCGTCGCTCTACAGGTAAGAGACGCGGTGGAGCGCATTCGTCACAAATCGTCCTCGAGGAGGGTGGGGTGGCAGCATCCGAACGGGAGAACCCCTCATCCCATCGACTGCGCCTCGTCAATGACGAGATCCTCGTCGCACGAGCGGTCGATGGCGATACGGCCGCGTTCGAGACGCTCGTGCAGCGGCACGGGCCCCTCATGCGTGCCTATACCTCGCGGATGGTCGGGTCCCGGACGGAAGCCGACGATGTCGTCCAGGAGGCGTTCATCGTCGCGTGGCGACAACTCCCCACACTCCGGAATGGCGGCTCCGTGAAGTCGTGGCTGATGAGAATCGCCAGCCGACAGGCGCTCGCCCACATCAGGCGACGACCGACGGATGCCGCCCTCCCCCCGCGCGAAGTCCCGGTACCCACCGACACGCACCCCGAGAACGTGGCCGTGCGGAACGCGGAACTCAGGGCCCTCTCAGTCGCTCTCGACAAGCTGCCCGAAGACCAACGCCAATGCTGGCTGCTCCGGGAGATCGCAGAGTTGAGCTACAACGAGATGGCCGAGGAATTGCACCTGTCGCCCGCCACCGTGAGAGGTAAGCTCGCGCGTGCGCGTACGAACATCACCGCGCAGATGGACGGGTGGCGATGAACGAACCGGAACCCACCCTCGAATGCGGCAAGACCGTCGAAGAGCTCGGCGACTACCTCGCCGCCGACCGAACCCCGTACGACCCGACGATCGAGACCTGCCCGGTGTGTCTCAACGAACTCCGTGCACTCGCCCGGGTCTCTCGGCTCTCCGGCGATCTCCTCGCGCAGGATGCCGCGACACTCCCCGCCCCGCCGGACACCTGGCTGCAGGCGATCATGCACAACATCCACCGAGAGATGCGTGCCGGTCGCGACCTTCCCCTCCGCCACCCCGACCCGCGCGTGCGCATCACCGTGACCGAAGGCGCCGTCCTGGCCCTCATCCGCGCCGCCGCCGACGACCTCGATGGCCTCATCGTGGGCAAGTGCGAGCTCCTCGGTGACGCCGACCGCCCCGGTGCATCCGTCGATGTGCATCTCACCGCCAGCGTCCGCTGGGGCCGACCGATCCCCGAGCTGTCCACCGCACTTCGCGACGTCGTGTCCACCGCGCTGGGCCGGCACACGGAACTCGACATCGCCGCCGTCGACGTGACCATCGAGGACCTCCATGGTTACGTCGCCACCAAGGAGGTGCGATGACGTCAGCAGATCCAGTGGACGCAGGTCCGAGCGACGTTCTCACCGAGCGGGTCCTCGCCGTCGCGGGAGTCGAACGGGTCTTCCCGCCCACCGCCCTCACCGCACGCCTGCCCGACCTCGTCGCGGCGCTCGCCACCGGCAAGCTCGAACCTCCCAGCAGGGTCGACGTCAGCGACACCGATGGGACCACCGTCGTCAACGCCCGGATCGCGACCCGACGCGAAAGCGACACGCCCAGAACCGCACGGCAGGTCGCCGACACGCTCATGGAGAGCTTGGATCAGGCTGCGGCCGTCAGCATCCGGATTCGCGTCGTACAGATCACGTGACCACGCGGCATCCGGAGCATGTGGCCTGTGGAGAACCGGAACTGCCCGGCGGCTCGATTCTGCTAAGAATGATGGCCTCTGCCCTGCCAGCGATTGGATGAACGTGACGAATCAGGCCGACCTCGAAGCTCCCAGTGACTACGCCGCGGTAGGCGGCGCACCCGCGATCGCCGCAGTCGTCGACCGGTTCTACCAGCTCGTGCTCGGCGACGACGGGCTCCGCGGGTACTTCGACGGCATCGAGATGGTTCGGCTCAAGCGTCACCAGGTGGCGCTGGTGTCGCAGGTCATGGGCGGACCGGTCGGCTACGACGGGCGCGACCTGCGTGCAGCGCATGCCGGCATGCGCATCTCGCCCGAGGATTTCGCCTCGGTGGCCGCCCACCTGGTGACGTCGCTGACGGAAGCCGGCGTCGAGCCCGCCATCATCGACCGGGTGGTGGCGGCGATCGGCGGCACCGAACCCGACATCGTCGAGGCCCACCCGGCGGGCGCGTAACGCGGTGGACACTGCCGCACTGAAGGAGACGTGGGCACTGGCCGAAGGCCTCGGGGACGAGGTGCCGCTGTTCTTCTACTCGCACCTGTTCCTGTCCCACCCCGAACTGCGGAGCATGTTCCCGGTCTCGATGGCAACGCAGCGAGACAAGCTCGTCGGCGCTCTCGGCCGAATCGTCTCGCGGGTGGATCAGCTCGACGAAGTGACTGGGTTCATCCAGCAGCTCGGCCGCGACCACCGGCGCTTCGATGTCATCGCCTCGCATTACAACGCCGTCGGTGCATCCCTGCTCGCGACCTTGAGGCACTTCCTGGGTGAGCGATGGACGGAAGACGTCGCGGACGACTGGGCCGAGGCCTACGGCGTGATCGCCACCGTCATGGTCCAAGCCGCCGAAGCATCGGAACAGACCAGTCCGGCATACTGGTCGGGCCACGTCGTCTCGGTGGAGCGGCGGGGCCTCGACCTCGCGGTGATCCAAGTCCGTCCCGAGAGTGAGCTGGCCTTCGTGCCGGGCCAGTCGGTTGCCGTCGAGATCGCCTCCCGGCCACGGCTGTGGCGCTATCTCAGCCCGGCCAACGCGCCCCGACGCGACGGAACGCTCGAATTCCACGTGCAGATGGTGCCGGGTGGCCAGGTCAGCAGCACGATCGTGCGCTCCCTCGAGGTCGGCGAAACGGTGCGCCTCGGGGCCCCAGTGGGCCAGGAGCTGACACTGGAGGGCGCCGAGCGCGAGCGCGACCTGATCATGGTCGCCGGTGGAACCGGGCTGGCGCCGCTGCGAGCGCACCTGGAGCGGATCGACCAGGACTGGAAGTCCACCGGATGGGCCCCTCAGGTCCACCTGTTCCACGGAGCGCGGTTGCCGTGGAACCTCTACGAGAACCGGTTGTTGAGGAACCTCGCGGGCAGGCCATGGTTCAGCTACACGCCAGTCGTCTCCGACGACCCCAGCTACCCCGGCCGCAAGGGCCTGGTCGGCGACATCGCCGCCGACAGCGGCCCGCTGCGCGGACTCCTCGCCCTGGTGTGCGGATCGCCCGAAATGGTGCGGCACACGGTTTCGCGGCTCCGTGAAGCCGGCATCCCGCACGACGACGTCCGGATCGAGCAGTTCGCTACCCTCGACGAAGAGAGCCACGCCGTGCATCACCACACCCACAACCCGCAGCCCGCTCGGCTGCCGCAGAGCGCATAGGGGGACCACGCATGACGCAGAACGGGACCGACCCCGACGGCCTTGCCCCAACGCCAGGCACGCGGCCCGAGAATGCCCTGGCCGACGCAGTGGGCAGCCTGCCGGTCGCCCAGCCCGTGTCGTTCACCATGAAGATGAGGGGCGGCGCCTACGACCGACTCGAAGTCGACAGGTTCATGGGAGAACTCTCTCAGTCGATCGCCCAGGTCCGGGAGGCGGTGGCCGGCGCCGAGCAGGAGCTCGCTGCACTGCGGGCCGAGAACACCAAGCTCCGCGAGTCGGGGATCCCCGCCGATGAGGAGGAGATCACCGCCGGAGCGGTCGGGTTGCTCACCCAGGCGCAGCAGATCGCCGACAAGGCGGTCGCTGACGCCGAGCGATACGCCCGCGATCTGGTGCTCACCGCTCGGAACCAATACCGCGAGATCCTGGAGCGCGCCGAGAACAGCGCCGGTCAGGCAACCGCGACGCTTGCCTCGCACCAGGGTCCAGCCGTCCCCGAGATCGAGTACGTGCGCACGTACGCCCAAGTGGCCCAGATCCAGTTGCGCTCGGTCCTCGACGCACTCACCGAACAGGTCGACCGCCTCGGCGGCCTGCCCCAGCCGGCACCCGAACCCGTCGAGGAGCTCGAGACCGACGACGACCCCATCGGCGAACCCGAGTGGGAGCCCTCGATCTCGGTGCAGCCTGCCGCCCAGCCGAGCTGACCTCGGGTGTGGGTCCTGTGACGGGTCAGTCGACTTATGAGTGAGGCCAACCCCCGCCGGTGGTCGTCGCGATGACGGCGGGGTGAGCGAGGCGGGGACGGCCGCTGTGAGCAGCCGGAACCCCGCTCCCGCTAGGTCGCCAGTAGGCTGCTCAGCTGCTCCGCGGCGTCGGCAAGCTGCGTCAAGGTCGTCGCCGACCGTTCGTCGGGAGAAAGCGACTCACTCGTCCCGAGGAGCGCCATCGCGGCCTGGATGTCGTGGGGACCGAACACGGGCACGGCGACGGAGGCGAGTCCCATGCGCCCGAGGTCTGCCCACGCGACCCGCTCGCGTCGTACCTGCTCGAGCTCCCTCGCCTCCGCGCTCATCTCCGCCACGGAGAGCGCCGCATGCATGCGCTGGACGACGGTCGGGTCGGACTGGAAGGCGAGAAGGACGCGGGACTGCGCGGCGCGCAGTTCGAGCACAGTACCGAGGCGAACCGTCAAGATGATCGTCCCGGCGCTCGCCTCCTCGACGAGCGTGACGGTGGCGCCCGTACGCCCCAGGAAGCTCAGCACAGAGGTGAGCCCCGTCTGGTCCGAGAGGTACCGCATGATCTCGGGGGCGAAGTCGAGAATCTGTTGACGTCCTGAGATGACGGCCGACAGTTGCTCGAAGATCGGACCCAGCCCGTACGCGGCGTCGAGGAAACCCGAACTCTGCAGCGCTTGAAGGTAGCGATGGGCCGTCGTCCGATTGAGTCCGAGCCGCTCGGCGACGGCGCCCGTGGTCAGGGCGCGCGTGTGCTCGTCGAGGATGCCCAGCACTGCAGCCGCCCGATCGATGGATTGGATCGAGCCCTTCTCGGTCTCGGCGAGCGTGGTGATCTCGGCGTCATGGCGGCTTTCTTCGGACAAGCGTTCATTGCGCATCGCTCACCTGGGCATGGTCGAGTGACCGGTGATTGAGCGATATGCAACCAGAAGATTCATAATACGAACACTAGGTGCGATGCATCCGACTCGTCAATCCACCGCTCTTCCCCGTGGCTGCCCGGAAATCGGTGCCATGTAGGGGAATCGGCTCGGTGGACAAGACAATCGTGGATCCGTAATATGAACCTCATGAGTCACAATCCGGACAGAAGGGCAGTCGGATGAACGCCCCCGGCACCCGCCCCACGCCGTCGCCCGCGCTTCTCGCAGTTGTCGACGGAGCCGTCGACCTGCACGTGCACTCGGGTCCGAGCCCGTTCCCACGCAAGTTGAATCACGTGGAGGCGTCATATGACGCGGCTTCGATCAATCTCCGCGCGCTTCTCATCAAGTCCCATCACCACAACACGGTCATGGATCTCCTGGCGATGGGTGATCTGTTGAAGGACGCGCCGACGCCGGTCTACGGGGGTGTGGCCCTCAATTCCGAGGTCGGCGGAGTCAACCCTTCGGCTGTCGCGGTGGCCATCCAGATGGGTGGCCGCGCCGTGTGGGGTCCGACCGTGTCGGCGGCACGGCACATCGAAGCGCACAGCCACGACGACGGATTCCCCACCCTCTCAGACGATCTCGAAGAGCGGGAGGAGTCGATCTTCGACGCTTCTGGAGAGGTATCGGCCGAGAGCGTTCGTGTGACTCAGCTCGTCGCCGACGCGGGCATCATGCTGACCGGCGGACATCTGGACGTCGTCTCGCAGAAGGCGTTCTTCGCCACCGCGAAGAAGTCCGGCGTTCAGCGACTCCTCGTCCACCACCCCGATTTCATCATCGGCGCCTCGGATGGCGACGTCGAGGAGCTCCTCTCCTATGGCGCCTACGTCGAACATGAGATGTCGATGTACCACCCCGGTGTCGCAGCCCCCGGGTGGCCGATCAGCCGCCTCGTCGACTGGATCGAGAAGATCGGGCCGGAACGAACGGTCATCGACTCCGATCTCGGCCAGCGAGACAACCCGTATCCGGTCGACGGGTATATCTACGTGATCCAGCAGCTGCTGGACCACGGGGTGAAAGAGAAGGACATCCGCCAGATGATCTGCCACAACACGGCGTATCTCCTGGGACTCGAAGAAACCCCGCGGGCGGCCTGAGCCGTGAGGCGTGCAGATCGGGTGATCATCTCCACGGCGGTGACCGGCAGCGTCAACGTCCCATCGCAGAGCGAGTACCTGCCACTGTCGGCCGAGGAGGTCGTCACCGCGTCGCTCGAGGCGGCCGCGGCGGGTTCGGCGATCATTCACCTCCACGCTCGGCACCCCGACGGCCGCCCCGCTTTCGAGGCCTCGGTGTTCGAGGAGATCATCCCGGCGATCCTCGCCGAGACCGACGTCGTCATCAACATGAGCACCGGCGGCTCATCGCAGATGACGATCGAGGAGCGCCTGGCCGGCGCCGTTCGGTTCAGCCCGGAACTCGCGAGCCTGAACATGGGCTCGATGAATTTCGTCTACTCCGGCATCGCAGACAAGGTGACGAAATGGCGATACGAGTGGGAGAAGCCCTATGTACAGGGCACCTACTCGCATCCGTTCATCAACTCCTTCGACAAGATCGAGTACGTCCTGCGCGAATTGGGTGAAGGAGGCGGCACACGGTTCGAATTCGAGTGCTACGACATCGGTCACCTGTATACGCTCGCCTACTTCGCCGACAAAGGCCTTGCCGCACCGCCGTTCATGATCCAAGGGGTCTTCGGCATCCTCGGCGGCATCGGCGCGGACCACGCGAACCTCACCCACATGGTGACGATCGCCGACAAGCTCTTCGGGGATGACTACCAGTTCTCGGCGTTCGCCGCAGGCCGCGATCAGATGCAGTTCGCCACCCACTCCGCCTGGCTCGGGGGCCACGTGCGGGTCGGGCTCGAGGACAGCCTGTGGATAGGAAAGGGGCGCCTCGCCGAGTCGAACGCCCAGCAGGTGGAGAAGATCCGCGGCGTCGTCGAGGATCTCGGTCGCGAGATCGCCACCCCCGATGATGCACGCCGGATGCTCGGCCTCAAGGGCCTGGCCGGTGTCACCCTCTGACCGTCTACCGAGGAGCCATTCGATGAGCACCCAATACGCCGCAGACGACATCCGCTCCCGATTGGCAGTGGCTGCGCCCGTGAATCCCGTCGACCCTTCGACGCCGATCAAGCCGGCCCAGTGGATCGAGTTCCTCTCGCACGAGCCCACGGAAGTCACCGAACGCGGGAGTCGCACGTGGAATGCCCGCAGCGCGACTCTCGTCATCTCCTACACGTCGGCGAAGGCAGGTGACGTTTTGATGCGCGTCGGTCAGCCCGACGAGTATGCCCTGCTGCAGTATTCCGGCAGCGCGCCGGTGCGGATCTCCACAGACGGCTCGGTGGCCGTGGTCGACGAGGAGGCGTTCGTCGTCATCCCGCCGGGTGACTCGAGCGTCGAGGTTCTCGAGAGCGGCGTCGTCATCCGAGTCTTCTCGGTCATCGCCGACGACCTCCGCGGCAGTGTGCTGAACGTCCACGCCTATGCCGAACCCGACGCGCGTGCGGCTCCGCTGGGCGAGTGGCCCGATCCGGTCGGCGGATTCCGCCTGCGGGTCTACCGCCTGGCGGACGCCCCGATCAGCGAGGGGCGGTTTGGCCGCATCTTCCGTACCACGAACGTCATGGTGAACTTCCTCGCCGAAGAGCCGGGGCCGCGAGACCGGCACAAGCTCTCGCCGCACCATCATGACGACTTCGAGCAGGTGTCCCTCGCGGTGCAAGGCGACTTCGTGCACCACATCCGGTACCCGTGGGGGCCGGACTCCTCGCAGTGGCGGCCCGACGAGAGTCGGCGCATCGCGACGCCCTCGATCTGCATCATCCCACCGCCGACGATCCACACCACCCAGGGGGTCGGTGACCACCAGCAGCTCATCGACATCTTCTCCCCTCCACGCGTCGATTTCTCGACATCCGGATGGGTGCTCAACGCGGCCGACTATCCGGCGAAGCCCGGGTCGGGCATCCCCGAGGGGAACTAGCGGTGTCCACACTGCCGCTCCGCCACAGTCTCTTCCGCGCTGCCCTGCGGAAGTCGGATGGCCCGGCGCTCGGTACATGGGTGAAGCTGCCGGCTGTCGAGAGCATGGAGATCGTCGCGCTCGCCGGGTTTGACTTCGCGGTCATCGATCTCGAGCATTCCGCGATGAGCCTGGAGTCCGCCTACCGGCACATCGGCGTCGCGTTGCTCACCGGAGTATCGCCGATCGTGCGCGTTCCCGGCCTTGACGGTGGCATCGTCCAGAGGGTTCTCGACGCCGGCGCAGAGGGCATCATGCTGCCCCACGTCGACGACGTCGCGCAGGCACGTGAGGCCGCGAAACTCGCCCGCTTCCCACCCCACGGGACGCGCGGTGTCGGGAGCACGAGCCGAGCCGGCGCGTGGGGCGGGCTGCCGCGCGAGGAGTACTTCCGCTACGGCAACGACGAAGTCGTGTTCATACCGCAGATCGAGTCTGCTGAAGCCGCTCGCAACGCAGGCGCGATCGCCCGCGTCCAGGGAGTCGACGCCCTTCTCATCGGTGCCGCTGATCTGTCGACGGGTGAAGGCACGTCGGAGGATGATCCCCACGTGACCGGGATCATCGCCCGTGCCGTCCGCGATACCGTCGCCTCCGGTGTTCCGATCGGCAACGCCGGCGGCGCCACGGTCACGTCCGTGCAGGCGGCCGTCGATGCGGGCTTCACATTCACGATGATGAGCAACGACGCCACCCTGCTCGCCAGCGCCGCGACGGCTGCAGTTTCCGCAGGGCGAACTGTGGGCTATGCGAGACAACCTGAAGGTGCTACGACGTAAGACGCGCGCGGAGCCCCAGGAGCATCCGCACCGACCGAAGGAGCCGAATGACCATGGGACTACTCGACGGGAAGACGCTGCTGCTGGTCGGCGCGAGCGCGGGGATCGGTGTCGAAGCCGCTCGAGTCTTCGCGCAGGAGGGCGCCCGACTCATGCTCGCCGCTCGGTCGGAGGAACCACTCGAGAGGTTGGCCACCGATCTGACGGATGCCGGTCACGAGGCCGATTTCGTCCGCGCCGATGTGACCATCGCGGCCGACACCGCGCGAATGGTGGATGACACGGTCGCGCGTTTCGGCCGACTCGACGCGGCCTTCAACAATGCCGGACTCAGTCAGGTCGGCCTCCTGCACGAGGTCGGCGAGGAGGACTTCGACCGACTGATGGCCGTCAACGTCAAAGGCGTGTGGCTGTGCCTGCGCGAGCAGCTGCGAGTCATGCGCGCACAGGGGTCGGGCTCGATCGTGAACACATCGAGCGTCGGCGGGTACAAGGGCGCAACCGGACTCGGCGCCTATCAGGCGTCGAAGCATGCGGTGATCGGCCTCACACGCGCTGCGGCGCATGACAATGGACCGCTCGGCATCAGGGTGAACGCTGTAGCACCCGGACCGACTGAGTCGGCGATGCTCGACCAGATGCGCGCCGCCGATCCCGATGCCATCCCGAAGCGCCTTGCGGCGATGCCGCTCCGGAAGGTCGGCACTGGCGCGGAGGTCGCGAACGCTGTCGCGTGGCTGCTGAGCGACCGGGCGAGTCACGTGACGGGCGTCGTGCTCCCCGTGGAAGGCGGCATGACCGCCTGACGTCGATCCGGCTGCGCCGTAAGGCGGTCTTCGTCGAGAACGAATGGCTACCGCTGCGATACCGCAATCGGCTGCCGGCGGTCATATCGCGAAACATGTGGGTGCATCGTGATTCAACGAGCCAGTGCCAGGGTTGCGGCCTGAGCGATCCTGCTGCGGGCACCCTGCGGTTCCTCCCTTGCGTGCACGCCTTGAGAGGGCTGTATGCGTACTTCAGTTGAGGCTGGACAAACAAGAATGATGGACCGTATTATGAACCAGCAGCACGCATTCCGACCACAAGGAGGTAATCGGATGGCCGAGAGCACCGCGGATCCGCGATCGTCGATCGCGCCCCAGGCTGTTCGCCCCCAGCGCGTGGCCGAGGGTCCCGTGGAGCGGGGGGTCCGTCGATGAAGGCACGTCTGGTGCATTACGGCCGCTTGCTCGGCTCGTCGTTCATCCTCTTCATCGCCGTCATCACGACGCTCTTCTTCCTGTTGGAGATCGCTCCCGGCGATCCGATCCAGGCCTTGGTCGGCGACGTCGCCCTCTCGGACGAACTCCGCGAACGACTCACGGTCGCCTACGGGCTCGACCGGCCGGTGTTCGAGCGATACCTCACCTACGTCGGCAACGTGCTCACGGCCGACCTCGGGCTCTCGGTCGGCACCAACAACGAGCCGGTGCTCGACATCATCATGAGTCGAGCCGGCAAGACGCTGGCTCTCGCGGTTCCCGCGTTCCTCATCTCGACGACGGGCGGCATCCTGCTCGGCTCCGTCGCGGCTCGCACTCGCAAGCGTTGGCTTGATGGTGGGATCTCCGGACTCGCCGTCGGCCTGTTCTCGGTGCCCAACTTCTGGTTCGGCATGCTGCTCATCCTGCTGTTCTCGATCACCCTGGGATGGCTCCCGACACAGGGGAGTGCCCCGTTCGGCCAGAGCGGCATCGACTGGCGGTACGCGATCCTCCCGGTCATCACGATGGCGTCGACCGAACTCGCCTACAAGACCCGCATCATGCGGTCGTCGATGATCGAATCCCTCGGGCAGGACTTCATCGACACCGCTCGTTCGAAGGGACTCACGTCGTCACAGGTGTTGTGGCGCCACGCCCTCCCGAACGCGCTTCTGCCCATGGTGACGATCTCGGGCTACAGCCTCGGCTTCATCTTCGCCGGCTCCGCCCTGGTCGAGCGCGTGTTCGGATGGCCCGGCATGGGACTGCTGTTCATCGACTCGATCGACCGGCAGAACAACATGGTCGTCCTCGGCATCGTGATCGTACTGACCGTCACCATCCTCATCGTCAACATCCTCACCGACGTGGTCTACGGCCTCGTCGATCCACGATTGCGCGCGCGGTTCTCACCGAAGAAGAAGGAGGTCGCAGCATGACGCTCTCGGACCAGACGTCGATTCCCAACCCCCAGCTCGATGAGGAAACACGACTCGCGACCCCGACCGAGCAGATCACCGCGGTGGTGCGCGACCGTCCCACCGAGCGCTCGGGGTGGAGGGTCTTCCTCACGAAGCCGTCGACCCGGGTCTTCATCCCCGTCATCATGTTCTTCGTACTGCTCTCCATCTTCGGGCCCCTCTTCGTCGGCGACCCGATCGCGGCGGGCTTCCCCAAGCTGTTGCCTCCGGGTTCGCCCGAGCACCTTCTGGGAACCGACCAGCTGGGCCGCGACTTCCTCGCGAGGCTGGTCAACGGCGGCCGGGTCTCGTTGCTCGTCGGCTTCACGGTCGCGATCCTGTGCATGACGATCGGGCTCGTCGTGGGAGGTCTCGCCGGCTACTACGGCGGCGTCATGGACGCGATCATGGTGAAGCTCGCCGAGTATTTCCAGGTTCTGCCCGGCATCGTCCTCGCCCTCGTCATCGCGGCCCTCCTCGGCGCGAACGTCTTCTTCATCGTCATCATTCTGGCCATCACGATGTGGCCGGGCGTTGCCCGCATCGTGCGTGCCGAAGCGATGCGCGTCTCGCAGCTCGGCTACGTCGAGTCGTCGAAGGCCGCGGGCTTTCGCGGCGTGCGGATCATCTGGTCCGACGTCATCCCGAATGTGATGCCGCCGGTGCTCGTTGCCACCACGATGACGGTCGGCCGTGCCATCCTGATCGAATCGGGGCTCTCGTACCTCGGAATCGGCGACCCGAGCCGCCCCAGTTGGGGAGCGCTGCTCAATTCCGCGCAATCGTACATGCGCGACGGCTGGTGGCTCGCGATATTGCCGGGCGCCTGCATCGTCCTCGTCGTGCTCGCGATCAACATGCTCGGCGACGCACTCAATGACTCCTTCAACCCGACGGTCGGGAGGGTCAAGTGACCGCGTCCAACAGCACTGCGACGAGTCCGCTCCTCGAGGTCACCGGCCTCAACGTGTTCCTGCCGACCGGGCGGCGCAGTGAGATCGAGGCGGTGCGACATGTCGACCTCGTCGTTCACGACGGTGAACGGGTCGGCATTGTGGGGGAGTCGGGATCGGGCAAGTCCGTCACCGGACGCGCGATCGCTGGACTGCTGCCGACCTCGCCGCTCGTCCGGGTGAACGGGTCCATCCGATTCGCCGGCACCGAGATGATCGGGGCCCCGGTGGCTCAGTGGAACGAGATCCGGCGCGAGCGCGTCGGCATGATCTTCCAGGACCCCCTCACCTTCCTCAACCCGGTCATGCGGATCGGTCGCCAGGTCGCTGAATCGATCCCGCTGGTCCGCGTGAGCGGCGACCACCGTGCGCAGTTGGCTGCGGTGCACGAATTCCTCGACAAGGCGGGGCTGGAGAACGTCGCGCAGGTGGCGAACAGCTTCCCCCACGAACTGAGCGGTGGGATGCGGCAGCGTGTCCTCATCGCGATCGCCATCGCGAAGCGTCCCGCCCTCATCCTCGCCGACGAGCCCACGACGGCGCTCGACGCCACGGTGCAGCAGCGCGTCCTCCGCACGCTCGACACGACGGTCGCCGACCTCGGCACGGCGATGATCCTCATTTCGCACGACCTCGCAGTCGTCGCGGGAATGACCGACCGCGTCTACGTCATGTACGCGGGACAGATCGTCGAGGAGGGCACGACCGAGCAGGTCCTGGAGAGTCCCCAGCACCGCTACACCCAGGCGCTGCTGCGCAGCGTGCACAGCATCAGCGAACCCGACACCGAGCTGTACTCGATCCCGGCGTCGCTGCGGCACGAACTCAATGCGGAGGTCGCTCATGCTTCTTGAGGCCAAGAACGTCTCGAAGACGTTCCGATCGCGGCGCTCCTCCGGCGCCGTTCATGCGGTGAAGGATGCGACGCTCCGCGCGCGCCCCGGCGAGTTCATCGCGATCGTCGGGGAGTCGGGCAGCGGCAAGTCGACGCTCGCCCGCATCCTCCTCGACCTCATTCCACCCTCGACCGGAACGGTGGAGCTCGACGGTACGCGTATCAGCACGCTCCGCGGCGAGCAGTACCGGGGCTACCGCCAGGTCGTCCAGGCGGTGCTGCAGGATCCCGCGGGTTCGCTGAACCCCCGCAAGCGCGTCGAGCGGACGATCGGTGAGGTCATCCGGCTGCACGGGATGGCCCGCAGATCCGCAGACGTGCGGGCCAAAGTGCTCGAAGTGCTCGAGCTGGTCGGCATGTCCCCCGCCCAGCCCTTTCTCGACCGGTACCCGCACGAACTCAGCGGGGGTCAGCGCCAACGCGTTCTGATCGCACGTGCGATCTCGCTCAACCCGCAGATCATCGTCGCCGATGAGGCCGTCTCCGCACTCGACGCCTCGGTCAAGGCCGGTGTACTGCGGGTCATGGTCGATCTCAAGGACCGCCTGGGCGTGGGCTATGTCTTCATCACCCATGACCTTCCGCTGGTGCAGAAGGTCGCCGACTACGTCTACGTCATGCGCTCCGGCGAGATCGTCGAGCAGGGGCGCAAGGAGACGATCTTCTCCGCGCCGGAGCATCCCTACACCCAGACCCTGCTCGCGGCTGCTCCGGTGCTCCGCAGGCGGCCCCACTGACGCACATCCAACACCGATATCACCGAACTCAGGCAGAGAGGCAAGAGAACGAGATGAAGAACACAGGGAAGAGAGGTGGGGCGCTCGCGCTCATCCTCGCAAGCGCGCTGGCGGTCACCGCCTGCACGGGTGACACCGGCGGTGGCGCCACTGAGAAGGCGGACGACGGTGTCGAACGCATCTACGTCCAAGCCGTCGGCGGCGATCCCGTCACCTTCGGGATGAACGCGCAGTTCTCGAGCGCGCCGATCTCCCAGCTCATGAGCGCCCAGATGATGGACACCCTCGTGATGCTGTCCGATGATTACCAGCTGACCCCAGGCCTCGCGGAGCGCTGGGAACTGAGCGACGACGGCCTCGAGCTCACGCTGGAGCTGCGCGAGGGAGTCACCTGGCACGACGGTGAGCCGTTCACCGCGGAGGATGTGAAATTCAACTTCGACGAGATCGTGCCCCTCCAGGTCTACGGCGGCCCTCTCGCCGAGCGGATCGAATCGACGGAGATCACCGACGATACGACCGTCGTGGTGAGCTTGAGTGCCCCGTACGGCCCCCTCCTCGAGGCGGTCGCGATGCAGTTCATGATTCCCAAGCACATCTACGAGGGGACCGACTACCTCTCCAATCCGGCGAACAACGAGCCCGTGGGCACCGGCCCCTTCATGTTCGAGTCGTACTCGTCGGGTGAGCAGGTCACGATGGTCAGGAACCCCGACTACTGGGGCGGCGACATCGAGGTGGATCGACTGGTCTATACGACGCTGCCCGATGCGAACACCCGCGCCGTCTCGCTCTTCGCAGGGGAGATCGACCAGGCGGCGATCAACCCGGCTGAGCAGGAGCGGGTCACCGACGACCCGAACACGGAGTTGCTCGACGGCGGCCTCTTCGGACAGGTCGTGGTCGCGATGTTCAACACCCAGTCCCCGTACCTGCAGGATGCAAAGGTTCGGGCCGCGATCTTCTCGGCCCTGGATCGGCAGGAGATCGCCGATACGGCCCTCTCCGGGCTTGCGGAACCGGCGAACGGATTCTTCCCGGACTCGATCGACTGGGCGGTGAACCCCGATGTCGATTTCGACAAGCGCTTCCCGCGCGACATCAAGTCCATCGAGAAGACGCTCGATGAGGCCGGCTTCCCCCGCGGTGCCGATGGGACGCGCTTCACCCTCCGACTGAACTACATCACCCCCCTCACCGAGGTGGGCGCCACGGTGGAACTGGCGCAGTCGATGCTCTCCGAGGTGGGCATTGCAACGGAGGTCCTCGGGACATCCGGGGCCATCTTCAATGAGCAGACCTACACGAACAGTGACTTCGACATGGCGTTCCTGCGAACGAGCCTTGGGCCGGACCCGAGCGTCGGTATCACCCGCTGGTACGTGTGCAACCCGAACAAGCTCGCGGCATCGAACCCCTCGGGCATCTGCGATGCGGAGATCGACGAGGCGGCGGACGCGGCACTGGCGACGACCGACCAGAAGGTGCGCGGCGAAGCTCTCAAGGACCTCCAGGAGCGTGCCGAGGAGCTCATGTTCTACGGCACGCTCGCCTGGTACTACGGGGCCAACGGCACCGTCAACACGACGCGCTGGGACGGCCAGAACGAGCGGCCGCCGATGACGTCGCGGATGCCCTGGCTCGAGATGACGCCCGTCGACTGATCGCTCCAGCTCCGTGCGCGTGGGGCCGGCCCCGAAGCCGGCCCCACGCCGACCGACACCAATCGATCCGCCAACCGCCCACCGAAAGCATGAACGCCATGGCCTTGCCCCTCTTCGACACCCACGCGCATCTCATCTCGGACGATTGGGAGACCTATCCGCCGAAGCCGCTGCGCCCAGACCTCCCCGAACCCAAGAAGCCCGACTACCGGGTCACGGCAGAGGACCTCATCAGAATGATGGACGAGCAGGGTGTCGCGGAGGCAGCCCTCGTCCAGCGCGGGCACCTGTACGGCTACGACAACAGCTACATCCTGTCGTCCGCCCAGAAGTACCCCGGCCGTCTTCACCCGGTCGTCATCCTCGACGCACAGGACCCGGCCACGCCGGATGTGTATCGCGACATGGTCGCCAACCAGGGCGTCAGGGGGTTCCGCCTCGCGGGTCTGCGGCCCTGGTTCCTCGACACCGCATGGATGAGTTCGGCGCAGGCGATGGAGGTGTGGCGCGTCTGCGCCGAACTCGGCACCCCGATGACGTTGATCCTCTTCATGAATCAGCTGCCGTACATGCTGCCGCTCATCAAGATCATCGCCCGCGAATTCCCCGACCTGCCCATCCTGCTCGATCACGGTGGGATGCCCTACGGGATGACGCAATACGAAGTGGGCCTCGCGAAGACCGCCGGTCGCGAGGTCGTGCTGCCTCGCGCACCGCACTTCGGGATCGACTCCACGATCGGTCTCCTCCAGGACACACCGAACGTGCTTTTCAAGATCACCGAGATCAACATGGAGCGGTTCGAGGCCGAGGGCGTGCGCGCGGCGCACGTGGTTCGGCGCATGGTCGACGAATTCGGTCCGGACCGGCTCGTCTGGGGTTCTGATGTCGGTCAAAGCATGCTCTGGGATTACACCGAGAAGGCCGCGATGGCACGCGCCGCAGCCGAATTCCTGACCGACGAAGAGGCACGCAGGTTCCTCCACGACAACGCCGCGCGCGTCTACACGAACGCGCGCTCGGAGGCATGACCATGATCCGGCAGTTCGCCAAGCCCCGTGTGCCGCGCGAGATCGAGCATGACGTCGTGTATCGCCGCGACGACGAGTTCACCGCCTGGCCCTACACGATGGGCTTCTGGGAAACCGGCTCGGGGGAGCTCGTCCAGTGCGTCATGACCTTGGATGCCGACTACGGCGATGCCGCGAACGTCAGTCACGACCAGCTCGGCGAGCGGAAGGGGCGCGGCACCCGCATCGTCACCGTGCGCTCCACCGACCGGGGCCGCACCTGGAGCGAGCCGGCGTTCGACGTCTACCCGTCGATCCGAGCGAGCGACACCGGGCGGCCCGCCGATCTCTCGGAGTTCGGACCGATCGATTACCTCGACGGCAACACCCTGCTGGGCAACAGCACGACCGACTTCGGCAAGCCCGAGGGGCGCTCGTACGTGCGCGTGTCGAAGGACGCCGGCCGCAGTTGGTCGCCCGCCGCAGAGCTGCCGCTCGACGGTCTGGACTCGCTCCTCGGGATCAACTCGGCGTTGGTGCGGCCCGACGGCCGGGCGCTCCTCTTCCTCACCTCGGTGAGCAAGGATGGCTGGACCCGGCGACCGCTGGTCTACGGCAGCACCGACGATGGCACCGAGTTCCACTTCCTCTCCTTCATCACGCCGAAGGAGGACCCGTTCGGCGCCGCCGACGGCGACTGGACGAGCACCTATCGTTTCGGAGGCCACCGGTGGTTCTACCCGCGCGGAGTGCTGCTGCCCAGCGGCCGCATCCTGTGCACGCTTCGCAGCCAGCGCGACCCACGGGGAGTCATGTGGACCGAGGTGCACTCCAGCGACGACGGCGGGCTCACGTGGGAGTTCCTCTCCCGGGTCAACGATTTCGGCGCCCCGGGGAGCCTCGTCGTCCTGTCGGATGGTCGGCTCGTTGTCGTCTACGGCTATCGGCAGAAGCCCTACGGCATCCGTGCCGTGGTCAGCGACGACGGCGGGGCGACCTGGGGTCCGGAGATCATCATCCGCGATGACGGCGGCAGCTGGGACCTCGGCTACCCCAACGCATTCGAGGTCGAGCCCGGCCAGGTCGGCGCCATCTACTACATGAACGAACGGGATGACGCGATCCAGGCGAACGGCGGCGTGCGCCACATCGCGCGCAGCATCTTCTCGATCGACTGACCCCGTCACCCAGCACGGAACCACCACCCCCCACTCAGGCAAGGAAGCAGGAGAACGATGTCGAAATTCCAAGTACGACGTGGCGCGATCGTCGCCGCGTTCGTCGCGGGGGCGCTTACGCTCAGCGGATGCGTCGCCACCACCGCCAGTGAACCGGATGCCGGATCCGATAGCACCGAGCCCCAGGGTGTCTGGGTGCGCGCCCTCAACGGTGACCCGATGGCCGTCGGCATGAACGCGCAGCTGACGGCCGGGACGGTGCCCAGCCTGTTCAGTGCGCAGCTCTTCGATCCGCTCATCTTCCTCTCGCCCGAGGACGGGTCACTCAACCCGGGCCTTGCGGAGAGTTGGGAGCTCAGCGAAGACGGCCTGGAACTCACGTTCGAGCTGCGCGACGGCGTGACGTGGCACGACGGAGAGCCGTTCACCGCGGAGGACGTCGTCTTCAACTATGAGGAGATCGTTCCACTCCAGACGTACGGGGCGGCGCTTGCGTCGCACATCGAGTCGGTCGAGGGAGTCGACGAGGACACGGTCGTGCTCACGCTCGCGGAGGCCTACGGCCCGCTGCTGGAGACCGTCGCGACCCAGTACATGCTTCCGCGGCACCTCTACGAGGGCACCGATTACCTCCTCAACCCCGCGAACAAGGCGCCGGTCGGCACCGGCCCGATGAAGTACGAGACGTACAGCCCGGGCGAATCGGTCACGCTCGCGGCGAACACCGAGTACTGGGGTCCCGTCCCGCGGGTGGCGGAGGCGGTCTACACGGTCATCCCCGACCCCAACAGCCGCATGGAGGCGCTCAGTGCCGGAGAGATCGACCAGGCCATCATCGAGCCGTCGCATCAGGGACGCGTTGCCGACGCCGATGATCTGCAGCTGATTCAGCACGGCGACTACCCGCAGGTCGTGACGATGACCTTCAACGCCCGCAACCCGGCACTCGCCTCCCCTGAGGCTCGCGCGGCCGTGTTCGCCGCACTCGACCGCGAGGAGCTGGTCGAGGTCGGCATGTCCGGTGTCGGTGAGGCTGCGACCGGGTTCTTCCCCGAGTCCCTCGACTGGGCTCGTGACCCCGACATCGACTTCGACGAGGACTTCCCGCGAGACCTCGATGCGATCGAGGAGGCGCTCGACGACGCCGGGTTCCCGCGCGGCGCCGACGGCACCCGGTTCACGGTCAAGATCGTCTACATCCAGACCCTCACCGAGGTCGTCGGCGCCGTCGAACTCGCGCAGTCGATGCTGCACGAGATCGGGATCGAGTCGACCCTCGTGCCGAGCACCGGCCCCGCTTACAGCGAGGCGCTGTACTCGACCTCCGACTTCGACCTCGCCTTCTCGCGGGCGAGCATCGGGCCGGATCCCAGTCTCGGTATCGCCACTCGCTACATCTGCGCGCCGAAGCTGACCTCGGGCTACAACCCCTCCGACGTCTGCGACGAGAAGATCGAGGCCGCGGCAGCGGAAGCGCTCACGACGGTCGACCAGGAAGAGCGCGGTGAGGCGTTCCGGGTGCTCCAGCAGCGGGCACGCGACCTCATGTTCTTCACGCCGATCGCCTGGTTCAACGGGGCCTTCCCCACGGTCTACACGGGACGGTGGGATGGCCAGGACGATCCGCGCGACATCGCCGAGCGGATGCCCTGGTCGACGATGACGCTGGTCGGCTGATCGTGGCGCCGGACGACCGCGGATCCGTCGCGGCCGGTGTCGCGGATGCCGCGGCCGTCCGTGCGGTCAAGAGACTTCAGCACGCGTGGGCCCACTACGCGGAAGCCGGAGACCTGACCGCGATGGCCGAGCTGTTCTCCCGGGGCGGCAGGCTCGTGCTGCCGCCCCGGGAGGCGACCGGGCGCACGGCCATCCACGCGCTCCTCGTCTCCGTCATGGGCCACGGGCAGCCGTCCTATCCCACCGACCGGCTCAACGTGCCGTTGTTCTTCTCACCCGTCATCACCGTCTCGGCCGACGGCCGCGCCCGTGGTCGTTGGCACGAGTTGGCGATGACCGGCAGGTTCGGCAGACGCGCCTCGTGGACCGGCGGCATCCACGAGAACGAGTACGTCCTCGAGGACGGCGTCTGGAAGATCGCGGAGCTGCACTACCATCCGCAGTTCGCCGGGTCGCACGCCGATGGGTGGCGGAACGTCTCGGACGCCGTGCCGCTCGTGCCGTTTCACTTCACCCCCGACGACGCCGGGCGGCCCGTCGTGCGGAACCCCCCGGCCCGGGGGGAGGATGACGTGGACCCATCGACGCTCGCGGCACGTGCCCAGTCGGCGGTCGACGAGAGCCTGATCCACAACGTGATCGCCGCCTACGGACACTATCTTGACCGGAAGCTCTGGGACGACGTCGCCGACCTCTTCGCCGAGGACGGTGTCCTCCAGTACACGGATCACGCATGGGTGGGTCGCCATGCGATCCGGGAGGGTCTCGAGGAATTCGGGCCGGCCGGCCTCCGCCATGGCGAACTCTTCGACCATTACCAGTTGATGCCCGTGGTGACGCTGGCTCCCGACGGGTCGAGCGCCGAGCTGCGCGGCATCGAACTTCAGATCCTCGGCCGCCATGGCGTCTCGGGACAGTGGGGGGTGCGGATCAGCGACGCGCGATTGCGCCGAGTCGGCGAACGATGGGTCCTCGCGTCGCTGCGCTTCTCGCCCCGACTCCTGGCCGATCACGCGATCGGCTGGGACCGGGACCTGCCCGGCCTGGCGCCGAACTCGACCGCCTATCCTCATCACCCCGGTCCGGCGGTCCGCTTCCCCCACCCGGTGCTCGACACGCGCCCGGTGCCGGGCCAGACCTCCGACGGCGGACTCGAGCAGGCGAAGCGGGCGCTCGTCGTTGCCCGTGCCTTCGATGCCGCCGAGAACCTGGCCTCGGCGTACGGATACTTCCTCGATGAGGCGCATTGGGACGAATCGGCCGACCTGTTCGCCCGTGAGGGCTGGAAGGAGCTCTCGTTCGTCGGCACGTACATCGGTCGCGAGCGCATCCGGGATTCCCTCATCGCTCGATACGGCCGGCGGCAGCGCCGGCCCGATTTCCTCCCCATTCACCAGAAGACGCAGCCGTACATGAGCGTGTCGCCCGACGGGGACCGCGTTCAGATCCGTCTCAAGATGCTTCAGGTCAACAGCGGATGGGAGACAGAGGCGAGCATCGTGACCGGCTTCTATGAGGAGCAGGCGATCATCGAGGATGGGATCTGGCGGATTCACGGCATGGATCTCGACTACGTCGTGGTCGCCGAATGGGCCGGCGGGTGGGCGGGCGTCAGCCCTGGGCTGTCGCGCAAGTTCGCGCCCGACGACGCCACCATCGCGGCCTTCAGTCCTGCCCCCGATGGACCATTGCGCGGACTGGCCTTCGCTCCATACCCCGAGATCGGCCCTGTCGGCTACCACTACGCCAACCCGGTCTCCGGTCGCGAGCCCGCGCTGCGCTTCCAGTGGTCTGATGGGCGGTTCGGCGCACCGGTCGATTGAGTCACGGCGTCGAAGCAGCGTCCTCCGGCTGCAATTCGACGCCGTCGACCTCCGGCTGCAATTCGACGCCGTCGACCTCCGGCCCATTCGGCGGCATCTGGTATCCGTGCGCCGTCATCCGTGAATCCGGGAGGTATTCGCTCGGCACGCAGTCGGGCCAGAAATGCCTTGGAGTTCGGCCGCTCACCGGGTTCCGGTAATGGAACCACATGGGGAGGATTCCGGGCCATTCGATGAGTTCGCCGGTCCCGCCGCGGAAGTGCTCTTCGCGTCGGCCGAGGGCCGTCATCGGGATGTCCGGCGGGTACGTCTCCAGCAACGGGCTCGGGCGGGGCGTGACGCCGGGGCGCGGGGGCGGGACGCTGGCCCAGCCGCCGTTCCAATCGATTGAGGTGAAGTAGGGCTCGTCGATGGTCAGGCTCCAGAGTCGCCACACTCCCTCCTCGAGCACCGCTTGATCGTTCGGGTACATCCCGCCGTGGAACCCCGCGGCATAGAACTCGCCCGGGCGGCTCCGCTCCTTCCACGTGCGCGGCTGGAACAGCCGCGTCCGAAGGTGCGCAGAGCGGCCGTCGGCGGAGACATGGATGACCGGTTGGGTCCGCCAGTGATAGGAGATGCCGGGGCGGGTGGAGGGAGGTGCTCCCCAGTTGGCGGTGACCGAGCCGGCGATCCGCTCACGTCCGAGGTAGTAGCCGGCGAACGGAGACTGCTTGTTGCCGCTCGCCGCGAAGAGCGCCGCCAGCTGCGGCCACTGGAAATCGTCGAGGTAGAAGCCATACGCGGCGGAGACGTTCTCCACGCCGTCGTAGGCCAGCGATCGACGCAGTCGGCGTCGGGCCTCGGCGATGCGCATCTCTCCTCGTGCAGCGTCCGTGTCGATGTCGACGGGTGCGACGTCGTGCTCGGCCGCGCGACGCTCGGCGAGGAACGGAGGCACCGTCACGCTCGTCGGGACGCCGTGGCCGGAGCCCCATCCCGCGAAGTAATCTGCACGCATCACCGGGTACAGACGCAGTTCGGAGAAGCGCCAGAGCCCTTCTCGCTTCACGAAGCGATTCCGGAAGACCGAGACCTCCCAGGCTGCCGTTCGCGCGGTCACGTCGCCGAGCATCGCGAGTTCGATGCCTCGACTGACGGCGACGCCTCGACGCGGATCGGTGCGCACGACGGTATCGAAGAGCGGTCGATCGTTGAGCTGCCCGTAGCCGAGTCCCTCGGGACCCATCGTCTCGAGGAATCGACGGAGTCCGTCATGCCCGTGAAAGGACTCGATCCCCTCGACCTCGACCACGCAATCCGTCGTGAACAGGTCCACCACGTCGGTCCACATGCGACGGTCCACGTAGTAGCCGTAGGCGTTCTGCAGGTTGCGGACCGCATCCTCGTCGGCGAGCGTCGCGATGCGATCCTCGAGTATGACGAGCGGCTCATCGCTCGGCGGCGCAGGTTCGTCCGGCGGAGGGATGGGAGTCCCGGCTTCCTCGACATCGAAGTGGAATGGGACGATCGGCAGATCGCGCTGACCCACGTTCGTCCACCCAGTGGCGTGGTCGCCGACGAATTGGAGATGGAAGCGGTGTTCGGCGATTCGCCACGCACCGCCCTCACGCACGTAGGAGTTCTCGTAGATACCGCCTTCGATGCCGGTGCGACCGCCGCCGTCCCCGAGGAAGGCGATGCTCAGCCACCGGCCGCGAGCGTGTTCGCCGTCGGCCGAGAGGGTGATGAGCGGCTGATCGATCAGCTCCACCGCGACGGCGCCGGACGGGAGTCCGTCGGGTCGCCCGGCGCTCAGCGCCTGCCGGATCGCCGTGCGGCCACGTGCGATACCGTCGCCATGATCCGATGTGCCATCGAGGGCGAAGAGCGCCGCCATGGTGCTCCAGCTTCCGACCTGCCGAGCCTGCGCGTAGTGGCGCTCGAGGTCTTTGACGGCCCGCACCGACTCTGCCCGCTCCACGTCGCGAGCGAGCTCGGCCAGGGCCAGGTCCACCTCTGCGTCGCGCTCATCCACGACGGTGTCAACCGCCGAGGATGGTGCCGAGCTCGGCGGCGGCGTCGCGGAGCATCTGAACCCGCTGGTCCGCTTCGGGGGATGAGGTGAGCAGGGCGGTCGTGCCGAGGAGCGCGATTGCCGCATGCACCCCGCTCCGGTGACCGAACACCGGGGCAGCGACCGATTCGAGCCCCGTACGGCGGAGATCCGCCCATGCCAAGCCATCGCGTCGGACCTTCGAGAGCTCCTGCTGCTCGAGGTGAGCCTCTGCCGTCGTGAGTTCCGCCAGTGCTCGCATCACGACCTCGGGGTCGGACTGGAACGCGAAGAGGACGCGCGACTGGGCCGCCCGCAGCTCGAGGACGGTGCCTACGCGTACCGTGAGGAGGATCGTGCCTTCGGTGGCCTCCTCGACGAGGGTGACCACGGCACCCGTGCGGCCGAGGAAGCTCATGACCGCGGTCAGGCCCGTGCGGTCGGAGAGTGCGCGGAGTACCGGAGGTGCGAGGGTGATGAGCTGTTGGCGAATCGAGACGAGCGCGGACAGCTGGTCGATGAGGGGCCCCGGCCCGAATCCTGCTGACAGGAAGCCGGCACCCTGGAGGGCCTGGAGGTATCGACGCGCAGTCGTCCGGTTGAGGCCCAACTGCTCGGCCACGAACGTTGGCGTGAGCGTGCGGGTGTTCTCATCGAAGAGCGCGAGCACGTTGGCTGCGCGGTCGATGGACTGGATCGGACCGCGATCGCTCGACGTGGTCGACTCGCTGGTCTCGTCGCCCTCAGCGGGCAACAGGTCTGGACTCTGCATCGTGCTCTTAGTAAAGCAAGAGGGCGTCCGAATTGCAATCAGAGTGTTCGGAATGTGGACGGTATGGCTCTCCGCACTCGCTCAGCTCTCAGCGGTTCCCGCAAGGTGGCGAACCGCGGTCATAATGTGGTTGAGTTGTTCATTATGCACCCACATTCTCAAGGCAACGACATTGGATGGTCGATGGTGAACGTGGCGCGGACCACCGGGATTCCCGCATGACCGGCGCATTCGGCCTGCTGCGCCTCCCGACGGAAGTGCGGTTCGGCTGGGGAGCGCGCGCGGCACTGCCAGAGCTGCTGGCGATGCTCGGTGGACCTGTCTTCGTCGTGACGGACTCGTTCCTCGTGACGACGGAGCAGTTCCGCGAGACGCTGGAGGGGATTCGGGCGGCCTGCGCACATGTCGAGGTCTACTCCGACATCCCGGCTGAGCTTCCCATCGACGCCGTTCACCGCGCGGCGGATGCCGCGGTCGCGTTCGATCCTGCGATCGTCCTCGGTTATGGAGGGGGAAGCGCGCTCGACGCGGCGAAGCTGGTCGCGCTCCTGTGCTCCCACCGTGGTGCGCTGCCCGACTACTACGGCGAGAACGCCGTGCCGGGCGCCGTCCTCCCGGTCGTCGCGGTGCCGACGACGGCAGGCACGGGAAGCGAGGTGACTCCCGTGGCGGTCGTCTCGGACCCCGATCGTGAGCTGAAGGTCGGAATCTCCAGCCCATACCTGATCCCGCGGATGGCGGTGGTGGACCCCGAGTTGACCATGGCTGCTCCGCGTGCAGTGTCCGTCCACGCAGGCATCGATGCATTCGTCCACGCCGTCGAATCGTTCACGGCACGCGCATTGCACCATGAGGCGAGGGCCGTTCTCCCGGTCTTCGTCGGTCGCGACGTCTTGACCGAGCCGCTCGCACTCGAGGCGGCGGCCCTCATCCACCGCGCCCTGCCGCGGGTGTTCGACGACCTCGGCGACGTCCGGGCTCGCGTCGACATGGCTCGGGGCAGCCTGCTGGCGGGTATCGCGTTCGGGTCCGCGGGAACGCACCTGAGCCACGCGATCCAGTACCCGATCGGCGCGATGACCCACACCCCGCACGGCCTCGGCACGGGAACGCTCCTGCCGTACGTCCTTCAGGCCTGCGTGGGGTCGGTTCCCGAAACTCTCGCCCGGCTCGCGGATGCGCTCGAGGTCCCTGGAAACGGCGCCGTCGTGGAACGTGCGCAGGACGCGGTGGACGAGATCGCCCGGCTGTGCGCGCGGGTGGGGCTCCCCGAATCGCTGGCGGAGCTCGGGCTGACGCAAGCGGACACGGACCGCGTCGTGGGCCTGACATTGCAGGTCACGCGGCTCGTCGCGATCGCGCCGGTGAACGCCGATCGGCGCGCGATCGAAGCGATCGTGCACGCGGCAATCGTCGGTGACCGCGGGCTCCTGCGCGGGGAACGGCCGGGCGAACGGATGATGCTCATGAGGGAGGACGCGCGATGACCCCGATCGCCCGGTTGTTCATCGACGGCGAGTGGCGCAACGGATCCGCTGGAGAGACCTTTCCGGTCACCGATCCCGCGACGGGCGAGGTCATCGCCCGCTTCCCCGCAGCGACGTCGGAGGACTGCCTCGCCGCGGTGACGGCCGCGGCATCCGCGTTTCCTGCCTGGTCGCTCACCAGCCCGCGCGAGCGCTCGGAGATCCTCTACCGGGCGTTCGAGATCCTTCGAGCCGAGCGCGATGCCTTCGCGGAGATCATGGTGCGGGAGAACGGGAAGTCGTGGCCCGACGCGATCGCGGAGGCCGGGTACGCGACCGAGTTCTTCCGCTGGTTCGCCGAGGAGGCCGTCCGCGTGCCCGGCGACTTCCGCCTCTCACCCGCGGGCGACAAGCGCATCGTCGTGGCGCACGAACCGATCGGCGTCGCGCTGCTCATCACCCCGTGGAACTTCCCCGCGGCAATGGCGACGCGAAAGCTCGGGCCGGCGCTCGCGGCCGGCTGTACGACGATCCTCAAGCCGGCGCGTGAGACGCCGCTCACGGCCGCGTACATCGTCGATGTGCTGCAGCGCGCGGGGGTGCCGCGCGGAGTCGTGAACCTCGTCACCCCGGTACCCACAGGCCCGCTCGTCGCCGAGATGATCGCGCATCCGGCCGTGCGCAAGCTGTCGTTCACCGGCTCCACCGAGGTCGGCAGAGACCTGCTCCGGGAATGCGCCGACACGATCGTGAGCGCCTCGATGGAGCTCGGCGGCAACGCGCCCGTCATCGTGCTCCCCGGCGCGGACCTCGACCGGGTCGTACCGGCCGCCCTCCTGGCGAAGATGCGCAACGGCGGCTCGGCGTGCACCGCCGCAAACCGCTTCTACGTCCACGAGAGTCTGCGCGCCGCCTTCGTGGACCGCATGGCGGCCGAGCTGCGCGAAGTGCGCACCGGCGCGGGCCTCGACCGAGAGAACACACTGGGAGCCCTGGTGTCAATCACCGAACGCGACAAGGTCGCCGAGTTGGTCGACACCGCTGTAGCCGAGGGCGCACGGGTCGTCACGGGCGGCGAGGCGGCGGCCGAGGGCGCCTTCTATGCGCCGACGCTCCTCGACGGTGTGACGCACGGCGACACGATCACCCGGCGGGAGATATTCGGCCCGGTCACGGCGGTCGTGGGGTACGAGGATGTCGACGAAGCGGTCCGGATGGCGAACGACACGGAGTTCGGCCTGGTCGGTTACGTCTTCGGACCCGAGGATGCCGCGTTGCGGCTCGCACTGCGGCTCGAGGCGGGCATGGTGGCGGTCAACCGTGGAGTACTCAGCGACCCCGCGGCACCGTTCGGGGGCTCGAAACAGAGCGGCCTCGGTCGCGAGGGCAGCTCTGTCGGCATGCTCGAATATCTCGAGGAGAAGTACATCGCCCTCGATCTCTAGGGTGTTCCGAGACATCCGACCTGGCCATCGGCCTATTCCAGTTGGCAGCCGTCGCCTATCATGGCGATCTCGTACCAGTGGAAGAAGTGGCATCCGATGGTCACCGACGATGATGGCCCGCGACACCGTGTGGAATCCGTCGACCACGCGTTGCAGATCCTCTTGCTCCTCCAGCAACAGCGGGACCTGGGCGTGACGAGTACTGCCCGCGAGTTGGGGATCGCTCCGTCGACGGCACACCGACTCATCGCGACACTGGCCGCGCGAGGCTTCCTCACCCAAGACCGAGTGACGAGGGCGTACCGTGCGGGGCCGGCGCTGATCGAGTTGGGACTGCACAGCACGAGCGCCCTCGATCTCCGGGCGGCGGGTGAGCCCCACATCAAAGCGCTGGCCGCGCGGCTGGGCGAGACCGTGAATCTCCTTGTCCTGGAGGGTCAATCGGTTCGGTTCGTCGCCGGTTTCGAGAGCGACCAGCAGGTGCGGACGCATGTCCTGACCGGCACGCTCCTGCCCGCCTATGCCGTGTCGGGAGGAAAGGTGCTGCTCGCGGAGATGTCCCGTGATGCGCTCCGCGCCCTGTACCCCGGCGGGTTGCGAAAGCTCACGCCCCGCACGAAGACCTTCACTCAGCTCGTCGAGGAGCTGTCCCTCGTGATGATGCGCGGATATGCCGTGAACCAGGGCGAGAGCGAGACGGGGCTGAGCGCGGTTGCTGTTCCCCTGAGGGATCACCTCGGCCGTACGATCGCGGCGGTGGCGATGTCGGCACCGAGCGAACGGCTTCCGCGAGCCCGGGTCCGCGACATCGTCATCGAGCTCCGGGAGTGTGCAGCGCGCATCCGAGCAGATCTCTACCGACCCATCGCCTAGCCCAGTCCGGGTATCCGGTGCCAGGCGCCGGCACTTATTCCGCTGTGCAGAATGCGGCCGCATGATCTGTTCTCCCTGTGCGACCACTCGTGTGGGCTTGCAACAGAGAGAGATCGCACCGTGGCGGTCTCCTGAAGGGAAACCGGCCGATGAAGATCGATGCCTTCTGCCACACGCTGCCGCGCGAGTACGCCAAGCGCCTCTTCGCGATCGATGACAGCCCGGTTGCTCGCAACATCCAGAAGCGGGTCAGCAACATCCCGGCCCTCACGGACATGGACGTGCGATTCCGTTCGATGGACGAGTTCGGTTCGGACTACCGGCAGATCATCAACACCGCGGCGCCACCACTCGAGGACCTCGGGCCCGTCGAACGCACCCTGGAGCTCGCTCGAATCGCGAACGACGGCATGGCCGAGATGGTGGGCGCTCATCCCGATCGCTTCGCCGGGTTCTGCGCGGCGGTCTCCCTCGACGACGTCGACGCCGCGATCACCGAGGCCGAGCGCGCCTTCGACGAACTCGGAGCCGTCGGGGTTCAGATCTACACGCACCATCACGGTGGGCCGATGGACCAGGAGCGGTTCTTCCCGTTCTACGAAGCGGTCGCGCAGCGGGGCGACAAGATGATCCAGGTGCACCCATGCCGCGACTCCAGTTGGTCGGACTACAAGACCGAGGAGCGGTCGAAGTTCGAGATCTGGTGGACGCTCGGGTGGGAGTACGACCTCTCCGCGTTCATGTCGCGCCTCGTCTTCGCCGGAATCTTCGAGCGCCTTCCCGACATCAAGATCCTCATCCACCACGGCGGCGCCATGATCCCCCACTTCGCGGGTCGAGTCGGTCCAGGATGGGACCAGCTCGGAGCACGCACACCGCCCGACCAGGTCGAAGACATCACCGGATACCCGCTGACCAAGCGGCCGATCGAGTACTTCAAGAACTTCTACGTCGACACCGCGTACTTCGGCGCGGGTGACGCCATGCGCACGGCCATCAAGTTCTTCGGCGTCGATCACACGCTGTTCGCCTCGGACTCGCCATTCGACCCGGAGAAGGGCCCCGGCTACATCCGGGCCACGATCGCGAACCTGCAGGAGTTGGACATCCTCTCGGATGCCGACCGCGACGCGATCTACCACGGCAACGTGACGAACCTGCTCGGCCTCGGGGTCGCGCAGCGCGCGCACGGAACCTGACCACGCAGCACCCCAACCATCTGAGACAAAGAGGTCACCATGAAGTTCCTGACGAAACGCAACCTTGGCGGGCTCGCCACCGCAGCGGTGGCAGCGACCATCCTCGCCGCATGTTCATCTCCATCGACACCAGCCGATCAGACGGAAGCGGGCGGCGATGGACCGCCGGAGAAGGCCAGCCTCACGGTCGCCATCAACCCGTCCTCGCAGTTCGCACCGATGTTCTACGGCATGGAATCCGGCATCTTCGAGGAGCACGGACTCGAACTCGAGATCGTCCCGCAGACGGATGTCGCGGCGATCGTGTCGGGAATCGCGAGCGGAACCTACGACATCGGATTCGCGACGGTCGTCCACGTCATCACCGCGAACGCCAACGGCATCCCGATCCGAACGGTCGCCACGATCGAAGGGCAGATCCGGCCGGACGACGAGGGGACCGTGACGATCGCGTCCGCCGCGTCCGGCATCTCCGACTTCGCCGATCTCGAAGGCAGGAAGGTGGCAACCGTCGGCCTCTCCTCGATGAACACGCTCACCACGTGGGCGCTCGTCGACGAGGCCGGAGCGGATCCGAAGTCGGTCGAGCTCGTGCAGCTGCCATTCGGACAGATGGCCGCGGCGCTGGAGAACGGCGACGTGGACGCCGCCGTCATGCAGTGGCCGTTCGCCGAGGACGCGATGAACGCCGGCGGCGTGGCCCTCGGTTACAACAACCGCGTGATGTTCAAGGACACCGCGACGACGTTCTTCAACGCGTCCGAGTCGTTCATCGAGCAGAACCCGAACACGGTCAAGGCGTTCTCCGACGCCATGGTCGAATCGATCGAGGCCGCGAGTGCGGATCCGGATGCCGCGCGAGCTGCTCTCGAACCGGCGCTCGGGCTGACCCCCGAGCAGGCGGCCGGAGCACGCTGGAACCTCGATGGCGTCCCGCAGGTGAATCTCAAGGCGTTCGAGAGGGCGCAGGAGTTCCTCGTGAAGTACACCGAGGACGCATCGGCGAAGGCCGCGATCGAAGCGCTCGACGTTTCCACCCTGGTGTGGCCGGGTGCACTCGAGTGAGGCGATCAGTGCCTGATCAGATGCTGATCAGGCACTGACCGGCGCCGCACAGAACCGACTGAGCAACAAGGAGCACGATGAGGACCAGAGCCCACGGCTGGATCGCATGGATCCTGCCTTCGCTGACCGTTCTCATCGTGCTCCTGCTCTGGGAGTTGGTGACGGCGACGCGCGTCGTCAGCCCCACCGAATTCCCCAGCATGACGGATTCGCTGAGCGCGCTGTGGATGGAGTTGACGTCGGCGAGACTGTGGAGCGCGGTCGGTGCAACCTTGGCCGGCTGGCTGATCGGCATGGTCATCACGATCACGCTGGGCCTCATCGTGGGCACGGCGCTCGCCTTCAGCGACTTCGCACAACGCAGCGCGGCGCCCGTCATCGAGATCTTCAAAGCCATCCCGGCGATCGCGATCCTGCCGTTGGTCATTCTCGTCGCAGGCTCGAGTCTTCCGATGAAGGTCTTCCTGATCTGTTTCGCGGCCTTCTGGCCCTTCGTGATCCAGGTCATCTACGGCGTTCGGTCGATGGATCCGATCGTCCTCGACACATCGAAGGCACTCGGGTTGGGCGGCGTGCGCCGGTTCTTCTCCGTCGTCATCCCATCGGCCTCGCCGTACCTCGTCACGGGTATGCGGATCGCGTCTGCACAAGCCCTGATCCTTGCGGTCGTCGCCGAGATCGTCGGCGGCGCGGAGGGCATCGGCCGCAACATCCTGCTCGCCCAGAACACCGGCACGACCGCCTACCCGACGATGTACGCATATATCATCGTCGCCGGCCTGCTCGGAATCGTGCTCACGGGCGCCTTCTTCCTCATGGAGCGAAAAGTGATGCACTGGCACGAATCGCAGCGGAACATCCGCGCGTCGAACAGGGTCGTCGGCGCATGACTCGACTGACGACGAGCGTGACACCGAGTGTCGGCCGGCCAGCGCGCTCGGCGAAGCCGCTGCAGCGACTCTCCCGGATCGCGACGGCGCTCTGGCTGCCGGTGCTCCTGATCGCCCTATGGTGGTTCGTCACCGCCACCAGCACCTCACCCTTCTTCCCGCCGCTCGCCGACATCCTGACGGAGACCTGGAATCAATGGGTCCTCTTCGGTGCCTGGACCAACGCAGTCTCGAGCCTTCGCAACCTCTTGATCGGGTACGTGTTCGGCGCGCTCATCGGCATCATCGGCGGATCGCTCCTCTGGCGTCTTCTCTACCTGCGGATCGCCGTGAATCCGCTCATCTACTTCCTCTACGTCCTGCCGGCGCCGGCTCTGCTTCCTGCCATGATCGCGATCTTCGGGATCGGCGACATGCGCCAGATCGCGCTCATCGCGCTCGGATCGATCTGGCCGACCCTCCTGAACACGCTCGACGGGATGCGTGGCATCGATACCGTGAAGTTCGACACCGCCAGGGCGCTCCGGCTCGGCGGCTGGCGCACCTTCTTCTCGCTCGTGCTTCCGGGCGCCGCGCCCCAGATCGCCGCCGGTCTGCGCGCGAGCCTCACCGTCGGCATCATCCTCATGGTGGTCGCCGAGATGGTCGCGGCGCGCTCCGGCATCGGCTATTTCATCCTGCAGTCGCAAGCCGAGTTCGCCATCAAGAAGATGTGGACCGGCATCATCGTCCTGGCCCTCATCGGCACCGTACTCAATTACCTGTTCGTGCTCATCGAGCGTCTCGCGCTGCGCTGGTACTACCGTTCGCGCGCGCTCGGTGGATCGTAGGAGGAACCCACATGACCATCACCACGCCGACCACCGCGATCGAGACCGTGCTCGCCGTCGAGGGCCTTCGCAAGATCTACAACGAGGGCACCGAGCAGGCGAACATGGCGATCGACACCGTGTCCTTCAGCGTCGACAAGGGCGAGTTCGTGTGCATCGTCGGGCCCAGCGGGGCTGGAAAGACGACGCTGCTGCGCTGCATCTCCGGTCTGGCTGCACCCAGCGCCGGAACCGTGACCTTCGAAGGCCAACTGCTCACGAGTGTGCCCAGCGAGTTGGGACTGGTCTTCCAGGACTACAGTCGCTCGCTCTACCCGTGGTACACGAACGGGAAGAACGTCGCCCTGCCGCTTGCTGCTCGAGGCGTGCACAAGGCCGAGCGCGCGAGGCGCGTCAGCGAAGCGCTGACGAGCGTCGGCCTCGGGCACATCGAGAAGAAGTATCCGTGGGAATTGTCCGGTGGGATGCAGCAGCGGGTCGCCATCGCTCGGGTGCTGTCGTATCGACCCGAACTGCTCCTCATGGACGAGCCGTTCGCCTCGGTCGACGCGCAGACCCGGTTCGATCTCGAGGATCTCATCCTGAAGGTTCGGCGTGCGCTGGGGATCACGGTGGTGCTCGTCACGCATGACATCGATGAGGCGATCTACCTCGGCGACCGGATCATCGTGCTCTCGAAGAATCCGAGCGTCGTCCAAGAGGTGGTCGAGGTTCCCCTCGGCGAGAACCGCTCGCAGGTCCAGACCCGCTCCAGCGACAAGTTCCTCGAACTGCGAAGCCACCTGCTCTCGCTCGTCATGCCGAGCGGCGCCTAGCGCCCACATATCGACGGAGAGGAAGAGGAAGATGACCATCACGGTGCCCGACATCCTCGAGAGCCCACGCCTCCAGCAGGTGGTCGATGGCCGTGAACTGGCCGGCGATCGGCTCATCGAGGTGCGCAACCCCGGCAGGCGCTCCGACGTCGTCGGCACCGTCGTCGACGGCACGATCGAGCACGTCGATGCAGCCGTGGCAGCCGCCGTGTCCGCGGCGCCCGGCTGGGCGGCGACGTCCGTTGCGACGCGGATCCAGCTGCTCTCGCGCATCGGCGACGAGATCGATGCGCACGCCGAGGAGCTGGCGACGCTGGTCGCGCGCGAGAACGGCAGCGTCCGCGCCATCATCCGACGCGAGTTGATCGGCGCCGCCAACGCGTTCCGCGAGGTGGGCGACCACCTGGCGGACAAGCTGGCACCGAAGGATCACCCGTCTGATGCACCGGGCACGTTCGTGCGGGTCGAACGGAAGCCCTTCGGGGTCGTGGCGTGCATCGTTCCATGGAACGCGCCGCTCATTCTGACCGCGAACAAGATCGCGCCCGCATTGGCCGCGGGCAATGCCATCGTGCTCAAGCCGTCGCCGTTCGCGCCGCTCGGTGTCACGCTCATCGGGCAGATCGCTGCGTCGATCCTCCCGCCGGGGGTGGTCAACGTGGTCAACGGCGGTGGTGAGGTCGGCAGCGCCCTCATCGGGCACCGCGACGTTCGAAAGGTGTCGTTCACCGGCGGTGGCGAGACCGCCCGCCACATCATGCGGCAGGCCGCGGAGTTGCTGAAGGGCGTGCACTTCGAGCTCGGCGGCAACGACCCGGCGATCGTGCTGGATGACGCCGATCTCGAGGTCAGCGTCGACCGCATCGTGGAATCGGCATTCCGGCGTGCCGGGCAGGTGTGTTTCGCCGTCAAGCGGATCTACGTCCCCGAGTCGCGTGCGGCCGAGTTCCGCCGACTGCTGGTCGAGCGGGTCGACCGGATCAGGGTGGGTGACGTCCTCGACGAGCAGGCGACCATGGGCCCGGTCAACAACGAGGGTCAGCTGGCCAAGGCACGGGGACTCCTCGAGCGTGCGGTCGCCCAGGGCCGGGACGTCCGAGTGCTCGGCACCAGGTTGAACGCCGAGGCCTGGGATGACGGCTTCTTCCTGCTACCCGCGGTGGTGCTCGATGCCCAGCCCGATGACGAGATCGTGCGCGAGGAGCAGTTCGGCCCCATCCTCCCCGTCATCACCTACGACGACGAGGAGCAGGCGATCGCACTCGCCAACGACACCGAGTACGGACTCTGCTCCTCGGTCTGGTCGCGCTCCACCGAGCGTGCACTGGCGGTGGCATCACGCATCGAGGCGGGGATGACGATCATCAACAACCATCTCTTCTCTCACACGGGAGTGCAGCAGATCCCGTTCGGCGGTTGGAAGCAGAGCGGAATCGGGTGGGAGGGCTCGCCGTACGGCATCGACGAGTACCTCCAGTTCCACAGCGTCGATGTCCAGACCTTCCCCCCGAGGGAGGTATAGGCGGTGGCGGGGTCCGCGTCGGCAGCGGCCCTCCTCATCGAGTCGCTGCGCGACGCGGGCGTCACGTATCTCTTCGCGAACTTCGGTAGCGACCATCCCGCGATCATCGAGGCCCTCGCGGCGGACCGGGAACGAGGGATCGACACGCCGGCGGTCGTCATCTGCCCCCACGAGTACACCGCCCTGAGTGCTGCCCACGGCTATGCCGCGGTGACCGGCCGGCCTCAAGCGGTGTTCATCCACACCGACGTCGGGACGGCGAACCTGGGCGGCGCGGTGCACAACGCGGCGCGCTCACGTGTGCCGGTGTTCATCTTCGCCGGGCTCACGCCGTACACGCTCGAGGGCGAGCTTCCCGGAACGCGCAACACGCACATCAACCACCTTCAGGACGCTCCTGACCAGCACGCGCTCGTGCGGCAGTACGTGAAGTGGAACTACGACATCCGCACCGGCAGGAACGTGCCGCAGCTCGTCTTCAGGGGTCTCCAGCTGGCCACGAGTGCCCCGGCTGGCCCGGTATACCTGACCGGTGCCAGAGAAGTCCTCGCCGAGGACGTGCCGCGACCGGATGTCTCCCCGCACCAGTGGTCGGCGGTGGCTCCGATCCCCGCGCCGGCCGATCTGGTGGACGAGCTGGTTCGCGACCTGCAGGTCGCTCGGCGACCGGTCTTCGTGACCACCTACCTCGGGCGCAACCACGCATCCGTCGCAAAGCTCGTCGAGGTCGCGGATCGGCTCGGAGTGCCGGTGGTCGAGGTCAACGCCGAAGTCCTGAGCTTCCCGCACGACCATCCCCTCCACCTCGGCGACGACCCTCATCCGGTGATCGGTGACGCGGACCTCGTCGTGGCGATCGACACCGACGCGCCCTGGCTTCCGGGGTCGGCCCGGCCGCTGGCGGGCGCAACGGTCTTTGTCATCAACGAGGATCCGCTGCAGGAGACCATCCCCCTCTGGTACGTGCCCGCCGACCACTTCATCCGAGCCGACAGCGGCATCGTGCTCGATCAGATCCTGAGCAGACTTCCCGGGTCCACCACCGGCGACGACGACGCTCGCGTCGATCGGCGAGCGGATGCCGCGGCCGCCCGATCCCGCGAGTTGCGTACGTCGTGGGAGGCGGCGGTCGCACTGGACGTCGCTGCTGGAAGGCTCACCCCCGCCAGCGTCGCTCACGTGCTCGCCGGACTCATCGACGACGACACCATCGTCGTGAACGAAGCCATCTCCGAGGCGCCGACGGTGTGGAAGCACCTGCCGAGGCGCCGGCCCGGAACCGTGTACGGCAACCGCGGAACGTCGCTGGGCTGGTCGGGCGGCGGCGCACTCGGCGTGAAGCTCGCCAGCCGGGATCGAACGGTCGTCAGCATCGTCGGCGACGGCACGTTCTTCTTCAGTGTGCCGTCCTCCACGTACTGGGTCGCGGAACGGTACGGCATCCCGCTGCTGACGGTGGTTCTCGACAACGGCGGCTGGAACGCGACCAAGCGGAACCTGAAACGTCAGCACGAAGGCCAGAACGCCGACCGGAGCGACCGCTATTGGGTCAACCTGCAGCAGAGCGCGGACTTCCCGGCAATCGCCGCAGCGGCGGGCAATGCGCGGGGTGAGACGGTCGCTGAATTCCACGCACTCGAAGCTGCCCTTCGCACGGGTCTGGCCAAGGTGGCGGAGGGCACGCCCGCGGTCGTCTCCGTCCGCCTTGAAGCGATCACCCACCAGCAGGAAGACGTGCTGTAGCCGTGTCCGAGGGTATCGGCCTGCGTTCGGCTCGCGGCCCCGCGCTGATGGCCTTGCTGTTGGCGACGTTTCTCATCGGCGTGTCGGCCTGGGTGATCGCCACCGCCGTGCCATCCATCGTCGCCGACATCGGCGGGTTCTCCTCGTTTCCGTGGCTGTTCTCCGTCTACCTCCTCACCATGACAGTGACGGTTCCGGTGATCTCCAGACTCGCCGATATCGTGGGCCGCAAGCGCCTCCTGCTGATCGGGGTCGCCGTGTTCGTGATCGGTTCGGTGCTGTGCGGCCTGGCATGGAGCATGCCGTCGCTCATCGCATTCCGGGTCGTCCAAGCGCTGGGGGGCGGCTCGATCCAGTCGCTCGCGCTCACCGTCATCGGCGACCTCTACGACCGCGAGGATCGCGCTCGCGTGCAGGGACACATCGCGGTGACGCTGGCTGCGGCATCCGTGATCGGACCCCTGGTCGGCGGGATCTTCGCGATGATGGATGCCTGGCGGCTGGTCTTCCTCATCAACCTCCCACTCGGAGCGCTGACGTTCTGGATGCTTCACCGGAACATCCACGAGCAGATCGAGCGTCGGGAACACCGGATCGACTACGCCGGTGCGGTTCTGATCACGGGGGCCCTCTCACTCCTCGTGCTCGGGATCCTCGAGGGCGACACCTGGGGTTGGGCGTCGCCCACCAGCGTGACGATCTTCGCTGCAGGCGGCGCCCTTCTGGTCGCGTTCCTCCTTCACGAGCGGCGCGCCGCTGAGCCGATCATTCCGCTGGGGCTGTTCGGGCGCCGGCTCGTGGTCGTCATGGCCGTTCTGGGCACGATGATGGGCGGCATCATGGTCGGTCTGAGCGCCTTCGCCCCGATCTACCTGCAGGTGGCCGGCGATGCATCCCCGATCTGGGCAGGCGTGGCTGTCGCAACCATGGCGTTGGGGCTCCCGGCGTCCTCGGCGTTCGCGGGAACCCTCTCGTTGAGGTGGGGGCTGCGCCGCACCACGGTGCTGGGAGGGGTGATCGCCGCCGCGGGAGTTGCAGGGCTCGCGGTATTCGCTCCGTATCCGTCAATATTCACCGTCGCGGTCTGTGCCGCGCTGGTCGGCATCGGTTTGGGTTTCACGACGGTGCCCGGGCTCGTGGCATTGCAGGAGAGCGTGCCCTGGAACGAGCGTGCGATGGTCACCGGCATGGTCACGTTCTTCCGCTCCTTCGGTCAAGTGATGGGCGTGGCGACGTTGGGTGCCATCGGCACCGCCATGCTGGGGCCGGGCGCTGCGAGTGACCAGGAGCCGTTGGTGGTGCAGTCGGCCATGGCAGCCGTGTTCCTGCTCATGTTGGGGTTCGCGCTCGTGCACCTGCTCGGCGCATTCGCCATGCCCAGCGCGCTCCGCGCCCGATCGGGCAGCGGCCTCCGCCTATGAGGTGACGGTCGCACCTGGCACGGCGCGGAGCGCTGCCTGACGCGACGACCCGACGAAGCGCGACGTATCCGACACGCTGGCGGCCAGCAGCGCGACGAGGCGTGCGTCCGCATCCGCGACACACGCCCGCGCGATCCCGTCGACCGCGCCGGTCACGATGTCGCGGCACTGGCGAACGGTCATGCCCGGGTGGTCCGGACCGACGTTCTCGATGAACCGGATGGCCCAGGCGTCGGCAGCGGGGGCGGCGCGAAGGGCTGCCTCCGCCAGTTCGCGCGACTCCTCGGCCTGCTCGTCGTGGCGTCGGGCGAGCACCGTGAGGGCGATTCGCAGCCCCACCGCCTGCGAGCGCTGGCGCTCCTCGGCGGCGATCGGCACGGCAGCAGCGGCGGCCCGCACGGACAACAGGACGTCGAGCAGCGGGTCGTCGCTCGTCAGGCCGATGACGTTCGGGATGAGCGGCGTGAGCTGCGCACGGCCGGCTTCGCTCGTGCGGTCGTTCACCAGCCGTGCGAGATGCGCGAGGGTGCCGTGGGTGCATGCGGGATGGTCGCTCCAGCGCTCTCCCGCGAGGTACGACGCGAATTCCATGAAGCAGGCTCCGCGCCGTGGCGAGCGATGCCGGCCAGGGGAGAGGATCGGCATGACATCCAGGTGAGTCGTCGCGTCTCGCATGAGACCTCCCTCGCTCCTTCCACTGTGCGCCTGCCGCAGCCGCGATTCAAGTGCCTCGGCCTGAAGAATGTGGAACGGCGCCGCGAGCGAACTCACGGCGCCGTTCTCACCTCTTGGTGACGGGATCTCAGGCGGCGGTGAACGGCCCGATCTCGAGCACCGTCGACCCGTCGGCGCAGACCGGGATCGGCGCCGTGCCGACGACGCCCGGGCCCGCGCCGTCCGACGTGACGTAGGCCCGCAGGTGGTCGGCCGTGATCGCCTCGCAGCCCCACGCTGCGGGGTCGGGTGCCGTGCCGAGCACGATGGCGGCCTCGCCGTGCGCGAGCTCGAACGGCTCGCCCATGTCGTCGCCGACCGCCCATGACGAGCCGATCCGAGTCCCGTCGGCCGACTCCACGACGAGGCCGGGCCATCCCCACATCGAGCACGCGGTGTCTGTCGCATTCGTGAACACCAGTTCGAATCCGGATGCCCCGACCACCGACAGATCCGGCCGAGCGACGTACTCGAGGGTCAGTTGCTCGTCCTGGCACTTGGCGGGGAGCGGGTCCGGGTCCTCGGGAGGGGTGACCTCGCCCGGGGCGCCGTGGACGGCCATCAGGGGTCCGAGCCAGAGCGACCACGTTCCGTCGACGCAGACCGAGATCTGGGTGTCATCGACGATTCCGCCGCCCGCTCCGTCTGAGGAGATGTAGGCCCGCAGGTGGTCGGATGTCGCCTCGAGGCACCCCGAAACGGACGGAAGCACCGCCGTGCCTTCCGCGAGCGCCTGGCCACCGTGGGGCGGCAGGACCACCATCGTGCTCGTCGATCCCGACGCGAGCGCCCACGTGAGGGTTCCGCCGTCGGCGTCCTCCGCCACCAATCCGGGCCACCCGTCGAACGAGCACGGCTGCGACCCGGCATTCGTGAACACCAGGTCGAACCCGAGTGCGTCAGGAGTCGACCGGTCGGGGCGCTCGCGGAAGTCCATGGTGAGCTGCGAGTCCTCGCAATGGTCGGGCCCGGCCTGCACGGTGCGATCGTCCGTCTCGGCCACGGGGGCCGCCGGTTCTGTTCCCGGATCCGCCGCCGTCGTGGCGGTGGATGTCGTGCTCGCCTCGGCTGCCAGGATCTCGCTGGTCACGCCGGATGCGGTTGGTACGGCGATCTGGTCCAGGCTACCCGCGTCGGTCGCCCCTGCCACCATCGCCGATCCCCCTGCGAGCGTCGCCGTCAGCGCCACCCCGGCGATGGCTTGAAACACCACCCTCTTGGTGTACATATCATCCCCTTCTGAGTCACCCGATCAGGCGATTCGAGGTGGAGGCTAGCAGATGGGCAGATATCTTCCTATAGCTCTGACGATATCTTCCTATACTTGGATGCCATCTCTTCCTATGCTGGTTGCATGCCACGCAGACGGGAAGGGCGCCTGGTCGACCTCGAGGTCGACATTCTCGGCGCCGGTATCGAGCTCCAGGCCGAGGAGGGCGACTTCTACGGCTTCGCGCTCGCGAAGCGCATCGCCGACCACGCCGGAGCCGCCACGCTCACCGCGCACGGCACCCTCTACAAGGCGCTGAGCCGCCTCGCGGAGCGCGGCCTCGTCCAATCCGAGTGGGAAGACCCGGCCATCGCCGCAGACGAGGGCCGTCCTCGGCGGCGGCTCTATCGTGTGACCGGCGCCGGGGCGGTCGCACACCGGGCGGAGACCGAGCAGCGCACCGCGGTCGCACCGCACCCGAGAACGGCATTCGCATGAGTGCCGTCACGCTCGGGCCCGACGACGACCTCGAGCTCGAGGCATCCGCTCGCATTCGACACCGGGCGGCAGGGACCGCGGATGCAGCGGTACTCGCCTGGTGCCGGTGGTACACCGCCGACCTGCCCGACGAGGTCGCGGCCGAGCGCCGGGCCGAACTCGCCTCGGACCTGTTCGAGGAGCGTGAGCACTCGGGCGCCGGTGCAACGGGGTCGATCCTCGGGAGGGCGGTCCGCGGCATCCCGGCAGACCTCGCCTGGCGTGGGGCGCGGCTGCGTCGCGCTGCGATCGGCGCGCCGAGGGGCACGTTCCCGCTCGCGATGCCGGCGCTCGCGCACCTCGCCGCGATCGCGCTCGTCGTCTGGGGCGGGTTCATCGTCTGGCGAATCGCGCGCAGCGTGGTCATCCGCGACTGGCACGGCGCAACCGACGTCGCCGAACTCTCGGTCGCTGGGCTCGTGCTGGCGCTCGTCGGGTCATGGCTGCTCGTGGTCGCGCGCCGACGCGCCTTCGCCGGACTCGTGCTCGCGGTCGCGGCGTACCTGCTCATCCGCTTCGGCACCTACGCGCTCATGGAGACGAGCGTCACCTTCACGGCGTACTTCTCGAGCTCCACCGCGCAGATGGTGTTGCTGAATCGGGTCGCGACCGGCGCCGCGGTGCTGTTCTTCCTCTCGATGGCCGCGTGGTGGACCGCGCCGAAGGCCGTCGAAGCCGCCCAGCCCGACGAGGCGTCGTCGTGAACGTCAGACGCCTGGCTGCTCCGCTCGCGATGGGCGGCATCGCGGTTGTCGCCGTCGCCGTCGCCCTCACGTTCGTCGGCGCGTTCGAGATCCCCCTGTTCGAGCCGCCGGGCACCCAAGTCGTGGCGGCCGGCGAGAGCGTCGACCTCAGCGAGGAAGCGGGCGGCTCCTCCGACGACGTCCCGGCCACGGAGCTGTTCGACTCCGAGCTCGTGTCGATCGAGGACCAGTCGGAGTACATGGGCCGCGAGCAGGTCATCGCCGAGTGCATGGCTGAGCAGGGGGTCGAGTACCTGCCCGCCGCACCCTGGCTCAACCAGGACGCGCAGCCGCGGGGGCTGAGCTACGGGCAGTCGATCATGTGGCTGAACGCCTACTACGGCGAGGCCCGCGAGTCCTGGTCGGTCCCCGCTTCCGACTGGGAACGGCGAGGATGCGTCGGCGTGGGGGATCACGCCGTGGTGCTCGCCCGTGCGGCCGGGACGCCCCTCTCGGCGCCCGTGCCCGAGCTCGACCCGAACGCGTTGACGGAGGCCGAGGAGTGGGCGGCGTTCCAGGAGGCGATCCAGTCGTGCATGGCCGAGAAGGGCTTCGGCACCGTCGACGAGGGAACGGCCGCCTGGTGGGATGCCATGTACGGCGACGCGGGCACCGGGGCCGCCTACCGCTGGGAGGACGCCGGATGTTCCGGCTACGCCACCCACGTCACCGGCAACGACAACATGCACTGAGCGAACATCCGATCCTCGTCAGCGCGGGGTGCACCCGAAGAACGCCTGCGCCACAGCGAGCGGGTTCTCCTGGGTTGTTCATTGTCGTCCTTCGTCGCGCACATTGCGGATTGCATCCGGTGGACCGGATGTCTCTACGGTGTTCGGCGCAGGATCATCCCGGCGTGGTGAAGGACGTCGTCGACGAAGTCGCCGTCGGCGGTGAAACCGGTGTCATCGACGTAGTCGATGTGGTCGCCCGCGACGACGTACCGTCCGGTGTAGGCCGCTTCTCGCGTGCCCCTCGCCTCGATGTAGCGACCATCGGCGAGCAGCTCGTGACGAATGTGGGAGTCGGCAGTCTTCCACATGCCGACGTAGGGGTGGGTTGCGTTTTCACTCATCGTTTCTCCTCGGGTGGGTGGGGGCTCCGCATCAGCCTGTGAGACGATTCGACGCACAGACAGGCCGCACCGCACCCAGGCAGATCACCACCTGCCTGCCAGGAGATTGCGGACCCGTCAGCCAGGGTGCGGCGCAGCCTGTCTCTGTCCCACTGCAACGGTCAGAATGTGGAGATGGCCACGAGCGCACTCGGGACGTTCCTCTCCGCACGCCGCGCCGCCCTCACTCCCGAGGAGGCAGGGGTCCGCTGGAGCGGCGTGCGGCGAGTACCGGGCCTGCGTCGCGAAGAGGTCGCGATGCTCGCGGGCGTCAGCGTGGACTACTACGCCAGGCTCGAGCAGGGTCGCGAGCTTCACCCATCGGCCTCGGTACTGGATGCCCTGTGCCGGGCTCTCGACCTCGATGGCGATGCACGCCAGCACCTGTTCCGCCTGGCGGGCGCCGCCCCCGGGGTCTCGCCCACGCCCGCCGAAGAGCGCGTCGATCGCTCGCTTCTCGCCCTGATGGATGCCTGGCCCGAAACTCCCGCATTCGTCATCAACCGACGCCTCGACATCCTTGCGCGAAATGCTCTGGCCACCGCTCTCTACTCCGCATTCGAGAGCTCAGAGAACCTCGCTCGGATGGCCTTCCTCGACCCAGCGGCAACGACGTTCTTCGACGACTGGCAGCGCACGGTCGAAGCGAGCGTTGCCAACCTCCGACTCGCCCTGGGTTTCGACGCACACGACGTGGCGACACGTGCACTCGTGAGGGACCTGAGAGAGGGCAGCCAACGATTCCGAGAGCTGTGGGAAGGAAACGACGCTCGCGGAAAGACGCAGGAAGCCAAGACGTTCGTCCACGCTGACGTCGGCCGACTCACCCTCGAATACCACGCCTTCGATGTGCGTAGCGCCCCAGGTCAGCAGCTCATCGTCTACCGCGCTGAACCCGGCTCACCGAGCGACAATGGCCTGAGACTCCTCGGTTCAATCGCCGCCACCTCGCGTCTCGGCGACGGGCCGAGGAATCACGGGGAAGTCTGAACTCGAGTGGGCGGCTGTGATGCCGATCTTCCGCCGTGCGTGCTTCGGTGATCAGCTGGGGAGTACTGGGTTCTGTCTTCGAGTCGATCAGGCGCGCGAGGTGCTGCGCGAGCCGATGCCCCCAAGCCTCCGCGCCTACCTCACTCCGTCGCGCTCGTGAAGGCGATGCCGCCAGCTCAGCTTCCGACCCGGCTGACGCCGAACATGAGGGTGCGGCGCCCGATGTCGTAGTGGACATCCTTCGTCTTGCTCAGCAGAGCCTGTAGGACGTCGGCGTCCTCGGCATCGACGGTCAGTACTTCCTCCCACGCACCCTGGTCGAGCACCAGTTGCAGCGTGAGAGTTCCGGGTTGGCCGGGCTCTCCGCCGACCCAGGAGAACTGGTAATGCGTCAGCTGGCGGACCTTGATGCTGTCGTCGGTGACGGGCTGGGGAACTTTCGGCATGGCGAGTCCTTTCGGTAGGTGCCGGTCGTCGTGAACCGGGCGAGACGGTTACGGTACGGCGGCGGACTGATATGCCTGAAGGGGGTTGCCAAGTTGGCCTCCGCATGATCTCAGTGAGATTCCCGATGACGGGGAATCGAACCCGCGCTGTCTGCTTGGGAAGCAGAAGATATCCAGTAGTGATTCACTCGACTTCAGCCTGGCTCGCAAGCCCCGGAATCCCGGGGGGGTGTGAACGCGAGTGAAGCAACGTGATGCCGGTTTTGTGACCATTAGGTGACTACGAGCCCGCCTGCGGTGCGGGACCGCCATAGGGAGACGGCGGGGTAGCAGATGGATCCGCGTCCGCGCATCTGATCGCGGACGGAGCAGGCCGTCAGGCTTCGGGCTCCCGCGATCTCCAGGTCAGTCGGCCCGAGCCGTATCGAAGGCGCGAGCAGCGGCCGAATACACCGCGTCGACGTCGGTGTCGGGCGGGAAGCGTCGGGCCAGCTCGAGTTCGATCAGGCCGTTGATCGTCGCCCATGCGGCGCGGGCGAGGTGGATGTCGCCGCCGGTGGCGACGATGAGCGGCTCGGCGGCGCGGTCCTCCAGCTCCGGCGGCACGCGGGTGCGGTCCACAGGGTGCTTGTTGAGGAGGCGGTACAGGTGGGGGTGGGCCAACGCCCAGGCGCGGTAGGCACGGGATACGTCGGCGAAGGTCGCGGGAACGCCCCGGACGGCTTCGGCCAACTCGGTCAGCCCTTCGATGGCCAACGCGGCCTCGATGGCTGCTTTGTCGGGAACGTGCTTGTAGACGGAGGGGCCACGCATACCGAGGGCAGCTCCGAGTCGGATGGTCATCGATTCGACCCCTTCCGTCTCGAGGAGGTGCCGTGCAGCGGCGACGAGTTGAGCCTTGCGCGCGGAGCTCTTCCCCGTTCCAGGTCTCCCCGTCGTCGCTGCGGCGCTCATGCTGCTTCGGTCGGCGCGACCGGAGGGGGCCGCCTTGCTCGGCGGGGTCATCTCGAGGCGACCGTTTCCGCCCGGTGCTTGAGTGCGTGATTGAACGCGTCGAAGCCGTCGTCGGTGTTCCTCGTAGCACCTCCCATCAGGCTGACGAGGATGCCGCTGAACTCCTCGCCGTGCGTCATCCGGGTGCCGCCATCGGCATCGCGGTCCAAGACGAAGAAGTGCTCGCCGTCGAACAGGCCGCCGAAGCCGAGCCTGCCGAGCCAGCGCAGCTCGCGCCCGGGGATGGCGGTGAGGACTGTCGGCTTGAACGTCATGCCGCGGCCGCCCGCGGGGGAGAGGCGGACGACGAGCCTGTTGCCGACCTCAGGAGTGCCCTCGACGCTGCTCATGAACGGGTTCCACTCCGAGTAGGACCCGAAGTCGGTCAGCACGGCCCACACAGTGTCGGGGTCAGCGGCGATGTCGATCGTGGTCGTGATGGTGGTGCTCATGGCGGACTCCTGCGGTATCGGCGTGTGGCTATCAGTGTTAGCCAATTTGAGCTAACGCTGATAGCCGGTGTCGCATTCCCGCACTCGCGGCCACTGTCCCATGCGATGTCCGGCTGCCTTCCGTCGATCGCTGTCTCTGCGTCATCCGAGTCAGGCAACGCTGTGTGAGCGCCTCGCGGCCGATCACGAGCACGAACTCCGATCGGCGTCGAGCCCTGATTGAGCTCGAGGATCTGCCGTCGTATCCGTGGCTCATGGATCAGTTCGGCCAGATTGGCGGCAACGTCCTCACGCGCGATCTCGTCGTGCGGTTGCGCAGGACCGAGCGAGATCCTTCCGGTTCCGGCGCGATCGACGAGCATGGACGGCCGGAGGATCAGCTACTCGAGGTCGCTTGCGCTGACGGTGACATCGACGAGCTTCTTGACTGCGAAGTAGAACTCCTCATCGTCAGAGAGGTGCTGCCCTCGCCCGGCCTCGGGAAGCACGGAGACCAGTGCGAAGCGATCACGTTCCCGGGTCAGCTGAGTGTGCGGAGGACGTCGTCCATGCCGTCGACGAGTCGCCGTGCGGCTTTGAGCAGGTCCGCGGCGCGTGCTTCGGTGAGCAGCAGCGGGGAGTGTTGCGTCTCGGTCTTCGAGTCGATCAGTCGCGCGAGGTGCTGTGCGAGTCGCTTGCCCGGTTCGGTTCGACGCAGCATCGCGACCGCGTTGCCGTGGTCTTGGCCGGCGGCACGTTCGCCGAGGACAGCGCCGCAGATCGCGTCGCCGGCAGCGATCCCGGCGAGGACCGCGAGTGAGCCGATGGTGTTGCCGAGGTCGTCGATGCCGGCATGGTGACCGAGATCGACGACCAGGTCGGCAGCGGTCAGAAACGCGTGGGCGTGCTGGGCGCGGGTGCGGACCTCGGTTCGGGTCATCTTCCGCGTGCGTGCCGGCATCAGGGCGCGTCGCTTCGTCGGTCGGTCGCCGACTCGGCGCTTGCGGATGCCTTCGCATTCGAGCCGAGGAGGCTTCTGATCTCGACTCCGGTCACGGTCCTGCCATCCCCGCGGATCGAGGCGACGAGCGGATCGGCATGTTCGACGAGACGGGCGAGCTCCCCGCTCGTGACGGCCAGAACCTGGACCCGATTACCGGTCAGGCGGCGAACCCGTTCCTCCAGAGCCTCCATTACCCCATCCCGCTGGTCTTCAGTGGTCCCGTTCTCCCAGACGACGAGCACATCGACATCGGATTCCGGCCCGGCTTCACCGCGTGCTAGAGACCCGTAGATCGCCGCGCTGACGACGACGCCGGCAGTCACCTCCGTGATGGCTTCCTCGACAGCGGATGCCACGACCGCGCGAGTGGCCAGGATCTTCTCGATCGGATCCCACAGCACGTGTCCGCGATTGAGGGTGTATGCGTTCGCAGGGCCGACCTTCTGCATGTCGACCAGGCCGAGCCCGACGAGGTCGTCGAGGATCCGCTGCGTACTGCGAAGCGCTCGGACTCCGCTGAGTTCGTGGATCCGCCGCCCGGACGCCGGCTCGGCGAGCACCGCAAGCCGATGCAGGATCCTGGCGCGGTTCTCGCCGAGGATCACATACTCGGGATGGCTGAGATCCACGGAGCACCTCCCGACCCGAATCAGCATCAAGTGACTACAGATTACATCAAGTGACTACCATCCATACGGAATGGCCGCACTCTTACTCGATAGGTCGACGTTGCAGTCGACGTGGCCCGCTGCACTGTGGAGCGACTGATGCGGCAGGGACTGCGCGGGATCCGCCGCGGCAAGCAGTTCGTCACGACCCGGCCAGACGAGACCTCGACGCGCGCCCCGGACCACGTGCAGCGCGAGTTCCGCGCGGACCGGCCGAACGAGCTGTGGGTCGTCGACTTCACGCACGTGCCGGCCTGGACGGTGATGGCGTTCACCGCGTTCGTCACCGACGTCTTCTCACGACGGATCGTGGGCTGGCGGACGATGTCGAGAATGCCGACCGACCTGCCGTTGGACGCGCTCGAGATGGCGTTGTGGATCCGCGACCGCGCTGGCGAGGACGTCACCGGAGTCATTCAACATTCGGACGCCGGGTCGCAGTACACCGCGCTGCGCTACACCGACAGGCTCGCGGAAGTCGGCGCGATGGCATCGATCGGGACCGTAGGCGACAGCTACGGCAACGCCCTGGCAGAGACCGTCGTCGGGCTCTACAAGACCGAGTGCATCAAGATCGACGGCCCGTTCCGCACCGCCGACGAGCTTGAGCTCGCGACGCTGTCATGGGTGCACTGGTTCAACGAGAACCGGCTCCACTCCTCGATCGGATACCTCACCCCGATCGAGAAGAGAACGAGTACTACCGTGAGATGAACCGCCAGCGGCAACCGCCGCTGGGAGAACTCGCCCTCCTCTAAACCCGGGGCGCTTCAGCGTGACACCCAGCGCGCGCCATCTTCGTTCCTCGTTTGTGACCATGGCGGCCGATCACGTCACCGCGTCCGTGCTGGCAACGGCGTCTCAGCCGCGGCTGTCGCCCGATGTCATGCAGGGGTGATGTGCCGTGATGGAACCGGGCTGGAATAGACCACGCTGGTCGTGATGCCACCGAGCGTGGCCAGACGCCCAGTGATGCGTTCGAGGTCGGGCATAGAACGAGCCAGCACCTTGATGATGAAGCAGTCCGCGCCGGTGACGTGGTGTGCCTCGATGATTTCCGGGAGCGAGCTGACCAGGTCGTGGAACGGCTTGTAGTTGCCCGTCGGGTATGCCAGCCGCACGAATGCCGTCACGCTGTAACCCAGCGCCTCCGGGTCGACGGTGATGGAGTAGCCGGTAATGACCCCGGCATCGGTGAGCCGCCGCACTCGGTCGGCGGTCGCGCTCGGCGACAGGTTGACCTGCCTTGCCAGTTGGGCGACGCTCGTGCGCCCGTCCTTCTGGAGATGATGAATGATTGCCTGATCGGTGGCATCCAGGTCCAGCCGTTGATTCGAGGGCATGGGCCTCAGATTACCGTTGAAACGAGCACGATTCATCGGAAATAGCGCCGAAGCTCCGTTCAGCCAAATGACTTGAGCCGGTTCGATGGTCGGTATGACAACTTCACTCACCCTGGTGACTTCGCTCACCGCGGCCGACTTCTTCGCTGCCAAGCTTGCGTACGAGACGGACCCGTCCGACCTGGCCGCCGAGCGTGCCTCCGGGGACGCGCCGCTGATCATCGACACCCGCTCACCAGCATCGTGGAGTCAGGGCCGTATCCCGGGGGCCGTGCATATCCCGAACGCTCAGCTTGCCGCTCGCATCGCGGACGTGGCTCCTGACAAGGACGCCAAGATCGTCGTGTACTGCTGGGGGCCCGGCTGCAACGGCAGCACTCATGGCGCGTTGATTCTCGCCAACCTCGGGTACACGAACGTTCGTGAGCTGATCGGCGGCTTCGAGTACTGGGCACGTGAGGGGCTGGCCACGGTCAGTGACTCCGGTCGGGCACGCCAGGCGCCTGACCCCCTCACCGCTCCGCTCCCGTGACAGACCCGGTGACCCTTGGGTGGCTGTGCGCCGTCGAGGAGTGCGCAGCCATCCAGCCGCTCGTGCAGGCGCACATTGACTACGAGCGCAGCAGCACGGTGATGCCCGCGGACTGGAGTATCACGGTCGGACAGTTGATCGCTGCGGGCGACCTTGTCATTGTCGTCGCATGGCTGGGCGCGTCCGCGGTCGGCTATGCCTCCGTGACCACAGACGTTGCCACCTGGTCGGGCCGGCGCTTCGCGCACCTGGATTGCCTCTTCGTCGCGGAACGTTATCGTGGTGCGAATATCGGCCGACTGCTCGTAGACGCGGTCGCTGAGCACGTTCGGTCACTTGGCTTGCAGGAGCTGCAGTGGCAGACGCCGGACTGGAACACCGGCGCCATCCGGTTCTACGAGCGGCTTGGAGCGACCCACCGCCCGAAAGCTCGCTTCGCACTCACCCTGTGAACCGACAGCTCTCAGCGCCCGGCGGAGCGCGGTGGGCGGTCGAACCCTTGACTTCGAGCGCGCTCAAACCCACAGCATGGAAGCTATGCGAACTACCGAGGACTCTCCCTACGCAGTCCTCCGGACTCGTGCTGGAGCGATCCGGCCCCTATGTCAGGCTCGGCCTCGGACACCACGCCGCATCACCGCGGCAGATTGGCATGGACTACAACCATGGAACCCAGTGGAGCAGCCTGAGGTGGATCCCCGAGCATGTCCGCGACGGCGGGATGAGATCGCTGGAGTATTGCGACGACCTCGTCGAACTGGGCCAGGACGAGCTTCGGCTTGGATCGGGGCACGAAGATCGTGCGGATGATCGACGCGGCCATCGGGCCGGCGACCTTCGGGACCTTGGGGACCTTCGCGAGCACGTTGCGCATGAAATGGACCCTGCATCGCTGCCAGCTCGCGCCTTGGAACGCGACCTGGATGGCGTTGACCAGCCCGGAGTGCCGGCCGACGCGGGCTTGCAGTAGGTCGCGTCGACGAACACGTACGGGTAGGCCGTGTCGCCCAGCGGGCGGTCGCGGAATGCGGCGACGTCCTCATCGAGGTTCGCAGATCCTGGACACCTCGGACTTCGAGATCCCGGTGTCCGCGCCGAGCGCCTTGACCAGGTCGCCGACCTTGCGGGTGCTGACGCCGTGGACGTAGGCCTCCATCACGACCGCGAACAGCGCCTGATCGACCCGGCGGCGCCGCCCCAACAGTGACGGGAAGAAGCTGCCTTGCCGCAGCTTCGGGATCCGCAGATCCAACTGCCCCGCGGTCGTGGTGAGCGCGCGCGGCCGGGTGCGGTTGCGTACCGCGACCCGGCCGGTCGTTCGTTCGTACGGGGCCGCGCCGATGAACGCGGCTGCTTCCGCGTCGATCAACTCCTGGTAGAGCTTCTGCGTCGCGACCCGGAACCGGTCCGTGACGTCGGTGGATTGCAGTTCCCCGAGGAGCTCGAGGAGGGCTCTCTGGTCCAGAGCCATCGTGCGTTTGTGTCTTCCTATGAGTGACTTTGATCGGTACTCACTGACCATCGCACGATGGCTCACCAACGTCTACGACACCGGCGACCCAGCCGGAAACCCCACCACCCCACGGGACGTCACCCCTCTTGACGCGGAGGATTGGACGGAATCAGGTGCGGCTCAGCTAGTCCGGTCGCGCTATCGTCCTGCAACTTCTTGCTCGGCCACTCGGCTGTAGTACTGGAGGGCGTCACGATCGAGCTCCACGCCCAGTCCACTACCTTCTGGCAGTGAACGCCTGTAGCCTGACCGCCCGCGTGTATGCGGCGGGACACGCGTGGACGCTGAGCTCGGGTCATCTGGATGACCGCGGCATGATCGGACCGCCACGCAGTGCCACCGAGGCGTGGGTCAGCCATCCGGGATCGTTGGGGGGAGACGTACGCCGCAGGAGGTTCCGTCTCAGATCACTCCGGTTTCTTGAGACGCTACGCTCGTGGAGCATCAACGACAGAGTAGGAGGCCAGGAGGGCACCGCTCGGCGTACGGGACTGCATGGTGCATGTCAGTCGCAGGGGCCCGGTGACTCCGGACGGGAACAGCCGCGCTCCGTGCCCGGCGATCGTTGGAGCAACGACCAGGTGCAATTCGTCGACGAGACTTGCTGCGAGTAGCGCCTGTACCAGAGTGATGCTTCCGTGTACGCCGATGTCGCGACCAGTGTCTCCCCTCATCGCACGCACGTGCTCCTCAAGCGGGCGATCGGCGAGTCGCTCGTTGTTCCATATCCCCCGCAACGGCGTGGAACTGAAGACGTGCTTGGGGACAGAGTTGATGAAGCTCGCGAACGGCTCTACGACGGATGTGGGCCAATAGTCGACCCAGTAGTCATACGTGCCGCGTCCGAGAAGAACGTCGTCCTGCTCCTCGATCACACTGCTGAGGAAGGAGAAGACGTCTGAGTCGACTTCGAACATCCAGTCGCCGGGTTCCTCTGCCACGCCGTCGAGGGAGATCAGCGAATACACGACGACCTTGCGCCGCGCCTCTCCGTCGGTCCGGCTACATGAATTCATAGTTCTCTCGATCATTTCTCTCCATTGTTCGTCTGCCTGCGTGGTCGATGCCGTCGAGCCGCGGAGCCCCCGTCTTCGGTCATCTGCCGCTGGCATCAATCGTTCACATTGCGTTGACTCCCAGCATCCGCCAGATGGGGGAGATGCCGGCGCGCGTAGGCGCGAGCTCGGCGCATGCTGGCGCATAGACCTCGAACTGCTGAGCGAGCCCCGGGAGCCCATCCGAGTACGTTTCCGAGGTTGCCATCTGGGCGGGGATGAGAAGCAGTGGGGTGCCTCCCGATGGGCCTCGCACGTAGTGGAGGCTGATGCCGTTCACCACGGCAACGGCGTGCTCGTAGCCGGCCGACAGCACCGCCTTCCGCATGGGTGCTCGATACCCGAGGAAGCGGTTCGAATGAGGTTACATGAGTAGTTGATTCCTCCCAGGGGCGGGCGCGATTCCACCCCACCTTCGACCATGCCGAAATTCAAAGGCACCGGGTATCTGCCCCTCGAGGGACGGGCCCTGCTCGACCGCACCCGGCCCCCTGAACGTTGGGAGCGCTCGTTCAACGCGCTCGAGGGGAGATCGTCCGAGGTCTCAGAAGGTCGAGCCGGTTTGTTCGAGGTAGCGGGCAACGATGCCCAGTTCCTCCTCCGTGAACTCGGCGTGAGTCTGCTCGAGAGCGTCGGTGAACTGGCCGTACCGGATGATGATCGGCTCGATCCTGTCCATCACCAACTCGATATTGATGCGGCGGCGGTCTTGGGGATCATTCACCCGGCGCAGGTAGCCGGATGCCTCGAGCCGGTCAACGACCCGCGTCACGGTGCTGGTAGGCATACCCGTGGTCCGGCTCAGCCGCTTCGGTGTGCGCACGTCGTCACGCAGAACGAGCAGATGCAGCGTTTGAAGATCGGTGACCAGCAGGCCGAAATCACGAGCGATGCGCTCGTTTCCGAGTATCGCGTTGACCAACGCGCCTTGCAGAGCCCGTTGCACGCGGGCGCCATTCGGACTGGACATCTCCCACTCGCGGCCGTACTATTTCCGATACGGGATAATCCCGGTAAGGGAATGATCTGATCTGGGACGTTCCCAATTCTAAACTAGCGGAAGGAGCCGAAATGCTCGGCGTCGCGGTGGTCGGCGTCGTCTTCTTCGGAACCGTCGGCGACTCATTCGACCCGGACGCGATGCGCAACGCCTTCCTCGCTTCGGCGTGGGTCGCCGTTCTCTCCTCCGCAATTGCTGCCCTGTCGAGCCTTCTCCTGCCCGGCATCGCCGCTGTCCGTGCTCGCTTGGACCTTGAAAGCCGCACCCCTTCAGGCCCGAGCCGTCCAAGAGCAGTAATCGTCCAGAAGGGAATGCTCCATGTCCTACAGCAACGAACCCCACACCGCTGGTCACCTCGGATCAGCAGCCGCAGGAGATCTGCGCATGTCCGGCGGTGCCGCCCACGTCACCATTGCCGGGGTGAACCTGCCCCGCGGGCTCTGCTCCGCTGTCCGGATGGCTGAAGCCAGCAAACCGCCTCGCATCACGGAAACCATAGAAGAACTCGGAAGGAACCAGCCCATGACCCACCAGTACGAACTCGACAGCGCAGGCGACCTCGCTGCCACCGTCGCCGGTGATCTGCGTATCTCCGGCGGGGCAGCCAACGTCAACATCACCGACGCGAGCCTTTCCGGCCAGCTCTACCGGGCGCGCTTTCGGGGCCTCATCCCCACCGTGGCTGATGAGAACGGAACGGTCGCTGTGCGCTATCGGGGGCGCCTGCATCCCTTCGCCGCAGACCGTGGCGATGGAATCATCGAGCTGTCAACACGCGTGCCGTGGAACGTGCACGTCAACGACGCGGCAGCGGGGATGACCGTGAACCTCAGCGCCCTCACGCTGACCGGATTCGCCTTCGACGGCCCGGTGGCGGATATCAGCTTCGACCTGCCGCAGCCGGTCGGCGAGGTGACAATTCGCATCAGCGGACCGGCCCGGAATCTGCGCCTGCGTCGCCCGTCTGGCGTCCCAGTCGGAATTCGCATCGGCGGCGCAGCAACCCATGTCCACATCGATGGCGAGGAGCTCGGCGCTGTCGGGCGCGGCTACCACAACGGTGTCCCTTCTGATCCCGACCGCTACACGCTCGTCATCGCCAAAGCCGCCGACGGACTCGTTGTCACGCATTAGTCAAGCACTAGCTCACCGAAGGGATCATCACATGTCCACTACAGGCGCCTTGCCGGGATGGCTGAAGCCAGCGAACCGAGTCGTGAAGTTCTTGCACCGACTGGGCGTGCCGCTCGGGACCATCCACATCATCACCATCCCCGGACGCGCCTCCGGCGAACCGCGATCGACGCCCGTGTCACCACTGACCGTGGACGAACGACGGTACGTCATCGCCGGACTCTCGAACTCCAGTTGGGCCAAGAACGCCCGCGCAGCCGGTCACGGACAGCTCAGCAAAGGACGCGCCCACGAGGACATCGACCTCATCGAAGTCACCAACGCAACAACCCGTAAAAGGGTCATGAAGGCGTTCCCGACCGAAGTGCCACATGGCGTGCAGTTCTTCATCCGCATCGGATTGGTCAAGAGCGCCGACCCCGCCGACTTCGCCGCAGCCAGCGACAAGGTAGCCGTGTTCGAGATCCGCCCTGCCGCAGACGGATTGCACAAGTCAGCCGCAAGCTAAGGCTTATGCCTTCGGACGACGAACAGGAGCTCGAGCGCGCATGTTCGCGAGAGCATCCGGTCGGGTGCGCCCCCGGGTCTGTCCTGAGACATCACACAGAGCCGATGACGGGAATCGAACCCGCGCTGTCTGCTTGGGAAGCAGAAGTTCTACCATTGAACTACATCGGCGTGCGGCATCCGTTGGATGCAGCGTTGACCATCGTAGCAAGCGTCTCCGCACCATTCGCTACCCGACCGCCCCCCGTCGCTACCCCGCCCACCACGGGTAGGTAGGCTGACTGCGTGCTGCTCTCCGACCGCGACATCCGGGCCGAACTCGATCGCGAGCGCGTGCGGCTTGATCCTTACGACCCCGCCATGGTCCAGCCGAGCAGCATCGACGTGCGCCTCGACCGGTACTTCCGGTTGTTCGACAACCACAAGTACCCGTTCATCGACCCCGCCGAGGACCAGCCTGAGCTCACGCATCTCATCGACGTGCGTCCCGACGAGCCGTTCATCCTGCACCCGGGCGAGTTCGTGCTCGCGTCGACCTTCGAGGCCGTCACCCTGCCCGACGACATCGCCGCGCGCCTCGAGGGCAAGAGTTCGCTGGGTCGCCTCGGCCTGCTCACCCATTCCACCGCGGGCTTCATCGATCCCGGATTCACCGGCCACGTGACGCTCGAACTGTCGAACGTCGCGACCCTGCCCATCAAGCTCTGGCCGGGCATGAAGATCGGCCAGATGTGCTTCTTCCGCCTCTCGTCGCCGAGCGAGCGCCCCTACGGCTCGGCCGAGTACGCGAACCGCTACCAGGGCCAGCGAGGGCCCACGGCGTCGCGCTCGTTCCAGAATTTCCACCGCACGGATGTCGGCGTGACCGAGGCCGGCTCGGCGGGGCGCTGAGCGTTCGAAAGCGAGCGGATGCCCCGTGCCCGACCTCGTCCTCGCCCACGACTACCTCGTGCAGGTCGGCGGAGCCGAGCGCGTCGTCGCGGATTGGGCCGCCGGCTTCAACGCCCGCCGCGTCGTGACGCTCGCGTACCGGCCGGAGTCGACCTTCGACGCGTTCCGTGGGCTCGACGTGCGAGCCACGATTCCGGGCGTGCTCGCCGGCCAGGTCGAGCGGATGCTTCCGCTGCTCCCGTTGATCGCGGCGCGAACCACCGTGTCGGGCGGCGACGTCGCGCTTGCGTCGAGCAGCGGCTGGGCGCACCGGTTCCGGTTCGAGATCCCGCACGTCGTCTACGTGCACAGTCCCGCCCGGTGGCTCTACGCCGCGGAGGACTACCGGCTGCGCCTCAGCCCGATCCGCCGTGCGGGGCTCGCGGTGAGCACGCCGATGCTGCGCCCCGGCGACGTCGAGGCGATGCATCGGGCACGGGCCGTCATCGCGAATTCCGCCGTTACGCAGCAACGCATCCGCGCCGCCTATGGTCTCGATTCGATCGTGGTGCATCCGCCCGTCGAACCGGTGTCGGCGGATGCCGCGGCGCCGTCCCGTGACCTCCCGGACGCGTTCGCCGTGGTGGTCGCCCGCGACCGCGGCTACAAGAACGTGCCGCTCGCCGTCGTGGCTGCGCGCCAAGCGGGACTCCCCATCGTCATCGTCGGGGCGGGGTCGGAGACGCTCGACGAACCGGCCGAGGGCGTGCACGGGCTCGGGCGCGTCACCGATGCCGAGCTCGCCTGGGTGTACCGTCATGGCGCCGTGATCATCGGCGCCGGGCGCGAGGACTTCGGCCTCACGGTGCTCGAAGCCGCCCTCGAAGGGACGCCGGCGGCGACGGTCGCGGCCGGTGGCTACCTCGAGACCGTGAAGCCCGGGGTGAATGGCCACCACGCGGCATCCGCCACCGCCGAAGACCTGGCGACGGCGATCGGCCGCGCCCGCGACCTCGACCCCGCTGCGTGTCGCGAATGGGGACGCGCCTTCAGCCGCGGCGCCCACGTGGCACGCATCGCTAGAGTGATCGAAGAGGTGGTGCAGCAGGCGTGAGCGAATCCCAGGTCAGCGTGCCGCTCTCGGTGCGCCTGCGATTCGGCCACGCCGCGGTGCAGCACCTCGCTGAACAGACCGGTGTCGACCTCCTCCACATCAAGGGTGCAGCCGTCGACCCGTCGCTGCGACCGTCGCAGTCAGGAAGCGACATCGACGTGATCGTGCGGCCGGGTCATGTCGAACGGCTCGATCGGGCGCTCCGGGACCACGGCTGGCGGCTGTACAGCACGTTCGCCTACGGGTCTCCGTTCGGCCATGCGCAGACCTACCTCCACGAGGCGTGGGGCTACCTCGACATCCACCGCTTCTTTCCCGGGATCCGCGTGGCGCCCGCGCGTGCGTTCGAGAGGCTGTGGACGGATCGTCACACCGTCGAGATCGCGACGGTCGGATGCCCCGTGCCGAGCGTTCCGGCACAGGCGCTCCTGCTCATCCTGAATGCAGCCCGCTCGCGCGCGCCGAATCATCCGGACGTCGTGACGGGGTGGCGGGACGCGTCCGACGCGCGCCGGGTCGAGATCGAAGCGCTCGTCGCCGACCTGGATGCCCCGGTGGCGTTCGCCGCAGCCGTGGGTGGGCTCGATCGGTACCGCCGCGAGCGCGACTACCGACTCTGGAAGGTGATCTCGCAAGGCGGTACACGATCGGAGGAGTGGTGGGCGCGCGTGCGTGCGGCCCCCAGCATCTCGGAGGCGGCCCGGGTCGTCATGCGCGCTCCACTCGTGAACGTGGACCACCTCGCACATCGCCTCGGACACCGCCCCTCGGCGTTCGAGATTCTCACCGAGTTCTTCGCACGTCCGGCTCGCGCGGCCATCGAGGCGGGGCAGGCGCTCCGTCGGAGGAGCGAGCGCCGTCGGAGCGGAGCGTCCCGATGACCGGGTACCGACGTCCCGCCGACCTCGCCATCATCGAGGATGCCGCCACCGTGTACGCGGCACGGCTTCCCAACGGACCGATCGTCGTGCTCGATGGAGTCGCCGGCCTCATCTGGGCAGCCGCCTGTGAGGGGCCGGCAGCAACGATCGTCGACCGGGTCGCGGCGGCGACGGATGCCTCGGCAGACGAGATTCGCGCGGATGTCGACGCATTCGTGGCCGACCTGGTTGCGCGCGGGCTGCTGAGGTAGGCCCACAATTCGCTCGAACTCCCTGGGCGCCGGGCGGCCAAGGGGCCGCGCGGATCAGGAGACGTGTCGAAGGCCGGTGGGTAGGCTGTCGACGTGGCGGATCGGATCGAGTTGGCGGAGTCGCCCACCGTGTCCGTGGTCATCCCGGCTCACAACCCGGGCGTCCTCCTCACTGAAGCCGTGGAGTCGGCGATCACACAGGTACCAGCGCCAATGGAAGTGCTGGTCGTCGATGACGGGTCGACCGACCCTCTCCGTGTCCCGGACCATCCCCTCGTTCGTGTCATCCGGCAGCCGAAGGCTGGGCCGAGTGCCGCGCGCAACCGGGGAGTGCTCGAGGCACGCGGTGAACTCATCGCGTTTCTCGACGCCGACGACGTCTGGTACGCCGGCAAGCTCGCCGCGCAACTTCCCCTCATGCGCGCCGGGGTCGGACTATGTTCGTGTGATTTCGACCTGATCTACGGCAATGAGCATCGACCCGGTTGGGGCGGAGGCGCAAGAGACTACCGGGCGCTGCTTGCGGGCAACGGAATCGGTGCGAGCAGTGTGATCGTTCGCCGATCCATCCTCGTCGATGTTGGAGGGTTTGATGAGCGCCTCTCGCACGCAGAGGACTGGGCGGCGTGGTTGGAGATCGCCCGAAGGAGCTCTTTGGCACATTGCCCCGAAGTATTGATCGGGTATCGACGACACGAAGATAACTCAAGCGACGACTATCGAAGCATGTTCCGCGGTGCGGCACGCGTTCTTTGGCGTCATCGTCGGTCGGGCGGGCTGCGTCACCTCCGTCGTGCCGGTCAGATCTATGGCTCCCTTGCATTCGACGCGTTCCGCGCTTCCCGCAAACCTTCACACCTCGCGTGGGCGACGGTGCTTTGGCCGGATTATGTCGCTCGCCAAGTCGTGGGAAGGATTCGGGAAAAGTCAGCCAGAGGGTGACGACGTCCCCTCTGATGCATGTCGATCCGCTCAGGGGAGCAATATGGGCACCGGGTTCCCGATCGGGTGCGGCGTATGCAATCCACGAGGCTAAAATGCCGTGAGGTACGCCCGCCCGCGGTCGAGGGCGAGTGCGGAGGAATCGATGTCACGAAGCGGTCGCGAGCGGAAACTCATGCCGCAGCTGCGCATGATGCTCGACATGGCTGGCGCTGACCCCAAACGGTGGGTCAGCGGAATGGTCGTCGCGTCACTCGTGCTCGCGGCACTCGACACGATCGGCGTCGCCGCGATGGTGCCGCTCACTCAACTGCTCACCGGCGCCCAAGACAATTGGCTCGCCGATTGGTTGTCAGAGCGTGTCGGAACGACCGAGCTCTCGATTCTGATTCCCGTCGTTGCGGCGTTGATCACGCTCGTGTTCATCCTGAAGAGCGTCGGGGCGATCGCTTTCCGGTGGTGGTTGCTCGGCCGGACCACCCGGATCTCCGCGTTGTCGTCTGCCGAGCTCGCGCGGAGGTACGCGCTCGCGCCGTATGCGGATCACCGTGCGCGTCGGACCAGCGAGATCTACCGCAATATCACGGATGCGACGACCCAATCCGCGAGCGTGCTTCTCGGAGCGGTGAGCCTCGTCACCGACGTGGTTGTGCTCGTCGCGATTGTCGCCGTACTCGCGGTCGTGTCGCCTGCAGTGACGCTGTTCGCGATCGTGCTCTTCGGTGCATTGGTTTTCGGCACTCAGCTCTTCCTTCGCCGGCGCCAGTACCGGATCGGCGAGGAACTCGCCGAGGCCGGCCTGGAAGCGTGGCAATTCCTGCTGCCCGGCCTCGATGGATTTCGCGAGGCGCGCCTGACTTCGAGCGCCAACTCCTTCATCGATGGGTTCCGGGCCGCTCGGATGCGGGGCGCGCGATTGAATCGTACGATGGGCATTCTCGCGGATGCGCCGCGTTACTTGCTCGAGATCGGCTTCGTCATCGCCATCTTGGGTATTTCGGTGATTCTCTTCGCGACGGGCACACCGGCCCAGGCACTGACCGTCCTCGGGGTGTTCGCGGCCGCCTCTCTTCGGGCCCTCCCAGGTCTCAACCGAATCGCCGCGAATCTCGCGACCGTTCGAACGGGCCGGGCAGGACTCGATATCGTGTCCAAAACGGTGGCTGAGCTCGATGCTGGTGGTCTGCACGACGAACGACCGAGGAGTTCCGAGCCCTTCTCCGGCGACATCGAGCTCCGCGACCTCAGCTACCGGTACCCCGACTCTGAGGAGTTCGTCCTCAGTGGGATCTCGCTTCGCATTCGTGAGAGACAGACCACCGCATTCGTCGGTTCGAGCGGTGCAGGCAAGAGCACACTGCTCGACGTCGTGCTCGGTCTGCTCCGACCCACGGTCGGCGAGGTTGTCGTCGGCGGCCGGTCGATCGGCGACGACCTCGCCGCCTGGTACTCCCAGCTTGGTGTGGTGCCGCAAGAAGTCTTCCTCTTGAACGATTCGCTCACTGCGAACGTTGCGTTCGGAGTGCCGAGTGGCGACGTCGACCGAGACCGCGTGCGAGAAGTACTCCGGATGGCGCAGCTCGAACGCCTCGTGACCGAGCTTCCCCGCGGGCTCGACACCGTCGTTGGAGAGCGCGGCACCAGGCTCTCCGGCGGACAACGGCAGCGCATCGGACTTGCTCGTGCGCTCTACCGCCGCCCCCAGGTACTTGTCTTGGATGAGGCGACGTCTGCGCTCGACAACGTCACTGAAAACGAGATCGCCAAGACGCTCGGCGCTCTTCGGGGGACGCTCACGATCGTCATCGTTGCCCACCGCCTCTCGACCGTGCGGCATGCTGACACGCTGGTCTTCCTCAAGGACGGTCGGGTCGAGGTTGAAGGAACCTTCAGTGAGGTTCGCGCGGCGAGCCCGGACTTCGCTCGACTTGTGGAGCTCGGCGAACTCGACTGAGCGACTCGGCGGGTTGAGAAGGCTCCGTTCGAGACAGTCGTCGATCGAGTTCGTCGATCAGCGAGGCACTGATCACTGGATCGATCTTGCGGCAGAACGGCGAGCCTGAACGCACGAGTTGCTCGAGATCCTCGATTACGCAGATGGCCGGTTGGTCCAGCGCGTGGTCCCATCTGACATGCGTAACCGGGGAGAGATCGGCCGGCACTGAGCGCCACGATAAGGGGGTCACAAGCGCCGATTCGTCTGGGATGACGGTGCGCCGGTAGAACCCGCGTAGACGCGACCCCGGGGCCAGATCTTGATCGAGCAGGTGGTCGAGTTCGGTTCGGGGGAGGGCGATCCACTGGCTCCCGTAGTAGCAGGGCCGCTTCTGCGAGAACGGGGTCGGCCGACGGATGCCCCAGAAGACGCCTCGTCCGCGGGTCACGAACCGTACGCTCAACAGTGGTTCGGTTCGCAAGGCGATGGCCTCCCGGACGCGTTGCAGCCACCGCCCGATACGCCCGTCGAACCGAACGCCGCGGCGTGCGGCGGGCGTCTGGAACCACCAATGGGTGTACCGGGTGAGCTCGTCTCGCCCCTGCCCACGACGCCTTCCCCAGTGGGGCGTGTACTGGAGCGCTTCGGCCGCGCCCACCCAACGATCCGAAGCCAACACCTCAGCCTCCCAGTCGGAAAGGCGACGGATGGGGTAGTCCTGGCCGGAGACAAGGACCACGAGGTCGGGGTCGGCCCGGTTCCTGGCATGTTCGAAAGCACGGAGCGTTGCTTCCACGAGTTCCCATGAGCCCCAGTCGGTGGCGAGACCGTGCTCGAAGAGCTCGACGCCGGGATCTTCGAAGTGATGCGGAAACCGGGTGGCTCGGTTGTCGTGTGCGACGAGAATGAATGCACCCGGGCTCGAGGCGCGGATAGCGCCGAGCAGACGTTCCACCTGCGGCCAGTCCGTGTGCGTCAGCACGACGTAGGCCGCTCGCACCCCACGTCGTGCAATTGGCGGCTCCCGATCCATGGCGAGAAGCCTACGAGGCGCTCCCCCGATCGCGGATAGAATCACCCGGTATCGGTGGAGGGACAGGCATGATTGATGCACCGAAGCTCAGCGTGTGCATTGTGACGTACGAACGGCCCGAGTTCCTCAGGCGGTGTCTCGATGCTCTCGCCCAGGGACTCAGCGAGCGCACCGAGATCGTGGTCGTCGACGCCTCGGCGGTCGATCGGCACGACGTTACGAGCGACATAGGTCGGGGCGTCGTGTACGTTCACGCCCCGCAACTTGCGGGCGCAATGACGCGCTCACGCAACGAGGCGTTGAAGCATGTGCGCGGGACGATCGTGAGCTTCCTCGACGACGACGTCGTGCTCCGGCCCGGGTGGGAGCACGCCCTTCTCTCCGCCTTCGAGGATCCGGACATCGCAGCGGTCGCGGGCCGCACGTGCAACGGGGTGCCGGGCGAGGATCGGTACGGAAAGCCGATCGGCCGCCTGCTCGCGGATGGCACGTTGACCGACGGATTCTCGTCTCTTCCGGGGGGCCTCGTCGATGTGGACCATGGCATCGGCGCGAACATGTCGTTCCGCCGTTCGGTACTCGCCGATCTGGGCGGGTTCCGCGACGACTACCCTGGGACGGCCCTTCGTGAGGACACCGATGTCTTCCTGCGGATACGTGCACTTGGCGGCCGTGCAGTCTTCGCCCCCGATGCCGCCGTGGATCACCTCCCCGCTCCCCACGTGCGCGGCGCCCGATTCGACACGCGCTACAAGTTGTACGGACGACGAAACCACTTGGTCCTTCTTTCCCGCGATGGAGGAATCAGGTCGCCCCTCATCTGGCGGTGGGTCCGCACTCAGTTCCGCGCGATCTGGAGTGCTGGTGGGCTGGCTGCCAAGCTACGTCGCTCGGGTGTGACGATCGTCGGCGTCGCATGGGGTTCCCTCGCCATGCTGCGGTGCGCCAGGTGGAATCCTCTTCCACCCCGCCGTATGGATGCGCTCGGGCGCGAACTGCGTGAGAAGCTCGGCATGCCCGCCGGAGTCGCGCCGTGAGCGACGCACCGATCAGGCTCAACGCATACGTGCTCGCGGGTGACCCTGCCTGGGCAGGTGAGAGCATTGCCTCGTACTACGACATGGTCGGACGGATCATCGTGTCGTTTGACCAGTCATACCGGTCATGGGCAGGCTTTCCGCTGTCAGTCGAGGATGCGCTCCGGCGCATACAAGGAGCAGATCCGGAGGGGAAGGTCGTGCTCCTTCCCGGCGATCACGTAGCCGCAGAAGGATCGCTCATGGAAACGGAGACGGCTCAGCGTCAAGCAGCCCTCGATGTCGCGTCCAAGGGTGCTGACTGGGTGCTGCAACTCGATACGGACGAGATTCTCTCCTCTCCGGCGACTCTGCGGTATCACATCGAAGCCGCAGATGCAGCGGGAGCCGATGCAGTCGATTTCCCGTTGAGAGACATCTATGCCGCGACGGCCAGCGGCCAGTTCCTCGAGCGCTGCGGTCGTTTGTGGACGACTGAGGCTGCCTATCCGGGCCCAGTCGCAGTCCGTGCAGGAACGACGCTCACTGTGGCGAGACAGGCGGGCGGCGTTCCGCTTCATAGGGTGGATGTCGCCCCGCGGAACACCGACCCGTCGCATCCGCGGGATGCGCCCGTTCATGCGGTCATCGACCGTGACGACGCCATCCTTCACATGAGTTGGGTACGCACCGAAACGCAGATGCTCGAGAAGAGCCTCGTCTCCGGGTACGCTCACACGTTCGACCGGAGTCGCGAGCTCGCGCGTTGGCGGTGGCGCTCACGCCACCCTTGGCTCACCACGGCGAGCGCCCCCTTCGTACGTCGGCGATTCGGCCGATTCCGGATCGTCACGCTGCCTGGCGTCACGAGTCAAGAGTCCTGATGAAGCCGACGCTCATCACGATCGTGATCCCGCTGTACAACGGCGGGCGGTTCGTCGGTGAGACGTTGCGATCAGTCCTCGCGCAGGCATTCGGGCGGTTCGAGGTGATCGTGGTGGACGACGGCTCCTCCGATGAGGGACCCGACCTCGTGCGCGCTCACTCGGATCCGCGCATCCAGCTGGTGTCAAGCAGGCATCTCGGAGTTGCGGAAGCGCGGAACCTCGGCGCCTCGCACGCGTCGGCTGACTCCTCCTATCTGGTGTTCCTTGACGCCGACGACCTCTGGCATCCCGAAACCCTCCATGCGCTGCTCAACGCCCTCGAGCAACGGCCGGACGCCGCGGGGGCTTTCGTGCTCGCCGACTACATCGACGAGCACGGTGAGGTCCTTGACCCTGGCGACTTCCCGCGCCACATGCGCGGGCGCGAGGATCTCCACGACAGACGCCTTGCTCCGCGCGACAGTGACGCCGACGTCTGCTATGAGCACCTCTTTCTCGCCAACCTCGTGTACCCGCCCAGCTGCCTGTTGATGCGGCGAGCGGCGTTCTCGGCTGCTGGGGGCTTCGACGACCGTTTCCTCGCGGAGGACTGGGAATTCGTGGTGCGACTTGCGAAGCAGGGCCCGTTGGTCCCGGTCGATCGCGTGCTGGCCGGGTATCGCCGGCACCCGTGGAACGCCTCAGGCAACCGTGAACGGAATGTTCGCGGCGCACGTCAGGTGTGGTCGAAGGTCTACCAGGCCGAACACGATTCCGAAAGCATGAGAGATCGGATCCGAGGCATCTGGCGAGCGCAACAGGTGCGCGCTGCGAAGCGCAAGCTCGCAGAGGCTCGCGCTCTTGTCGCCCGGGGAAAGTTCTTGCCCGGCGTAAAGAGGGCGGCAGACGGCCTCGGCCACTTGCTCCTCCACCATCCGCCCCGCATCTGGATCACACAGGGAGTGAAGGCTCGCGCACGCGAGTCCCTGGAGCGTCCAAGCGCATCGGAAGTCGCCAGCTCGTGAGGCGGAATCTACGCCTCCACCCCCCTAGAGGTCGCCCTCGCAGAACAGGCGCACGGCGCTATGGAGTTGTGCAGCAGTAGTAGCAGCGGCGGACCGCTGGCGGACGTCTACTGACGCCCCGCTCGATTCCGACGCCCGTGGCGTCTGCGATACTTACCGAATCACACTGAAGGACCGGTCATGAGCTCGACGAGCATGCGCAGAGAGATCTGGCGTGAGCGTATCGTCGACTGGTGGGCAGGCACCTGGCGTTGGGTGCTCACGGCGGTCGGCGCCGTTGCGGCGGTGTATCTCGTGCTCGACCGGGGCCTCCAGAACGGGTCGATGACCGCAGTGGCGATCGCCGGCCTCGTCATCGGCGCCGCAGTGACCAGGTCCCAGCCTCTTGCGATCGTGCTCATGTCGTTGCCGGGCCTGCTCATCGTGCAACGAGTCGGTCTGGGAGGCACCGATCTGTCGTTTTCGGATGTCGCGCTCGCGGCGGCGTTCGGCACCGCACTCCTCCTCGGCAGGCGCCCATACAGCCGGCCGCTGCGGCAGTTGCTCTGGCTGAACCTCTTCTACCAGTTCGCGACGTTGTTCACCGTGATCGTCAATCCCTACCTCGCAAACACGGTGGAATGGTTCCATGCGTGGCTGCTCATCTCGGGGGCATTGATCGTCGGGTGGGCAGTCGGCGCTCGTGGTTACGCTCGGCTCGGCCTCTCACTCATCGTCGGCGCTGCCGTGATCATCGCGCTGATCACGGTGGTGCAAGGTGCGATCGAGTACGCCTCCGGAGACTTCGGGCCGGTGTACCCGGTGTGGCCATTCCCGATGCACAAGAACTTCGTGGGAACGGTCATGGCCATCGCGGCCGCAGTGGTCTACATCAACCCAGATTGGGCTGGTTGGACAAGAGGGTGGGCCTGGACGGCGTTCTGGTTGCTGTTCGGGGCCCTCCTGCTCTCCCAATCCCGCCAGGCGCTCATCGGGCTCATGGCCGCCATCCTCATCGCGGTCATCCGGCGCCGAGTCACGGGGCGTTCACGATTCGTATACCTGTTGATGATCCCGGCAGTGTGGCTCATCGCCAGCATGGTGATCGAGCAGATCGAGTCGCAGAATCGCCACAACTCCGTGTTCCAGCGTCTCAACTGGTTCCGCGAGGTCTATCACTACTGGCGCGAGTCGCCGATCTTCGGCCACGGTCTGCGCTACTGGTACAACGACTCCCCGGTTCCCTTCCAGCCGCCGCAAGCCGAGATCGAGGTGCTCGCGTCAGCCGGCGTCGTCGGTCTCGTCGGATTCTTGGTCATGTGGCTCGGCATCATCGTGGTCCTGTGGCGTGTCGACCCACGTTTCGGCACCCTCGCGGTCGCGGTCGCATCGGCGCGACTCGTGCAGGCCCAGTTCGACCTGTTCTGGACCGCCGCGACCGTGTCGATCCCGTTCGTCATCGCCGGTATCTGCCTCGGAGCGATGGCACAGGAGCAACGCAACGCACCCTCCGAGCCGGTCGACACGAGAGTCGTCAGGGGTCCACAGCTTCGGAAGATTCCGTCACGCTGACGCGGTACGCCGACTCGCACGCCCGCACACGGGCCGAAGGCCGGTGGCATACCATTGAGCCAATCTCGGATACGCTCAGCCGCACCGTGGCGGGCGCAGACACGACCGGAGGGTTGCATGGAACTCCGCGACTACCTACGTGGTCTGCGCAGGCATTGGATCGCCATCATCTTGATGACGGTTGTCGGTGTGGGCGCCGGGTACGGCTGGACGTTGCTCCAGACGCCGGTCTACGTCGCGGGTGCGAGCGGCTATCTCTCGTCGACCGGTGTCGAAGATCTCGGCACTTCTACGCTGGGTGACTCGCTCGCCCGGTCCAAGGTGCCCACGTACCTCGAGATCGCCGAATGGCGCACCGTGGCAGACCATGCGATCGAGGAGCTCGGCCTCGACACCACCCCCGAACAGCTCGTGAACCGGATCGAGGTGTCGAACCCACCGGAGACGACGTTCATCCGCGTCGACGCCCAGGGACCTTCACCGGAGACGGCTCGGGAACTCGCCGAAGCATGGATCGACGCGATGAAGATCCAGATCGACGAAATCGAGGGTGACGGCAGTCCCGGCTCGGCCCCCGTCACGATCCTCCCGGGCGACGTGGCGTCGCTCCCCTCCTCACCGAGCTTCCCCGACGTGCAGACGGCGGTGATCGTCGGCGGCATTCTCGGTCTCGGCTTCGGTATCGCGTTCGCGATGATCCGCACGGTGTCCGACCGGCGCATCCGCGCGGGTGATGACGTCGAGCAGCGCACCGGCGTCGCTGTGGTCGGCACCATTCCGATCGTGCCGGGCCTCGACCACGAGACGAGGCTGATCGATCCTGCGACTTCGGGATCCACCGGGAAGAACGGCACGTTCGCGGTTTCCGAGGCACTGCGGGCGCTTCGCACCAACCTGCAGTTCATGGATGTCGATCACCCGCCGAAGACGATCGTGGTCACGAGTCCGCTTCCGGGCGACGGCAAGTCCACCGTCGCGTGCAACCTCGCGCTCACGCTCGCTGCAGCAGGGAGCACCGTGGTGCTCGTCGACGGCGATCTGCGTCGTTCAATGGTCGCGAAGACGATGGGGCTGCCCGGAGGCGCCGGGCTCAGTGACGTGCTGGCCGGACGAGCCTCTCTCGTCGAGGTGCTGCAGCGCACGCCGAGGTCGAGCAACCTCCTGGTGCTCGCAGCTGGGAGCGTGCCTCCGAACCCGAGCGAGGTGCTCGGATCTGAGCGTATGCACGCGTTGATCGCCGACCTGAGCAAGCACGCGACCGTGATCATCGACGCCCCACCGCTGCTCCCGGTGACGGATGGGGCGGTGCTGACGCATCAGGCGGATGGCGCGCTGATCGTGATCACCCTGCGGAAGACGACGTTCGACCTGCTCGACAAGGCCCTCGACACCTTGCACAAGGCACGCGGACGGGCGCTCGGCGTCGTGTTGAACCGAGCCCCATTGCGTGGAGCAGATGCGGCGGCCTATTCGTACGAGTATCGGCGCGACTACACGCCCTCCGAGACGAAGGCGGAAGCCCTCCCGGCAGAGCCGCCAACCCCCGCCGTCGCACGGCCCGATGCCGATTCGTATCCCGATGCTCCGGTGAGCGAGACTCCCGCGGCGTCACGGCGCGCCGGCGGACGTCGCAGCTGACGCGTGAACCAGCGGACTCCCGACGCGATGGGTGAGGTGGGCAACTCGCGCCCGCGCGTCGCGCTCGTGAGTTCCTCTTACGCCCCATACATCGGAGGGGTCGAGGAGCACGTGCGCCAGGTGGCCCGTGAGCTGCAAGCGGATGGCGTGGCGGTCGAAGTCTGGACCGTCGATCGTGGGGAGTCGCTCGGCGTCCGTGACGCAGAGGGCGTGATCGTACGGTACCTGCCGACACCCCTTCCTGCCACGTCGCCGGGGGCCGCGCTGCGTTTCCTTGTGCGGCTTCCATCAGCATGGCGACGATGGGCGCACGCGGTTCGGCAGTTCCGGCCCGACCTTGTGCACGTGCACTGCTTCGGTCCGAACGGCGCCTATGCGCTCGCGCTGAGTCGGCGATTCAGGCTCCCGCTCTTCATCACCTCGCACGGCGAGACCGTCGCTGACGATCACTCGGTGTTCGCGCGATCGGCGCTGCTGCGCTGGGCGCTGCGACGCGGACTCTCCGTCGCGGCGCAGGTCACCGCACCGTCGCAGTTCGTCATCGACGACTTGCAGGCGAACCACGATCTGGTGGGCGGCACGGTGGTGCCGAACGGCGTCGTCCTCGACGGCGACGACGGCGCCGAGGAACTGGCCCCGAAGGGCCGGTACCTGCTCGGGGTCGGCCGACTCGGCCGCATGAAGGGGTTCGACCTGCTGATCGACGCATTCGCCCATGCAACCCTCGATCGCGACATCCGTCTGGTCATCGCGGGAGACGGTCCCGAGCAGACTCGCCTTCAAGAGGCCGCCGAGAAGCTCGGCTTGGCGGCGCGCATCGAATTCACGGGCCGACTGGATGCCGCGGCCGTCGCGCGAGCGATGTCGAACGCGATCGCGGTGGTCGTTCCCAGCCGAATGGAGGCCTTCGGCATCGTGGCGCTCGAGGCGTGGCGCAGCGGAGCCCCGCTCGTGATGACGAACCGGGGCGGCGCGCCCGAGTTCGTTCGCGATGGAGTCGACGGGGTTCTTGTCGACGCGGTCGATACGGTCGCACTCGCGGAAGCGATTTCGCGGGTGGCCGGCGACGAGGCCCTCCGTGCTGCGCTCACTGCCGCCGGACTGGAGCGGGTGGACGAGTTCACGTGGGAGCGCGTCGCGCACGCGTACGAGGAACTCTATGCCGCGGTATCCGGTCGAGTCGAAGGCCGAGAATGAACTACTCCGGCGCGCTCACTTGACGCCTTCGCCAGCTCCGGCGCATCGCCATCGCCTCGACCCGTCGCCCGATGTGGCGCGGTGGTGTCGTGGTGCCCGCGCACTGGTGGGACGGTCATCCGAACTTCGGTGACGACCTCACACCCTGGCTCCTTCCCAATTACGGGGTGTTGCCGATCCACCGCGTCGCCTCGCGGGCGCGGCTCGCCGGCGTGGGCAGCATCCTGGAGTTCCTGCCCAGCGATTGGGATGGCGTCGTCTGGGGAAGCGGCCTGATGCACGGCGAGCCGCATGCACTGCCTCGCGCTCGGGTACTCGCAGTGCGCGGGCACCTCACTCGGGAATTGATCGGCGCCCCCGACGATGTCGCGCTCGGTGACCCGGGGATCCTCGTGGCGCGCCTCCGACCGCGCCCGCAGCTGCGGTGGGACGTCGCCCTCGTTCCGCACGGCCATCACCGGTCGCACGTGCCGTTCCTGTCCCTCGCCGAAACAGCCGGATACCGCGTGCGCGTCATCGATGTGCACCAGACCGCCGAGCGCGTGGTTCAGGAGATCGCCGCGAGCGCCGCCGTCATCACGACGTCGCTGCACGGGCTCGTCACCGCCGACGCCTATGGGATCCCCGCTGCGTGGACGACACTTGAACCACCCCTCGGCGGCGGCGCGTTCAAGTTCCACGACTACGAGTCGGTGGTCACTCCGGAGGCGACGCGCTTCGTGCGATTCGACCCCGCGATGTCACTCGCGGAACTGCTCTCGTCAGCCACGGCCGCACCCCGAGCGACGGTGGACGCGGCCTGCGATGCACTCGAAGCTTCGGCTGCGCTGTTGCCTCACGTGCTCGGCTCCCCGCCGCGGTTCCCGCGAGACCTGCTGCGGGTGGTCTCAGGACGGGCCTGACGTCGGTCAGGCCAGCGACGCCCACACGCGGGCGTGCTCCTCGGCGCATCGTTCCCACGTGAAGAGTGCGGCTCGTTCCCGTGCGGAACGAATGAGCTCGCCAGACGCGTCGCCGCGGGTCGCGTCGAGCAGGCCGCCCGCAATGCCCGCACCGGTCGGGTCGACGAGGATGCCGGTGTCACCCACCACCTCGGGCAACGAGCTCGTCGCCGCGGCGACGACCGGGACGTTCGCGGCCATCGCCTCGAGGGCGGGCAACCCGAACCCCTCATAGAGGGAGGGCACCACGACGGCTCGGGCCGATGCGATGAGGCCGGGCATGACCTCGTCGGGCAGTCGGCCGGCCAGCACGACACCGGGCATGCCCTCGAAGAGGTCGTGACGTCGGCGGTTCGGCGGCCCGGCGAGCACGAGACTGAGGCTCGGTCGTTCCCGCTGCACCAACGGCCACGCCTCCGCCAGCGCCTCGAGGTTCTTTCGACGGGATGCCCCGCCGGCGTGCAGGACATACTCTTCGGGTATTCCGAGTGATCGCCGGATGTCGCTCGGCAGCGGCGTTGCGTCGAAGAATCGACCCTCGACGCCGTTGTACACCACGTGGGGTTCCGTGATTCCCAGCAACTCGGCGGCCTCGCGGGCGCTGAACTCGGAGACGCAGATCACGGCAGCGGCTTGTCGGGCCTCCTCGATCGCAGCCGGCACGGGCGGCGATTCGTCGGGGAAGCGCCACGCGACGACGTCGTGGATGGTGATCACATCGGCACCTGGCGCCGGCGGCAGCTCGAGGTTCATGCGGTGCGTCACCGTGTCGCGGCCGTAGAGGAGCCTTCCGAGGCCGCGACGCAGTCCGGCGGATGCCGCCGCGACGCGCGCCACCGGCATCCGCCGGTTTCCGGGGAGCTTCGAACGGAGCGAGCGCGCAACGATTCGACGGACCTCCCACTCGCGATCGTCCACGCTCCGGAGCGCGTCGGCGGCGCGCGTGGCGACCTGCTCCTGATAGAGCTGCGCACCCATGGGGCTGTCCGTCGCCATGGTCGCGATCGTCAGCCTCTGGCGCCCGGCGTCTGGGCCGATGATCGTCTCCTCAGGGCTCGTCGACGTGCGTGTTGCTCCAAGGGTAGAGGAGCTCACGGCGGCGGGCGTCTCCATGGGAGTTGCGACCGAAGGCGGAGGGCGCCCACGGGGCAGGTAGGCTCCGTGGTATGCCGACAGCCTTCGACGTGCGTGCGCTCGCGAGCACGGTACGCATCGAACTCGATGATTCGTTGAGCACCGCCGACCAGGACACGATCAAGGCGCAATGGGTCGACCTCGCCCACGACGGTGACGGCGAGCCCGACCTCGTCGTGCGCGCGGGGATCCGGGACCAAGCGGATTCGACCGACAGTTCGTACGTGGTTCGCGCGACCTCACCCGACGCACTTGCCCAGCGAATCACGCAGGAGGTCACGCTCGGAGCCATCGGCGGGCTTCGCGGCGAGGCGCTCATGCTCCATGCGAGCGCCGTGGCGCTCGCTGACGGGCGCGTCGTCGGATTCGTCGGACCTTCGGGTCGGGGGAAGACCACTGCCGCTCAGGCGCTCGGCCGCTCCTACGGCTACGTGACCGACGAGACCCTCGCGGTGCGGGCGGACGGTTCGGTGGTCGCCTACCCGAAGCCGCTCTCGATCGGCATGCGGCCGGGCGTGAAGGCGACGGAGGCCGCGTCGACGCTCGGGCTGCGTGGGGCGCCGACCGATGACCTGCGTCTGGTGGCGCTCGTGCTGCTCGACCGGCGCTCCGACATCGAGCATCCGTTCGTGGAACCGGTGCCGATCATCGAAGCATTGTCGGCGCTCGCTCCGCAGACGAGCCACCTCTCGGCACTCGATCGCCCGCTCCGCACCCTCCTGGAGACGATCCTCTCGACTGGAGGGGTGCGCAGGGTCGTGTACACCGAGGCGTCGTCGCTGCCCCCGCTCATCGATGACGTGCTGCGCACGGTCGGTGACGACGCACCGATGCTCACGGACATCCCGAAGCTGTCCGAACGTGCCTGCGGATGCTTCTCAGACGATGTCGAGACCCGGTCGAACCCTCCGGCGACTGAGGGGCCTGACGCGTACTGGCGGGCGTCGTATGTCGATGCGCTCACCGTCGATGACGCCCTGATCGTGCAGGTGTTGGGTCAGGTGGTCGTCCTCGCCGGGGTGGGTCCGCTCATCTGGCTCGCTGCCGATGGGCTCACCGAAGCGGAGCTGCGTGAGACCACCGTGCGACAGCTTCCCGAACCGCCCGCGGGCGTCGATGTCACTGCGGTCATCTCGGATGCGGTGGAAGACCTGGTGGCGAAACGGATCCTGGTTCGCGCCTGACTCCGGGCCTGCGCGCCCGTTCTGGGGCCGGGCCTGACGAGCCCACCCCCTGAATGAGGGCCAGTTCAGCTTGCTCTGGTGCTCGACCGACGGAGCGGATACGCTCTAGAGTTGCCTGAGAAACTCTCGAACTTGCAATCACGCCCCCACAACACAGGAAGGCCCTCACATGAGTGACCTTGAAGAACAGAAGCCCGGCGTCAGCCGTCGCACGGTCGCCAAGGCGATGGCCTGGTCCGTTCCCGCGGTCGCCCTTGCCGTCCCCACCCCCGCCTACGCGGCGTCACCCGGCGTCATCGAACTTTCGGGCCTCGGCTGCAAGCTGCCCGGAGCCTCGAATGACGCGTACAAGGGTTACGCGTTCAGGGGCACCCTCTCCAACACGACGAACGCGCAGGTCTCTGTGTCGATCACCGACATGGACCTGGGCACCAGCGACCTCGGTGATGTCCTCATCATCGATCTCTCCACGTGCACGGTGCTCGGCACCAACACGTTCATCCTGCCGGCGAACACCACCTTGTCGAACGTGGCGTTCGTCACGACGGACGCCGCGACCAGCGAGAACGGCGCGCTTGTCGTGCAGTACACCGTTGAGGGATCCCCCGACACGGCGACCGCGACGGCGAGCGGTCTGCCCCCGATCCAGGGAAACACCTGCGAGGCGAACGTGTTCACGGAAGACGAGCGCGACTGCATCAACAGCAAGGTCGCCTAGTACGATTGACCTGTGAGAGGCCGGCAGACCGTACTGGTCTGCCGGCCTCTGGCTTCTCTCGACGTTCGCAAACGCGCCATGGTCAGGATCGGCTCCATGCGGCAGGCGGCGGGGCACTCGTGACCGACGTCCTCCACGCCATCACGCCCGGAGACCACTTCTCGCCACGCACCGGCTCGGCGATCCCGACCGTGGTCGACGGGCTCGCCGCCGCCGCGGGCGGTGACACGTCACGGTACCGGCATTTCGTCGTCCTCGACCGCTCCACCATGCGCCCCCGATACGACACCGCGGAGGTCATCGAGTACACCGGTGTCCGGGGTCCCACGAAGCGAGAGCGCGTGCTGGACCTGGCCCGTGGACGGATGGGACTCGAGCGCTCCGCCGTTGCGCGGTTCTACGAGCCGCTCGCCGAGGCGATCCGCACGCGGGAGCCTGCGTTCGTGCTCGCGCACAACGCCCCAGTGCTCACATGGCTCCTCCGCGATACGGAGCATCGGGTCGTGCTGTACGCGCACAACGACCTCCTGCGCACGTACTCGCGACTCGAAGCCGGGCGCGTGCTCGACGGCGCTGCGGCGATCGTGTGCGTCAGCGATTCGCTGGCCGAGCGGACGCGCACCGCGCTCCCCAAGAAGCTCGCCGAACGTGTCCACGTCGTGCGAAACGGGTTCGACTGCGAGCGGTTCGCGCCGTCGCCGAATCGTGATGGAGCGGCATCCGCCACCCGGAATGCGCGATTGCGCGTGATCTTCGTGGGCCGAATGATCGCCGAAAAGGGTCCTGACGTCCTGATCCGCGCTGCCCAGCACCTCGCACGTCCCGACGTGGAGTACCTCCTGGTCGGCAGCCGGGGCTTCGCTCGTGACGCGCCGTTATCGGCGTACGAGCAGGAGTTGCGTCGGCTCGCCGCCGAGGCGACAGCCGCATCAGGCGCCGACATCCGCTTCGAGCCGTTCGTCGATCGGTCGTCGCTGCCCGACCTGCTTCGCAGCGCCGACCTGCTCGTCGTTCCGTCGCGGTGGGCCGAGCCGAGCGGACTCACCGCGGCCGAAGGGCTCGCCTCCGGAGTCCCGGTGATCGCCAGCCGAGTAGGCGGGCTCCCCGACGTCGTCGGGTCGGCCGGCGTGCTCGTGCCACCCGACGATCCCGCCGCACTCGCCGAGGCGATCGCCATGCTCGCCGATGACCCTGATGCGAGGCGGCGGCTGTCGCAGCAAGCACGCGCGCACGCGCTCTCGCATGATTGGTCGTGGGCGTGGTCGAACCTGCGGCGGGTGCTCGAGGAGCTCTGACTCCGAACTACCCTCGCGAGGGTTCGAGCCGCCGAACCACGACGGCCATCGCGGCCACGCGCTCGCTCCAGTCGGCCACCGGCCCGTCGGCGCCCTCGGGAAACCGCGAGGTCGCCGGCACGGCCGCGACCACCGCGGCCGCGAACGCGTCACCGGCCGCGATCGTGACGCGCGGGTCATCCGCGTCTCGGAACCCCGCGACCGGCGTCGACACCACCGGGCGGCCAACGGCCTGGTACTCGTAGAGCTTCAGGGGGTCGAGGCTGTCGGTGAAGGCGGTCACGACGTGCGGCACCACGAGCACATCGGCGTGCTGCAGGTAGCCGATCACCGCGTCGCGCGGGCGTGGGCCGAGCAGCTGCACGCCCACGTCGTGCAGTCGCGCCACCTGCTCGGGCGCAAGCAGATTGGGCCCGACCAGCACGAGGGTGCCGGCCGTGCCGAGCGCGCGCGCGGTCGCCTCGCAGAGGTCGACGTCGATGCGGTCGGGATGCACGGTGCCGAGGTAGAGCGCGACCGGGCCGTCGGGCAGGTCGGCGGGCCGCGGCGCGGGGCGGCGGTAGGCACCGGCATCCACACCGTTCGGGATGAGCTCGACCTGCCGCGTTGCGCCTTTTCGGCGCGCCAGTTCGGGTGAGCACACCACCACCTCGCGGGCGAGGTCGAGGAGCCGGGCTTCGTTCGCGGCGGCGCGCCGCCGCTCCGACTCGGGCCGGTCTGCCGACAGCCAGTCGTCGGTGACGTCGTACAGCATCGGCCACGCCGACCGTTCGGCGAGTGCGACCGCACCGGGGTCGTTGATCCAGAGCAGCGGATGCCGCATGCCGAGCGCGTCGGCGGCCCGCATCACGGCGCGCGCGAGGCGCCCGTCGGCGCGCGGGTCGAGCCGCCGCGGCAGCCACTTCACGGGTCGCACCGTGAAGAGGCGGCCGGCCGCGACATCCGGAACCTCCCGAACCCCCCGCGCGAACGACGGACGGCGGCCGGACCGGAGGTCGTGGGTCGGATCGGCGGGCGGTTCGACGAAGAGCACGCGCAGCGAGGCATCCGCTCGCAGGAGCCCCGCGACGAGGTGCTGGTTGCGGCGCCACACGTCGTCCCAGGCCTCGAGCGAGATCACGACGAGGTCGGTCAACGCGCGCTCCGGTAGACGGCCTCGGTGGCGTCGGCCTGGGCGCGGAGGGAGTACTCCTGCTGCTGCCGGTGCCGAAGGGCGAGCGCGAGGGCATTCCGGCCTGCGTCATCCGATGCCAGCGACTGGAGGTGGCGCCCGGCCTCGTCGACGTCGCCCGGGGCGAAGAGCGCCCGCGGGTCGAGCCCCGAGAGGGGATCGAGATGACCGGCCGCAGCCGCCGCGACGACGGGCAGACCCCCGGCCATCGCCTCGAGCAGGGTCAGGCCCAAGCCCTCGACCGGGCAGGGAGCGATGAGGATGCCGGCGCGGTCCATCACCGCGGGCAGGTCCGATCGGTAGCCGAGGAAGCGCACCGCGTCGTCGAGTCCGAGCGAGGTCGCAAGGGCCTCCAGCATCTCGCGCTCGGGTCCGACGCCCGCGATCTCGAGCGTCCACCCCTCAGCTGCGAGTCGGGATGCCGCGAATGCACGGATGCCGACGTCGGAGCGCTTCTCGGGCTGGAGTCGCTGCGCCATGAGCACGACGCGTTCGCGCAGGAGCACGTCCCGAAGCGGGCGGGGCTCGATGCCCGAGTGCACGACGGTGCTGCGGCCATCGACGGCGTCGGCCACCGCTGCGCTGATCGAGATCTGGCGATCGATGCGACGGCGCACCAGCGCCCCGATCGGCACCGGTCCGACCTTGCCACGGGCCTTGGCGAAGTGGCGGGTGGCGACGACGGCCGGTCGGCGCAACCGAAGTCGGGACCAGAGCGCAGCGACGGTGCCGACATCCGCGGCGGTCATGTGGGTGTTGACGACATCGACGCTGCGGGCCAGCCGGCGCACCGCCCGGGTGACCTCGAGCGTCCGAGCCGCGGGGATGTGGGCGACGCCGGCCTCGGCGAGGGCGGGGAGCATCCGATCGGACGCACCGCCGATCACGGTCACCTCGTGTCCGTCGTGCGCCTGCTGCACGGCGAGCCGCAGGACGAACTGCTCGACGCCCGAGAACCCGTCGGATCGGATGGCGTGCAGGATGCGCAGCGTGGGTTCGTGCTGCGTCGGCGGCGCACTCGCCGCGGCGAGGGATTCGACGAGGTCGAGATACCGGCGCGCGACCCGCGGCCAGGCGTACTGCTCGGCGGTGCGCCGTGCGCGCCCGCGCCAGTCGTCGAGCGGCTGCGACGTGACCTCGGCCAGGCGCGTGCCCACCGAAGCGGCGTCGCGTTCGACGAGGAAGCCGTTGTCGCCGTCGACGATGAGGTCGGGGGCGAAGCCCACGCGGGTCGACACCACGGGCAGTCCGCACGCGAGCGCCTCGAGGACCACGAGGGCATTCGCCTCGTAGGCGCTGGGCAGCACGAGCACATCGGCGGCCCAGAGGTAGGGCATGGGATCCGCGCGCGATCCGACGAAGACCACCCGGTCGCGGACGCCGGCCTCTCTCGCGTGAGCTTCGGCCCGGCGGACCCGATCGGGCGTTCCGCCGACGACGAGCAGCGTCACCTCGGATGCCGCGCGGAGCGCCGTGATGGCGATGGGCAGCCCCTTGCGCTCGAACTCGTGCCCGATGAACACGGCGATCGCTCGGTCGTCGTCGATGCCCAGGGCCGAGCGGGCCGCGGCGCGCTCGGTCGCGTCGGCGGGCCGGAAGCGGTCCACGTCGACCCCGTTCGGGATGATGTGGATCGGCGCGCGCACGCGGCCATACGTCGTGCGAAGCAATTCCGCCTCGGCGGTCGTGAGCGCGATGATCGCCCGGTGGGTGCGGCCGCGATACCGGATGCGGTCACGGGCCGCGGTGAAGAGGTGAACGGGGTTGCGCACCATGCGCCACACGTACTGACCGCGGGCGCGCATCGCGGCCTGCAGCAGGCCGTGGTTGACGTAGATGTCGCCCGCCATCACGTCGTTGTGACAGATGGAGACCGCATCGGGCCGTTGGGCGAGGAAGCGTCGCGCTCGCCGGGTTCCGAACGTGCTGAACCAGATCACATTGCTGGCGCGCGCCAGATGCGTGCCGAGCACGGTGCGTCTGGTGCCGAGGGGAGGGCGACCGGCATGCGCGGCGGTGAACCGCTCGACCGTCGCTCCCGCGGCGATGAACTCCCGTTCGAGGGCGTAGGCGACCCCCGCGACGCCGCTGCCGGCACCGATCGAGGGAGCGATCTGCACGATGTGCGTCATCCGTCGCTCCGTGCGACCGGATGCTTCGAACCGTCGCGCTCCCGTTCGGCGAGCAGTTCTTCGGCGAGTTCGAGGTAGCGTTCGGCGATCCCGCGCCACCCGTACGGCTCGACGGATTCGCGCGCCCGCCGACCCCATTCGGCGAACTCGGCGTCATCGATCGTCGCGAGCTGCTCCATGCGGCGGCCGATCGCGCGCCCATCGCGTTCCACGAGGAATCCGTTGACGCCGTCGACGACCACCTCGGGCGCGAACCCGACGGGCGTGGCGATCACCGGGAGGCCGCAGGCCAGTGCCTCGAGCACGACGAGCGCATTCGCCTCGTAGGCGCTCGGCAGCACGAAGAAGTCGGCGGCGTGCATGAACGGCACGGGATGATGGCGCGGCCCGAGGAACAGGACGCGATCGTCGACGCCGAGCTCCTTCGCCTCCGCGTAGGCCTCGGCGATGATCAGGTCGTTGCCGCCGATGATGAGCAGTAGCACGCTCGGCGCGTGGGTCAGCCCCTGGATCGCGAACGAGAGCCCCTTGCGCGAGAACTCGTGTCCGACGAAGACCGCCACGCGCTCTTCGGTTCCGAGCTTCAGCTCGGCGCGTGCGGCGCTCCGCTGCTCAGGCGTGGGCGGACGGAACCGCTCCATGTCCACGCCGTTCGGGATGACGTCGACCCTCGGCCGGATCGGGCCGTAGGTTGCGCGGAGGTTCGCGGCATCCGTCTCGGAGAGGCACACCACGACCCGGTGCATGCGCCCTCGATACCTGATGCGGTCGCGGAGGTAGATGAAGACGTGGACGGGATTGCGGTAGATGCCCCACCACGACCGACCCCGGGCCCGCATGGACGCGAGCAGGACCCCGTGGTTCACGTACACGTCGCCGATCATCACGTTGTTGTGCGTGATGGTGATCGCGTCGGGGCGGTCGGCGAGGAACCGCCGGGCGCGCCGCGTGCCGACCGTGCTGAACCACACCATGTCCCACCCGCCGCGGATACGGGCGAAGACCGAGCCCTTCGGCCACCGTCGCGTTCGGCGCTGTTGAGCGTGGATGAACGTGAACCGTTCGACGTCGGCGCCGAGCGCGCGGAGCTGTACCTCGAGGTTGTACGCAACGCCGGCCACTCCCGTGCCGGGAGCGATGTACGGCACGATCTGCACGATCCGGGTCATGCGGCTGTCACCTCTCCGAAGTAGCGCGTCTCGACCCGCACCGGCCCCAGCCGATACAGCGCCGCCCGCCGGCGCGCCGACCGGCCGCGGTCGCCCGGAAGCGCGACGGCGCGGGCCGTCGCCCCGACGAGCTGCCCGAGCCTCGCCCACTGCCAGCCGAGGGCGCCGTAGTGCTTGCGCAGGTAGCGCTCCTGCGAGGCGTGGAAGTGCGCCTCGCGCCGCCGCGGGTCGCCCCCTGTGCCCGCGCCGACATGCACCGCGCGGGCCTGCGGAACCCCCGTGTGGCGCCAGCCGAGCCGGTGCGCGCGGAAGGCCCAGTCGGCCTCCTCGGCGTAGAGGAAGAAGCGTTCGTCGAATCCGCCGACCTGTGCCAGCGCCTCGGCGCGCAGCAGCAGTACGGAGCCGATGACGTACGACGGGTCGCGGCGCAGCCGCGCGAGTCCGAGCGCCTCGAGCCAGGTGCCGCTCGGCGACGGCAGCCACCAGTCGACGCGGGCGACGTGACCGTGCTCGTCGACCTGCGCAGAGCCGACGCTCGCGAGGTCGTCGCGCGCCCGCAGCGCCCGCTGGAGCACGCCGATGTCGGCGGGTGAGATCGTCGCATCGGGGTTCAGCAGCAGCACGTCGGCGCCGGGAACCAGCCGGTCGCGCAGCCCGACGTTGACGCCCGCCGCGAAGCCGCCGTTGCGGCCCGGGTCGAGGTAGCGCACGCCGAGCTCGGCGCAGAGCGCGGCGATCTCGGGCAGCGACGAGTTGTCGACGACCGTGACGGGCAGCGCCGCCACGGGCTCGATCGCGCGGCGCAGCAGCTCGGGTGCACCGTAGGCGACCACGATGACCTCGACGCCGCGATCGTCGACGACGGCCTCGGATGCCTCGTGCCGCACCGCTCGGTAGAGGTCGAGGTACTGGCGGCCGACGGCGTCCCACGAGCACGCCTCCGCACGCTCGAGCCCGAGCGTGCGGAGCTCGGCGGTACGGGGACCGCCGGCGCCCGCTTCGACCAGCGCGTCCGCGAGCGCCGCGGCATCGCCGGCCGGCACCACGACACCCGCGCCGCCCACCACCTCGGGCAGCGCCCCCGCGTCGCTCGAGACGACCGGCACGCCGCACGCCATCGCCTCGACGGCAACGCGGCCGAATTGCTCGGTCCACGACGGCGTCGGCAGCGACGGCACGGCGAGCACGTCGAGCGTTCGGGAGAAGTCGACCACGGCATCGGGATCGATGGGCCCGAGGACTTCGACACGATCGGCGATGCCGGCCGCGTCGGCGCGTGCCCCCAGTTCTGGGGCAAGGGGTCCGGAGCCGGCGATCCGGAGCCGCAGACGAGGGTCGCGGGCGACGGCGTCGAGCAGCACGAGCACGCCCTTCTCGGGCACGAGGCGACCGAGGAAGCCGACGGTGATCGGCGCGGCGGCATCCGGCGCAGACGCGACATCCGTCGGAGCATCCGCTGGTCGGAACCTCGACGCGTCGAGGCCGAGCGGGATCACCCGCGCCCGCCCCGCGAACCCCTTGTCTTCCACGATGCGTGCCGCCTCGGCGTTGCAGGACGAGATGCCGGATGCCGCGCGCAGCGCCCACCGCTCGAACCAGCGGAACGGCACGGGGTAGCGTTTCCGCAGGTTCTGGGCGGTATAGAGCACCACGGGCGTGCGCCGCGCGTGCCGTCGGAGGGCGCGCAGCAGCAGGATCTCGGCGGTCGCGAGCGCGAACGGTTCCTCGTGCACGTCGATGACGTCGTAGCGCTCACCGAGCGCCCGCCAGATCGGACGCGGGTCGTAGACGAAGAGTGCGGGGTGGTGACCGAAGGTGCGCACGCCGATCACCCGCTCGTCGGCGCGAGGCTCGAGGCGCACGGGCGTGCCGCCCGCGTGCCACTGGCGTGCGCAGAGCAGCGTGACGTCGACACCGAGAGCGGTGAGCGCGCGTTCGCGACCGCGCCACTCGTCGACGACGGCGCTGTGCGAGACCCTGAGTGAGCGCACCTCACCTCCCTCGTAGACTCCCTATGAAACCCTATCCGCGCAGTGCGCGCGGACCAGCGGCGAGCAGGAAGGTGACGCGGTGGATCGCGACGTGTTCACGGTGCTCGTCGTCTGCCAGGGCAACGTCAACCGTTCGGCGCTCGGTGCCGCGCTGCTCGAGCGGTGGGCCGACTGGTACCTGCCCACGGATGCAGCCGAGCACGTGCGCGTGACGAGTGCCGGCCTCGGCGCGCCGGTCGGCTCCGCGATGGGTCGGCGGGCGAAGGCGATCGCCGAGGCGCTCGGTGCCGACGGGACACGTCATCGCGCCGCGCAGATCACCGAGGCGTACCTCCGCGGTGCCGACCTCGTGCTCGTCTCGTCGGGTGACCAGCGCGACAGCGTGCTCGCGCTCGTGCCGGGCGCGCTCGTGCGCACGTTCACGATCCGCGAAGCCGGCCGGGTCGCCGAGACGCTGCCCGAGTGGCCGGCCCCGCACTCGGTCGATGAGCTTCGCGCGCGGGTGCTCGCCATCGCCGACAACCGCGTCACCGCGGGCAGCGGCGAAGACGACATCGTCGATCCGCAGGGCAAGGACGACGAGGCCTACCGGCAGATGGCTCGCGAGGAGGTCCCCGCGCTCGCCGAGCTGGCTCGCGCCCTGTTCGGCATGCCCCGAGCCGAGATCGCCGCCTATCGCGAGGCCGTGGAGGCCGCCGAGTACACCTTCCCGTCGCGCGGGAATGGCAGATCCGCGGGCACCGAGGGGCGCCGGGCGTGACGCTTCGCGTGCTGCACCTCGATCACACCACGGTCGGCGGCGGCGCGGAATATGCCCTGTTGCGGATGCTCCGGGCCGAGCCTGGTTGGTCGCCGTACCTGCTGCTCGCCCGCTCGCCCGACGGCGGCGTCGGCGTGTACGACGCACTCCCGACGAAGGTCCCGCGACGGATGTCAGGAGTACGCCAACCGGCCGGTGCGAGCTCCGGCGGGCTGCGAGCGGCTGTCTCGCTCGGCGCGCGCGTCGTCGCGCAGGCCGTCGCGACGAGATGCTCGCGTGCGTTCGCGACCGCCGACCTCGTCGACGCGAACACGGCCCGCGCCGCCGCCTACGGCGCGCTCGCCGCCCGCTGGTCGCGCAAGCCGTTCGTCGTGCACCTGCGCGACCTCGTCGAACCCGAGTCGCTCGGACGCTCGGGTCATGCGCTCATGGTTCGCGTCGTGCTGCCGCGGGCCGACGGCGTGATCGCCAACTCGGGCGCGACGCTCGACTCGGCGCGCGCGTACCTGCGCCCGGGCGTCGTGGCCGAGGTCATCCCGAGTGCGTCGGGGCTGCGCGTCGACCGTGCGCCTGCCCCCGCCCCGAACCCCGATGGCCGGGTGCGCACGGTCGGCATGCTCGCGCGCATCGACCCGTGGAAGGGCCAGCACCTGCTGCTCGAGGCGTTCGCGCGCGCGGTCGGCGGCCGCGGCGACGTGCGCCTCCAGTTCGCCGGCGACGCGCCCTTCGGCCACGAGGGGCACCTCGACGAACTCCGCCGCACCGCCGGGACGCTGGGCGTCGCGGGGCAGGTCGACTTCCTCGGGCACGTCGACGACGTCGACGCCCTGCTCGCGGGGTGGGATGTCGCGGTGCAGGCGTCGACTCGCCCCGAACCGCTCGGCCAGAACGTGCTGCAGTACCTTGCGGCCGGCTGCGCCGTGATCGCGGCCGACGAGGGCGGCCCAGCCGAGTGGATCGATGACGGCGTCAACGGGCTCCTCGTGCCACCACGCGACGTCGGCGCGCTCGCGTCGGCACTCGCCCGTCTCGACGCGGATGCCACGCTGCGCGCGCGGCTCGCGGCATCCGCCCCCCAGACTCCCGGCCTGCTCGACGACGCGGCCGTGGCGCGGGCGCACCAGGCCTTCTACGAGCGCGTCGTCGCGCGTCGTCGTGGTCGGGTGGTGACGTAGCGCGTCACGAGCCGACCAGCGCGCCAGCGCGCGAGATCTCGACCTGCTCGTCGCGCGGCACGACCTTCACGCGTTCTCGCACGACGTCGGCGTACGCGGCATCCGTCGGCTCCCACGCCTCGCCGAGGCCTCGCTCGTGCGCGTCGAGCTCGAGCCATCCGGCCCAGGTCGTGAAGCGGATGCCGCGGGCCGCGAGCAGCTCGAACACCTCGTCGCCGTCGGGCCCCGCGTCGACCTGCGGCGCGGGCAGCGCGCCGGCTGCGGCATCCGCCACCAGGTGCGTGATGGTCTCGAGCGCGTCGCCCTTCGTGTGCCCGATGAGGCCCACGGGGCCGCGCTTGATCCAGCCGGTCGCGTAGACGCCGGGGATGGGCGTGCCCGAGGCATCCGTCACCCGTCCGCCGTCGTTGGGGATCACGGCGCGCTCGGCGTCGAACGGAACGCCCGCCACCGGCGAGCTCGCGTAGCCGACGGCGCGGTACACGGCCTGCACGGGCACGTCGACGAACTCGCCCGTGCCCACGACCGAGCCGTCGCCCACCGGGCGGGTGCGCTCGAAGCGCACGCCCTCGACGCGGTCGGTGCCGAGCACCTCCACGGGTGCGTGCAGGAAGTGCAGGTGCAGCCGGCGCGAGGCAGTGCGTTCGGTCGACGAGCCGGTGCCCGAGCTCGCCGACGGGCGCCAGCCGTTGAGCGTGCGCGCCATGACCTTCACCTGGTTGTTCGACGCGAGCAGCGCGTCGGCGTGGGGGTCGCCAGCCGCGCGCTCGAAGTCGTCGTCGTACACGATCACGTCGACGTCGGGCGCCTCCCCGAGCTCGCGCAGCTCGATGGGCGTGAACTTCACCTGCAGGGGCCCGCGTCGTCCGAACACGTGCACGTCGGTCACGGGCGACCCCTCGAGGCCGGCGACCACGTTGGCGGGGACATCCGTCGTGATGAGGTCCTTCGGATGCTTCGCCAGCATGCGTGCGATGTCGAGGGCGACATTGCCGTTGCCGATGACCGCGACCTGCTCGGCGTCGAGCGGCCACACGCGTGGCACGTCGGGGTGGCCGTCGTACCAGGCCACGAAGTCGGCCGCGCCGTAGGATCCGGGCAGGTGGATGCCGGGGATCTCGAGCGGGGCGTCCTTCAGGGCCCCGGTCGCGAAGATCACGGCGTCGTACCGGGCGCGCAGCTCGTCGACGGTCACGTCGCGCCCCACCTCGACGTTGCCGATGAGCCGGATCGTGCCCGCGTCGAGCATTTCGTGCAGCGAGTTGACGATGCCCTTGATGCGCGGGTGGTCGGGCGCGACGCCGTAGCGGATCAGGCCGTAGGGCGCAGGCAGTGACTCGAAGAGGTCGATCGCGACCTCGCCGCCGGCTTCGGCGACCTGGCGGTGCAGGATGTTGCCGGCGTAGATACCGGCGGGGCCGGCGCCGACGATCGCGACGCGGAGGGAGAGGGTCATCGGGTGGTGGCCTTTCGGTGGGATTCGCGGGATTCGCGGGTTTCGCCGGCCGAGACCAGCGGGAGCGGCGCATACGGGCTGAGGGTCACGACATCGCCGACCACGACGACGGCGGGCGAGCGGATGCCCCGGCGCGCCGCCTGCAGCGCGATCGTGTCGAGGGTGCCGACGGTGACGCGCTGGCGCGGCCCGTAGCCGTCCTCGATGATCGCGACGGGGCATCCGCCGCCGCGCTCGCCACCTGCCAGGGTGATCGCGGAGTTCGCGAGCGTGCCGATGCCCATGAGGAGCACGACCGTGTGGTCGCGTCCGCCGCCGAGCGACTGGATCTGGTCGTGGCCGGTGACGACGGTGAACGTGGTCGCGAGGCCGCGGTGGGTGAGCGGGATGCCGGCGATCGCCGGCACCGAGATGGCGCTCGTGATGCCGGGCACGACCTCGACATCGACGCCGTGATCGCGGCAGAACGCGACCTCCTCGCCGCCGCGCCCGAAGACGAACGGGTCGCCGCCCTTCAGGCGCACGACTCGCTTGCCGTCGCGGGCGAGCGTGACGAGCAGTTCGTTGATCGCGTCCTGCGGCACCGCGTGATGGCCGGGGAGCTTGCCGACGTCGACGACCTCGGCGCCGAGCTGCACGCCGTCAGCGGCGAGCCCATCGAGCACGCCGCGGGCGCCGAGCCGGTCGGCGACGATGACGTCGGCGGCCTCGAGCGCGCGGAGCCCGCGGATCGTGAGGAGTCCGGCATCGCCGGGTCCGGCGCCGACGAGCGTGACGTTTCCGATCAGGGTGTTCGTCATGGGGTCCCTCCCGTGAGGCCACGGCGGCGCAACAGGCCGCGTTCGACAGGTCCGAACACGAGCAGTTCGATGACGATGCCGACCACGAGGATGACGACGATCGTGCCGAGCACGCCCGCGAGGTCGGCGAGGTCGCGCCCCTGCTGCAGCAGCGAGCCGAGACCGAAGCCGATCGAGCCGCCGAACGCGATGATCTCCGCGGCCATGAGCGAGCGCCACGAGAACGCCCAGCCCTGCTTGAGTCCGGCGAGGTAGCCGGGGAGAGCGGCGGGCAGCACCACGGAGGTCGCGAGCTCGAGCCGTGAGGCGCCGAGCACGGTTCCGACCCGTCGCAGCTGCGGCGGCACCTGCGCGACCCCGGCCACGAGCCCGTTCACGATCGACGGGATCGCGCCCATGAGCACGACGAAGTACACCGTGGCATCCGACAGCCCGAACCAGAGGATCGCGGCGGGCACCCATGCGACCGACGGCAGCGCCTGCAGCCCCGAGATGAGCGGGCCGAGCGCGCGGCGCAGCGGCGCCCACTCCGCGAGGAGCAGCCCGAGTGGCGTGCCCACCGCGACGGCGATGAGGAAGCCGAGGATGCCGCGTTCGAGGCTCGTGGCCACCGCGAGCTGCAGGCGACCGTCGCTCCACGCCTCGCCGAGTGCGGCGGCGACGTCGAACGGGCCGGGCGCGAGGTCGGGCCGCGGCCGCGCGATGATGGTGTACACCTGCCAGGCGGCGAGCAGCACGATGACGAGCAGCACAGGCGGCAGCACGCCGTCGATCGCGCGGCGCCACCACGGGAGCGGGCGTTCGACATCGGTCTGCAGCCGGTCGAGGCCGGCCTCGAGGGTGCGGAGGTCGTCGGCTCGTGTGTCGGCGTCGGTGGGCGCGGCTGGGGCCGCGACGAGCGTGTCATGCGGCATTGCGGCGGATCTCCCTTCGAAGCTGCTCGGTGATCTCGACCGAGAGGGCCGAGACCTGTGGCGACTCGATGCGGCGCGGACCCTCGTCGGCGACGCTCCACTCGTTCACGATGCGTCCGGGCCGGCTCGACATGAGCAGCACGCGCTGGCCGAGCCGCGCGGCCTCCCGCACGTTGTGCGTGACGAACACGATCGTGCGACCCGTCTCGCGCCAGACCCGCTCGAGCTCCTCGTGCAGCAGGTCGCGCGTGATCGCGTCGAGCGCGGCGAACGGCTCGTCCATGAGCAGCACCTCGCGGTCTTGCGCGAGGGCGCGGGCCAAGGCGACGCGCTGTCGCATGCCGCCCGAGAGCTCGTGCGGGCGCTTCTCCGCGGCATCCGCGAGGTTCACGAGGTCGAGCAGTTCGAGCGCGCGCGCCCGTCGGTCGGGTCGCGGCAGGTCGGAACCGCCGAAGCGCAGCGCGAGCTCCACATTGCGCCGGGCGCTGAGCCACGGCAGCAACGAGGCCTCCTGGAACATCACGGCGGCCCGCCCATCGACTGCGACCGTGCCGGCGCTCGCCGTGTCGAGGCCGGCGATGATCCCGAGCAGCGTCGACTTGCCGCAGCCCGAGGCGCCGAGCAGGCACACGAACTCGCCGGGGGCGACCGTGAGGTCGATGCCGTCGAGCACGACGGGACTCGAGGCGGCGTAGCGCTTCGAGACCCCGGAGAGGCGGATGGCGGGGGCGATGGCGGTGGTGGTCGCGTCGGTCATGGTCAGTCCTCCCCGAGTCCCGCGGTGTCGACCGGGGCGAGCCCGGCGTCCGCGCGCACGGCGTTGAGGGCGCGCAGGTCGAAGAGCCCCCCGAGGTCGCCGTCGCGTCCGGTGCCGGTCTCGACAGCGGCGCGCTGCAGCGCGGGGAACGTCGCGGCGAACGGGTCGGTGGTCGCCGCGACGTGATCGAGTGCGCGGTCGATGACCGCGTCGGGCAGGGGCGCTCCGGCGTCGGCCGCGAGGCGGGCGTTCACGACGTCGGCGAGCTCGTCGGGGTGGTCGGCGATCCAGTCGACGGATGCCGCGTGGCCGGCCACGAGCGAACGCACCGTGTCGGGGTGCTCGGCGAGGTACTCCGCGCGCACCACGAGCACCGTCGTCGGGTACTCGGCCCGGGGCCAGAGCTCCCCTTCGTCGACGAGGACCTCGGCGCCGGCCTCGAGTACGAGGCGCGAGACCCACGGCTCGGGAAGCCACGCGCCGTCGAGCTCACCCGACTGGAACAGCTGCAGGGTGCGGGCGTTGTCGGTCGGCACGATGGCGACGTCGCCGCCGCCCGTTGCAGCGGTCGTGAGGCCGTGACCTGCGAGCCAGGAGCGCAGGGCGACATCCTGGGTGTTGGCGAGCTGCGGTGACGCGAGCACCGCCCCGCGGAGGTCGTCGGGGCCGTCGATGCCGTTGCGCACGACGAGGGCCGCGCCGCCGCCGGCCGCCCCGGCGATTATCCGGAGCGACGCGCCACCCGACTGCACGTAGCTGTTCACCGCCGGGTTCGGTCCGAGGTAGGCGGCGTCGATCGCGCCGGCGTTCAGCGCCTCGATCGCCGCGGGTCCGGCGGCGATCGCCTGCGGCGCCAGCTCGGTGCCGCCGAGCGCGTCGGCGAGGAGCCCGGTCTCGAGGCCGACGAGGGCAGGAGCGTGCGTGACGTTCGCGAAGTAGCCGAGACGCAGCACGGATGCCGCTCCGCCTGCGGCATCCGCTCCCGGCTGCTCGGCCGCCGCGCGACCGACACCGCCGACGATGACGGGCACGATGACGATCGCGGCCGCCACCGCGACACCCGCGACAAGCTCGCCGAGCTGGGCCCCGAATCCGCGGCTCGTCATGCGGTCGCTCCGGTCACGATCGCGGCCGCGAGGGTCGCGCCGTCGTGCGGGTGGATCACGAGGAACGCGCCAGCCCGGCGGTGCTCGGCGTACGGCTCCACAGCGAGCTCGGTGGCGAGCTTCAAAGCGACCTGGCCGATGTCGTTGACCTCGAGCCGATCGGCCGGGTCGAGGCCGAGCGTGGTGAGGTCGCGGCGGCCGTGCACGGCGGTCACGAGGGCCTGCACGGTCGACGTGCCGGACTTCACGAGCACACGCGCGCCCGGCACGAGCGGCCTCGGGTCGAGCTGGAAGACGGATGCCTCGAGCTCGCGCCGAGCCGCAGGCAGTGATCCGGATGCCGCGAACACCGAGCCGCGCGCGGCGTCGAGCTCGTCGGCGAGGCGAAGGGCGACCGACTGCGGCGCCGACGCCGACTCGAGCGCGACTGGACCGGCGTCGATGCCGACCACGGTCGTCGTGGCACCGGTGGGGAACACCTGCACCTCGTCGCCGACGCGCACGGTGCCCGACGAGATGCGCCCGGCGAAGGCGCGGTGGTCGCGGTACGACTCGGGGTCGGCGACATCGTGCGCGAGGGCGCCCTGCGGCCGGATGACGAGCTGCACCGGCATCCGGAACGCCTCGAGGTCGGACTCCAGCTCGTCGAGTGCCGGCAGGGTCTCGAGCAACTCGAGGAGCGCCGGGCCGTCGTACCAGGGCGTGTTCGCCGAGCGCTCGACGACGTTGTCGCCCGCGAGCGCCGACACCGGGATCACGTGCGCCTCGGGCAGGCCGAGGTCGCGCACGAGGGCGGAGACATCCGTCGCCACCGCCGCGAACGCGGCCTCGTCGTAGCCGAGCAGGTCGATCTTGTTCACGGCGACGATGACGTGCGGCACGCGCAGGAGCTGCACGACCGCGAGGTGCCGGCGGGTCTGCTCGAGCACGCCCTTGCGCGCATCGACGAGCACGACGACGGCATCGGCGGTCGCGGCGCCCGTGACCATGTTCCGCGTGTACTGCACGTGGCCGGGGCAGTCGGCGAGGATGAACGACCGCCTGCCCGTCAAGAAGTAGCGGTAGGCGACGTCGATGGTGATGCCCTGTTCGCGTTCGGCGCGCAGGCCGTCGGTGAGGAGCGCGAAGTCGATGGCTCCCGGCTCGCCGCCGAAGCCGCGCTCCGCCGATGTGCGGGCGACCGACTCGAGCTGGTCGGCGAGGATCGCCTTCGAGTCGTGCAGCAGGCGGCCGACGAGCGTCGACTTTCCGTCGTCGACCGATCCGGCGGTTGCGAAGCGGAACAGGGTCTGCTCCTGGGTCGCGTGCGTCATCAGAAGTATCCGTCCTTCTTGCGGTCCTCCATGGCGGCCTCCGAGATGCGGTCGTCGGCGCGCGTGGCGCCGCGCTCGGTGAGCGTCGAGGTGGCGACCTCGCGCACGACGTCGGCGACGGATGCCGCATCCGATTCCACGGCGCCGGTGCAGCTCATGTCGCCCACCGTCCGGTAGCGCACGACGCGTCGCTCGACGTGCTCGTCGGCGCGCGGCGGCGACACCTCGGAGACGGCGCGCCACATGCCGTCGCGGCGGTACACCTCGCGCTCGTGCGCATAGTAGAGCGGCGGCAGCTCGATGCCCTCGCGCTCGAGGTAGCGCCACACGTCGAGCTCGGTCCAGTTCGAGATCGGGAACGCGCGAACGTGCTGGCCGACGGTGTGGCGGCCGTTGTAGAGGTCCCAGAGCTCGGGTCGCTGGTTGCGCGGGTCCCACTGGCCGAACTCGTCGCGCAGGCTCAGGATGCGTTCCTTGGCGCGGGCCTTGTCCTCATCGCGTCGGGCGCCGCCGAACACGGCGTCGTGCCGGCCCGCGGCGATGGCGTCGAGCAGCGGTTGGGTCTGCAGCGGGTTGCGGGTGCCGTCGGCGCGCTCCTGCAGGCGGCCGTCGTCGAGGTAGTCCTGGACCTTCGCGACCTCGAGCCGGATGCCGAGGCGCTCGACCGTGCGATCGCGGAAGTCGATGACCTCGGGGAAGTTGTGGCCCGTGTCGACGTGCAGCACCGGGAACGGCACGCGCGCCGGCCAGAACGCCTTCGCGGCCAGGTGCAGCACGACGACCGAGTCCTTGCCGCCGGAGAAGAGCAGCACGGGCCGCTCGAACTCGGCGACGACCTCGCGGATGATGTGGATCGCCTCGGACTCGAGGGTGTCGAGTGCGCTCAGCCGTGGCGGGGCGTCGACGGCCGTTTGCGTCGTGATCTCGCTCACAGGTGCAATCCGCATTCCGTCTTGGCGAGGCCGGCCCAGCGGCCCGACCTCGGATCCTCGCCCGCGGCGACGGGCTTCGTGCACGGCTCGCAGCCGATCGACGGGTAGCCGTGCGACATCAGGAGGTTCACGGGCACCTGGTGCGCGCCCGCGTAGTCGAGGAGGTCATCGAAGGTCCACGCGGCGAGCGGGTTCACCTTGACGAGCCCGTTCCGCTCGTCGAACGTCACGAGTGGCGTGTTCGCGCGCGTCGGCGCCTCCTCGCGGCGCACGCCCGTGAACCACAGCTCGTAGTCGCCGAGCGCGCGCTGCAACGGCGCGACCTTGCGGCGGGCGCAGCACAGGCCCGGATCGCGCGCGGACAGCTCGGCGCCGAACTCGGCGTCCTGCTCGGCGATGGTCTGCTCGGGCAGCACGTCGACCACGCGCACGTCGAGGACGCGGGCGACCTCGTCTCGCGTCACGTGCGTCTCGGTGAAGTGGTACCCCGTGTCGAGGAACAGCACGTCGACGCCGGGCAGGCGCGCGGCGACCACGTGCGGAAGCACGGCGTCGGCCATCGAGCAGGCGACGGCGGCGGCATCCGTCGCGAAGTTCTCGGCCACCCAGGCCACGACCTCGTCGGCGGATGCCTCGGGGCCGCCCTCCGGCGAGAGCAGCGCGGCGCCCGCCCGCGCGAGGGCACGCAGCTCGTCGGGGGTGCGGCGACTACCGGCGGTCGAGTAGGGCGCCCTGGCGCCCGTATCGAGACCTACGGTGGCACTCAGGTTGCGCGCGCTCACTGCAGAGCCTCCTCGTCGGCGCGGTGCGCCCACTCGGCGAACGTCTCGTCGGCAGCCGCGTCGCGCTCGGCGAGGAAGCGACGCACGACCCGCTCGACGTAGTCGGCGAGGCCGTCGGCGGTCACCTTGAGCCCGCGCACGGTGCGTCCGGTGCCGGCCTCCTCGCGCGTCGCCGAGGCGAGGCCGCCGCCGAGGTGCACCTGGAACCCGGGCGTCTGCCCGCCGTCGCCGTCGGGCAGGAGCTGCCCCTTGAGCCCGATGTCGGCGGTCTGGATGCGAGCGCAGGAGTTGGGGCATCCGTTCACGTGCAGGCTGATCGGGTGGGGCAGGTCGATGCCGGCGAGCCGGGCCTCGAGGGCGATGACCGCGTCGGTCGCGGTCTGCTTCGTCTCGACGATGGCGAGCTTGCAGAACTCGATGCCCGTGCAGGCGATGGTGCCGCGGCGGATGAGGCTCGGACGCGCCTGCAGGCCGAGCGCGTCGAGCTCGGCGACGACCTGCTCGACCCGCGACTCCTCGATGTCGAGCAGCACGAGCTTCTGGTGGGGCGTCGTGCGCAGCCGCGTCGAGCCGTGACGTTCGAGCAGGTCGGCGATGGCCGTGAGCGTCGAACCCGAGACGCGGCCGACGAAGGGGGTGACGCCGATGTAGAAGCGCCCGTCCTGCTGGCGGTGCACGCCGACGTGGTCGCCCTGAGCTCGTGGCTTGGGGGCCGCCGGGCCATCGGGGAGGGGCGCGCCGAGGTACTCGGTCTCGAGCACGTCGCGGAACCGTTCGGCGCCCCAGTCGGCGACGAGGTACTTCAGTCGCGCCTTGTTGCGCAGGCGCCGATAGCCGTAATCGCGGAAGATCGACGTGACCCCGACCCACACATCGGGCACCTGCTCGGGCGCAACCCAGGCGCCGAGACGCACGGCGAGGTGCGCGCTCGTCGAGAGGCCGCCGCCGACCCAGAGGTCGTAGCCGATGCCGAGTTCAGGATGCTCGACGGCCACGAACGCGACGTCGTTGATCTCGTGCACGACGTCCTGACTGGGGTGGCCGGTGATCGCGGTTTTGTACTTGCGCGGCAGGTTGGCGAACGACTCGTCGCCGATGTAGCGGTGCGAGATCTCCTCGATCGCCGGGGTCGGGTCGATGAGCTCATCGGCCGCGATGCCCGCCACGGGGGATCCGAGGATGACGCGGGGCACGTCGCCGCACGCCTCCGTGGTCTGGAGTCCGACCGCTTCGAGGCGCCGCCAGATCTCGGGAACGTCCTCGACGCGCACCCAGTGCAGCTGCACGTTCTGCCGATCGGTGAGGTCGGCCGAGTCGCGGGCGAACTCGGTCGAGATCTCGCCGATCACCCGGAGCTGCTCGGTCGTGAGCTGTCCGCCGTCGATGCGCACGCGCAGCATGAAGAACTCGTCCTCGAGCTCGTGCGGCTCGAGCGTCGCGGTCTTGCCGCCGTCGATGCCGGGCTTTCGCTGCGTGTAGAGACCCCACCAGCGGAACCGGCCGTGCAGGTCGGTCGGGTCGATGCTCGCGAAGCCGCCCTTCGCGTAGATGCGCTCGATGCGCTCGCGCACGGCGAGGCCGCCGTCCTCCTGCTTCCACACCTCGTTGGGGTTGAGCGGGGTCGTGCCGTCGATCTTCCACTGGCCGTGTGGACGCGTGGCAGGGCGCGCCGGGCGCGCTGGCGCGGCATCCGTCGCCCTCGGGGTGGTGATGGTCACGACGCCCCTCCTTCCTCTGCCGGTGCGGGATTCGCTCCGACGTGTGCGGTCGAAGCTAGGGGAGGTCGGGGACCCCCGACAGGGGGCCGTGTCATGCCCGGTCACGTCGTGTCGTATTGCGTCACACGGCGTCGCGAGCGGTCACTCGGGTTGCGTCGCCGGCGGAGGTCAGGCGAGCCGAGCGGATGCCGCGGCGTACCGATCGAGCACGAGATCGACGAGCTCGCGGGGCGCGGGCTCGTCGGCGACGAGGAGTGGACGCGCCGTCACGTCGGCGCCCGCGGCGTGCGCGAGGTCGTCGAAGTAGCCGGGTGCGAGCAGGTAGTTCGCGACGACCACGCGTGCACCGGTTGCTGTGTTCGCCCGGGCTGCCGCGACGGCATCGGGGAGCCGGGGCTCGGCCGCCGAGAGGAAGCCGATTGAGACCTCGCGACCGGATGTCGCGGCGAGCCGCCCGGCCATGTCGTGACAGTCGTCGACGGCGCGTCGGTCGCTCGACCCCGCGACGGCGAGCACGACCTGATCGTCGTCACGCAGCCCGGCCTCGACGAGGCGACGGACGAGCACCTGCGCGAGCCGGTCGTCGGGTCCGAGCGCGTCGGCGAGGGTCACGCACCGATCGGATGCCGCCGCCTCCACGGCCTCGGTGAGGTCGACGTGCACGTGGTATCCGGCCGACAGCAACAGCGGCACGACGACGGCCGGCTCGCCTGGTTCGAGTAAGGCGAGCGTGGCGGGCACGTCGGGTTGCTCGACGTCGACGTGCCCGAGTCGCACGCTGGGCGGGGCATCCGGATGCCTCATCGCGATGGCTCTCGCGACCGCCTCGTGCAGTCCGCGCACCGCTCGCCGGCCGGCCTCGGAGGACGTGCCGTGCGAGATGCCGACGAGGGCGGGCGGCTGTGCGGTCATCCGATCATCGTGGCAAAGGCTCGACCTGCTCCGCCCCTCTACGACGCCGCGTGACGATCGCGCGCCCGACGAGACCGACGGCGGCGACCGCGACGGCGACGATGAGGGGCGGTAGGGCGAGCTCGGGAATCCAGAGCGCCATGCCGAAGACGCCGAGTCCGTAGTCGAGCATCTCCGCGGGGTGGCGCGCAAGCACGCGACTGCCGACGGCGTTCGAGATCGCGGTCATGAGTGCAGGCGCGACCCACAGCGCGAGGAGCGCGAACGCGGCGGCGAGGACTCGGCCGACGGTGTTGACGCCGCCCCAGGCGATGGCCGCGCCGATGAGCACGGGTGGGATCCAGCGGGTGACGTCGAGGAGCCAGGCGAGCTCGGTGGTGCCGGCGGTGCCGAACGGCACGACGAGCCCGTTGATCCACGGGCCGACGGCCACGGCCGCGATGCTGAGCCCGACCACCGCGCCGGCCCGCGGGGCCTTCGCGATGAGCAGCAGCACCAGCACTCCGACCAGGATCGCGAATGAGGTGCCGGCGACGAGCGCCGCGAGGTAGAGCGCCGACTCGCCGCGCTCCTGGAGCCCGTCGCGCACCACGATGGAGGTCTGCACCGTGGCGATGATCTGCACGGCGAGGACCCCGATGACGATCGCGGCCGCGCCGAATCTGGGGAGGCGCTTCCGGGTCGCCCGGGCGACGATGCCCGCGATCGCGGCGCCGGTGACGATGATCGCCGTGATGAGGGTGATCGCGTACTGGCTGAACGGCAGCAGCACGAGCGGATACCGGTCGGGCGAGGTATCCGTCGCCCAGAGGTTCTGCAGCGGGAGCCGCATGCCGGTGATGAGCCACGGAAGCAGCCCGAGCAGTGCGGATGCAACGCCGATGAGCACGGGCGCCCACGCGGGGAGTCGCCGTGGCTGGGGCTCTGCAGTTGCGGTCGCCAAGGCCGCATTTGTCGTCTCCGTCGGTTCGGTCGTCTCGGGCGTTCCTGCCGCATCCATCACGCCAGCGTAGGGGCGACCGCCGACGGCCCGTGGCTCGTATTGGCCCGATCTCGATGTAGTGCTTGCCTTCTGCGAGAGTGGGCGCATGTTCTCGGGCTTCTTCGGCTGGCACCTCATGATCACCGTCGGAACACTCGCGGTGATGGGGCTTCTAGCTTGGGGCGTGTACTGGCTGACGAATCGTGCCTCACGCGTGCGTCGGGACGCCGAAGAACCGGACCGCCGACTGACCTCCTAGCTCAGCGCCTGGACGGCCCTGCCGTTTCTTGGCGAGTCGCGAGCAGGCCGGTCAGGCAGCGTGCTCGTCGCTTTCGGGGGCCAGATCGCGCGCCGATGCCGGTGCCGGTGCCGGTGTGAGGGTCCTTTCGGTGAAGGGGTGTTCGGGGTGGGTGTGGTGGTCGTGGCCGGCGGGTGAGGTCCATCGGATGGTGCCGTCGGGTTGTTGGGTCATGCGCCATCGGGTGGTGTGTTTGAGGCGGTGGTGCTTGCGGCAGAGGTGGGCGAGGTTGTCGTGTCGGGTGTGGCCGCCTCGGGCCCAGCCGGTGGTGTGGTCGAGGTCGCAGCCGGTGGCTTGGCGGCCGCAGCCGGGGAATCGGCAGGTGCCGTCGCGGGTGCGGAGGTAGCCGGCGAGGTCGGCGGGTACCCGGTATCGGGTGCGGCCGTAGGAGAGGTAGGCGCCGGTCTCGGGGTGGGTGAGGATCCGCTGGAACGAGGGGGCGTGTGCGGCGAGCCGGCGGGCGGTGTCGGCGTCGATGGGCCCGTATCCGTCGAGTTCGGCGGGTTCGTCGGTGTGGCCGAGCAGGGTGAGCACCGGCACGGTGACCAGCACCCGCGGCACGATCGCCGCATCCGCGTCGACCGATCGGCCGTCGCGGTCGGTGCGGCACCCCGTGAGCAGCAGGTCGGCAGCGACGTCGAGGGCCCGCTGCGCCGGCGTGCGCGGGTCGTCGGTCGCAATGGTGGCGGCGAGGGTGTGGAGTCGGTGGGTGATGGCGTGCGCACGTTCGGCCTCGAGGTACAGGCTGAGCCAGGCCATCCCGTCGGGTGCCGATTCCAGTACGACGCGGCGTTCGGCGGTCGCGGCCCGGTGCCGGACCTCGAGGGGTTCGGGGTGCAGCCGCTCCCGGAGCGAACGGAGGCGGCGGCGCAGTGCCGCGTTCGTCTGCCGGGGTGCGTGTTCGAGCGCGGCCGTCTCCAGCGTCGCGGCCGCGGCGGGTGGGAGCCCGATCAGGGCGTCGAAGATCGACCTCGCGTGCGGCAGGCTGATCGCCCCGGCGGCGAGCGCGGCGACGGTCGCCGGGTGCCGGTGGCCGATGCCGGCGTCGCCGACAAACGCGCCCGCGGTGCCCTCGGGCACGACCAGTGCGGTCGCGAGCTCGGCGACGAACGCCCGGGTCGCGTGCACCCGATCCTCCGACGACGACCCGTCATGCACCCCCTCGACCGCGTGCGCGTATCCGTGCGCCCGCTGGATCAGCCGGAGCTGCTCCGCCTGCGCCGCCCGGATGCCGCGCTCGAGCTCCACGATCGCGTCCACATCGGCGCGCAATGCGGCGGCCGCGAGGTCGGCGTCGGAGAACGTCATGGGACCATTCCATCACCACCCACCGACATTCGATAGCGTCGGAAAGCACGGTTGATCAGGTGAATTCCCTGTGGAGAACTCCACCGACCCGTTCCCTGTGGAGGACGAGTCACCGACCGTCACGGGGTGCTGCCGGGTCGGTCTCGGGCCTGTCCTTCGCCGAGGAAGCCGAGCTCGCGTCATCTTCGAGGCAATGACTTCCGAACCATTCGCCACCACGCTCGGCCGTAGCTCCGCGAGCCGGCTCGAGTGGATGAGTGCCCGGGGGTCGATCGCCGGATGTGTCGCCGTGGTCCTGTTCGCGACCGTGTCGGTCATCGGGTGGTTCACGAGTGGAGCCGATGCTGAGGGCCTCGAGCGACTCGCATTCGCTGCGCCGACGGTGTTCGCGATCGCCTTCGCCGTTCGTGTGGTCGGCACTCTGCCGTTCTCGAAGCCGCCAGGTGTCGGTCGAACGATCGCCGCGGATGTCGTCGTCGTCGTTGCCGCGCTGGTCTTCATCGTGATCGTCGGTTCGATCGGCGACGGCTCAGGTGTTGCGAGCTACTCGGGCATCATCATGGGGATGTTCCTCGTGCCGGCCACCGCCGTCGCCTCACTCCTGAGCGAGATCGTGCGCCGCATCCCCTGGCTCACGCGAGTCGCCGTTATAGCTGCCATCGTGATCGGAGTCGCCGTGCTCGGCGTCTACGCCCGTGCGCTCACGGGCTGACCGCCCCGCTCGACAAACGCATCCAGCCCACCGAGCCCGCCCATGGCGAATGCCGTGACCGCATCGAGCGTGACATCGGCCGCGAGCACGCGCGAGTGCCCCGCCCCCTCGGTGACGACGAGCCGCGACCGGTCGCCGTGCGCCTCGTGCAGCCGCAGCGACTCACTGAAGGCAACCTCGCGGTCGCCGCGGTCGTGCACGACGAGGAGGGGGACGCCGGCCGGCAGCGGGTCGGCCACCGCGTCGAACCGCGCGAAGGGCTCGTCGATGTCGGGCTGGATGAGGTTCATGAATCGCCGTGCGAGCACGTCGGCGCTCGCGGGGCGAATGCCGACTCGCGCCGCGAACGAGTCGACGAGGTAGCCGGCGTCGGCCATGCCGGCGATCGCCACGACTCCGCCGGCGGCCGTGCCCTCGCGCACCGCCGTCACGGCTGCGAGCGCACCGAACGAATGGCCGACGATGACCCGGAACAGGCCGTGCTTGCGCTGCAGCACCTCGATGGCGGCGAGGTAGTCGCGGATGTCGGTGTGTCGCCCGGCCGACTCGCCATTCGCGGGCGCATCGAACGCGACGACGCGCAACCCTTCGGAGCGCAGCTCGCGCACGATGGCGGCGAACTGGGACGCACGTCCGCGCCAGCCGTGCACGAGCAGCACGGTTTCGGGGCCATTCCCCCACGTATACGTGACGACGTCGCGTCCGCGCACGGAGATCGTGCCGCGCTCGGCCCGCTCGTGCACGGCACGATCGCCTGATCGCAGCGGGAGTGCCGGCCGCACCTGTCGGAACAGCGGAAGGGCCAGGCGTCCGGCGAGTGCCGGGGAGACGGTGTCGGCGGCGCGGATGGCGGCGACGGTGAGGGTGGTGCTGAGTTGCATGGCGGCCTCCGGGGCAGCTCGGTCGAGATCATGAGTGTGCGAGGCATCCGATTCAATGAATACGAACGGTCGTGTCTGTACTATACGACCGTTCGTGCGTAAACTGAAGAGCATGCAGGAAATCGATGGTCGCAAGTTGCGGGGGGATGCCTCGCGCCGCCTCGTGCTCGAGAACGCCGTCGACCTCGCCTCCCTCGAAGGACTCGATGGGCTCTCCATCGGGCGGCTCGCGACCGCGGCGCACGTGAGCAAGAGCAACGTGGCCACGCTCTTCGGCACGAAGGTGCGACTGCAGCTCGCCACCGTCGAGTCCGCAGCCCAGCGGTTCCGCGAGACCGTGCTCGAACCGGCCCGCCAGGCGGCACCCCGGGGCATCCATCGCATCGTCGCCCTGCTCGACGCGTGGATCGCCTACTCGCGCGACCGGATCTTCCCGGGCGGATGCTTCTTCGCCGCCGCCGTGGCCGACTTCGACTCGAAGCCCGGGCCCGTGCGTGACGCCATCTCCCGTGCGTACGACGATTGGGGCGACTACGTGCGCGTCTCGCTCGGCTACGCGATCGCCCAGGGCGAGCTCGATGCCGATGCCGACGCCGAGCAGCTCGCCTTCGAGTTCATGGCACTCCTCGACACCGCCAACACGCGCTCCGTCATGACGGGTTCCAACGAGCCGTACCGGATGGCGCGGCGAGGGCTCGTGTCGCGCCTGCACGCTGCGGGTGCCGACCCCGAGGCCGTGCGACCGCTCGCCGAGCACGTCGACTGAGCACGAAGCCGGCTCACGCCTCCAGTACGAGCGCGAGCGTCGTGTCGCCGCACGGCACGACCGCCTCACCGCCCGGCAGCGACGCGGCATCCGTCACCGTGACCGCATCGCGCAGCGGGGCGAGCGCCTCGGCCAGGCCCTCGAGGCGCAACAGCGCCCCGGTCGCTCGTCGGGCGTCGGTCGACGCGACGATGCGGCCCGACGCGTTCACGAGGGTGCACGGATGCCCCGACTCCCGGATCACCGGCAGCAGCACCTGCTCGAGGCGGGCGACGTACAGGTCGGTACCGACGAGTCCGACCATCTCGTCGTGCACCCGCACGGGCGTGGTGATCGTGACGGTGTAGTCGTCGGTGCAGAGGTAGTCGACGTAGGGCCCCGTGACGTGCCGCGTGCCCGTGCGCGCGGGCACGCGCCACCATTCGAGCGTCGTGTAGTCGCGGAACTGCTCGGAGTCGGGGTCGTCGATCGTGGCGAGGCGGCGCAGTCCCGAGCCCGGTCCGAAGGTGTTCGAGCCGCTCAGCCACCACGCGAGATGCCACGGTGCATCGGCGAGGAAGCCCGGCGCGGCCACGAAGCCCGCACCCGTGATGAGGCTGCCCTCCTGCTCGAGCTCGGCGCTCACGAGGGCGGCCACGACTGGGTCGAGCGTCTCGGCGGTCGGCGCACCGTCGCCCGTGAGGGCGCCCGCGAGCGGACCCGCGAGCTCGCGTTCGAGCACGTCGCGCCAGCCGTCGATCATGGCGAACACGGGGTCGATGGTGGAGGCGATTCGCCGGGCGATGTGCTCGGCGGTGACGTCGACGTCGACGCTCATGGCCTCGCTCCTTCCGATTGCGGGGCGTCCGCGGCCTGCTCGAGGCGCACCTTCTCGTCGATGAGCCATTCGACGGCCGAGGCGATGTGGTCCGTCGTCACGCGACGTGCACGTTCGGGTTGCACGTCGCGAACGGCTTCGATGACCTCGAGCCTGGCCGCGCGACTGCGGTCACGTGAATCCTGCTCCCGCAGGCACAGCCAGAGCAAGGGGCCGGCCTCGGCCTGCAGGCGGAGTTCCTCGTGCACGAGGCGAGGCGACTGGCTCACGGCGGCGATCTCGAGCTGGAACCGGCCGACCGCCCGGCGCGCTCCACCGGGGGTCGCGAGGTCGGCGCGGGCGTCGATCTCGATGAGGCTCGTGAGGTCGTCCTCGCTGGCCCGGTCGGCGGCGACCTCGGCCGCCATGCCCGCAATGGCGGCGTAGTGCAGCGAGAGGTCGCGCAGTTCGATGCGGCTGAGCGAGCGCACGCGCTCGTCGATCATGCGCATCGACGCGTCGCGGTCGTGCGTGACGAAGCTGCCGCCGTCGCGCCCCCGCTTGGTGTGCACGAGTCCCTTGTCGCGTAACGCGACGAGCGCCTCGCGGGCGGTGACGACGGCCACTCCGAGGCTGCGCGCAAGCTCGGATTCGCTCGGCAGCCGCTCGCCGTCACGCAGCACGCCGGCCACGATGGCGTCGGTCAGCCGCTGCTCGACGAGCTCGGCGCGACCCGCGCCCTCGAGGGGCGAGAAGACGACCGCGCGCGTGGCGTCGGCGCGGCCGGTGGCCTGCGGCATCCGACCTCCCGGCATCCGTGCTCGAAATCTGTGACAAGACCGTAACACGCAGGACTGGTTTAAGACATCTGGATCCATATGATTTTGTCATCGCCCGTTAACGGCGTGCGCGTACAGCGCGGATGCATCGAAGGGGACGCCATGACCGACCAGCAGCCGGCCATCCGGCTCACCGGGCTCACCAAGGAGTTCGGCGCCGTCACCGCCGTCGACCATGTCGACCTCGAGATCGCCGCGGGCGAGTTCTTCTCGATGCTCGGTCCGTCGGGCTCTGGGAAGACCACGGTGCTGCGGCTCATCGCGGGCTTCGAGCAGCCCACCTCGGGCACCATCGAGCTCTTCGGGCAGGACGTCACGAAGCGCGCGCCCTTCGACCGCGACGTCAACACCGTCTTCCAGGACTACGCGCTCTTCCCGCACATGAGCGTGCTCGAGAACGTCGCCTACGGCCTGCGCGTGCGCGGCATCGGCCGCAAGGAACGGAACGACCGTGCGCGCCGCGCGCTCGCCTCGGTGCGACTCGAGCAGATGGGCGATCGCAAGCCGTCGCAGCTCTCGGGCGGCCAGCGCCAGCGCGTCGCTCTGGCACGCGCTACGGTCGTGCAGCCCAAGGTGCTGCTCCTCGACGAGCCGCTCGGCGCGCTCGACCTCAAGCTGCGCGAGCAGATGCAGGTCGAGCTCAAGGAGATCCAGCGCGACCTCGGCATCACCTTCATCTTCGTCACGCACGACCAGGAGGAGGCCCTCACGCTCTCCGACCGCATCGCGGTGTTCAACAACGGGCGCATCCAGCAGCTCGGCACGCCCGCGGAGCTCTACGAGCGCCCGGCCTCGCGCTTCGTCGCCGACTTCGTCGGCACCTCGAACCTGCTCGACGACGCCGTGTCGCGCGAACTCCTCGGCCGTGCCGGCCTGCACTCCGTGCGCCCCGAGAAGATGACGGTCGGGCAGGGCGAGACCGGCGCCGACGTGCGCAACGCCCCGGGCACCGTGGTCGAGACGATCTACCTCGGCAGCGGCATCCGCATCGTCGTCGACCTCGACGCCGGCGCACGCGTGAGCGTGCTCGAGCAGAACGACCGCAACCGCGTGCACGACGACGAGCGCGGCGACCGCGTGGTCGTCAGCTGGCACGACGCCGACGTGATCGCGCTCGCGACGCCTGAATCGGTGACGGATGCCGCGGCCGCGACATCCGCGTGACCTGCACCAGACCTGCACCACATCACACCTGCACCACACAGAGAAACAGGAGAGAACCATGAAGCGGAATCCGCTCACCGCGCGCCGCGGCGCCACGGTGGGACTCGCGATCGCCTCGATCGCGGTGCTCACCGCCTGCGGCACCCAGTCCGGAGGCACCGGCGGCGGCGAGGCCGCCGAGGAGCTCGGCGAGATGGAGGGCAAGGTCTCGCTGCTGGCCTGGCCAGGTTACGTCGAGGATGGCTCGAACGATCCGGCCGTCGACTGGGTCAGCTCCTTCGAGGAGGAGACCGGCTGCGAGGTCGAGTCGAAGACCTACGGCACGTCCGACGAGGCCGTCAACCTCATGAAGTCGGGCGACTACGACGTCGTGGCCGCCTCGGGTGACGCGACCCTGCGTCTCATCGCCGGCGAGAATGTGGTGCCGGTGAACACCGACCTCATCCCGAACTACGAGGGCATCTACGACTTCCTCAAGGACAAGGAGTGGAACTCCGTCGATGGTGAGTCGTACGGTGTGCCGCACGGCTACGGCGCGAACCTGCTCATGTACAACACCGACGTCGTCACCGAGGCGCCCACGTCGTGGGACGTCGTCTTCGAGCGGGCCGGTGAATTCACCGGCAACGTCACGGCGTACGACTCGCCGATCTACATCGCGGATGCCGCGGTCTACCTGATGCACCACCAGCCCGACCTCGGCATCGAGAACCCCTACGCGCTCGACGCGGAGCAGTTCCAGGCCGCCGTCGACCTCCTGAAGGAGCAGCGCCAGCACGTCGGCGAGTACTGGTCGGACTACCTCAAGGAGATCCAGGCCTTCCAGACCGGCGACTCGGTCGTCGGCACCACGTGGCAGGTCATCCAGAACGTGCTCGAGTCCGAGGGTGCGCCGACCGCGGTCGTGTTGCCCGAGGAGGGTGCAACTGGCTGGTCGGACACCTGGATGATCGCATCCGACGCCGAGAACCCGAACTGCGCCTACGCGTGGCTCGACCACATCGCGAGCCCCGAGGCGAACGCCGCCGCGACCTCGTACTTCGGCGAGGCGCCGTCGAACGACGCGGCGTGCGAGTTCCGCGAGGACTGCGAGGCCTACCACGCCGGTGACGCCGACTACGCGTCGCAGATCTGGTACTGGACGACCCCGATCGCCGAGTGCGTCGACGGCCGCACCGATGTGGAGTGCGTCGACTACGCGGCCTGGACCGAGGCCTGGCAGGAGATCAAGGGCTGACATCCCCGCCAGCGGGCCGGGGAGACGGTCATCGAGCCGCCTCCCCGACCCGCCGCATCGACACGACAGGACACGCATGACGACGAACACCCCGACGAGGCATCCGCTGCCCGCCCGCCGCGACGACCTCCCGCGGAAGGGCTCGGCCTTCCTCGCGACCCATCCGAGGACGCGCCTCGTGCTCCTCCTGACGGCTCCGCTGTTCTGGCTCGTCGTCGTCTACATCGTCGCGCTGGTGCTGCTGCTCGTCACCGCGTTCTGGTCGGTCGACAGCTTCACCGGGCAGGTCCGCACGGAGTGGACGCTCGACAACATCGGCAAGGTGCTCACCGGCTCGCTGTACCAGACGGTGACCCTGCGCACGATCGGGGTCGCGCTCGCGGTGACGATCATCGACGTCGTGCTCGCGCTGCCGATCGCGTTCTACATGGCGAAGGTCGCATCGCCCCGGATGCAGCGCATCCTCGTCATCATGGTGCTCACGCCGCTGTGGGCGAGCTACCTCGTGAAGGCGTACGCGTGGCGCTCGGTGCTCTCGCAGGACGGCATCCTCGAGTGGCTCGTCGCGCCGTTCGGCGGTCACACGCCCGGGTACGGGCTCCCGGCGACCATCATCACGCTGTCGTACCTGTGGTTGCCGTACGTGATCCTTCCGATCTACGCCGGACTCGAGCGGGTGCCCGATTCGCTGCTCGAGGCATCCGGTGACCTGGGCGGCCGCACCTGGCCGACGCTGCGCCTCGTGGTCTTCCCACTCGTGCTGCCGGCCATCATCGCCGGCACGATCTTCAGCTTCTCGCTCTCGCTCGGCGACTACATCACCGTGAACATCGTGGGCGGCGCCAGCCAGATGCTCGGCAACCTCGTCTACACGAACGTGGGCGCGGCCAACAACCTGCCCCTCGCATCGGCCATCGCCCTCATCCCGATCGTGATCATCTTCGGGTACCTCTTCCTCGTGCGTCGCACCGGCGCGCTGAACAACCTCTAAGGGTCACGGATGCGCCTCTCACGCCTTTCCCGCACGGCACTCGGCATCGTCACCGCCGTCATCCTCGCGGCCGTGTACGTGCCCCTGCTGGTCGTGCTCGTGAACTCCTTCTCGACGTCGACGTCGCTGAACTGGCCGCCGCCCGGCTTCACCTTGGACTGGTGGGTGCGCGCCTTCCAGAGCGCCGGCGCGATCGAGGCGGTGACCACGAGCGTGCAGGTGGCCATCATCTCGACGATCATCTCGCTCGTGCTCGGCACGCTCATCTCGCTGGCCCTGCAGCGCTTCGACTTCTTCGGCCGCGACGCCATCAGCCTGCTGGTGATCCTGCCGATCGCGCTGCCCGGCATCATCACCGGTATCGCGCTCAACAACTTCTTCCGCACCATCATGGGCGTGCCGCTCTCGATCTGGACGGTGGTCATCGCGCACGCCACGTTCTGCATCGTGACGGTCTTCAACAACGTGATCGCCCGCCTGCGGCGCCAGGGCACGAACCTCGAGGAGGCATCCGCCGACCTCGGTGCCGGCATCTGGACCACGTTCCGGCTCGTGACCTTCCCGCAACTGCGCTCGGCGCTGCTCGCCGGCGGCCTGCTCGCGTTCGCGCTGTCGTTCGACGAGATCATCGTGACGACGTTCACGGCCGGCTCTGGCGTGACGACGTTGCCGATCTTCATCCTGAACAACATGTTCCGGCCGAACCAGGCGCCGATCGTGTCGGTCATCGCCGTCGTGCTCGTGCTCGTGTCGATCATCCCGATCTACATCGCGCAGCGACTCTCGGGGTCGGAGCAGCAGCACCGCTGAGACCCGGCGTGCTCAGATGTGCAGCACCGGATGCCGCGGCTGCACATGCGAGCCGTTCACCGATTCTTCCCGTTCGTGGGTCTTCCCCGCGTCGGGCGCTCCCCGTAGTCTGACGCTCGTCACGGGGGTCACGAGGACGCCCGCGCTTTCTGGGGAGCGTCGATGATCCGATCCATCCACCGTGTCACCGTCACCATCGCGGCAGCGTCGCTGCTGGCCGTGGGGCTCGCCGCGAGTCCCGCCGCCGCCGAGCAGTCGGCACCGACCGAACTCATCATCAGTGAGTACGTCGAGGGTTCGTCGTTCAACAAGGCGATCGAACTGTACAACCCAACGGATGCCGCGATCGACCTCACCGGCCACACGCTCAGCGTGTACTTCAACGGAGCCGTGACCGCGAGTGGGAACTTCGCCCTTACTGGCGACCCGGTAGCGCCGGGTGACACCTTCGTCTTCGCTGACGAGGACCTCGTCGCGTTCGCCGACCAGCCCACTGGTGCGAGCCTCTGGAACGGCGACGACGCGATCGTGTTGACGCACGGCGGTACGGTCATCGACTCTCTCGGCCAGGTCGGCTTCGATCCCGGCTCGCAGTGGGGCACCGACCTCACGTCCACCGCCGACAACACGCTGCGCCGCATGGCGTCGGTGTGCGTCGGCGACACCGACCCGACCGACGTGTTCGACCCCGCCGTCGAGTGGGAGGGCTACGCGAACGACACGTTCGACGGGCTCGGCGCGCACGTCTGCGGCGAGGTCGGCCCGCAGTCGCCCGTGATCAACGAGTTCTCGGCATCGACCGCCGGCACCGACGTGGAGTACATCGAGGTGCTCGTGGAGCCTGGCACCGACCTCGGCGACTACCGCGTGCTCGAGATCGAGGGCGACGCCAATGCGAACCGCGGCGTCGTCGACGAGGTACTCACGTTCGACGCTCCCGACGCCGAGGGCCGCGCACTGGTCTGGCTTCCGGCCAACGCCCTCGAGAACGGCACGGTGTCGCTGCTGCTCGTCACCGGCTTCACCGGTGCGCTCGGTGACGACCTCGATGCCGACGACGACGGCGTGATCGACGCGATCGACGGCCTGACCGTCGTCGACTCGGTCGCCGTGCACGACGGCGGCTCGACCGATTTCGCCTATGGCGACACCGTGTTGGGCGTGGCGTACGACGGTCAGGCGTTCGCACCCGGCGGCGCCTCCCGCATCCCCGACGGCGCCGACACCGGCTCGACCGCCGATTGGGTGCGCAACGACTTCGACCTGGCCGGCATCCCCGGTCGGCCCGGCACCCTCGTCGCCGGCGAGGCCGCGAACACCCCCGGCGTGCGGAACTCCTTGACGGTCGTGGTCGTGCCGCTGCCCCCGGCGGACTGCAACGCACCGATCGTCACCATCGGTTCCGTGCAGGGCTCTGGCGACACCTCGCCCAAGGCCGGCATGTCGGTCGAGATCGAGGGCGTCGTCATCGGCGACTTCCAGGTCGGCGGCTTCGAGGGCTACTACGTGCAGGACACGGGCGACGGCGACGACGCGACCTCCGACGGCATCTTCGTCTACGCGCCGACCGGCCTCGACGTCGCCGCCGGCGACCAGGTGCACATTGCCGGAACGGTCAGCGAGTTCTTCGGCATGACCGAGGTCACCGCCACGGCGAATGCCATCTGCGCCACGGGCGGCGAACTGCCGGCGGCGACGGAGCTCAGCCTGCCCGCGACGTCTGAAGATCGGGAGCGGCTCGAGGGCATGCGCGTCACCCTGCCGCAGTCGCTCGCGATCCTCGAGTTCTTCGACTTCGGCCGCTACGGCACGATCTCGCTCGGCACCGACCGCCAGATGCAGCCGACCGCCGTGTACGACGCAGGGTCGCCTGAGGCGATCGCCCTCGCCGAGCAGAACACGCTGAACAGCATCGGCATGGACGACGGGCGCAGCGAGGAGAACCCCGACCCGGCGATCCACCCGAACGGCGACGAGTTCACGCTCGACAACACGTTCCGTGGCGGCGACCTCGTCACGAACGTCACGGGTGTGCTCGACTACCGGTTCGACACCTGGGCCGTGCAGCCCACGCAGGGTGCCGACTACGACGACGTGAACGTGCGGCAGGCGGCGCCGGTCGTCGGCGGATCGACGACGGTCGCGAGCTTCAACGTGCTCAACTACTTCACGACGTTGAACTCCCGCGGTGCGAACGACCTGGTGGAGTTCCAGCGTCAGCAGGACAAGATCGTGAGCGCGATCTCGGAGCTCGATGCCGACATCGTCGGTCTCATCGAGATCGAGAACAACGGCGACACCGCGGTGGGCGCGCTGGTCGAGGCGCTCAACGCCGAGATGGGTGCGGGCACCTACGACTTCATCTCGACCGGGGTGCTCGGCACCGACGTCATCACGACGGCGCTCATCTACAAGCCCGCCGAGGTGACCCCCACCGGCGACCACGCCGTGCTCGACGAATCGGTCGACCCGCGGTGGATCGACGACCACAACCGGCCGGCGCTCGCGCAGGCCTTCACCGACCTCCAGACCGGCGGCGACGTCGCGGTGATCGTGAACCACCTGAAGTCGAAGGGGTCGGCATGCGCGGGCGAGCCTCAGGACCCGAACGGCCAGGGCAACTGCAACATCGTGCGCACGCAGGCGGCCGAGGCGATGGTCGATTGGCTGGCCACCGGCCCGACGGCCGCCGAGCCCGGCCGGGAACTCATCATCGGCGACCTCAACTCGTACGACAAGGAGGACCCGATCCAGGTGCTCACGGGCGCGGGTTACACCGACCTGCTCCTTCGCGACCAGGGCGAGGAGGCGTACTCCTACGTCTTCGACGGCCAGCTCGGCTACCTCGACTACGGGCTCGCGGGCCCGGGGCTCCTCGAGGACGTCATCGAGGCCACGACCTGGGCGGTCAACGCCGACGAACCGAGTCTCATCGACTACGACATGACGTTCAAGAAGCCCGCCCAGGACGCACTGTACGAACCCGACGCCTACCGGTCGAGCGACCACGACCCCGTGCTCATCGGCCTCGAGCTCGACAACACGGCGCCCGAGCTGGCGGTCACGGCCGATCCCGAGCTCGTGTTCCCGCCCAATGCCCAGTGGCACACGGTGGTATTCGACATCGAGACGAGTGACAACTCCGGTCGCGACGTGAGCGTCGAGCTGGTCGAGGTGAAGGCCGAGGGCCACAAGGCCGCCTCGAGCATCGTGTCGGACACCGAAGTCGAGCTCCTCGCGCGACAGGGTGCCGTGTACACGGTGGTCTTCGTGGCGACGGATGCCGCAGGCAACACCACCACCGTCGAGGTGATCGTCCGGGTGGTGCCGTAGTCCACGGCTCGCCCGAACGCCACGGCGCGCTGCTCCCACATGGGGGCGGCGCGCCGTCGTCGTCGTGCTAGAAGCTCGTCACCAGGTCCCCGAGCACATCGCGGAGCTTGGTCGGGTCGGTGGCGTCGTAGAAGTGCGCGCCCGTCGCGCTCGAGATGGACTGCAGGGTCGCGACATCCGCGTCGGCACCGTAGGCGAGCGTGAACACGAGCACCGGGGAATCGTGATGCAGGGCGCCGAGGTTCGCGAGCATCTGCGGCGCGTCGATCGTCGGGGTCATGGTCTCGTTCTTGCCGTCGCTGAGCAGCACGATGGCGTTGATGCGATCGGGGTCCCAGTCGGCGGCGCGCTGGCGCGCGAACTCGTCGACCGCCGCGTAGAGCGGCGTGAACTCCACCGGCCGCAGGGCGCCGAGCGCCTTCAGGAACTCGGGGCGACCGGGCCCGATGTCGGAGACGGGGCTCACGAGTCCGGGGCTGATGGGTCCGTCGTCGACGGCGGAGAACGCGGCCAGGCCGACGTTGTCTCCGGCGGTGAAATGACCGAGCGCCTGCGTGATGGCGTCCTTCGCGGCGGCGAGCTTCGTCGCCCCGGTCGCGATCGGCTCCTCCATGGAACCCGACACGTCCACCAGGAAGAGGACCTCCGCACGCTTGCGCACCTCGGGGAAGGCGTCGTGCGTGGCCTTGATGACCTTCGCGCCCGGGAACCGCAGCGCGCCGGTCTGGTCACCGGCGAGCCGCCCCACCTCGGCGACGAGCGGGTCGAACTTCCTGTTGAGGTCGCGGTAGCCCGACTCGCGTACGATCTGCTGGCCCTGGCGGGTGCCGGCGAAACGCACGAAGTCCTCTCCGGCCGCCGCCTCGGACTCGTCGACCCACGACCCCGCGAGCACCACGGCGGGGTTGTCGGCGACGAAGAAGCCGTCGCTCGGGTAGATCGGAACCAGCTGCTCCTTCGGCGGTTCGCTCGCGACGCGGGTGATGCCGTCGCGGCTCGTGACGCCGCGGTTGTAGTCCCACACGGACTTCTCGTCGACGATCACCGCCGAGAGGAAGTCGGCCACCGAACCCTTGTCCTCCGACTGGCGGGCGTGCCAGAGGAAGTGCTCGGGGGTGGCCATGTAGTGGCTCGTGGCGAGTTCGTGCTGCCTGACCTCTTCGGTGACCTCGGGGTCTCGCAGCTGTTCGACGGTGAGCTCGCCGATCGAGCCCGCCGCCGAGCCGTAGGAGGCGAGCAGGGCCGCCTCGCCCGAGGAGGCGATGAGCGGGCTCGTCTTGCCGAGCTTGAAGGTGCCCCACTCGGGGTGGCCGAGGTCGCTCCATGCGTTCTCGTCGGCGGCGGCGGCGAAGACGTCGTCCCAGGTCGGGCGTTCGGCGTCCCAGCCGATGGCCGCCGCCATGCTCGTGGGCATCGCGAGCACGATGTCGGATGCCCCGACGCTGGTGCCCTCGGCGGGCACATTCACGCCCCCGCCCAGCGCGCGAGCCGTGGACAGCCACGAACTCGCATCGGGGATCCAGACGATGGGCCGCTGGTCGGCAGCGACTTCGGGGAAGCCGGCCGCCGCGTCCTCGGCGGCGAGGCCGGACTTGTCCCGGGTCGCCACGAGGGTCACGCATCGCCCGTCGAGCTCGCGCGGCTGGGCGTTGTAGCCGTCGACGAGTCGGGAGACCATCTCGAAGTTCTCGAGCGAGGAGAGCACCACCGCGGTCGTGCACGGCTGGGCGCCGGCGGTTGCGGCCGGCTCGTCCTCGGGGAACTCGATGGTCTTGGCGGCGGGGTCGATGGTCGCCGCGCCGGCGTCATCCGTCCCGTCGCTTCCGCCGCCCTGCTGGCTGACGAGCACTGCCGTCACGGCCAGGCCGCTGATGACGAGCAGTACCGCTGCGCCGGCGACGACCGCCCACACCAGACGCCGACGGCGACGCTGTTCGCGGCGCTGCCGCCGGTCGCGGCGGAGACCGGTATCGCCGGCACTCAACAGGCCGCTCCCGTGCTCGGTCGAGCGCCGCGGCTCCGGCTCGGGGAGCTTCGGGGGGCGGCGTTCGGAGCGTGCGTCACGGAAGTGTCGTGCATCGTTCCGTCCTCAGCGGGGGATCGGGGGACAAAGGCGAGCATATATCGGGGACATCCAGAGACCAAGGCACCGCCCGGGGCACCCGGTCGACGTCCGGGTCAGTTGGCGGCGTTGAGCATGCCGATGATCACCGCGGTCCACCACGCCAGTTGCGACACGACCGCGCTCGCGATGAACCGGACGCGGGCCCGTGGCGGCAACGCGGCGAAGCGCATGTGCTTCGGGAATCGTGCGAGGTAGAACGTCCATTGGGTGATCGCCACGCCGTTCAGTGAGACCAGGAGCACGGCCGCGAGCTTCGTCAGCGTGAGCGGCGATTCGAGGTCGGGTTCGAGGAGCGCCCCGCTCGCGAGGAGCCCCGCGAGGCCCGTCCAGATCAGGGGCTTCAGCGTGACGTCGACCTGCCACAGATCTCGGACCGAGCGCCACTCCGTCGACCAGAGGAGGGCGTACCACTCGACCATGAGCACGGCGCCGAGCGCGACCACCAGCGACGCGAGGTGCACGAACAGCGCGGCGGCGTGCAGCCAGGGTGGCGGTGCGAGCAGCGTTGAGAGTCCGACCGACGCGGTCCACCCGGCCGCGACCACGACGTAGCCGACCGCACGCTGCCTGCGCCGCAGCCGCTGTTTCGCCTTGAGGGTCATCGTCACGGGGTGATGGTCGCCCTCTCACTCATTGGCTTTTCCTGCGCCGTCCAGCTCCCCGCGTTCACCCTATCGAACGCAGCGGAGCACCGAGGCCGACGGTGCACAGGTCTGCGATGGTACGCGCGGAAACCGACCGCGCGCACCACGGGGGCGGCAGAATGGGCGCATGAACGCGTCGCTCGCCACTGCCTTCTCCGCTTCGCTGCCCCAGTGGCTCGTCGACGATCTCGACGAGTTCGCCGCTCGGCCGCTCGGGAACTCCGAGCAGCGGATGTCGCTCGCGAACGAGCTGGCCGACCGCAACTGGCGCGCCGGGAACGGCGGCCCCTTCGCCGCGATCGTGGTGGACCGGGCATCCGGTGCCCTGGTCTCGGTAGGTGTCAACGTCGTGCTCTCCACCGAACTCAGCGGGATGCACGCCGAGATGATGGCGTTGAGCCTCGCGCAGCGTGCGGTCGGGCGGTGGGACCTCGGCGCGGAGGGGGCCGATCTCGAACTCGTCGTCAACTGGCGTCCGTGCGTGATGTGCTACGGCGCCACCATGTGGTCGGGCGTTCGGGCACTCACGATCGCGGGCGAAGGCGTCGAGGTCGAGCACCTGACGGGTTTCGACGAAGGGCCGATGCCCGAGGATTGGGTCGGCGAGTTCGAGCGGCGCGGCATCCGCGTCTCGGTGGGGGTGGGCCACGACGACGCGATCGAGGTGTTCCGCGCGTTCGGGGCATCCGACGCCGTGGTCTACAACGCGCGGGGGAGCGCGACGGCCGCGGGGGAGGCGTCCGCGGGGGAGGCGTCCGCGGACGAGGGCTGACCCCGCCCGCGGACGGCTCGGTCGGCTATGCGTCGCGGCCCTGTCCGTCGTGCAGGTGCACGTGGACGTGCACGTCCTGCTCGGGGGCGTGACGACGCCACGGGCCGAACCCGTCGCGGTGACCGAATCGATGGCCGAAGTCGTGCATCGGCGTGCCGTGGTGGCGATGGCCGAACCGACGCCCGCCGCGGCGTCCGCGGGTGGGTCGCTGGCTCTCATCCCAGCCGAGCTCTCGGGCGATCGCCTCGAGGCTTCGCATCGTGGTGGTGAAGTCCTCGGGTGAGACCGCGCCGGCGACGCGCTGGCGGAGGGCGGTCACCTGCGATTCGAGACGCTCGCGCGCCTCGCGCCCGGCCTCGGTGATCTCGGGAGGGAAGCCGGCGACCCAGCCCCGTTCCACCAGGCGGTGGAGCACGTGGGGTCTGGTGTGCAGTCGATCGGCGAGCTGCTCGTCGTGGGCGGTGCCCGCGAGGAGATTGAGCATCCGCCAGTCACGGCGGGTGATGCCGTCGGCCTCGAAGAGGGCCTCCATCTCTTGGGAGATTCGGCGGTCGACCACCTTGAGCCAGAAGCCCAGGGGTCGATCGGGGTGCTGAACGGGGGGTGTGTGATCGGTGTTCATGGTGTTCCCTTCTCGGTGCGCCGTCTCGGCGCCCGGCGCGCGTTGCGCGTTCTTGTTGCATGTCTTATGACATGTATATGTACTATGACATGTATGAACCCACCCCGTCAAGGCGAGCCGGCCGACCCCGATGACCCTGTCGCCGCCGTCGAAGCCGCGCTCGGATCGCTTCGGGGTCGTGGCCCCGGCGGCCAGTTCGGGTGGAGGGGTGGCCACCGCGGACCTCACCAGGGCGGCCGACCGTTCGGCGGACGCCCGCACGGGGGTCATGGCGCTCCGCACGGGCAGGGCGCGGCCGGCGGCAGAGGGGGTCACGCCGCCGTCCGGCTGCTCATGGTGCTCGACCACCACGGACCGAGCTCCGTGACCGATCTCGCATCGGCGATCGGCGTCGATCAGCCGCGGGCGAGTCGACTCGCGCAGGCGGCCGTCGAGGCGGGCCACGTGCGGCGCGACGTGGATCCAGGCGACGCCAGGCGGAGCATCCTGATCATCACCGATGCCGGGCGTGCAGCCCTCTCGTCACTGCTCGATCACCGACGCGGCGCCGTCGAGCGCGCGCTCGCCGACTTCACGCCGGCCGAGCGTCGGCAGTTCGCCGACCTGCTCACCCGATTCGCCGAGGCATGGGGTCGCGGGTGAGGCATCAGGCCTGCTCGGTCGGCGCCTTCACGAACAGCATGAGCACGAGGCCCGCCGCCAGCACGATGACGATGCCGAGGATGCCCCAGTAGGTCGCGCCGAACGCGGCGATGAGCCCCGCCCACAGGAGCGGCGAGAGGAAGCTCGCCGCACGCCCGGTGGTCGCGTAGAGGCCGAAGATCTCGCTCTCCCGGCCGGCGGGGGTGACCCGGGCGAGGAACGAGCGCGATGCCGCCTGCGCCGGGCCCACGAAGAGGGTGAGCACGAGGCCGAAGATCCAGAACACGAGCTTGCCCGCGTCGTGGAGGAAGAACACCGCCAGGCCGGCGACGACGAGCCCCGACAGGGAGAAGATGATCACCGCGCGCGCCCCGAACCGGTCGTCGAAGCGTCCGGCGAGGATGGTCGAGACGCCGGCCAACAGGTTGGCGGCGATGCCGAAGATCAGCACCTCGCTCGACGAGAAGCCGAACGCGACCGCCGCGATGACCGCGCCGAACGCGAACACCCCCGCGAGGCCGTCGCGGAACACGGCACTCGCCAGCAGGAACCAGAACGTCGGGCGTGAGTCGCGCCAGAGCGCGATGATGTCCTTCACGAGCACGACGTACCCGCGGAAGAACGACACGTGTTCGCGGCGAGGTGCGGGCGGCGCCTCGGGCACGTACACGAACAACGGCCACGCGAACACGAGCGTCCACACGGCGCATCCCACGGCGATCACCCGGAACGCGAGCCCGTTCTCCGTCGGCATGCCCCACCAGTCGAAGGTCTCCGCGACGACGACGATGACGAGCGCCACGATGCCGCCGATGTACCCGAGGCCCCATCCGAGCCCCGAGACCTTGCCGACCGTCTTCGGTGTCGAGACCTGCACGAGCATGGCGTTGTAGTTCACGCCGGCGATCTCGCTGAACACGGTCCCCGCCGCGATGAGCGAGATGCCGAGCAGGAAGTACGCGGGCTCGCCCTGTACGAAGAACAACGCGAACATCGTCGCCACGAGCGCGAGGGTCGCGCCGCCCAGCCAGAGCTTGCGGCGACCCGCGATATCCGCCCGCTGCCCCAGCACGGGCGCGAGCAACGCGATGAGGACGCCGGCGATCGTGATCGCCCATCCCAGCCCGCTGGCCAGGTCGGCCAGCCCGGCCTCACGTGCAGGGTCACCCTCGTCGAGCGCCGCGACCGCCGGATCCAGGAACGTGCCGCTCGTGAGATAGAGGGCCGTGAACACGAACGTCAGGATCACGGAGTTGAACGGCTGCGTCGCCCAGTCCCACAACGCCCACGCCACCACCTGCCGGCGCGGGATCTTGCGCCCCTCCTGCAACTGCAGGCCCATGACGCCGATGGCGCCGCTGTTCGCGGTGGCAGGCGGGGTCGGAGGGGTCGGCTGCTCGGGGGGGAGGGTCATGACGGAAGCCTCGTTCGGTCGGGTGAACGGGAGATGTCGGCGCGCGGTCGGTCCGGCATCCCGTGGATCAGCGCTGATCTTCGTGCACTGTAACGCTCACGGATGCCGCAGCGACAGCGACCCGCTGCCGGAATGGACCGCAGGGTCAGCGACCCGCTGCCGGAATGGACCACAGGATGGCCGCGTTCGACAGGAGTATGGCCACTGACGATCGACTCATCGAGTTCCTCCGCGAGACCAACACGGTGCACATCGTGACCAGCACGCGCGATGGACGCCGCATCTCCACCCCGATCTGGGCGGTCGAGGTCGACGGCGTCGGATACATCCGCTCCGCCTATGGACCCGACTCGAAGTGGTTCCGTCGCGCGACGACGAACCCGGGCTCAGGGTTCGAGACGCCCGACGGTGTGCAGGCCGTGGAGTTCGAGCCGGTCGCGGCGACCGATGCAGACGAGGGTCGCGTCGACGACGCGCTCCGCGCGAAGTACGCGAGCGAACCGGCATCCGTCGCGGAGATGCTCACGCCGCTCGCGCACGGCACGACACTGCGCGTGGCGCCGCTCGGCCGGCCGCTGTAGCGCTGAGGACGCCCGCGCGATGCGGCTACTGCAGCTCGAGCACGGATTCGAGGAAGCGGTTGTAGCTCGCGAAGTGCAGCACACCATCGCGGAGCTGTACTGACGGCTGGTAGTTGGCGTCGTAGTCCGCGGGAGCGAGATACGTGCCGTCGCCCCGCTCGGTGTCCTCGAGCCACCCTTCGGCCTCGAGCTCGGTGAGCCACCTCGCTCCGTCGCCGCCGACGTCGAGTCGCGCATACCAGGCGGACACGTCGCTCATCGGCTTGCTCCAGACGCAGACGAGGGCGCCCGCGGTGGCCATGCGCTCCATGACGGGTCCGAGGAGGTACGGCGCGTCGTCGACTGCGAGGCCATCGTCAGCGAGCCGGGCGTACTCGTCGGCGGTGAGCACCGTGTCGCAGGTCGTCGCCGCCGGCGTCGAGTCGGGGTCGGGTGCCGCGGGCGTCTCGGTGGGCGACGCGGCTTCAACGGGTGCGACCGTTCCACCCGCGGCGCCCTGGCCGGCGGTCTCCACCGCGGCGCCCGCGCATCCGCTGAGGAGGAGGGCGAGCACGCTCGCGGCGACGACGGCCAGGGGTTCGATGCGATGTTCCATATCGTGACAATAGGAAGATATCTTCCTATTGGCAAGTCCGAGCGAGAAATCTCCTGGCCAGCCCTGAGCGGCGAGGGTGGCGAGTGGCGACGAGACCGCTCGCCCCCGGCCCGCTCAGAACCCCACCTCGCCCACCAGCTCGCCGAACAGCTCCTCGGCGTCGCACTCCAGGCGCTGCCTCGTGAACCAGTCGCACACGTTGACGCAGTCGCGGTGCAGCAGGTCGAAGCCCTGCGGATTCGACACGAGGTCGACCACCTGGGGAAGGTCGATCGCGACGACGCGCCCGTGGTGCACGAGCAGGTTGTACGGCGAGAGGTCGCCGTGCGCGAGCCCCGCGCGGGCGAGCGTGTGCATGAACTCGGCCACCTGCTGGAACAGGTCGCGCAGCTCCTCGCGGCTCGCGCGCACCTGGGCGAGCCGCGGCGCCGCGACCCGTCCCGCGCCGATGAACTCCATGAGCACCTCGGTCTCCTGCACCTGCACCGGGTACGGCACGGATGCCCCGAGCTCGGTGAGTCGGCTCAGTGCGTCGAACTCGGCGGAGGCCCACTGCACCCGGGCCATGGCGCGACCGAACGTCGTGCCCTTCGCCACCGCGCGCACGTCGCGGCTGCGGCGAGTGCCGCGTCCCTCGGTGTAGACCGCGGAGCGATGGAAGTCCGAGTGCTCGCTCGAGCGATATCGCTTGGCCGCGAGGAGCACGGCGTTGCCCGGTACGTCGGCCGGGGCATCCGGAACCGCACGTTCGATGAGGAAGAGGCTCGCCTCCTTGCCGGTCTTCACGACCCCGAGTTCGGTGTCGATGGCGGCGGCACTGGTCACGAGCCAATCGGGGCGCGGCTCAGGGCCGCGCTCGGTGGGAATGGTCGCCGGCCACGTCGACCAGCGTTGACCCTCGCCCGGCTCGGCGGCCTGGAACATGAGGGTGGATGACGCGCCGAACGGCGCGGTGGACGAATCGTCGAGCGACGAGATGAAGGGCACGGTGGTTCTCCGAGGTCACGGAGGCCACCTGACGCTTCTAGCGGGCGGCCTCACAGGGAAGGGTGTCTGCGATGCGCACGACAAGGACGGTGTTCATCGGTCTCTCCTTCCGATCTCGGCGACGGATGCCGCGTGGCGCGGTCCGCTGGTGAGCATACGCGCGTCGGGACCCTCGTGTCCAGAGCCCCGAGTGGTTGGCTACGACGTCGGAACGAGCCAACCCGCGACCGTCGGGTTGTCGGCGTACGTCAGGGTGTCGCCGGTGACCACGACGATGGGGGTCTCGCCCAAGCCGGGGTCGACGGGGCCGGTGTAAGCGCCCGGGACCGGGTCATTCGTCTCGACGAACCCCGCGTCGGCGAGCATCGGTTCCCATTCGGTCGAGTCGGCGTCGGACAAGCGCACGACGGTCAGCCCTTCGGCTGCCGGTGCGCCCCAAGTGCACGTGAGCGCTCCGGCCTCCACCAACTGCTGGGCGAACGGGTCCACCACGATCGGGGGATCGATCGGTTCGATGCCGTCGGCCTCGAACCGGGTATACGTCTCGGCGGTCAGCACGTCGTCGCAGGTCACGGCCGGTGCTGCGCTCGGCTCCGGCTCGGAGGTGGCATCCGCCGACGGCATGGTCGCGCTGGGTGCGCTCGGTGCGGGCGTCGTGCCGGGTGCGGCGGTACAGGCAGCAAGGGCCACGACGGCGAACAACACGGTGGGAACGATGCTCATTCGGCGAACGGTCATCGCGGCAGCTTAGGTCAGCGTTGGTGTCTGGGCGTCGGGGATGTCACTGAGTCGTCAGTGGTTGGCAGGTTCTGAACGGTACGCCCTCGTCGTTCAGCCCCGCACGGGCTTCACCGGCCCGCGCATGATGTGGCTTCGCGCGTGCTCGACGGCGCCCGGCAGTTCTTCGAACAGGTGGTTCTGGTGCCGTAGTGAGGCGATGGCGCCGACATGGGTGAACAGTTGCAGGTGGCGGGTCTGGATCCCCTTCACGAGTACGGTCACGCCGCGCCGCTCGAGCGCCTGGATGAGCTCGTTGATCACCTGGGCCCCGGTCGCATCGAGGATCTGCAGCTGCGACATCCGGATGATGACGACCTCGACGTCACGGATGTCGCCGACTCGCTCGAGCATGCGCTCGGCCGCGCCGAAGAACAGCGCGCCCTCGAGCCGGAAGAGGGCGATGCGTTCGTCGCCGGGCTCGGCAGGGCCGGGCAGCTCCTCGCGGTGCACGCCGCTCGAGCGTGCGAGGGCGCGGAGCGCGAAGAACGCGGCGACGGCGATGCCGATGAGCACGGCGTAGATGAGATCGAACGTCACGGTGATGAGCGCGGTGATGACGAACACGACGGCGTCGGAGCGCGTCGAGCCCACGACCGTGCGGACGGTCGCGATCGAGATCATGCGCGTCGAGGTCACCATGAGCACGCCGGCCAATGCGGCCAGCGGGATGACCGCGACGATGCTCGCTCCGGCGAGCACGATGCCGGCCAGCAGCACGGCGTGCACGATCGCGGCGAGCCGGGTGCGCCCGCCCGTGCGCACGTTCACGGCGGTGCGAGCGATCGCGCCCGTGGCCGGCATGCCGCCGAAGAAGGCGGATGCCACGGAGGCGAGCCCCTGGCCGACGAGCTCGCGGTCGGCGTCGTACGCCCCTGTGTCGGAGATCGACGCCGCGACACGGGCCGACAGCAGCGACTCGATGGCGGCGAGCGCGGCGACCGTGAAGGCCGCGCCGATCAGGGGCGACATGGTGTCGAACGTGAGCTCGGGCACGATGGGCATGGGTAGGCCGGGCGGCAGCTCGCCGATCGCGGCCACCGGGAGCTGCGCGACGACGGCGACGACGCTCACGAGCACGATGGCGATGATCGAGCCGGGCAGCAGCTTGTGGATCTTGGGGGCGAACACCATGACCGCCGCGACCACGAGCACGATGCCGAGCGCCCAGCCGGCCTCGGGCCAACTCACGGTGGGAAGCGACTCGATGGCCGCGATGAGCGCGTTGGTGCTCGGCCCGGGTTCGGTGCCGAGCGCGGCGGGCACCTGCTGCAGGAAGATGATGATCGCGATGCCGAGGGTGAACCCCTCGATGACCGGCCACGGGATGTAGGTGACCGCACGCCCGAGCCGCAGTACCCCGGCGATGACCACGATGATGCCGGCCAGGAGGCCGACGATGGCGAGCGCACCGAGTCCGTTCGTCGCGATGATCGGCCCGAGCACGACGACCATGGCGCCGGTCGGGCCGGACACCTGCACGTTCGACCCGCCGAACACGGCGGCGATGACGCCCGCGATGATCGCCGTGACGAGGCCGCTCTCGGCGCCGGCGCCCGAGCTCACGCCGAACGCGAGGGCCAGCGGCAGGGCCACGATGCCCACCGTGATGCCCGCAACGAGGTCGCCCTTCCAGGTGCGCTTCGTGTCTCGGTAGTCGGCGGTGGACGGCAGCAGGGACCGCAGGGTTCGCAGGGCATCGGTGACGCGCGCGGAGGTCATGGGCGGCCCTCGGTCGTCTCCGCGGGCGCGGCGGGCGGGAGCTCGGGCAGACCGGAACTCTCGACGAGCTGCCGCTCGGTGGTCTCGAGGATGTCGCCGAGCAGCGTGCGGGCCACACGCAGCAGGTCGGCGACCTGCGGGTACGCGAGCCGGTAGTACACCTGGTTGCCGCGCCGGTCGGCGGTCACGAGCCGGTTGTTGCGCAGCACGGCGAGATGCTGCGACAGGTGCGAGGCCTCGAGCCCGGTCACCTCGAGCAGTTCGGAAACGGATGTCTCGGGGCGGGTCGAGAGCACCTCGAGCACGCGCACCCGCAGCGGGTGAGCGAGGCCCTTGAACATGTTGGCCTTGACCTCGTAGAGCGGGCGGCTGGAATCGGACAGCACCGCGCCTCCTCAAGCGATTGATGGATTGATGAATCCATTATACGCAGGATGCGCCGCCGCCCCGTCCCGACACCTCCCGGGTCAGATGGTGTGCGGGGCGAGGAGGTCTGCGAACGCCGGAGTGTTGAGGAAGGTGATCCGGTCGCCAGACGCCACGACGACCGGACTCACACCGCTCCCGACCTCGATCGGCCCGGTGAACAGGGTGCCCGAGCCGGTCGAGTCGACGAAGTCGGCCTCGAGGAGCGCGGTCTCCCACGCGTTCCACTCGGAGTCGGGGACCGGCAGTTGCACGACCGTCAGGACGAGATCGGTCTGCGCCTTCACCCAGGTACAGGCCACCCCGCCGGCGTCGACGAGTCGGACGGCGAACGGGTCGACGACTCGCGGGTCCCGCGGCTCGAGGCCGTCGGCGGCCAGTTTCGCGTTGCCGTCGGCGGAGAGGATGTCGGGACAGTCGACCAGCGTGGGAGTCGGCGTCGGCGTCGCCTCGGCGGTGGTCGACGGGCTCGGGGAAGGCGGCGGCGTCGGCTCCGACGGCCCGGTGCAGCCCGAGAGGGCAAGGGCGAGGACGACGATGAACGGCAGCGAACGCGAGCTGGAGGTCATCGGTGCAGCTTAGAGGTCCCCACCGTCGCAGCCGGTGGAATGATCCCCAGCCCGACCGCCGGCCGTGCGACCGCAGCGCACTGTCCCCGGGCCCCACGATACGCCCGGGTCTCCGGGGTAGGGTCACCGCAGGCAAGCCGACGCGTCAGTCGCAGCATCCGCCACCGCAGGAATACTGAACGTCAGCCGAGGGTTGAGTCAAGTGCACTCAAGTTTCGAGCTTTCGACTTGACACGCGCTTTCGGCGCTGCAAAGCTTGAGTCGTCGGGACTCAAGTTCCGGCGATACTGACTTCGATTTGGGCCACGACGGCCGAATCGACCGCCACCGGAGCGCGCGCGACATCCGCTCGTCCGTCTCCCAGGCAGAAGGAGAAACACATGTCACGTGCAGTAGGAATCGACCTCGGCACGACCAATTCGGTCGTCTCGGTGCTCGAGGGCGGCGAGCCCGTCGTCATCGCCAACGCGGAGGGCTTCCGCACGACCCCCTCGGTGGTGGCCTTCACGAAAGACGGCGAGGTGCTCGTCGGCGAGACCGCGAAGCGCCAGGCCGTCACCAACGTCGACCGCACCATCGCGTCGGTCAAGCGCCACATGGGCACCGACTGGAAGCGCGAGATCGACGGCAAGCAGTACACGCCGCAGGAGATCTCGGCCCGCATCCTCCAGAAGCTGAAGCGTGACGCCGAGCAGTACCTCGGCGACACGGTCACCGACGCCGTCATCACCGTGCCGGCGTACTTCAACGACGCCGAGCGCCAGGCCACCAAGGAGGCCGGCGAGATCGCGGGCCTCAACGTGCTCCGCATCATCAACGAGCCCACGGCCGCGGCACTCGCGTACGGCCTCGACAAGGGCAAGGAGGACGAGCTCATCCTCGTCTTCGACCTCGGTGGCGGCACGTTCGACGTCTCGCTCCTCGAAGTGGGCAAGGACGACGACTTCTCCACCATCCAGGTGCGCGCGACGTCCGGTGACAACCGGCTCGGCGGCGACGACTGGGACCAGCGCATCGTCGACCACCTCATCAAGCGCTTCAAGGACTCGACGGGCGTCGACGTCTCGAAGGACAAGATCGCCCTCCAGCGCCTCAAGGAGGCGGCCGAGCAGGCGAAGAAGGAGCTGTCGTCGAGCATGTCGACGAGCATCCAGCTCCCCTACCTCTCGCTCACCGAGAACGGCCCCGCCAACCTCGATGAGTCGCTCACGCGCGCGCAGTTCGAGAACATGACGAGCGACCTGCTCGACCGCACCAAGAAGCCCTTCGAAGACGTGATCCGCGAGGCCGGCATCAAGCTGTCGGATGTCGCGCACGTCGTGCTCGTCGGCGGCTCGACCCGTATGCCCTCCGTCTCCGACCTGGTGAAGCAGGAGACCGGTCAGGAGCCCAACAAGGGCGTGAACCCCGATGAGGTCGTCGCCGTCGGCGCGGCCCTGCAGGCGGGCGTCCTCAAGGGCGAGCGGAAGGACGTGCTGCTCATCGACGTGACCCCCCTGAGCCTCGGCATCGAGACCAAGGGCGGCATCATGACGAAGCTCATCGAGCGCAACACGGCCATCCCGACCAAGCGCAGCGAGACCTTCACGACCGCCGACGACAACCAGCCGTCGGTCGCCATCCAGGTCTTCCAGGGCGAGCGCGAGTTCACGCGCGACAACAAGCCGCTCGGCACATTCGAGCTCACCGGTATCGCCCCGGCACCGCGCGGCATCCCGCAGATCGAGGTGACCTTCGACCTCGACGCCAACGGCATCGTGCACGTGTCGGCCAAGGACAAGGGCACCGGCAAGGAGCAGTCGATGACCATCTCCGGCGGTTCGGCCCTCCCCAAGGAGGACGTCGAGCGCATGGTGCGCGACGCCGAGGAGCACGCCGCCGAAGACAAGAAGCGCCGCGAGTCCGCCGAGACCCGCAACTCCGCCGAGCAGCTCGCCTACTCGATCGACAAGCTCATCAAGGACAACGACGAGAAGCTCCCCGCCGACGTCAAATCCGAGGTGCAGGGCGATGTCGACGCGCTGAAGTCGGCACTCGCGGGCGACGACGACGACGCCGTGAAGAGCGCGTTCGAGAAGCTCTCGCAGTCGCAGACCAAGCTCGGCGAGGCGATCTACGCGCAGGGCCAGGAGGCCGGCGCCGGCGCGAGCGCCAACCCCGGTGAGGACGCGAACGCGTCGGGCACCGAGGGCGGCGAGTCCTCCGATGAGGACGTGGTCGACGCCGAAGTCATCGACGACGAGGACGAGAAGAAGTAATCATGTCCGACGAGAACCAGAACCACGAAGAGCCGGTGATCCGCGACAAGCGGCGCATCGACCCGGAGACCGGGGAGGTTCGCCAGGCGCCGGCCGATGAGAGCTTCGACGAGGCGACGGATGCCGCAGCCGACGCTGCCGCGGCATCCGCGCCCCACGACGCCGACATGGCGGAGCCCACCGACGCCGACGACGAGCACGAGCTCACGGTCGACGACATCCTGAATGCGGCCAGGGCCGAGGTGCAGGAGCCGAGCGACGAGCACCTCGCCGACCTCAAGCGGGTCACCGCCGAGTACGCGAACTACCGTCGGCGCACCGAGGCGAACCGCGAGGTGGAGCGCGAGCGCGCCGTCGGCGCGGCCGTTGCCGCGCTGCTGCCCGTGCTCGACGACCTCGACCGCGCCGAGAAGCACGGCGATCTCGAGGGCGACGCCCCGTTCGCGACGATCGCGGCGAAGCTGCGTGCCGCGACGGCGAAGCTCGGCCTCCAGCCGTTCGGCGAGGTGGGCGAGCCGTTCGACCCGCAGAAGCACGAGGCGATCTTCCAGCAGCCGTCCGACGAGGTCGAGACCGACACGGTCGCCGACGTCGTCGAGACGGGCTACCTGCTCGGGGGCACGTTGCTGCGGGCCGCGAAGGTGGTCGTCAAGACGCCGCAGTAGCGGCATCCGGTGGTCGAGTAGGCCGCATGCGGCCGTACCGAGACCTCGCAACGGGTCTCGATACGCGGCTTCGCCGATACTCGACCACCGAACACCGACCACCCACTAGATTTCGAAGAGGAGGTGCCGATGGCCAGCCAGGATTGGTTCGACAAGGACTTCTACCAGGTGCTCGGCGTCTCCAAGGACGCGAGCGACGCCGACATCAAGAAGGCGTACCGCAAGCTCGCGCGCACGTATCACCCCGACCAGAATCCCGGCGACGCCGCCTCCGAGGCGAAGTTCAAGGAGGTCAGCGAGGCGCACTCGGTACTGTCCGACGCCGAGGAGCGCAAGGAGTACGACGCGATCCGCGCCATGGGCTCGGGCGCCCGGTTCACCGCACCCGGTGGCGCCGGCGGTGCCGGCGGCTTCGAGGACGTCTTCGGCACCATGTTCGGCGGCCCTGGCGGCCGCACGAGGTACACCTCCCAGCAGGGCGCAGACTACGACGACCTGCTCGGCGGCCTGTTCGGCGGCGGCCGGTTCGGCCAACCGACCGGCGGCTACCGCGGCTTCGGCGGTCCCTCGCGCGGGCGCGATGTCGTGGCGACGACGACGCTCGACTTCCTCACCGCCACCAAGGGCGAGCAGGTCACCCTGCAGACGGCCGACGGCCGGCCGCTCACCGTGCGCATCCCGGCTGGAGTGGCCGACGGGCAGAAGATCAAGCTCCGGGGCAAGGGACATCCGTCACCCGACGGCGGCGAGGCGGGCGACCTGATCCTCACCGTGAATGTGCGAAAGCACCCCGTCTTCGAGCGCGACGGGCTGAACCTGCGGGTCACCGTGCCCGTGACGTTCGCCGAGGCCGCGCTCGGTGCGACCATCCAGGTGCCGACGCTCGGCGGCGACCCGGTGAAGCTCAAGGTCGCGCCCGGCACGCCCAGCGGGCGAGTGCTGCGCGTCAAGGGCCGCGGGGTCGCGACCTCCAAGGGCACCGGCGACCTGCTCGCCATCGTGCAGGTGGCGGTGCCGTCGCACCTGTCGAAGGACGCCGAGGAGAAGCTCAAGGCGTTCGTCTCGGAGCTGCCCGACGAGAACCCGCGCGACGACCTGCTCACGAAGGCCCGAGGCTGACGATGTCCAGGCATTCACCCGATCTGCAGGACGGATGCCTCGGAGCCGATCCTGTGAATCGTGCGTTCTCCTGTCAACCGGTGAGATGGGGGCGATGACATGGATGAGACGAGCCCGCTGTTCGTCATCTCGGTGGCCGCCGAGCTCGCCGGCATGCACCCGCAGACGCTGCGACAGTACGATCGCCTCGGTCTCGTGTCGCCCACGCGCACCGCGGGCCGGTCGCGGCGTTACTCGATGCGCGACGTGGCCCATCTGCGCGAGATCGCCCAGCTGTCGAGCGAGGGCGTGAGCCTCGAGGGCATCCGACGCGTGCTCGGCCTGGAAGACGAGGTCTCGTCGCTCCGCCGACGCGTGCGCGAACTCGAGGCCGCACTCGCCGACGAGATGCTCAACCGGCCCGGGCGCCGCGTGTTCGCCGCGGGCTCGGAGGGCGAGGTCGTCTCGTTGCGGGCGGGTACGCGCGTGCGCCGCGAGAACGCCGTGGTGGTGTGGCGACCGCTCGAGCGGGAGTAGCGCCAGCCGCCAGGGGTAGGCTCGGTCACCAGGCCGATGCCGGCGCCTGGATGATGGGCACCGGCGACGTCGACCACCATGAACCGTTGCCGTAGCGGCTCTCGGCCCACGGCGACGCCCAGATCGCCTGCGCCACGGCGTGCGCCGACGTGCCGTCCTCGAGGGCGGCGACGATGGCGGTGTAGAACGAACGCTTCAGCAGGTTCTCGGCCGCGTATCGTGCCGCCGTGTCGAGGCTGTCGTAGCTGCCCAGGCCCGAGCCACCGCCCGACCCGTAGCCGTTGTTCAGCGGGTTGTTGCGGTTCCACCAGTTGTCGACGCCGTTCTCCTCACGCATCCACTGCAGCATCACCGTGACGTTCTGCTCGGTCACCGGCCAGTCGCCGTAGATGAGCACGAGTTCCGCCCAGTCGGCGTTCGTGCCCGACGAGATGAGGGTCTGCTTGCCGTCGGTGGCGGTGTACGACTCCTGCGACACTGCGGCGGACGCGACATCGGGGGCCACCGTCAGCGTCTGCGTCTCACCGGCACCGAGCTCCCCTGCCGCCGTCGGAGCAGTCAGTGCCGCCGGTTGCGGCGCGATCGCGAAGGTCAGGCCGAGCGAGAGCACCGCGATGGCGGCCGCGAGCGGGGCGAGCCGGCGAGCGGTTCGGGCGCGGTCGACGGATGCCGCGACACCGTGTGGTGCCGCGCGCCGCGCCCGTGTCCGGTCTGCGTGCCGCATCGGGGCCCGAGGTTAGCAAACGAATCCGGGAGCCGCAGCCCCTGAACGCGACACGGAACGAGCAACGCGTAGCCTTGGCGCATGTCTCTCGACCTCGGCGGATTGCGCCGGCATCCCGATGTCGAGGGTCCGGGGCTCGAGGCGTCGGATGCCGCGGACCGGTTGATCCTCGACCACGCGGCCGCGCTCGTCGCCGGCGTCGGGCCGGGTGAACTCGTCGTCATCGACGACGCGTACGGCGCCCTCGCGCTCGGCGCCGCCGCGGCGGGAGCCCGCGACATCCGGGCGCATCAGGACCTCATCACGGGAGAACGCGCCCTCGCGCAGAACGCCGAGCGCGCGGGGTACGCGGCCGACGTGCGATCCCTGCCGCTCGGCTCGGAGCTCCTCTGCGGCGCACGCGTCGTCCTGCTGCGCCTCCCGCGCTCGCTCGATCGCCTCGACGAGGTCGCCGGGCTCGTGGCGCAGCACGCGGCATCCGACGTCGTCATCATCGCGGGCGCACGGATCAAGCACATGACCCTCGCGATGAACGACGTGCTGGGGGCGTGGTTCGAGCGGGTCGACGTGTCGCATGCGCGGCAGAAGTCGCGCGTGCTGACGACGAGCGGCCCGCGGGCGGAGCGCCGGCCGCCCGCGCCCGGCTGGCCGCGCGGCGAGCGACACGACGACCTCGGCGTCACGGTCGTGGCGCACGGCGGCGTGTTCGCAGGCGCCGGCGTCGACATCGGCACGCGCTTCCTGCTGGGCGAACTCGGTGCGGCGGTGCCGGATGCCGCGTCCGCCGTCGACCTCGCGTGCGGGTCTGGCGTGGTCGCCGCGTGGCTCGCGCGTTCCCGCCCGGGCATCCGGGTGACGGCGACCGACCGCTCGGCGGCGGCCGCGGCATCCGCTCGCGCGACCGCCGAGGTGAACGCCGTCGCCGACCGGGTGCACGTGACGCGGGTCGATGGTCTCGAACTACTGCCCGACGCGAGCGAGCCGCTCATCGTGCTGAACCCGCCGTTCCACTCGGACGCGGCGCTGCACACGGGCATCGCCCGGCACCTGTTCGCGGATGCCGCCCGCGTGCTCGCACCGGCCGGCGAGCTCTGGTGCGTGTGGAACTCGCACCTGCGATACCGGCCGCTCCTCGAGCGCATCGTCGGCGAGACCCGTCAGGTGGCCCGGAATCCGAAGTTCACGGTCACGGCGTCGCGGAGGGAGTGAGGCACGACGGGTTCCGGGACGCGCGAGGTCATGTCAGGCTGGGGAGGTGACCAGCACGCTCGAGCAGCTCGACACCGACACGACCACCCGCGGCGTGTCGGAGGAGCCGTGGCGCACGATCGTCTGGGACGATCCGGTGAACCTCATGACGTACGTGAGCTACGTGTTCCGCAGCTACTTCGGGTACCCGCGCGAAGAGGCCGAGCGCCTCATGCTGCAGGTCCACACCGAGGGGCGTGCCGTCGTCGCGACCGGCAACCGGGAGGCCATGGAGCGCCACGTCGAAGCCATGCACGGCTACGGGCTGCAGGCCACGGTGTCGAGGGCCGGCACATGATCGTCGCCGGACGCAGCGGTGGCGAGGGCGTGCGCCTCGTGCTCGAGGCCGAGGAGGCGATGCTGCTCTCCGAGCTGGCCGACCAGGTGGATTCGGTGCTGCTGCTCGGCGAGGCCGACGATCCCGCGCTGGGGCGGCTGCTGCCCAACGCCTACCCCGACGACCAGACCTCGTCGCGCGAGTTCGCCCGCTACACGCGTGACAACCTCGTCGACGGCAAGCGACAGGCGGCCCAGCGGGTTCGCGATGCGACCGCCGTCGACGAGAACGCAGGCGGGGTCGTGCAGATCGAGCTCGACCAATCGGAGGCGTGGGGCTGGCTCACCTTCCTCACCGACCTCCGGCTCATCCTCGCCGAACGCGTCGGCGTCGTCGACGAGAGCGAGGACACCGCGGCGGAGACCCGCGACGACTACCTGCGCGCCGCCTACGAGTGGGCCGGATTCGTGCAGGGGTCGATGCTCGAGGTGCTGGACCCCACCGACAGCTGAGCTGCGGGCGAGGCGGTGCGTGACAGGCGTTCGCCGTAGTGGCAATCTGGTGCCGCCGGCGTGACCTGCGCCGTGGACGGGGGGATCAGATGAGCGAGACGAGTGGGCACACGACGCGGGATCCAAGGGAGTCGGCCGAGTCATGGCCGTGCTCCTCGTCGTGATCGGGGTCGTGTTGATCGGCAAGGGCATCGGCAGTTTCTGAGCGCTGGCCCTGAGAACCCCCGGCCGGGCGGCCGGAGTCTGGACCCCGCCTGCCCACCGGGTTAGTCTGCCGAAAAGGGGGTCGCCATGCCGCAGTTCCGACCGATCACACCGAGGGGCGCGGCGTGAGCGCCGGGGTCTCGCTCCGCGCCGTCTCGACCGCCGTGCCGCCGACGGTGCTCGTGCAGCCCGAGGTGCGCGACGTGTTCGCCGCGCAACCCGGCCTCAACCGGCTCGCGCAGCGCATCGTCGCAACGTCGTTCAACGTCTCGGGCATCGAGACGCGGTACACCGTGCTCGAGGAGCTCAGCCGCGATGCGCATCCCGAAGAACCGGTGTTCTTCGACATCGACAGCGGCGAGCTGCTACTGCCCGGCACGAAGGCGCGCAATGAGCTCTACGCCGAACATGCCACGCGGCTCTACGTCGAGGCGGGGCGCGCGGCGATCGCGGCATGCCCGGGCATCGAGGCATCCGACATCACGCACGTCATCACCGTGTCGTGCACGGGCTTCTACGCCCCCGGCCCAGACTTCATGGTCGCCCGCGAACTCGGCCTCGACGCCGGCGTCGAGCGGTACCACCTCGGATTCATGGGCTGCTATGCCGCGATCCCCGCGCTGCGCATCGCGAAGCAGCTATGCGAAGCGGATGCCTCGGCCGCCGTGCTCGTCATCAGCGTCGAGCTCTGCACGCTCCACCTGCGCAGTTCGAACGACCCCGACACGATCGTCGCGTCGTCGCTCTTCGCCGACGGCGCCGCGGCCGGAATCGTGACGGCCAGGCCGCCCGAGGCCGGCGAGCGCTCGTTCGGCCTCGACCGCTTCGCGACGCGCATCACGCCTGAGGGCGAGAGCGACATGGCGTGGAAGATCGGCGACCACGGCTTCGAGATGGTGCTCTCGAACGCGATTCCCGCGATCATCGACGACCACATCACGGGCGCGCTCGAGCCACTGTTCGCCCATGACGACGCGCTCGCGGAGGCGCTTGCGACGGATGCCTCGAGCGACGCGATCGAGCACTGGGCCATCCACCCGGGCGGCCGGTCGATCCTCGACAAGGTCGAGACGCGGCTGAAGCTCACGGAGCCCCAGCTCGTGCCCGCTCGCGAGACGCTGCGCGACTTCGGCAACATGTCGAGTGCGACGGTGCTGTTCGTGCTGCAGAACATCCTGCGGTCGGATGCCGCCGCCGATGGCGACCGCGTCGCGGCCATGGCGTTCGGCCCGGGTCTCACCGTGGAGTCGGCGCTCATGACGGTGCGCGCCTGAATGGGTGGGTCGGGCGGGGACTCGCGTCCTCCCGCGTCGGCGCGCCTCTCGTCTGGCGGCGGCTCCGCGTCTGCGCGCTTCGTGTCTGATTCTGCGGATATACGATCCGGCGCGCCGGGCGGAGCGCACAATCCCCGGCGCGCCCGATCGTATATCCGCAGGAATGGACGCTTCCTCGCGCGGCGCGAGGAGGACCGTGCCGAGTTGATGGACGACCCCGGCGCCGATGTCGCGACACTCGAGCGCACGTACGACCGGTTCCGCCTCGTGAACGCGGTGGTGTCGAACTCGCGAGCGGTGTACCGGCGCTGGATCCGGCCCCGACTGTCGTCCACCGAGACCCGGCGCGTGCTCGACATCGGCGCGGGCGGCGCCGACGTGCCCCGCGCCCTGCTCGCGTGGGCCCGCGCCGACGGCCTGCGCATGGAGGTGACCGCCATCGATCCCGATGAGCGGGCTCTCGCATGGGCGCGCCGCCAGCCGCCGATGCCGGGACTCGTGCTGCGGCAGGCGACGAGCCGCGAGCTGGCCGACGCGGCCGAGTGCTTCGATGTTGTGATGTCGAACCACGTGCTGCACCACCTCGACGGTCGCGAGCTCGGGGCGCTCCTCGCCGACTCCGAGCGGCTCGCGCGCAACGCGGGACTCGTCGTGCACGGCGACATCGAGCGCAGCCGACTAGGATATGCCGGGTTCGCGCTGGGGACGCTGCCGTTCGTGCCCAACCTCCTGGCGGGCACCTTCATCCGGGCCGACGGGCTCACCTCGATCCGCCGCAGCCACACCGCTGCCGAGCTCGCCGCCCTGCTGCCGCCCGGGTGGCGAGTGCGTCGCGGGTTCCCGTCACGGCTCGAGGTCGTGTGGGGCGTCGATGGCTGAGACGACCCCCGCCGCCGAGCCGCGCCACGATGTCGTGATCGTGGGCGGCGGACCGGTGGGTCTGCTGCTCGGATGCCTCCTCGCCCGGCGCGGCATCGACGCCGTCGTGCTCGAGCGGCGCGGGGCGCGATCGGAACGCTCCAGAGCCATCGGGATCCATCCGCCGGGGCTCAAGGCGCTCGCGCTCGCCGGACTCGAAGGCGAGGCGAGAGCTCGCGCCGTCGAGATCACCGACGGGCGCGTCACGTGCGAGGGCCGCGTGCTCGGGAAGATGTCGTTCCGACGCGCGGGCACGGTGTTGTCGCTGCCGCAGTTGGAGACGGAGGAGCTGCTCGAGCGACGGCTCGGCGAGCTGCGCCCCGGGGCGCTGCGCCGCGGCGTGGACGTGCGCGCCATCCACGACCGCGGAACGCACGTCGAGGTCACGGGAGACGCGGGCGGCGAGGCGGTGGCGGTCAGCGCCTGGTACGCGGTCGCGGCCGACGGGGTGCGCAGCGGCATCCGACTGCAACTGGGCATCGGCTGGCATGCACGGCGCGGGCGCTCGCACTACGTGATGGGCGACACGCGCGACGACACGGGGGCGCCCACGTCGGCCCTCCTGCACTTCGAGCCGTCCGGGGTCGTGGAGTCGTTCCCGATGCCGGGCGGCCTGCGCCGGTGGGTGGCGTGGGTGCGCCGCCCGCCCGCCCAGCTCACCGCCGAGCATCTCGCCACGATCGTGCACTCGCGCACGGGCGGCGCCTTCGAGCCATCCGTCGCCGCTGAACCGAGTGCCTTCGAGGCGCGGCAGCACCTCGCCGAGCGGATGTCCCGCGGTCGCGTCGCGCTCGCCGGCGACGCGGCCCACGAGCTGAGCCCCATCGGCGGGCAGGGCATGAACCTCGGATGGCTCGACGCCATGCGCCTCGACCACGATCTCGCCGTCGCGCTCGAGGTGGGCGCACCGTTCGAGGCGTTCGAGGCCTACGACCGGTTGCGCAGTGGGGCTGCCCGCCGCGCCGTGCGGCAGGCCGCGTTCAACATGGCGATGGGTGCGCCGGCGTCGGGGATGCGGCTGCGATTGCGGAACGCGTCGGTGCGGGTGCTCGGCGTGCCGCCGCTGCGAGCGCTCCTCGCCCGCGCGTTCACGATGCGCTGGCTCTGAGCGACGGCCCCCGGGCGACGGGCTCAGAGCGGCTCGACGACCGCGCCTTCTGCAGGGATGCCTGCGTCCACGAGCCTTGGTTCGCGCGCGCGCGCCGGCCACTCGCGGTACGCACGGAACGCCATCGGCACGCCCTTCGCGACGTTCGGATCAGGACCGTCCATGAGCTGGACGTGCACGTGCGGCTGCGTCGAGTTGCCCGAGTTGCCGCACGACGCGAGCTGCTGCCCGGTGGCCACCGCATCGCCGACGCCCATCCGCAGCGACCCGGCCTGCAGGTGCACCAGCGCGACGAACGCGTCGCCCTCGCGCATGGCGATGACCACGTGGTTGCCGGCGATCGCCCCGACGCCCTGCCTCGCCCGCGCCGCCTGGCCCAGCATGTACCCCACGAGGGCGAGTTGCGACCGTCGGGCCTCGTGGTCGGGCTCGCCGTCGTGCACGGCGACGACCACCCCGTCGGCCGGCGCCAGGATCGGCCGACCGAACGCGAAGAACCGCTCGGGCGGCTCGGTGCCGAACAGCGTGCCCCAGTCGCGCTCACCGGCCGTGCGCCCGCGTTCGTCGACGCCGACGAAGTCGATGGCGAATCGCCCGCCGAAGAGGTCGGTTCCGTGGCTCGGCACTCGCCGGGCCGGGCTGTTCTGCACCAGCCACCGTTCGGTGAACGGCAGGGCGAGAACGACCGGATGCGACATCCGCACGCCGACGCTCAGAGAGAGATGCGCGTGAGCAGGAAGACCGGAATCCGCCGGTCTGTCTTGGTCTGGTAGGCGTCGTACGACGGCCACGTCTCGTTCGCGCGGCGCCACCAGACCTCGCGCTCCTCGCCCTCGAGCTCGCGGGCCTCGTAGTCGTGCTTCTCGGCGCCGTCCTGCAGCTCGACGTGCGGGTGCTTCTTGAGGTTCCAGTACCAGGTCGGATGCTTCGGCGCCCCGCCGAGCGAAGCCACCACGGCGTACTCGCCGTCGTGCTCGACGCGCATCAGTGCGGTCTTGCGGAGCTTGCCCGACTTCGCGCCCTTCGACGTCATGACGATGATCGGGCGGCCGCGCAGCGTGTTCGCCTCGGCCCCGTTCGTCGCCTCGAAGGTCTCGGCCTGGACCCGGGCCCACTCCGACGTGCTCGGCTCGTACTCTCCCTCAAGCGGCATGCGCGCTCCTTCTTCTCGTGGCGTTCCCCCATGACAACACGGATGCGGGCGTTGCGCATTCCGGCGGCGGGCGTCGCTCAGTCGGCACGGCTGGTCTGCCTGCCTCTCGGAGAGCTGCCGGCGATGTCGCGCATGCGTGTGACGTGGGGGTGCCACGGTCGGTTGGTGGGGCCGGTGAACACGAGGCGGCGGCCGAGTCGGGGTTGGAGCTCGACCATGGTGAGGGTGGTCGGGAGCATGGCGGCGGCGAGTGAGGGCATGATCGCGACGCCGAGGTGGGCTTCGACCATGGCAAGCAGCGTGCTGACCTCGTGCACTCGCTGTGCGGGGTCGTAGCGGACGCCGGTCATGGCGTGCAACTGCTTGATCTGGGGTTCGCAGCCGCTGGAGCTCACCAGGAGCGGATCCGCCAGCAGATCGTCGAGTTCGATGGCGTCGCTGGTCGCCAGGGGGTGATCCATTCGGAGTACGGCCCGGAATTCGTCGCTGGCCAGCAGGAGGCCGCCGGCCGGAAACGGATCGGGGTCGATGAGCACGGCGGCGTCGACCGTCCCGGTCGCCAGCCAGTCCTCAAGCTCGGTGTCGCTGCCTTCGAAGAGCCGGACGTCGACACCGGGGATCTCCGCACGCCACAAGGCGAACAGATCGGGAATGAGTCGGTGGGCGACGGTCGGCGCCGCAGCCACCCGGACGAGACCGGTGGCGTCCTTTCCGGTCTGGCTGTCGATCGCGACTCCCAGGGCGCGAGCTGCCGCGAGCACGCTGCGGGCGTACGGGAGGACAGCCTCGCCGAGCGCCGTGGTGGTGATGTCGGGGGCACGGCGCACGAGTGGTGCTCCGGTGGCCCGTTCCAGCGCGGCGAGCGTGTGCGAGACAGCCGACTGGCTCATTCGGAGGTGGTCCGCTGCCGCGCCGAAGCCGCCATGGTCGATGACGGCGGCGAACACCTCAACCTGGCGCAGGGTCAAGCTCATGCAATTACCTCATGATTCGATGAATTGAATCTATTTGCTTCATTCGGAGAGAGTACCCAGACTAGCAGCGAGGCATCACCGCCGTCCTCATCCGACAGGAACGCCGGCATGCCGAGAACCCGGTACGAGGAGAACCAGCGTGAACGGCATCGTCGGCAGATCATGGGCGTGGACCCGGCTGGGCGTGCTGGCCCTGCTGTGGGGATCGACATTCCTCTGGATCAAGCTGGCCCTGACCGCGCTGTCTCCCGCCCAGCTCACCTTCGCTCGCTGCTTGCTCGGTGCGCTCACCTTGATGGTGTTGTGCTTCGGGACTCGCCGGCGTCTCCCTGGCGGGCGCAGGATCTGGGCGCATCTCTTCGTCGCCGCGTTCTTCTGCAACGCGCTGCCCTTCCTCCTTTTCAGCATCGGTGAGCAGACCGTCGACTCCGGGGTGGCCGGTGTGCTGAACGCGACAACTCCGTTGTGGACATTCCTGGTCGGGGTCGTCATCGGCACGGAACGCGGAATCCGCCCGATCCGTCTTGGCGGGCTCCTGCTCGGGTTCGCCGGAGTCGTGCTGATCTCCGCCCCGTGGGAGCACGCCGGATCTGTCGGCTGGGGATCACTCGCCATCGTCGCCGCGGCGGCGAGCTACGCCATCGGTTTCGCGTACATGGGACGGCACCTGGTCGGGAAGGGCATCCCCACGATCGCCCTCTCCGCGGCCCAGCTCATCGCGGCGTCGGCGCTGACGGCCCTGACTCTGCCGTTCGGTGGCCTGGCGCCGGTCCATCTGAGCGAGCAGGGCTTGATCGCCGTCATCGTCCTGGGGATCTTCGCCACCGGCATCACCTTCCACCTCACCTTCCGGATCATCGCCGACGAAGGTGCGACCAATGCCGCGACGGTCGGTTACCTGCTGCCCGTTGTCGCCGTGCTGCTGGGGGCCATCGTCCTGGACGAGGGACTGAGTGTCCGGGTCATCGCTGGAATGGTCGTCGTGCTCATCGGCGTCGCGATGAGCCGTCGGAAGAGACAGGAGCCAGCCGTCGAGATGCCCGAAAGCCCGGAAGAAGAGAGAGTCAGTCAGTGACAACAGTGACAGTGAGCACGTCCTCCGCGGTGTCGCAGCGGGCGGACGCCCTCGTGATCGGTGTCGTGAAGGGACCCGAGGGACCGCTGCTGGTGCCCGGCGCGGAGACGGTGGTAGAGGCGTTCGACGGCGCGCTGGTCGAGATCCTCGGCAGGCTCGGCGTGACCGGCGCCGAGGGCGAGGTGGTCAAGCTGCCGTCGCCCAGCGGCGTCCAGCCGGGCGTGGTCCTCGCGGTCGGACTCGGAGCCGCGTACGACGCGGAGAAGCTGCGCGAGGCCACAGGTGTGGCCGCCCGGAACCTGGCAGGAATGGGGAACGTCTCCCTGGCCCTTCCGGTCGAGACCGCTGAGGCCGCCGAGGCGGTGGCGCTGGGAGGCCTGCTCGGTGCGTACACCTTCACGGCGTACCGCGCTCCCGGCAACACCAAGCCTCCCGTGGGTGAGCTGACCATCCTCACCCGCGATCGGAGCCAGACGAGCACCGAGGTCGCGGCGCAGCGCGCCACCGTGATCGGTCGGGAGCTGAACCGCTGCCGCGACCTGGTCAACATGCCGGCGAACGACCTGTCCCCGGAACGTTTCGCCGCCGCCGTGCGGGCCGCCGGCGAGGAGTACCGACTCGAAGTGGAGGTCCTCGACGAGAAGGCGCTCGCGGCAGGCTCGTTCGGCGGCATTCTCGGCGTGGGCCAGGGATCGGCCAGCCCGCCGCGGCTGGTGAGGATCGGCTACCGCCACCCGGACGCGCAGACCAGCCTGGCGTTCGTGGGCAAGGGGATCACCTATGACTCGGGCGGCATCTCGTTGAAGCCCGTCGGTTCCAACGAGATCATGAAACGCGACATGGCCGGTGCGGGCGCCGTGTTCGCCGCCGTGGCCGCCATCTCCCAGCTCGGTCTGCGGATCGAGGTCGACGGCTGGCTGGCCCTGGCCGAGAACATGCCGTCCGGCTCCGCCATCCGCCCCGGTGACGTGCTGCGGATGTACGGCGGCAAGACTGTCGAAGTGCTCAACACCGATGCCGAGGGACGGTTGGTGCTCGCCGACGCCTTGGTGCGGGCGAGCGAAGAGAAGCCTGACGCGATCGTGGACGTGGCCACCCTGACCGCGGCCACGAGAATGGCACTGGGCAACCGAATCTTCGGCGTGATGTCCAACAACGACGAGTTCCGCGACCGGATCCTGGACGCCGCCAAGCAGGCCGGCGAGCAGGCATGGCCGTTGCCGCTGCCTGCCCACCTGCGTACGGGTCTGGCCTCGCGGGTGGCCGACATCGCCAACACCGGCGAGCGGATGGGCGGTGGCCTGGTGGCCGGCCTGTTCCTCAAGGAATTCGTGCCGGACGACATCGACTGGGCTCACCTTGACATCGCCGGGCCGGCCTACCACGAAGGCGAACCGTACGGCTACACCCCCGCGGGCGGTACCGGATCCGCGGTGCGAACCCTGGTGCGGCTGGCGCAGGACGCCGCGGGACTTCGCAACGAGACGAGAGCATGCTGAATGCCCTGTCGGTCGCCGAATCCGTCGGCGGCCGGCTCGGGTCCACTGACGGGCGAGCATGAGCATTCTGTATCAGGTCGATGCCTTCACCACGAAGCCGTTCACCGGGAACCCGGCTGGTGTGGTCCTCGAGGCGCAGGGCATGTCGGACACCGAGATGCTCGCCGTCGCGCGGGAGCTGAACAACTCGGAGACGGCCTTCGTGCTGCCTGCGGACGGCGCCGACCACGACGTGCGAGTCCGGTTCTTCACCCCGACGACGGAGGTTCCGACGTGTGGGCACGCCACGGTCGGGGCGCACTTCGCCCGCGCCGTCGAGTACGGCCTGCCATCCGGTTCGCTGGTGCAGAAGACGGGCACTGGGTTGCTTCAGCGCGTCGAGGTGCACCGGGACAACGATCGGGTGCGGATCGGGATGCACCAGGGTACGGCCCGGTTCGGCCACGAGCTCGATCACCGCCAGGTGGACAGCCTGCTGAGGGGCCTCGGCACCGAAGCCGGCGCGCTTGCGGACAACGGCCCGGTCCAGGTCGTTTCGACCGGACACTCCAAAGTGCTGGTGGAACTGCGTGATCGCGCCGCAGTGGACGCCGTGCGGCCGGATCCCGCCACGTTGACGGCGCTGAGCCATGAAGTGGGCAGCAACGGCTTCTTCGTCTTCACCCGTGCCACCGACCACGCGAGTCTGCTCACGTGGTCACGGATGTTCGCACCTGCGATCGGCATCGTCGAGGACCCGGTGACCGGCAACGGACACGGCCCGCTCGGTGCGTACCTGGTGCGGCACGGCATTGTTCCGGCACCGAACGGAGAACTCGCCTTCACCGGGAGGCAGGGAGAAGCAATGGGGCGGCCCGGCGAGGTACGCGTCAGCGTCGAGACACAACCCGACGACGAACTCCTGGTGTCCATCACCGGCGACGCGGCAACGGCATTCCGGGCTGAGCTGAACCTTCCCGGCAGGTGAGGCCCACCGCAGGACATGGTTGCCCGCCCGCTGGCGGCACCCGCGGCATCCGTCTAGCGTGATCGTTGGGGGATGAAACGGCGAGTTGCCGGAATATCACCCTCCCGATCAAAGTTGAGTCTAGTAAGCTCAAGTTTGACGAAGGGATGCCGATGGCCAACATGCAGGGTGCGCCGAACTCGCAGGAGGAGCAGCAGTCGGCGCTCGAACAGTACGGGGTGAACCTCACCGACCTCGCGAAGGCGGGCAAGCTCGACCCCGTGATCGGGCGTGATGCCGAGATTCGCCGCGTCAGCCAGGTCCTCACGCGTCGCACCAAGAACAACCCCGTGCTCATCGGCGAGCCCGGCGTCGGCAAGACCGCCGTCGTCGAGGGGCTCGCCCAGCGCATCGTCGCCGGCGACGTCGCCGAGTCCTTGAAGGACAAGCAGCTCGTGTCGCTCGACATCTCGGCACTCGTGGCCGGCGCCATGTACCGCGGCCAGTTCGAGGAGCGCCTGAAGGCCGTGCTCAAGGAGATCAACGAGGCCGAAGGCGGCATCATCACGTTCGTCGACGAACTGCACCTGCTCATGGGCGCGGGCGGCGGCGAGGGCTCGGTCGCGGCATCCAACATGCTGAAGCCCATGTTGGCGCGCGGCGAGCTGCACCTTATCGGTGCCACCACGCTCGACGAGTATCGCGAGTACATCGAGAAGGATGCCGCGCTCGAACGTCGCTTCCAGCAGGTGTACGTCGGAGAGCCGTCGGTCGAAGACACGGTCGCGATCCTCCGCGGGCTCAAGGGCCGTTACGAGGCGCACCACGGGGTCACGATCTCGGATGCCGCACTCGTCGCCGCGGCATCCCTCTCCAATCGCTACATCACGGCCCGGCAACTGCCGGACAAGGCCATCGACCTCATCGACGAGGCCATGAGCCGCCTCAAGATGGAGATCGACTCGAGCCCCGTCGAGATCGACCAGCTGAAGCGCCAGGTCGACCGGCTGAAGCTCGAGGAGCTCGCCCTCAAGCGCGAGAAGGACGAGGCGTCGAAGGAGCGGCTCGCGAAGCTCCGTGAGACGCTCGCGGATCAGGAGCACGAGCTCGGCGAGCTCGAGGCGCGCTGGGCTCGCGAGCGCATGGGGCTGAACCGCGTCGGCGAGTTGAAGAAGCTGCTCGACGAGGCCATCACCGAGCGGGATCGCGCCATGCGCGAGGCCGACTACCAGCGGGCGTCGAAGCTCGAGTACGAGACCATCAAGCAGCTCGAGCGGGATCTCGCCGAGGCCGAGCGCGCCGAGGAGGCGCCCGACGAGCCGCGCATGGTCAACGAGCAGGTCACCGAGGAGGACATCGCCGCGGTCATCTCGGCGTGGACGGGCATTCCAGTCGGCCGGCTCATGCAGGGCGAGACCGAGAAGCTGCTGCACCTCGAGGCGGAGCTCGGCAAGCGCCTCATCGGGCAGAAGCGGGCCGTGGCATCCGTCGCCGACGCCGTTCGTCGTTCGCGCGCCGGCATCAGCGATGCGAACCGCCCGACCGGCTCGTTCCTGTTCCTCGGACCGACCGGCGTCGGCAAGACCGAGCTCGCGAGGGCGCTGGCCGAGTTCCTCTTCGACGACGAGCACGCCATGGTGCGCATCGACATGTCGGAATACGGCGAGAAGTTCTCGGTCTCGCGGCTGGTCGGTGCCCCTCCGGGCTACGTTGGCTACGACCAGGGCGGGCAGCTGACCGAGGCGGTGCGCCGTCGGCCCTACTCGGTGGTGCTGTTCGACGAGGTCGAGAAGGCGCACCCCGAGGTGTTCGACGTGCTGTTGCAGGTGCTCGACGATGGCCGCCTGACCGACGGCCAGGGTCGCACCGTCGACTTCCGGAACACGATCCTCATCCTCACGTCGAACCTCGGGTCGCAGTTCCTCATCGACCCGTCGCTCTCGTGGGACGAGAAGGAGCAGGCTGTGCTGCAGACCGTGCGGCAGTCGTTCAAGCCCGAGTTCGTGAACCGCCTCGACGACATCGTCGTGTTCTCGGCGCTCACCGAGGAGGAGCTCGCCGAGATCGTGAACCTGTACATCGACCGGCTGTCGGCGAGGCTCCACGACCGGCGCCTGCAGCTCGGCGTCACGCCCGACGCCCGAGCCTGGCTCGCCGAGCGCGGGTACGATCCGCTCTACGGTGCTCGTCCGCTGCGTCGCCTCATGCAGAAGGAGATCGACGACCGCCTCGCCCGAGCCCTGCTCACGGGCGACATCCGCGACGGCGACACGGTGAAGGTCGACCTCGATGCCGACGGCGACTCGCTCACGGTTGCTCGAGCCGAGGACGTCGTCGACGAGGGCGGCATCGGCGGCAACGGCAACGGTGGGGCCGGCGGATCCGCCGACGAGGTCATCGACGCCGAGATCATCGAGTAAGCCGGTTGCCATGCTCCTGAACGGGGCGACCCGCACGGATCGCGCCCACCTCGGTCTCCTCATCGAGACCGAGGGGGGCGCCGTGCGCGGCATCCGACACCGTGGCGTGCGGATGTGGCGCGGCATCCCGTATGCGGCCGACACCGGTGGCGCTCGCCGTTTCCGGGCGCCCGAGGCGGCTCCCGGGTGGGATGGCGTACGCGATGCGTCGACCTACGGCCCGGTCGCCCCGCAGCTGCGACGTGGCCAGTTCATCGGCGCACACCCGAGGCTGGTTCGCAGCGAGGACTGCCTGAGCGTCAACGTGACCGCACCCGACGAGGCGGATGCGCCGGCGGGAGGTCGTCCCGTCATGGTCTTCATCCACGGCGGCGCGTACAGCGTCGGCTCGTCGGGCGAGTACCCGCGCCAGGGCGAGCGTCTCGTCCGGCAGCACGGCGTCGTGTACGTCAGCCTCAACTACCGGCTCGGCGCGCTCGGCTGGCTCGACTTCCGGAGGTACTCGGCGCCGGGGCATCCGTTCGACGTCAACCTCGGCCTCCGCGACCAGGTGGCGGCGCTCGAGTGGGTGCGCCGCAACATCCGCGCCTTCGGCGGCGACCCGAACAACGTGACGCTCTTCGGCGAGTCGTCGGGTGCGAACTCGGTCACCACGCTCATGGCCGTGCCCGCGGCGGAGGGGCTGTTCGAACGCGCGATCGCACAGAGCTCGCCGGCGAACGCCGTGTACCTGCCCACGGTCGCCGCCGAGTGGGCGGGGGAGTACGTGCGCATCGTGAGCCACCTCGTCGATGACGACGACCTCGACAGCGAATCCGCTGAGGATGCCGCGGTGATGCTGCGGACGGCCGACCCGATGGTGCTCGCCGCGGCGACGACCGCACTCAGCGTCCGCACGCCCGACGAGCATCCGGGCACGATCAGCCTCGCCCCGGTCATCGACGGCGAGTTCCTCCCCCATCGCCCGCTCGACGCGTTCCGCGACGGCCTCGCGCACCGGGTGCCGCTCATCATCGGCACCAACGACCGCGAGGGCTCGCTCTTCGAAGGCCGCATCGGCATCCTCCCGACGACGAAGCCGCGCATCCGCGCCATCTTCGCGAACACGAAGAAGAAGGCGCGCAAGGCCATCAAGCGCCAGTATCCGGGGCTGCCCGAGCGACGCCCGGCGGCCGACTTCGGCGGCGACTTCACGTTCTGGTTCCCGTCGGTGAAGGTCGGCGAGCGGCACTCGCGCTACGCACCGACGTACTTCTACCGCTTCGATGCGGCGCCGCGGATGCCGCGGCTGCTCGGCCTCGACGCGACGCACGGCCTCGAGCTCTTCGCCCTGTTCGAGAAGTTCGACACCCTCACCGGTGCGGCGCTCACCCTGCTCGGCGGCCGGCGGATGTACCGCGAGGTCGGGCGACGGATGCAACGCCACTGGACGTCATTCGCGGCATCGGGCACGCCCGGGCCCGAGTGGCCGCAGTACGACGAGGTCGAGCGGTGCACGCTCGTGTTCGACCGCGTCGACCACGTGGAACTCGACCCTCGACGCGAGAAACGGCTCGCGTGGCAGGCATTCGTGCCGCACGTGTGAGGTCGACGCTCACGACGGGTCGACGGCGGCGCCGGGCGGGCCCGAGCGGTCGAGCGCGGAGAGGTACCGAGCGCGGAGTCAGGCTTCGGGAGTCGGGGCGGCCGCGTGCGGCTGCGTCGAGACACCTTCGGGTGCCGCGACGCCGTTCGCGCTCGCCGAGAGGCGTCGCTCGAGGGTGCTCGCAAGCACGCCGATGCCGAGGCATCCCACGACCATGACGACGATGTACACCACGTCGAGGCCCTGGTCGAGCAGGAGTCCGGCGGCGATGGGGCCGGTGATCGCGCCGCCCTGGAACGCCGCCGCGTTGATCGCGTTGTAGCGGCCGCGGTTGTGGTCGGAGGCGAGGTCGTTGTAGATCGCCGGCACCGTCGGTTGCAACAGGGTCTCGCCGAACGCGAAGACACCCATGAATGCCAGGACGCCGATGGCGGCGGCAACGGAATCGGGCACCAGCCCGGCGCCGCCCAGGATCAGCCAGGAGCACGCCCACACCAGCGCCATGACCCACATGACGCGCGTGCGGCGGCGACCGGTGATGCGTTTGAGCACCGTGAACTGCAGGAGCACGATCACCGCGGTGTTGACCGCGAACGCGAGCCCGACGACGCGGGTCGAGACCTCGGCGACCTGCCGCGAATACGCCGGGAACCCGGCCTCCATCTGGCCGTAGCCGATGAACATCGCGATGAAGGTGAGCAGGGTCAGCCAGAGCACCGGCGGCTGCCGGAGGATCTCGCGGTAGGTTCCGCCCTGCGGGGCGTCGTCGGTGGGCTCGACGTGCGTGCGTACGTTCCGGAGCGGCCCGAGCAGCAGCACCACCGGTATGAGGCAGCTGATCGCGTCGGCCAGGAAGATCACGGTGAAGGTCTCGGGCGAGTCGACGTCGACGAAGAAGCCGCCGATGATGCCGCCCACTCCGATGCCGAGGTTGACGAGCGCGAAGTTGACCCCGAAGTACTGCTGGCGCAGGTCGCCCTCGACCACGGCCGCGATCAGGGCGTTGAAGCCTGGCCAGGAGACGCCGAAGTTCACTCCGATCAGCACCAGCCCGGCGGCGGCCATCCACGGGTCGGTCGCGAACGCGAGCAGCGCGCAACCGGCGATCATCGCCGCGAGCCCGGCGAGCAGCACCGCGCGAGCGCCGAGCCGGTCGATGAGCGTGCCTCCCGGACCGGTCACCAGCAATCCGACGATCGCGATCAGACTCATCAGCCCGCCCGAGAGCCCGAGGTCGAAACCCCGAACCTCATGCAGGTAGATGATCGTGAACGGCAGGGTCAGCCCCCGGCCGAGGGTCTGGATCGCGACCGTCGACAGCAGCCAACGGCCCTCGGTGGGCAGCGCTTGCCAGAAGGTCCTGATCCCGATCACCAGAGCATTCTGCTCGTGCCCACCGACATCGGAAACCGACTGTCTCGATTTCATCTCTCGCTGTCGGTATTTTGTGTACATCTGCGCGCGTACCCTCGGAAGATGCTTGCGACGATCATCCACGCGCCCCGCGACATCCGCGTCGAAACCGTGCCCGACCCCAAGCTGTCGACCGGCGGCGACGCGATCGTGCGCGTCGTTGCGGCGTGCGTCTGCGGCTCCGATCTCTGGCCCTACCGCGGCATCACGCCGACGCACGAGCCGCACCGCATCGGACACGAGTTCGTCGGCGTCGTCGAGGCGGTCGGCGACGACGTCGAGCGCATCACGGTGGGCGACTTCGTCATCGCGCCGTTCTACGTGTGCGACAACACGTGCATCAACTGCCGCAACGGGGTGTCGACGTCGTGCCTGCACGGCGGCTGGTGGGGCAGCGACGACCGGCTCGGCGGCTTCGCCGACGGCGGCCAGGGCGAGCGGGTGCGAGTGCCGCTCGCCGACGGCACGCTGGTCGCGGTTCCCGGACCGGTCACCGACGAGCAGGTGCCCGGACTCCTCGCCCTCTCCGACGTGATGGGCACGGGCCACCATGCGGCCGTCTCCGCGGGCGTCGGCCCCGGCGACTCGATCGCGGTCGTGGGCGACGGAGCCGTCGGCCTGTGCGCGATCATCGCTGCCCGTCGACTCGGTGCGACGACGATCATCGCGATGTCGCGGCATCCGGAGCGGCAGGCCCTCGCCCGCGACTTCGGCGCGACGCACATCGTGGCGGAGCGCGGCGCGGTGGGCGTCACGGCCGTGCAGGAGCTGACGCACGGCATCGGCGCCGACCGGGTGCTCGAGTGCGTGGGCACCAAGGAGTCGATGGACCAGGCGATCCGCTCCACCCGTCCCGGCGGCATGGTCGGCTACGTCGGGGTGCCGAACGGTGGTCCCGAGCTGCCGGTGCGGCCGCTCTTCAACCGCAACGTCGGCGTGAACGGCGGCGTCGCACCCGTGCGCGGCTACATCGAGGAGCTGCTTCCCGACGTGCTCTCGGGGGCCATCGAGCCGGGGCGGGTGTTCGACCTCGAGCTCCCGCTCGCCCAGGCGGCCGAAGCCTATGCCGCCATGGACGAGCGGCGCGCCGTCAAGGTGCTGCTGCGGCCGTAGCAGCCGGCTCCGGTGAGCGGATGTCGCGAGCCGACGCCGAACGGATGCCCCGACGGATGCCCCGAGCGGATGCCCCGACGGACGTCGTAGAACATGAGGCATCCGCGACATCAGCGACATCCGGAGAAGATCCTTCCCTTCCTGTCGCGCCTCTGCCAGCATGGCGCGAGTGTGCGCCCCAGAACGGGTGCCACCTGAAAGAAGGGACATCCAACTCCATGAGAGTGATGAGATCCATCGCCACGACGGCAGTGTTCGCACTCGCCGTCACCGGTCTGGCAGCCGGGTCCGCGTTCGCCGCATCGGCCGCCCCCAACGACGGGGGCGAGCATCAGTACGTCGTGCTGTTCGCCGAGGGCACGTCCTCGGCCGAGGCGCAGGCCGCCGTCGAGGCCGCTGGCGGCACGATCCTGAAGGAGAACACCGCGATCGGCGTCGCCACGGTCGTCACGACCGACGCGGAGTTCGCCGAGCAGGCCGCCGAGCAGGCGGTCATCGAGGGCACGGCGCAGAACCGCGTGGTCGGCGGCGTGCCCGACGACAGCGCGGCCAAGCAGAAGCTCCGCGACGACGCCGTCGAGCGCGAGACCCGGGTGACGCCCGAGGAGGCGGTCGGCCTCGGTAAGCCGAGCGACCCGGGCAAGCCCGTGAAGGGCGCCGAGCCGCTCGCCGACCTGCAGTGGGACATGCAGCAGATCGATGCGACGGTCGACGGTTCGTACGCGGTCGAGCGTGGCGACAAGAAGGTGCTCGTGGGAATCATCGACACCGGTGTCGATGGCAGCCACCCCGACATCAAGCCGAACTTCGACAAGCACCTCAGTCGCAACTTCACGACCGACATCCCCGTGGACGCGAACGGCGACCCGGTCGACGGCGACTGCGCTGAAGAACCCGACCAGTCCTGTGAGGACCCGGCCGATGTCGACGAGAACGGCCACGGCACGCACGTCGCCTCGACGATCGGCTCGCCGATCAACGGGATCGGCATCGCGGGCGTCGCGCCCGAGGTCACGCTGGTGAACCTGCGCGCGGGTCAGGACTCGGGGTACTTCTTCCTGCAGGCCTCGGTCGACGCGCTCACCTACGCCGGCGAGAACGGCATCGACGTCGTGAACATGAGCTACTACGTCGACCCGTGGCTGTTCAACTGCACCGACCACCCGGCCGACAGCGCCGAGGACCAGGCCGAGCAGCAGACGATCATCACCGCCATGCAACGCGCGCTCGACTTCGCGCGTGACAGTGGCGTGACCCTCGTCGCGGCGGCCGGCAACGGTGCGAGCGACTACACCAAGGTCCTCACCGACGCGTCGAGCCCCGACTACGCGAGCGAGCCCGGCGAGGTCGCCTACGTGCGCGACCTGCTCGACCCCGAGACGTGCATCTCGATGCCCACCGAGGGCGACGGCGTCATCTCGGTCTCGAGCACCGGTATCTCGGAGCGCAAGTCGTACTACTCGAACTACGGCAACGGGTTCGTGGATGTCGCGGCGCCCGGTGGCGACGTGTACGACACGGTCGACACCAAGCGCGACTACAAGGCCGGCATCCTCGCCGCGTACCCGACGGCACTCGCCGAGGCCGAGGGCGCGATCGACGAGAACGGCGACGTGGTCGTGCCGTGGGCCGTGAAGAGCTGCGACGTCAACGGCAAGGAATGCGCGTACTACCAGTACCTGCAGGGGACGTCGATGGCCTCGCCGCACGCGGCGGGTGTCGCGGCGCTCATCGTGAGCGCCTACGGCGAGCGCCAGCGCGGCGGGCTCACGCTCGACGCGGCCGAGGTGGAGCGCGTGCTCCTCGAGTCGGCCACGGCGAAGGCCTGCCCCGACCCCGCGGCGTACACCTACACGCGGATCCTGCCGAACGGCAGCGTCGCGACCGCCACGCACACGTGCGAGGGCACCGAGGAGTCGAACGGCTTCTACGGCGCGGGCATCATCAACGCGCTCGCGGCCGTCAGCGGCTGATCGGCTGAACCGACACGAGGGGCGGATGTCGCAGCTGCGGCATCCGCCCCTTCGTCATGTCCGGCGCCGACTCCTCGGCCTGCGGGACCTTCGTCACGCCCGGAGCGCCCCGGGACGGCGTAGCCTCACGAGCTTGGGAACCATGTGCGACGACGAAGGGGGAACGCCATGAAGGTGCTGGTCGCCTACGCGAGCAAGTACGGCGCGACGGAGGGCATCGCGCAACGCATCGGTGAGACGCTGCAGAAGCGCGGGCTCGAGGTCGACGTGCGCAGGTGCAAGGACCTGGATGACGCATCCGGCCACGACGCCTACGTCGTGGGCTCGGCGACGTACGCGTTCAACTGGCGGGGGAGCGCCAGGAAGTTCGTGGAGCTGAATGCCGAGGAGCTCGCCACCAAGCCCACGTGGCTGTTCTCCAGCGGCCCGCTCGGCACGGAGAAGGTCGACAAGGAGGGCAACGACGTGCTGAAGGGCGCCGAGCCCAAGCAGTTCACCGACTACGAAGACCTCGTGCACCCGCGCGGCAAGCAGGTGTTCCGCGGCGCGTACCACCACGACAGGATCCGCGGGGTCGACCGGGTGATCGCGTGGATGCCCGCGATCCGCGACATCATGCCCGAGGGCGACTTCCGGGAGTGGGACGCCATCGACGCGTGGGCGTCGTCGATCGCCGACGAGCTGGTGGGTTCGACGGCTCGGCCGTAGCGCATCGCCTTGAGGAGCCCTAGACGCGCGCGAGCTCCTCACGGATCGCCGCGACGAACGCGTCGATGTCGTCCTCGCTGGTGTCGAACGAGCACATCCAGCGCACCTCGCCTCGTGCAGCGTTCCAGTCGTAGAAGCGGAACCGCTCGCGCAGCCGGTCGGCCACGCCGGGGGGCAGCGTGGCGAAGACGCCGTTCGACTGCGTCTCCTGCGTGAACCCGAGGCCGGGCAGGTCACCGGCCGCGATGCCGGCGTCGAGCGCGTCGCGCAGGCGCCGCGCCATGGCGTTCGCGTGCGACGCATTGCGGAGGTACAGGTCACCCTCGAGCAGGGCGATGAGCTGCGCCGACACGAACCGCATCTTCGAGGCCAGCTGCATGTTGAGCTTGCGGAGGTACGTGAGCCCGACGGATGCCTCGTGGTTCAGCACCACGATGGCCTCGCCGCCGAGCGCGCCGTTCTTCGTGCCGCCGAAGCTCAGCACATCCACGCCGGCGTCGCGCGTGAACGCGCGCAGGGGCACCCCGAGCGACGCGGCCGCGTTCGAGAGCCGGGCGCCGTCCATGTGCAGCTTCATGCCGTGACGGTGCACGTGATCGGCGATCGTGCGCACCTCCTCGACCGAGTACGCGGTGCCGAGCTCGGTGGTCTGCGTGATCGACACCACGAGCGGCTGCGCCCGGTGCTCGTCGCCCCAGCCCCATGCCTCGCGGTCGATGAGCTCGGGGGTGAGCTTGCCATCGGGCGTCGGCACGGTGAGGAGCTTGATGCCGCCCACGCGCTCGGGCGCGCCACCCTCGTCGGAGTTGATGTGCGCCGTGGAGGCGCTGATCACGGCACCCCAGCGGGGGAGCATCGACTGCAGGCCGGTGACGTTCGCGCCCGTGCCGTTGAACACGGGGAACACCTCGACCCCGGCGCCGAAATGCTGCGCGAACACCTCCTGCAGGCGTTCGGTGTAGGCATCCTCGCCGTAGGCGACCTGGTGTCCGCCGTTCGCGGCGCTGATGGCCGCGAGCACCTCGGGGTGCACGCCGGAGTAGTTGTCGGAGGCGAAACCGCGGACGGCCGTGTCGTGGAGCTGGTTCACCGAACCATCCTGTCACCTCGGGGCATCCGCTCGCGGCGAGGCGTCCATCAGCCCCGCAGCGCGTCAGCCCCGCAGCGCCTCTCCGAGCCGCACGCGCGCACCCGTGCGCAGCAGCGAATTGCGGTAGATCCGCTCCCCGATCGCGACCGCGAGCACCGTCGTGGCGACGAGGATCGCGAGCGACAGGATCGGCTCCCACCACTCGGCCGCTCCGAGGAACACCTGCATCGGCATGCCGACGGGTGCCGAGAACGGCACGTAGCTCATGATCGCGAGCACCGTCGGGTTGTCGTTGAAGAAGATCACCAGGAGGTAGGGGATCATCACGAGCATCGTCACGGGCGTCGAGACCGATCCGATGTCCTCCGCACGCGACACCATCGCGGCGGTCGCGGCGAAGAGCGCCGCGAGCATCACGAAGCCGATGGCGAAGAAGACCACGAACCAGACGACGGATGCCCCGAGCCCGCCGAGCAGCACCCGCTGCCCCGTGACGATCAGGCCGAGCGTCGCGAGCACCGAGATGGCGACGATCTGGGCGAGCGCCATCGCCGAGTTGCCGAGGACCTTGCCGGTGAGCAGCGCCCGCGCCGACACGGTCGAGAGCAGGATCTCGACGATGCGCGTCTGCTTCTCCTCGACGACCGACTGCGCGATCGTGGTGCCGAAGGTGAGCGCCGACATGAAGAACACGAGCCCGAAACCGAACGCCACGAGGTACGCGAGCCCCGGGTCGGTCGCCGCCGGCTCGAGGAGCTCGACCGACGGACGCACCGCGAGGGCCGACACCACCTCGCCGGGCGGCGAGTCGAGTCCGATCACGGTGATGCCGAGTGGGTCGGATGCCGCGGGCGCGACGATCGCGTCGACCTCGCCGGCTCGGAGCATCCGCTCGGCCTCGTCGAGGTCGGATGCTCCGACGGCGTCGAGCGCCTCGTTGCCGGCGACGACCCCCGTGGCACCCGCGACGACCGCGACCTTCGTCGTGGAGGGCTGGTCGCCGAAGAGGCTCCCGAGCACAACGGAGGCGAGCACGCCGAGCATGAGCACGGCCGTCGAGATGAGGAACGCCCTGCTGCGCAGGCGCATGACGATCTCGCGCGAAGCGATGAGGCCGACGCTGTCGGCGAAGCGGGGAGCGATGCGGTCGGTGTCGGTGCTCATCGCACGACCTCCTTGAAGATCTCGGCGAGCGTGGTGCGCTCGCGGGCGAACGTGACGACCTCGCCCCGGGCGACGGCCTCGGCGAGCACCCCCTGCCGCGCGGCATCCGACTCGGCCTCGAAGACCGCCCACCCGCCGTCGAACTCGCCGACGGTGATGCCCGGGACGTCGCGGAGCCAGCCGACGTCGCCGCTCATGAGGAGCTCCCACCGTTCGGCGCCGTGCTCGGTACGCAGCGCGTCGCCCGTGCCGGCGGCGCGGATGCGGCCCCCGGCGATGATCACGAGGTCGTCGCAGAGGCGCTCGACGATGTCCAGCTGGTGCGACGAGAACAGCACGGGGGCACCGGATGCCGCGAATTCCGTGAGCACCGCCTGCACCGTCTCGACGGCCATCGGGTCGAGGCCCGAGAACGGCTCGTCGAGCACGAGCACCTCTGGACGGTGTACGAGCGCCGCGGCGATCTGGGCGCGCTGCTGGTTGCCGAGGGAGAGGCTCTCGATGGCGTCGTTCGCGCGTTCGCCGAGACCGAGCCGTTCGAGCAGTTCGAGGGCGTTGCGGCGCGCGGCGGCGGGTGTCCACCCGTGCAGTCGGGCGAGATAGACCGTCTGCTCGAGCAGGCGCATCTTCGGATAGAGGCCGCGTTCCTCGGGCATGTAGCCGAAGCGGCGGCGATCGGCGTCGATGAGCGGTGAGCCGTCGAGGGTCACCGTGCCGGAGTCGGCGGCGAGCACGCCGAGCACGATGCGCATGGCCGTGGTCTTGCCGGCCCCGTTCCCGCCGACGAATCCGGTGAGGCGGCCGTCGCCGACCGTGAAGCTCACCCCGTCGAGGGCGAGGCGATCGCCGTAGCGCTTGGTGAGGTCGTGGAGTTCGAGCATGATCCCACGGTACGGATGCCGCGGTGCGGCGGCATCCGCCGTGCGACGGGTCTCGGCGCTCCATCTCACGGCGGAGGCCTTCCGGATGTCGGGGGCCGTGACTACCCTCGCAAGGGTGACTGGAGCCTTGGGCGGTTCGGACACGGCGGGGGTGCCGACGACGACCGGCGTGACCCCGCCGCCCGGCGGCATGCGTACCTTCATGCACGTGCTCGCGAACACCATGATCGCGAACGTCACGACGAGCTTCCTCTGGTTCGCGCTCACGTTCTGGGTGTACCTCGAGACGCGCTCGGTGCTCGCGACCGGCATCATCGGTGGCGCCTACATGCTGCTCATCGCCATCTTCAGCATCGCGTTCGGCACCATCGTCGATCGGCACCGCAAGCACCGGGTGATGGTGCTCTCCAGCTTCATCACCCTCGGCTCCTTCGCGGTCGCCGGGGTGCTGTACCTGATGCAGCCCGAGTCGGCGCTGCTCGACCTCGGCGGCCCGTGGTTCTGGGCATTCGCGGGCATCATCCTGTTCGGCTCGGTCGTCGAGAACATGCGCAACATCGCCCTCTCGACGACCGTCACCCTGCTCGTGCCGCAGGATCGGCACGCGAACGCGAACGGCATGGTGGGCACCGTACAGGGCCTGGCCTTCATCGTCACGAGCGTGTTCAGCGGCCTCGCGATCGGGCTGCTCGGCATGGGGTGGACGCTCGCGATCGCCATTGCGGCGACCCTGGTTGCGCTCGTGCACCTCTTCTTCGTGCGCATCCCCGAGGAGAAGCCCGTCGCCGAGGGCGAGCGTCCGCCGGCGGTCGACCTGCGGGGCAGCATCGCCGCGGTGCGCGCCGCGCCCGGGCTCTTCGCGCTCATCCTGTTCACGACGTTCAACAACCTCATCGGCGGCGTCTACATCGCGCTGATGGACCCGTACGGCCTCACGCTGTTCCCCGTCGAGGCCTGGGGCGTGGTGTTCGGGGTCGCGTCGACCGGGTTCATCGTCGGCGGGCTCGTGATCGCGAAATGGGGACTCGGTCGCAACCCGATCCGCACGATGCTCCTGATCGTCATCGGCATGGGATTGCTCGGGGCGTTGTTCACCATCCGCGAGTGGTGGCTGCTGTACGCGGCGGGCATCTGGCTCTACATGGCCCTCATCCCCGCCGTGGAGGCGGCCGAGCAGACCATCATCCAGAAGGTCGTGCCGTTCCACCGGCAGGGTCGGGTGTTCGGCTTCGCGCAGGCGTTCGAGGCGGCGGCCGCCCCCATCACCGCGTTCATCATCGCGCCCATCGCCGAGTTCTGGATCATCCCCTACATGGGGTCCGACGACGGTCGCGCCACGTGGGGGTGGCTGCTCGGCGAGGGCGAGATGCGAGGCATCGCCCTGATCTTCCTCTTCAGCGGCCTCGCGCTCGTCGTGCTGGCGCTGGTTGCGTTCGGCACCCGCTCCTACCAGCTGCTGTCGGCGGAGTTCCACGGCGGCAGTTCGGTCGAGGCGCCGCCGGATGCCGCGACCGACGCGGCTGACGCCGCAGACGCACCCGACGCCGCAGACGCCGCAGACGCAGTCCGGGCGGGCGCCGACGCCGCGTCGTCAGAGGAGGCTCAGCGGAGGCGGTAGGTCGCGCCGACGTGTCCGCCGGGATGCGACACGACGCGGTCGAGGTCGAGGCGGCGCTCACCGAGACTCTCGGGCGTGAACGAGCGCCCGGCGCCGATGAGCACCGGCACGATACGAAGGCGCAATTCATCGACGAGGCCCGCCTCGAAGAGCGCGTCGGCGAGGGTCAGGCTGCCCCACACGACGATGCCGTCGAACCGCTCCTTGAGCGCGGCGACCGAATCGGTGGCGTCGCCGCGGAGGATCTCGATCGAGCCGTCGCCCCACGGAGCATCCGCCATCGAATTCGAGACGACGAACTTCGGCAGACGATTGATCGGCTCGGCGACGACCTCGACGGCCGGGTCGGCCTGCGGCCAGTAGCCCGCGAACATCCGGTAGGTGTTCGCGCCGAGCAGGATGGCGTCGACGTGCTCGAGGAAGGCGAGCTGGTCGGCGTCGTTCGGGTTGCCGGTCTCGGCGGACTCCATGAATCGGATGCCGCCGTCTGGCTCGGCCGCGTATCCGTCGACACTGACGATCTGCTCGACGGTGAGACGGCCGGTCACCGGGCCTCTCCCTTGGCGAGGTGCTCGGCGAGCAGGTCGAACGCGGAGTCCCAGCCGTCGTAGACGTTCTCGTCGCCCGGGCGGCCGTCCCACCCGAGCAGGTGGAACAGCATCTCGGTGCGATCGCCGGGGAGCTCGCGCAGGGTGACGGTGATGACCGGGGCGGTCGCGTCGTCATCGCCGGGCGATGCCCAGGTGAACGCGAGTCGCTCGGGTTCCACGACCTCGCGGTAGACCCCGACCGTGGGATACTCGGAGCCGTCGGCGTCGTTCACCATGGTGTAGGCGTAGCGCCCGCCCGTTCGGACGTCGATGGCGACGCTTCCGGGCTTGATCGAGATGCCGCGAGGGTGCCACCAGGTCGAGGCATCGGCCTCCGCCGTCCACGCCTGCCAGACGAGCTCGCGCGGCGCGTCGAAGATGCGGGTGATGGTGAACTGCGGGGTCTTTTCGTCGGTGGTTGCGTTCACCGGCGTTCGCTGGTCGGTCATGACTTCTCCTTCATTCGGCGGAGCTGCTCGTCGAGCAGGTCGAAGCGCTCGTTCCACTCGCCGCGGTGTCGTTCCACCCACTCGGATGCCCCGTCGAGGGGTTCAGTGCGCAGCGTGCAGGTGCGCCACTGCGCCGTGGTGGTGCGCTCGATGAGTCCCGCGCGCTCGAGCACCTTGAGGTGCTGCGAGATCGCCGGCCGGCTCATCGCGAACGGCTCGGCCAGCTCGCCCACGGTCGTCGGCCCGCTGTGCAGGCGCGACAGGATCGCGCGCCGGGTCGGGTCGGCGAGCGCGTGGAACACGAGGCTGAGCCCGTCGCTCGCGTTTGCCATGTAAGCAACTCCTTAATTAATGATGTGCTTAACCATAGGAGCGAGCGGATGCCGCGTCAACCGTCGAAATCCGAGAGAATCGAAGGATGGTGAATCACGTGCGCAACCTCCAGGCGGCCCTCGACTCGTTCACCGAGCACTGGCAGCCCCACCGACTCGCGAGCATCAACGACTACGACGTGAAGGTCGTGAAGGTGCTCGGCGAATTCACCTGGCACAGCCACCCCGAGACCGACGAGCTGTTCCTCGTCGTCTCGGGAGAACTCGTGATCCAGCAGCGCGACGAGGACGGCGGCGATGTCGTGCTCGGCCCGGGCGACGTCTACGTCGTGCCGCGCGGCGTCGAGCACTGCCCGCGCGCCGACGGCGAGGTGTCGGCGATCCTCATCGAGCCGCAGGGCACGGTGAACACGGGCGACACCCCGAGCGAGCGCACCGCGGCGCTGCGCGAACTCGACTGACCGTCGGCCCGTCAGCGGCGCTCCCCTCTCGGAGCCGGCTGCACCACTCCGTGCTCGTACGCGTAGACGACCGCGTGCACGCGATCCCGCAGGCCGAGCTTCATGAGCACCTTCGAGACGTGCGTCTTGACCGTGGCCTCGCCGACCCAGAGGCGCTCGGCGATCTCGGCGTTGGAGATGCCCTCGGCGAGGAGCACGAGCACCTCGCGCTCCCGCTCGGTGAGGGTCGTCAGCTCGTTGGAAACAGGAATCTCGGGCCCAGGCCTGCCGCTGGGTCCTGTTTCCGGGGCCGGCGCGGCGAGTTGTCCTGCTTCCGGTGCGGCCATCACCCCGACCCCAGGACCGGCTCCGGGGCTGGACACCGCAGCGGCAGGGCGCGCCGCCAACGCCTCGATGACGCGCCGCGTGACATCCGGTGACAACAGGGCATCGCCGCGCGCGACGACCTGCACCGCCTCGATGAGCTGCTCGGGGCTCGAGTTCTTCAGCAGGAACCCGCTCGCACCGGCCTCGAGCGCAGCGAACAGGTAGTCCTCGCGGTTGAAGGTCGTGAGCACGAGCACCGCCGCGTCGGATGCCGCATCCGCGGTGATGCGACGCGTGGCCTCGAGTCCGTCCATGCCGGGCATCTGCACGTCCATGCAGACCACGTCGGGCGCGAGTTCGGCGACCCGGGTGATCGCCTCCTCGCCGTTCGATGCCTCGCCGACGACGGCGATGCCGTCCTCCGAGTCGAGGATGGTGCGGAACCCGCCGCGCACGAGCGCCTGGTCGTCGACGACGAGCACCCGGATCACGCGATCACCGCCTCGTCGGGTCGCCGCAGCGGGAACCGTGCCCGAACGAGGTAGCCGCCGCGCGCGCGTGCTCCGAGCTCGATGGTGCCGCCCGCCGCAGCCACCCGCTCGCGCATCCCGAGTTGGCCCAGCCCCCGCGGGTCGGCGCCGGCGGATGCCCCGGCCCCGCCGCCCGTGTTCGTCACCTCGAGCTCGACGGCATCGTCGGACCACCGGATCCGCACGTCCGCCGCGGCCGAGCCGCCCGCGTGCTTGCGCGCATTCGTGAGCGCCTCCTGCGCGATGCGGTAGACGCTGAGACCGACGACCGGCGACACCTCCCGCGGTTCGCCGACCACCTCGAACGTGGTCGGCAGTCCGGCTACGGATGACTCGTCGACGAGTTCCCGCAGCTGGTCGACACCGCGCGTCGACGTGCTCGCACCCTCGGGCTCCTCGTCGGCCCGGAGCGTGCCGAGGAGGCCGTGCAGCTCGTCGACCGCGTCGCGCGCACTGGCCTCGATGGACGAGAGCGATGCGGCGGCGGCATCCGGATCCTTGGCGATCACTCGACGCGCAGCACCCGCCTGCACGCCGATCACCGAGACGTGGTGGGCGACCACGTCGTGCAGCTCACGTGCGATGCGGAGCCGCTCGATCGCGACCGCCTGCGTACGCGTGCGCTCGCGCTCCGCGGCGAGCTCGGCCGTGCGCTGCTCGAGCTCGGCCCGCGACCTGGCCGACCGGTAGGCGGCATCGCCGAAGTACCACGCGCCGCCGAAGTAGAGCAGGTTGGTCAACGTGTTGATGAGGCCGTAGGCGAGGTACGGCGAGAGCGGGCCGTCGCCGTCGCGCGGCAGCTCGGGCAGGTAGTCCTGCACGGCTGAGAAGTACACGAGATTCCAGAACAGCCACCCGAACATGCCGACGACGATGACGGCTCGCACGATGTTCGCGCGGAGGCGGCTGCGTCCCCAGGCGCCGACGGTGTAGATGGCGATGAAGAGCGCGATGTTCGTGAAGAGCGGCTCGCCGACCTCGGCGGACAGGGCGATGACCATGCCGACGGATGCCGCGAGCGCCACGATCTCGGGCCACCGCCGCCGCGCGGCCAGCGGCAGGGTCATCGCGGCGACCCAGAGCGCGGTGGCCCACCACGGCACGTCCTCGCCCCAGCCGGTGACGCGGTAGAGCACCACGCTCATCGCGGTGCCGGCGGCCAGCACGAGGGCGAGCACGACGTCGTCGCGGTAGGCGCCGCGCGGCGGTCGTGGGCGCACCCACTCGACGCCCTCCACGACAGGCGGCGTGGCGGTGGTCTCGGTCATGCGTCAACGCTAGCGACGGCGCGGCCGCGGCGGATCCGCCGCGGGGCGGAGATGCGCGGCGGTCGCCGGCCGGAGTCGGCCGGAGTCGCCTGGAGTCGTTCCCTCTCGAGCTCCTGTCGAACGCGCCTCATGTGAGGCTCGTTCGACACGAGCGAACCACCACACGGACCCGGCGTGAAGCCCTCCTCCACAGGCGGCAACGACACTGCTTGCACGTGGGAAGATATCTTCCTATTCTCGATCCCATGGGACGCAGACGCGAGGGACAGCTCGTCCCGCTCGAGGTCGACATCCTCGGCGCGGGCATGGAGCTGCAGGCTTCAGAGGGCGACTTCTATGGATTCTCACTCGCCAAGCGCATTGCCGAGCAAGCGGATGCCGCGGCGCTCACCGCGCACGGCACGCTCTACAAGGCACTGGCCCGGCTCTCCGAGGCCGGGCTGCTCGACTCCGCATGGGAGGACGCCGCCATCAGCGAAACCGAGGGCCGGCCGCGTCGACGCCTCTACCGCGTGACCGGCGCCGGCGAGCTCGCCCACCAGCGCGAGCTCGCGGCCATGGCCGCCCCGGCCGCCGCTCCTGCGAGGGTGGCGTTCGCATGAGCGGTGTCGGAGAGGCCGAAGCGATGGTCGACGGGTATGTCGAGGCGGCAGACGGCATCACGATCGAACCATCACGCGGGGTCGAACGTGCCGTGCTCGCCTGGGGTCGCTGGTACACGCTGGATCTCCCCGGAGACATGGCGAACGACCGGCTGGCCGAGCTCGAGTCCGACCTCTTCGAGCACCGGGCCGCCGCCGGCGGAGGCGCGGGCGTCGGCTCAGCGATTCTCTGGCGGGCCGTCAGGGGGGTGCCGTCAGATGTCTCGTGGCGGTTCAGCCGCCTTCGCCGCACCGCGCTCAGCGCGCCTCATGGTACGTTCCCGCTCGCCCTCCCTGCGATTGCACACCTCGCCACGGCGGCCCTGCTCACGTGGGGCGTGTTCGTGGTCGCGCGGGTCACGGGCAGCTTGCTCGCCGGTTCGTGGGCGGGCGCCTGGGACCTCCTGGCTGCCGGAGTCGCCGGACTCGCGATCGCGATCGTCGGCGGCTGGCTCGTGGCGGTGCGGCGCCGGCGGATGCTCGGAGCGTTCTGGCTCGCCGCCGCTTCGTTCCTGCTCATCCGCTTCGGCACCATGGCGGTCGTCGCCACGAGTGTCACGCTCACCGAGTTCCAGCACGATTCGATGGAGCAGTTCATGCTCCTCGTGCGAGCAGCCACCCTGGCCGGCGTGCTGTTCTTCGCCGCCATGGCCGTGTGGTGGACCGCCGCGCCGCAAGCGACCGACCGACCTGAATGGGGTGAGGCATGAACGTCCAACGGATCATGGCGCGTGTAGCCATCGGCGGCATCGTGCTGGGCGCAGCCTCGGTCGCCGTCTTCGGGGCCGGCGCGGCGGGCGTGCCGCTTCCCGACGTCCCGAGAGCGCCCGTCGTGGCGTCGACGGACGCGGCATCCCCGCCCACGACAGCAACGGATCCCGCGACCGTGATCTCGGAATGCATGGCCGGACACGGCTTCGCGTACAACGTCGACGCGTGGCGGCTCGGCGAACCGGTGCAGCCGCACGGGTTGAGCTACGAGGAGTCGATCAGTTGGCTCGACGCGTACTACGGCGACATGAACGACGACTGGTCGGTGCCGATCACCGACTGGCGCCGGCAGGGATGCGTCGGCTTCGGCCTCCATGCTGCGGAGGTGGCGGGCGCCGCCGGCACGCCACTCGTGCCCGAGCCCGATCCCGAGGCGCCCACGTGGCAACAGCTCCAGCGCGAGTTCCGGCTGGCGATCCAGTCCTGCATGGCGGAGCGCGGCCTCGAGTACCGTATCCCGGAGTTCGGCGAGTACGGTTCGGGAATCGAGGACGACCCCGCCATGCCCGAGGGGCTGCCCCGGGAGCAGGGTGAGGCCTGGCTTGACGCCCTCTGGGGCAACGCCGGGGCCGGCGCCGCCTACCGCTGGGAGGACGCCGGATGCCAGGGCTACGCCACCCACGTCACCGGCAACGACAACCTGCACTAGAGGACATGCATTGAATGGGGAGCGGAGGCCGCGGGCCGTTGCCCGTGACGGTGGTCGGGAGCATGATGATCGGGTGACTTCCCGCCAGAGGCGAATGTGAACGCCGCAGCGCGACCTGCCCCCACCGCCAGGGGCGTGCAGGCCGTCTACTACACGCTGACGCTCGGCAACACGCTCGCTGCGTCATTCATCTGGGGCATCAACACCCTGTTCCTCCTCGACGCGGGGCTCACCAACCTCGAGGCGTTCGCGGCCAACGCCTTCTTCAGTGCCGGCATGTTCCTCTTCGAGATCCCGACGGGTGTCGTGGCCGACACGCTCGGCCGGCGCGCCTCGTACCTGCTCGGCACGATCACCCTTGCCGTGACGACGGTGCTGTACTGGCTGCTCTGGGTCTGGGAGTCCCCCTTCTGGGCCTGGGCGATCGTGTCGGTGCTGCTCGGATTGGGCTTCACGTTCTTCTCGGGGGCTGTCGACGCCTGGCTGGTCGACGCACTGCACGCGACCGAATACCGCGGGAGCCTCGAGACGGTCTTCGGCCGCGCGATGATCGTCGGCGGCATCGCCATGCTCGCCGGCTCGGTGCTGGGCGGTGTCGTGGCGCAGCTCACCGACCTCGGCGTGCCGTTCCTCATCCGCGCCGGCGTGCTCGTGCTCATGCTCGTCGTCGCCGGGTTGCTGATGCGCGACCTGGGGTTCACGCCTGAACGTGGCGCCGGCCCGATCAAGGCCACGGGCAACGTGCTCCGGGCGTCGATCACGCACGGGCTCGGCAACGCTCCGGTGCGCTGGCTGATGTTCACCACGCCGTTCACCGCCGGCGTCGGGATCTACGTCTTCTACGCGCTCCAGCCGTACCTGCTCGAGCTCTGGGGCGACGAGGGCGCGTACTCGATCGCGGGGCTCGCGGCGGCGATCCTCTCGGGGTCCGGCATCGTCGGCGGACTCCTCGCGCCCTACGTGCGGCGGCTCTTCCGCAAGCGCACGTCGGCGATCCTGCTCGCCGTGGTCTCCAGCGCGCTCGTGCTCATCGGGCTCGCGTTCACCTCGAACTTCTGGATCGCGATCGTGCTGCTGGCCGTGTGGGGAATCGCCTCGTCGATCGACGACCCCGTGCACCGTGCCTACCTCAACGACATGATCCCGTCGAAGCAGCGGGCCACGGTGCTCTCGTTCGATTCGCTGCTCGGCAGCGCGGGCGGCGCGGTGTTCCAGCCGATCCTCGGCCGGTCCGCCGACCTCGGCGGCTACGGCGCCTCGATGCTCTGGAGCGGCATCATCGCGGCGGTCGCGACGCCGTTCGTGCTCCTCAGCCGGGCGCAGAAGCCGCCGGCCGACACGGTACGCGATGTGACACCTGCCGAAGCGACGACGGGTGCGACGGCGCCGGGTGACGAATCGGCCACGGGGTCTCCGGTGCCTCCCGTGTGACAGCTTCATAACGTCAGGTGACGTGACCCTTTCGGGGGTCAACGAACGTGGATAGCATGTCGGGCACACACGGGCCCGGTACGGGTGACGGGTGGCCGAGGGGAGGCGCGCATGAGGAAGGCGCTCCTGCTCGGCCTGGGGGCCACCGCGGTGCTCGCGGCCGCCGTCTTCGTCGGTGCCGCCGCCGCCACGACGGGCGCGCCGGTCTTCTACGATGCGCGGTTCCCCGCGACGCCGTCGACCGCGCCCGACGGGTACGACGTCGACTCCGGTCGGCCGATCGAGCAGGCCGGTGGCAGCCCGACCGAGGGCGCCGACCAGGCGCGCGACGGTGACACTCCGGCTCCCGGTGCGCCCCCGGTCTCGACGGCGCCGGCCCCGCCTTCAGCACCGCCGGTGAGCACGCCGGTGACCCCGCCGTCCAAGGCGCCAGGTCCTCCGAGCGACGTCGACGACGAGGCATCCGACGGCATCGGCTCCGAGGAGGGCCCGGACGTGGCGCCGCCGACCCCCGAGGAGCAGGAACGGTGGCTCGCCTTCCAGCAGGTCGTACGCGACTGCATGGCCGAAGCCGGGCAGGAATACCTCTACTGGGAGTGGTGGAACCCCGGGCCCGACACCTCGAACCGATTCCCGGCGATGCCGGCCGACCTCAGCCCCGACGAGGTCGCCGCATGGCAGCGGGCTCTCAACGGCAATGCCGGGAGAGGCCAGGACTTCCGCTGGCAGGACGCCGGGTGCTGGGGTCGCGCCGTGCACCTCACGGGTGGAGAGCACTGACGCACCCGCCGGCGATCAGGCGGGGGTGAGCTCCGTGACCGAGCCGTTCAGGCCCGAGGCATCCGCCCGCCAGAGGTCGACGACGGATGCCGCGAGCCGATCCTCGAGGCCGGCGAGCGACGTCACCCGCAACGTGACGGCCGCCGCCGGTGACTCCGACTTCGCGAAGCCGTGGGCGAGCGACTGCATCCACGACTCGCTGGCCGCCTTGACCGACGTGTAGTTCGCCGAACCCGCGGTGGGCGACGCGACCGTGGTCGAGGACACGATCGCGATGCGGCCGGCCGGCGAGGCGACGAGGTCATCCCAGAAGGCGCGGCTCACGTATCGGAGCGCCGTGAACGAGCGCTCGAGCACGCGGTAGTCCTCCTCGGTCTGACCGGCGATGCCGCCGCCGCCGCGCCATCCGCCGACGAGGTGCACGACGCCGTCGATGTCGCCGACGCGCGCGTGTACGCGCATGGCGAGCTCGAGCACCTCGTCACCGTCGGTGAGGTCGGCGCGCTCTGCGACGACGCCGGGCACCTCCGCCTCGAGTCGGCTGAGGCGGCCCTCGTCGCTGCCGACCACGACGACGCGTGCTCCGGCGTCGAGGAGCGCACGCGCGACCGTGCGGCCAGACGTGCTCGTCGCGCCAGCGATGAGCACGGTGCGCCCCTCGACGCCGGAGGTGCTCACTCCTCGATCACCGTCTTGCCCGTGATGCCGACCGTCGACTCGATGACCGGCCTCATCTTCTTGTCGAGCGCCTCGTAGAACATCGAGAGCGGGAACTCATCGTCCATCACGAGGTCGGTGTACCCCTTGGGCGGGCCGGCGAGCACGTCGCGCGGCAGTCCCTGCGCCCACACCGACGCCGGGTTCGGCGTCAGCACGCGGCGCACGAGGTCGTACGCCGCGAGCCAGTGCACCGTCTTCGGCCGGTCGATCGACTTCCAATACAGGTCGTCGATCGCATCGCCCAGCTCCACGACGGCGTCGGGTACGACCGCCCAGTCGAAGCTCAGCTGCACGTCGGTCCACTCGAGCGCGTGCTTCTGGTGCAGCCACGCGAAGAGCAGCTGGCCGCCGAGCCCGTCGTAGTTGCGCACGCGCGAACCCGTGATCGCGAATCGGAAGATCCGGTCGAAGATCACCGCGTACTGCACGAGCTTCGCGTGCTCGAGGAGCTGTTCCTCGACCGCGGACAGCTCGGCCGAGGCATCCGCTCGGCGCCGCAGGCTGCGCTCGATCCTCACCGCCTCACGGAAGGCTGTGAGGTCGCAGCGCAACTCCTCGAGCGAGTAGAGGAAGTACGGCATCCGCTGCTTGATCATGAACGGGTCGAACGGCAGGTCGCCGCGCATGTGGGTGCGATCGTGGATGATGTCCCACATCACGAACGTGCGCTCGGCGAGCTCCTGGTCGCGCAGCAGCGCCGCAGCGTCGTCGGGCAGGTCGAGCTTCGTGATGTCGGATGCCGCGCGCACGACCTTGCGGTAGCGCGCCGCCTCGCGGTCCTGGAAGATCGCCCCCCACGTGAACGTGGGGATCTCGCGCATCGCCACCGTCTCGGGGAACAGCACGGCCGAGTTGGTCTCGTAGCCCGGCGTGAAGTCCACGAGTCGCAGGCTCACGAACAGTTTGTTGCCGTACTCGCCCGCCTCGAGGGCGGCGACGAACTCAGGCCAGATCGTCTCGACGACGAGCGCCTCCACGTGCCGGTCGGTCGAGCCGTTCTGCGTGTACATCGGGAACACCACGAGGTGGCGGATGCCGTCGACACGGTGCCGCTGCGGCTGGAACTCCACGAGCGAGTCGAGGAAGTCGGGCACGCCGAAGCCCTCGGCCTGCCAGCGGCGGAAGTCCTTCACGGATGCCGCGAGGTACGCGCCCTCGTGCGGGAAGCGCGGCGCGAGCGCCTCGATCGACTCGACGATGGCGTCGACGAGCGCGGACGCCTCGGGGGTGTCGCTCTTCTCGGGCACCGAGCCGTCCTTCGCCTGCAGGCCCTGCAGGCGCGTCGCCGACCCCTTGAGCGTGAGCCACGCGGGATCGAGTTCCACGTCGTGCGCGAGCGCGAGCTGCTCGGGCGTCACACCGTCTTCGAGGACCTCGGGTTCGCCGATGATGGCGTCGATCGTGATGTTCGACATGTGAACCTCCGTTCCCGGGTGCGGGGCCGCGAATGCGGCCGTACGTGGTGACGACGCGGCCGATCGACCGCTGCTTCAAGGCTAGGTCGCAGCATCCAGCGATGTGTTGCTGCTCGGCGCGAGTTTCTTGCGTGCGCGCAAGATTCTGCGACGAACTTCACCACGCGACGCAACTCCGCCCTGAAGGGCGGATACCGGCCCTTTCGAGCCGTTCGGAGCGGGACTCGGAACCCCGCACTGAGAAAAACTCAGGAAACCCGGGTGCCAGCGGGAGTGTCGGCCCGGATCCGGCGCGTCGGCCGGATCCGTAGGTTTCGTGGTGTCCCCACTCGAGGAAAGGAATGGAATCATGACCACACGAATCGCGGCACCGGTGATCGTCACCGTGTCGCTTGCCGCACTGCTGACCGGCGGCGCGGGACCAGCGGCCGCGAACACCGGGCCGAGCGACTACCTCCGCCCGGCGCAGAACGCGGCGGCCGTCGGACTCGCTCGCGGACACGTGATCGTGTTCGATTACCTCTCGCCGTCGCGAGGGTCCGAACGCTTCCCGGCCGGATCGGTCGAGCAGGCGGTGCAGGCGCAGGTGAGCCCGCCCTGGACGGCGGAAGCGCGACGTGAGTTGCACGCGCAGGCGGCGGGCACGACCACCACGCGCGAGTTCAGCGCCGAGGCGCGTCGCGAACTGCATTCACAGGCCGCCACGACCACCGCGCAAGGATTCGGCGCCGAGGCGCGTCGCGAGCTCAAGGGCAGCGCACCGGTCGACGGGCGCGCGGCGGAGCTGCAGGGCGAGCGCCTCCGGGCGTACGCCGAAGCACGGGCCGCGGCGGAGGTGAACGCTGCAGAGATGCAGGGCGAGCGCCTCCGTGGATACGCCGAGGCGCGGACCGACGCGGAGATCCGCGAGTTGAAGAGCGGCCCGCCAGTGGACGTGAACGACGACCTCTCGCCCCTCGGAGGCTCGCGCTGACGCACGAGCCCGACCCCGACGAACGGCGCGGCGCCTCGAAGATGAGCACCGCGCCCGTTCGCGTGCGCGGGGACCTCGTCGACACGTCGCGCCGGTGCTCATGGCAAGCGCGTGGATCGGGGCGCACTCCTCGGATTCCTCGATGAGTACGCCCCGCGGATGCCGCGCACGATGCGCTCGTATGCGACCGAGCACCTGACGCCCGACGAACGAGCCGCCTACCGCACGATGCGCCGACCCGGCTCCCGGAGCAGCGAGATCGCGTACGCGGTGATCCACGCGAAGGCGAGCGCGACGCCGACGAAGAGGCGCACGCTCATCCACAGCTCGAACGGCAGCGTGAGCACGAAGCAGGCGACGCCCACGACGCGGGTCCACGCGGCTGCGGTGCGGCGCCCCTCCCACGACAGGCGCTTCGCGACCACGAAGGTCACCGCCACGAGGGCGAGGAACGAGAGCGGCGGTGCGATGGCGTGCACTGTGCCGTGGAAGGTCAATTCCGTCGGGTAGCCGGCCGGCGCCCCCGCCGGGAACCCGAGCGCCGGGTCGGCGGTGAAGGCGCCCCCGATGATCAGTCCGGCCGCGTAGACGCCGAACAGCACGGGCGCCCAGCGGCGTCCCGGGCCGTCACCGAGGCTTCGCCGTGTTCCGACGGCGAACGCGAGCATGAGCACGCCCGCAAGGATGAAGTTGGTGATCTGCACCCAGCCGGCGTCGCCGAGCGAGAGCAGGCTGAGGGGATGCCTCGTCAGGTCGAATCCCTCGCGTGTGACGACCTGCACGGCTGCGACCACGACGAAGAGCGGGCCGGCGACAGCTCCCGCCGTGACCAGCGATCGGGTGAGTCGGTCGGCGGCGTGCGCCGGACGGCGCACTTCCGCGCCCGGAGTGGTGGTGGGGCCGGTGAGGTCGGCGGTGTCGATGTCCATGATGCGTCCTTCCCGTCTGTCGATCCGACCGGTGGTGATCGGGTCGTTCACCAAGACGTCGCGGGGAGGCATCCGTTCTCGACATGACCCGGTCGAATTCGTGCAGGATTCGAAGAGGCCACAGGAAATCCCGGAAGCCGTGTCGAGAACCGCAGGCAACCGGCGACGTCAGGGTGAGGGCACACCGACCGGAGTGCCGCGAACGAAGGAGACCGCGATGCGATTCATGTGCATGGTGAAGATGGACGAGACGAACCCGCAGGGCGACCCGCCGCCCGAGCTCTACGAGGCGATGGCGGAGTACGACCGTGAGGGTCGTGTGAACGGCACGCTCATCGACAGCCAGGGGCTGCTTCCGAGCGCGGCCGGCGCGATCGTCTCGCTCGCCGACGGGAAGGTCAAGGCGACCGACGGACCGTTCGCCGAGGCGAAGGAACTCGTCGGCGGGTACGCCGTGGTCGAGGTGCATTCCCGCGAGGAGGCGGTCGAGCTCGGCCGTCGCCTCATGCAGATCCACGTCGACCACTGGCCCGGATGGGAGGGCAGCGTCGAGATCCGCCAGATCGCCGAGTACTGATCGCAATCCGCGGGAGCGTCGTTCGACGTCCCCGCGGGTTGCGCACTCGCGGCGCGCGTGGTCTCATGCTCGCGTGGGCGACGAGACGACGCGCGCCGCGATCGAGGCGATCTGGCGGCTGGAGTCGACGCGCCTGATCGCTGCGCTCGTGCGCATCGTGCGCGATGTCGCGCTCGCCGAGGACGTCGCGCAGGACGCCGTGGTGGCCGCCCTCGCGCAGTGGCCGGGGTCGGGCATTCCCGACAACCCCGGCGCGTGGCTGATGACCACCGCGAAGCGACGCGCCATCGACGTGTTCCGCGCCCGAGCCCGGCACGATCAGGCGGCGGCCCGGCTCGCCCACGAGCTCTCGGAAACCGTCGACGACGATCCGGGCGCCGGCATCGACCACGTCGAAGACGACGTGCTGCGCCTCATGTTCATCTGCTGCCACCCGGCGCTCACGGAGGAGGCGCAGACGACGCTCACACTGAAGCTCGTCGCCGGCCTCACCACGCGAGAGATCGCCCGCGCGTACCTCGCACCCGAGGCCACGGTGGCGCAGCGTGTCTCGCGCGCCAAGCGCACGCTCGCCGAAGCGGGCGCTGCCATCGAGGAGCCGAGCGGCCCCGAGCGCGCCGAGCGGCTCGAGACGGTGCTCGGGGTCGTGTACCTCCTCTTCAACGAGGGATACTCGGCGACCGAGGGCGAGGACTGGATGCGACCCGCCCTCTGCGACGAGGCCGTGCGCCTCGGCCGCATCCTCACCGCCCTCGTGCCCGACGACCCCGAGGTGCTGGGGCTCGCCGCGCTCCTCGAGCTCCAGTCGTCGCGCCTCGCCGCCCGAGCGGATGCTCACGGCGAACCCGTCCTACTCGATGCGCAGGACCGAAGGCGATGGGATGCCTCGCGCATCCGCCGCGGCCTCGACGCGCTCACCCGCGCCGGTGCGCTCGTGGCCGACGCCGGTCCCGACGCCGAACCCGGGCCGTACCTGCTGCAGGCGTCGATCGCCGCGGAGCATGCGCGTGCGGCATCCGTCGACGACACCGACTGGGGCCGGATCGCCGCGCTCTACGAGCAGCTCGGCCGCCGCACCGGGTCGGCGGTCGCCGAGTTGAACCGCGCCGTGGCGCTCGGCCGTGCGCGCGGACCCGAGGCCGGGCTCGCCCTGCTCGAGCAGCTCGCCGACCTGCCGGCGCTCCGCGACTACCACCTCGTGCCGAGCGTGCGCGGCGACCTCTACGAGCAGCTCGGCCGAGGCGAGGATGCGGCGGCCGAGTTCGAGCGCGCCGCCGCGATGACCTCGAATGCGAGCGAGCGAGCCCTGCTCGAACGTCGCGCCCGAGCGGCGCGCGAACCGCGCGGCGACCGGGGCGTTTCGTCGTAGCCAAGCGGCGTCGGGCCACGCCATGATGAGGGGCATGACCGACGCCCCCGCCGCCGCCCCCACCCCTGCGCCCGCAGCGAGACCCGACCGGACCCTCATCGTGATCCTCTCCGTGATCGGCGCCCTGGTGGTGATCGCGCTCATCGTGGTGTTCACGCGCGGCGAGCCCGAGGTGCTCGACGAATCGACGCCCGAGGGCGTCGTGCAGCGCTACGCCGCCGCCGTCATCGCCGGCGACGAGGAGGCCGCCAAGGCGTACCTGGTGCCCGAGCTCGCCGACGCGTGCGAGCGGATCGAATCCGCGCCGGTGCAGGACATGCGCGTGACGCTCGAGTCCACGACGGAGCGCGAGGACTCCGCCGACGTGCGGGTGCTCATCGCCGTCTCGTACGAGGGCGGTCTCTTCGGCCCCTCCGAGTACGAGGAGGAGGGCGAGTTCGATCTCGTCGCCGACGACGGTGCGTGGCTCATCGAGACGGCGCCGTGGCAGCTCACCATCTGCGCCCCGGGGGTCAAGTGATGTCCGGCGCCCCGGTTCCCGCGGCCGCCGCTGCCCCTGACCCTGCACCGGCGCCCACTCCCACGACCGGGTCGGCGCAGGGCACCGTACGTCGACTGATCGTGTACACGATCCTCTTCGCGCTCGTCGCGATCGCCGCCGGTGGGATCGCGGGCCTCCTCGAGCGGCTGATCGACGCGGGTGACCCGCTCGCCGTCGGCGGGACCGGCGGCCTCGCGCTCTCGCTCGCCTTCGCCCTGATCGGCGGGCCGCTCGCCGCAGTGCTGTGGTGGGTGGTCTGGCGTCGGCTCCGTGACGCATCCGAGCGGATGTCGCTGGCTTGGGGCCTCTACCTCGCCGCCATGTACACCGTGTCGCTGATCGTGGCCACGACCGCGCTCGTCGTCACGGCGATCGCCGGCATCGACGGCCGGTGGCTGCCCGGCGAGTTCTCGACGGGCGTGGTCTGGGCCGCGGTGTGGGTGTGGCACCGGTGGATGTCGCGGCATCCGGTCAAGCGGCCCGTGCGGCTGGCCACGGTTCCCGCCGTCGCGGGCTCCGTCTACGGCCTCATCATCGGGGTGAGCGGTGCCGTGGCGGCGCTGGGCTCGCTGTTCGACACCGCCATCCGCGGGGCCGCCGCCCAGGCGATCGCGGGCAGCCCGTGGTGGCAGGGCCTCCTCGACGGACTCATCTGGGCAGCGGTCGGGTCGCTCGTCTGGTGGTGGCACTGGTATCGCGACGGGGCGAAGCGCCTGACGACGGGCTTCGCGGCCGTGGCGCTCATCGTGGTCGGGGTGATCGGGGCCGGCATCCTCATGCTCGGCGGGCTCGCCGTCGCCCTCCACGTGGGGCTCCGGCTGGCCTTCGACCCGGGTGACCCTGCGGCCGAGATCCTCCGTCCGCTGGGTACCGCGCTCGCGGCCGCCCTCATCGGCGCCGCCGTGTGGATCCACCACCGCCGGATCGCGACCGAGCGCTCTACCGGCACGCGCCGCGCGACCAGGTTGGTCATGTCGGCGGTCGGCCTCGCCGCGGCGGCGTCGGGCATCGGCGTGGTGCTCAATGCGACGCTCGCCGCCCTCGCGAGCCCACTCGCGGCATCCGGCACCCGCACGCTGCTGCTGGGCGGCATCAGCGCGCTCGTCGTCGGCGGGCCGACGTGGTGGCTGAACTGGAAGCCCACCCGGCACGTCGAGCCGACCGAGATCGCCACCCCGGGTCGTCGGGTCTACCTCGTGGCCGTGTTCGGGCTCAGCGCCGTCGTCGCCCTCATCGCCCTCCTGGTGGTCGGGTATCGGCTCTTCGAGTTCGGACTCGACGGGAACTCCGGTGCCGGCCTCATCGACCGCGTGCGTGCACCGCTCGGCGTGCTCGTCGCGACGGCGCTCGTGTTCGGGTATCACTTCGCCGTCTGGCGGCACGACCGAGCCGTGATCGCCGAACGGGGCCTGAGCGTCGGGCGGCGGGTCGGCCGTGTCATCCTCGTGACCGCGGGCGACCCCGAGGCCCTCGAGCGGGCCATCGGCGATGCCACCGGGGCATCCGTCACCGTCTGGCAGCGTGCGCTGGGCGAGCCGGGTGCGGTTCCGGATGCCGCGGCCGTCGTCGCGGCGCTCGACGGGGTCGCAGGCAAGCGCGTGCTCGTGCTCGCCGGTCCGGGCGATCGCGTCGAGGTCGTGCCGCTCGCGGACTGAGCCCGGCTGTCGTGCGCTTGAGCCCGGCGACTACGCCCAGCGGCGGATCGCCCACCGTTCGAACAGCCCCACGAGTGCGTCGGTGAGCTTGCCGAGCAGCGCGAGCGTGATGATCGCGAGGAAGATGCGGTCGATCCTGCCGTTGTTGCCGGAGTCGACGAGGAGGAAGCCGAGGCCCATCGACGACGCGATCAGCTCCGCGGCCACGAGGAAGAGCCACGCCTGCGCGAGCGCGAGCCGCAGCGCCGAGAGCACCGACGGCACGACCGCGGGCAGCTGCACCGTGGTGAAGAGGCTGCCGCCGTGCCGGCCGAACGCGCGACCCGCCTCGAGGAGCTGTCGGTCGACGTGGCGGAGCGCCGCCGCCACGATCGTGTAGACCGGGAAGAACGCGCCGATCGCGATGAGGATGATCTTGGATTCCTCGCCGATCTTGAACCACAGGATGAGCAGCGGGATCCACGCGAGCGACGGCACCGCGCGGATCGCGCCGAGGGTCGGCGCGAGCAGGACGTCGCCGAGGCGGCTCAGTCCGACGACGGCGCCGAGCGCCATCCCGATGGTCGCTCCTGCCGCGAAGCCGAGCAGCACGCGCTGGGTCGAGATGGCGACGTACTGGCCGAGCAGGCCCCGCTGTGCGAGGTCGACCGCCGCGAGCCACACCATCTCGGGGCTCGGCAGCTGCGACAGCGGCACGAGCCCGTTCGTCGACACGAACTGCCAGGTCAGGAGCAGGAGGGCCGGGATGATCGCGCCGCCGACGACGACGAACGAGCGTCGGCGGGTGAAGGTCACGCTTCGCCGATCGGCTGCAGGGGCGACGGATGCCGCGGGCGCGCCTTGAACGGTGGCGACGGATGCCGCGCGCCGATCGATGCCCGACGGGCCGAGCGCACCGGCGGCGACCACACCGAGGCCGCCCTCGGCGACCGGGGAGACGAACCCGTGGTCGACCGACGTCGCACGGGCTGGTGTGTCGGTGCTCGCGGCATCCGTTTCGCTCATCGGGTTCTCCGCTCGGATGGTGGTGCGTTCGTGTGGGGGTCGTTTCCGGACAGTTCGAGCGCTCATATGCCGCCGCTGTGACCGGAAACGACCCCCGGACGGCTCAGTTGAAGCGCGAGGCGTCGGCCTTCGTGACGAACTCGTCGTTGATGAGGGTGTCGAGCGCCTGGTCGACCTGCTGCTGCGAGGCGACGTCGCCGAGCTCGACGAAGATCGGGCCGATCTTCTCGAGCACCTCGACCTGGGCGTCTCCGGGCACCGGGTCGACGTCGAGGTTGGAGCGCTCGGTGATGACCGTGGTGGCCAGCGCGACGTCGAGGCCGGCGACCTCTGCGAGGATCTCCGCCGTCTCCTCGGGGTTCTCGGCAGCCCAGGCACGAGCCGTCTCGTAGGCGTCGACGACGGCCTGCGCGACCTCGGGCTTCTCGGCGAGGAACGTCTCGGTCGCGTTGAGGAAGCCGTAGCTGTTGAAGTCGACGTTGCGGAAGAAGAGCGTCGCGCCCTGCTCCTCGGCGCCGGCCATGATCGGGTCGAGGCCCGACCACGCGTCGACCGACCCGTTCTGCAGCGCCGCCCAGCCGTCGGCGTGCTGGAGGTTCTGGAGCACGATGTCGTCGGGCGAGAGCCCCTCGGACTCGAGCGCCTGCAGCAGGAAGAAGTAGGGGTCGGTGCCCTTGGTCGCGGCGACCTGCTTGCCCTTGAGGTCCCCGACCTCCTCGATCGACGAGCCGGCGGGGGCGACGAGGGCCGACCATTCGGGCTGCGAGTAGATGTCGATGACCTGGATGGGTGAGCCGTTCGAGCGGGCGAGCAGGGCCGCGGAGCCGGCCGTCGAGCCCACATCGATGGCGCCGGCGCGCAGGGCCTCGTTGGCCTTGTTGGAGCCCGCGGACTGCACCCAGTTCACGGTGAGGCCGGCGTCCTCCAGCCACCCCTGGTCCTTGATGATGAGGCTCAGCGGGTTGTAGGTCGCGAAGTCGATGTTCAGGGTCTGGCCCTCCAACGAGACCGCGGCACCGGATGCCTCGGGCTCGGGCTGGGCGGCCTGGCCCTCGCCCGAGACACAGCCGGAGAGCAGCAGGGCGGTGACGGCGGCGCCCGCGACGAGCGCGGACCTGAGGAACGGGGTGCGGGACATGGAACTCCTTGGGGTGGTCGGGCGGCGCCGGAGGCTGTGGGGCACCGTCAGTACGGGTAGTGCGGAATGGTGGTCGTGGTCTCGACGCCGCGCGCCGTGCCGTGCCGGTCGATGCCGAGGCCATCGAGGAGTCGCCCTCGAAGCTCGGCGAGCTCGGCGGAGCCGCGGTCGCGCGGGCGGTTGCCCGGCACGACGACGGTCTGGCGGATCACGGCGCCCGGCTCGTCGCCGTCGTCGCCGAGGAGGATCACGCGATCGGCGAGTTGCAGCGCTTCGTCGACGTCGTGGGTGACGAGGAGCACCGTCGTGGGCTCGGCGCGGTGCACGTCGAGCAGCAGGTCCTGCATCTTCAGCCGGGTGAGCGCGTCGAGCGCTCCGAACGGCTCATCGAGCAGCAGCACGCCGGGATTGCGGGCGAGCGCCCGCGCGAGCGACGCCCGTTGGGCCATGCCGCCCGAGACCTCGCGCGGCCGGTGATCGGCGAAGTCGGCGAGCCCGACGAGTTCGAGGAGGTGCGCGACCTGCTCCCGGGCCGTGTCGCGGGAGGTTCCCCGCGGCAGCCCGAGGGCGACGTTCTTCGCGATGGAGCGCCACGGCAGCAGGCGCGGCTCCTGGAAGCCGACACCCGTGCGGCGGTCGTACGACGCCACGACGGTTTCGTCGAGGGCGACCTCGCCGCTCGTCGGGCGGTCGAGACCGCCGGCGATGCGCAGGAGCGTCGACTTGCCGCATCCGCTCGGCCCGAGGATGGCGAGGATCTCGCCGGCCGCCACCTCGAGGGTGATGTCGCGCAGCACCGGCCGCGCCGCGCCCGCCGGCCCGAAGGCGCGACCCACGCGCCGGAACGCGATCGGCGCCGCGGTGGTCGCATCGGCGCGCGCGGCCGTGCGCACGGTCGGCTGGCGGCCGGTCACGGATGTCGCCGTCATGACTGCTCCTCGCGGGGGCGTTCAGGGGGTGGGTTTCCCCGACGCTACCCACGGGCGGCGGACGTGTCAGCCGCGCGCGACCCGCGGCGTAACACGCCGCGACGCGCGGCGTAACACGAGCGGCGGCCAGTCGGCCTCGTGGCTCAGAGCCGCTTGTGCTTGTGCACCGCCGCCGTCTCGTACCCGAGCTCGTCGTAGAGGCGGATCGCCTGCTCGTTGTAGGCGAAGACGTTGAGACGCATGTCGGCGGCCCCCTGCGAGCGGGCGATGTCCTCGGCGAGCAGCATCGCCGCCCGGCCGACACCACGCCGGCGGTGCGTCTCGTGCACGGAGATGTCCCAGATCCACCAGCTCGCACCATCGGGCGACGGGCCGATCCACAGCCAGCCGGCGTCCTCGTCGTCGGCGACGATCGTGAAGAGGAAGTGTCCCTCGATGGGTCGGCCGTCGGGGAAGAACTGCTCCTGCGATGCCCGCCGGGCGGCGGCCGCCTGCTCGGGGGAGTCGCCGGCCGTCACGCGCGCCCGTTCGTAGGCGGCCATCGCCACCGGAAGCCACTGCGCGGTCTCGTCGTCGGACTTCGGAACGAGTCGGATGTCGGGCGTCGCCATCCGCCCATGCTGCCACGCCGGCACGATCGTCGCGCGGCGCTCTGGAGATCACCCGCGACCGAGTGCGCGAGGATTGACCCATGACGAGAACGGTGCAGGGAGCGAACCTGCTCATCACGGGCGCGGCCGGTGGCATGGGACGCATGTACGCCGAACGAGCCGTGGCCGAGGGCGCGGCATCCGTCATCCTCTGGGACCGTGACGCGCCGGCGCTCGCGCGCGCCGCCGACGAACTCGGCAGGACGGCTCGCGGCGAGACCCGCGTGCACACCTTCGTGGTCGATGTCGCCGACCTGGGCGCGATCGCGAAGACCGCACAACGCGTGCGCAAGGAGCTCGGCAATCCCGACATCCTGATCAACAACGCCGGCATCGTGCGCGGCAACCGCTACTTCTGGGAGACCGACAACGGCGAGGACACACGGGCGACGATGCACGTGAATGCGCTCGCGCCGATGTACGTCACGCGGGAGTTCCTTCCCGGCATGATCGCCGCCGCCTACCGCCCGGCCCGTATCGTCAACATCGCGTCCGCGGCCGGCACCCTCGCCAATCCGCGCATGGCGGTCTACGCGGCCTCGAAGGCCGCCCACATCGGCTGGAGCGAGTCGCTCCGGCTCGAGCTCGAGCAGGCCGACCACACGAACGTGAAGGTGCTCACGGTGACGCCGAGCTACATCTCGACGGGCATGTTCCACGGCGTGCGCGCCCCGGTGTTCACGCCGATCCTCGAGCCCGAGTACGTCGTCGACCGGGTCTGGCGGGCCATGCTCGCCGGGCGTCCGTTGCTCGAGCTGCCGTGGAGCGTCGGCGTCTCACGCGCGCTGCGCGGCATCCTGCCGACGCGCGTGTTCGATCGCGTGGTCGGGCGCGGCTTCGGCGTCTACCGCTCGATGGAGCGCCATACCGGCCGGCGCTGAGGCGCGAGGTTCCGACTGCGGAACGCGGCGGGTCAGAGTCCCCGCTCACCCAGCCAGTCGAGGAGCACGTGCGTGAATTCGCGCGCCCGTTCGACGCTCACGAGGTGCGCCGCCTCGCGAAGCCGGAACCCCGTCGCGTCGGGCAGCGCGTCGACGAGGTATTCGTGCTGCACTCGGGCGGCGCTGAGGTCGTAGTCGCCCACCACGACGAGGGCGGGCACGCGGATGTCGCCGAGTCGGCCGTAGGCGGGCGGGTCGAGCGGTTCGGGGCGGGCCGGGTGGTCGGCGTGGATGGCGTTCGGCGCGTTCAGCTCGTGGGCGAACGCCACGAACTCGCGGTCGAGGTTGCTCTCGAGCCGCAGCGGCCCGGCGGCCCACAGTGCGGTCTCGAGGCGCACGAGGAGGGCGGTGTCGGATGCCCCGATCGCGACGTCCAGCTCGTCGACACGTCGATGCTCCTCCCTCGTGAGTTCGACCTCGGGGAATCCGCTCGGCCCGGCGCCCACCACGACGAGTCCGGCGACGCGCTCGGGGGACTCGAGTGCGAGGTCGAGCGCGATGGTGCCACCGCGGCCGGCGCCCACGATGGTGGCGCGCTCGACGCCGAGGTGGTCGAGCACCGCACGCACGTCATCGCGATCGGAGTACGGCGCGTCGCCGGAGGTCGTGGCACCGGATCCGCGCGGATCCAGGCGCACCACGAAGTGTCCGGCCGCAAGCTCGGGAACCTGCGGATCCCACATGCGCATCGTCGCGACACCCGTCGGCAACAGCAGCACGGCAGGGGCGGACGCGTGGCCGTCGGTCTCGAAGGAGAGCTCGGCTCCGGGCACCGTCAGTCGAGGCATGTTTCGAGACTACGCAACGGATTCGGCCCTCCCGACGCCGCAGTCAGCCGAGGACGCGGCGGCCATCAGTCGTCGCCCTTGTCGTCGCTCTTGCCCTTGTCGTCGCTCTTGCCCTTGTCCTCGCTCTTGCCGGGCGCGTCATCGTCCCCGCCGCCGCCATCGTCGGGATCGGGCTCGGGCTCGGGCTCGGGGACCGGTGTCGTGGCGATCTCGGCGGCCTCCAGGTCGGCGCGCACGAGCTCGAGCGCGGCGCGGATCCGCTGCTCCCGCTCGGCATCCACACGCCCGGCTTCGACGGCGGCGACGAGGTCGCGCTCGAGCAGGGCGAGCTCGGCCAGGGCGCCGGCGTAATCGCCGACCGCGGAGCGCTCGGCGATCTGCACGACCGAGGTGCGCAGGGCGGCGGTGGCCTCCTCGGTCGAGGCGCCGCAGGCGGACAGTCCGAGGGTGATTGCGACGGCGACGGCAGCGGCGGGGAGGAGCATGCGTCGGCCGTGCAGCGGTGTGCGGCGGGTCATCCGGTGACCGCTTCGTCGAGTTCCTCGAGGTGGACGCCGAGCTCGCCGGGGACCGCAGGCAGCGGTTCCGGGGTCGTCTCGGCCGCGGGCTGGGCCGACAGCGCGGCGCCGATCACCAGTGCGACGACGGTCGCGATCGAGGCCAGCAGGCCGATCGCGATCGCCGGCTTCACCCAGCGACGCGGCTGCTCGCCGGCCCGCGCCGCCCGGCGAGAGGTCTGGGGGCTCGGCGGGGCCGCACCGGGGACGCCGAAGAACGACGGGTCGGGAGTCGGCAGGATCCGAGTTGCGGCGGTGGCGTCGTCCGTGTCGGCCGCCGCACCGGGCGTCGCGCCGACGGCCTGGGTCGCCGACCCGGCGACGTGGCCGAAGGACACCGTCGGCGCCGTGAGCGGCGCGGCCGACGTGGACGACGTGGGCGACGTGTCGAGCGTGGCGGCTTCCACGGCCACATCGAGGGCGCTCGGCCGCTGGCCCGGTTCCCGTGTGGTCATTGCTCGGAGGAGTGCCACCCAGTCGGCGCCGAGGGACTGGGGGATCTCAGGATCGCGAACGAGGCGGGCGCTCGCCGCCTCGACCGCTGGGCCGGGGAAGGCCGTCTCGCCCGTGCGTGCTTCGAGCAGGAGCAGGCCCAGGCTGTACACATCTGCGGCGGGCCCTGGCGCCGAGCCTGTGACCTGCTCGGGACTGAGGTAGCCGGGGGTGCCGACGAGCAGGCCGGTTCGTGTGAGCCTCGCGTCGTCGATGAGGCGAGCGATGCCGAAGTCGGCGAGCTTCGCGTTCCAGTTGCGGCTCGGCAGGTGCGCGGCCTCCAGCAGCACGTTCGCGGGCTTCACGTCGCGGTGCACGATGCCGCGTGCGTGGATGACGTGCAGCGCCTCGGCGAGGTCGGCGAGCATGCCCGCGGCATCCGCCGTGCCGAGCGGACCGAGCTTCAGGGTCTCGCGCAGGTCGCGGCCCTCGACGAGCTCCATCACGAGGAACTCACGCCCGCTGTCGGGATCCTTGGCGGCGTCGTAGAGCCGCACGAGCGCCCGGTGGGCGAGGCTCGCGAGCAGCGCCGTCTCCGATCGACGACGCTCGGCGTCATCGATGCCCTCGGCGGCCTCGGCGAACACCTTCACCGCCACCTGACGGCCGAGCGCGAGATCTTCCCCGCGGTACACGCTGGCCATGCCGCCGCGGCCGATGAGGTCGTCGAGGCGGTATCGCTCGCCGAACGTGGTGCCGACGAACGAATCACCCGCAACGCGGTCAGGAGAGGTCGTCACGCTTCAGAGGGTAGTCGCCGTGCCTGAGTGCCGCTCAGCCTGGGGGCAGGGGTTGACGGCGGCGTGCGCGGTGGTGCAGCCGATCAGCCGAAGATCATGGGCAGGTCCTCGTCGTCGACGCCCAGGTCGAGCGCGACGAGTACGGGCACGTGATCGGAGGGAGCCTGGCCCTTGCGCTCGTTGCGGTGGATCGAGGCCTCCGTCACCGCCTCGGCGAACACCTTCGAGCCGAGGATGAAGTCGATGCGCATGCCCTCGTTACGCGGGAAACGGAGCTGCTTGTAGTCCCAGTACGTGAAGCCCTCGGGTACCCGTGGGCGCACGACATCCGTCACACCCGCGGCCTCGAGCGCGAAGAACGCCTGCCGTTCGGGAGGGGACACGTGCGTGGAGATGCCCTCGACGACGGCCGGGTCGCCATTGTCCTGGTCGAACGGGGCGATGTTGAAGTCGCCCATCAGCGCGAACGGCACCTCGGGATGAGCCGTGGTCTGACCGCGCGCGTACTCGGCGAGCGCCGCGAGCCAGTCGAGCTTGTACGTGTAGTGCGGGTCGCCGAGCGCGCGCCCGTTCGGCACGTAGAGGCTCCAGAGCCGCACGCCGTCGATGACCGCGCCCATCGCGCGCGCCTCCTGGGGCTGGTCGGGCCCCTCGACGCCCTTCAGGAAGCCCGGCATGTCGGGGAAGCTCGTCTCGACGCCCTCGATGGGCGACCGGCTCGCGATGGCGACGCCGTTCCACTGGTCGAAGCCGTGGATCGCGAGCTCATAGCCCTGCGACTCGAACACCTCGGCGGGGAACTGCTCGGGCTTGCACTTGATCTCCTGCATCGCCAGCACGTCGACGTCTTCGCGCACCATCCAGTCGACGACACGGTCGACGCGGGTGCGGATCGAGTTGACGTTCCAGGTGGCGATGCGCATGGATCACAGCGTATGGCAGGCCGGTGACGTGGCCGATCCAGCCCGGGCCTCTCGGCCCGCCCCGCTAGCGACCGACGGTCGACGGCGTCTCGGCCGGGCCGGCCCCGGTGTCGTCGGCCGATACCGAGTTCCCATTGCGGTTCGATTCGTCGCCGTGGATGCCGGACAGGTGCAGGCGCGGAAGCACGAACCAGAGGCCGATCAGCACGACGACCCCCAGCGCGAGCACCACCAGACCCGCCGCCCGGCCCACCGCGAGATCGAACACGAGGCTTGTGACGCCGACCAGCAGGAGCGCGACCACGACGAGGTTGGCGATCAGCAGCCGGTCGCCGGTGCGCACGACGCGCTCCTTCGCGTGCCGGCGGAACAGAGCGCGGTGCAGCGTCACCGGCGCGAGGCCGACGACCGTCGCGAGTCCGGCGAGGACGACCAGGACGAGGTAGAGGCCGAGCTGATAGCTGTCGAGCTCGGTGAATCGCGGCTGGAACGCCACCGCGAGCAGGAACCCGCCGATGAGCTGCGTGCCGGTGAGGGAGACGCGGAGCTCCTGCAGGATGTCGTTCCAGTTGCGGTCGCTTCGTTCATCTGGGGTTTCGCGGCGACCGCCCGGGGACCCGTCGTGGTGGGCGGATTCGGCGTGGCGGGGGGCGTTCATGCTCGATCGTAGGCACGCGACGCGCCGGCGGTTCAAGCCCTTGCGCGGCGGGCGATTCTCGCTTAGAGCGTCGTGCCCGGAACCCCCGAGATGGTGAGCGCAGCGCCCCCGATGAACACGGCGATGATGAGCACGGTGCCGACGAGCGGGATCCAGAACGCGATGCGCTTCAGCACGAGCACGACGATGGCGGCGACGAGCGCGAGCAACCCGATCGCGAGGGGACCGATCATCGCGACGAGCATGCCGGTGCCCATCCGGTCGTAGTCGCACGTGATGCCCGACCCGCAGGGGTCGCCCGCGAACGCGAGGAAGAACGACAGGAAGAACGCGACGAGCGCCGTGCCGACCATGAGCACCAGCAGTCCGATCGTGAGCACGAGGTCCCACACGATCACGGGACGCTGCGGTGCGGCGGATGTCTCGATCATGTGCGTTCCCCCGATCGCCGCCGCCCGATCGGGCGCGCCATGCCGAATTCTCGCAGCGCGCCGCGCGATGCTGCAAGGATCGACTGAGGACCAGGGAGGGCGGGCGTAGCCGTGAAGTTCAGCATCGAGGGTGTGGAGGGGATGCCCGAGGTCGGGTCCGGCGACGACCTGGCCGCGCTCATCGTCGGGGCCGTCGACCTCGCCGACGGCGACATCCTCGTCGTCACCTCGAAGATCGTCTCGAAGTCGGAGGGTCGCGTCGTGCAGGCCGACGACCGGGAGGCCGCCATCGCCGCCGAGACCGTGCGCGTCGTCGCGACCCGCCAGCACGAGGGCGGGGTGACCCGCATCGTCGAGAACCGGCAGGGCATCATCGGTGCGGCCGCGGGGGTCGACGCGTCCAATGCACCCGACGGCACGGTGCTGTTGCTGCCCCTCGACCCCGATGCCTCGGCCCGGGCCCTGGCCACCGGCATCCGCGCCCTCACCGGTGCCGCGATCGGCGTCATCCTCTCGGACACCCTCGGCCGGCCCTGGCGCGAGGGCCAGACCGACATCGCGATCGGCGCGGCCGGCGTGCACGTGTTCGACGACCTGCGCGGGCAGACGGATGCCTCGGGCAAGTCCCTCGTCGTCACCATGCCGTGCGTCGCCGACGAGATCGCCGCCGCCGCCGAACTCGTGAAGGGCAAGTCGGCCGGCGTGCCGGTCGCGGTCGTGCGGGGTCTCGGGCGGTACGTGGGCGACCTCGACCTCCCGGGCGCGCGCAGCATCCAGCGGCCCGCCGAGCGCGACCTGTTCCGGATCGGCGCCGACGAGGCCTACAACGAGGGCTATCGAGACGGCTTCGACGAGGCCCAGGCCGAAGGGCAGGACGCCCATGCCTGAACCTCCGGCAGGATGGAGGGGTGCCAGCACACATCGGCTATGCCGCGATGCTCGAACGGTTCCCGCCCGCTGAGGCGGTCGCGCTCGCCGCGCTCGCCGAGTCGCACGGTTTCACGGGGGTCATGGCAACCGACCACTTCCAGCCGTGGGTGCCGGCGCAGGGAGAGTCCTCGTTCGTGTGGAGCGTGCTGGCCGCGATCGGTGAGCGCACCACGGGCGACCTCGGCCCGGGCGTCACGACGCCGACGTTCCGGATGCATCCGGCCGTCGTCGCCCAGGCGAGCGCGACCCTCGGCGCCCTCTACCCGGGTCGGCACTGGCTCGGCATCGGCTCGGGCGAGGCGCTCAACGAGCATGTCGTCGGCCGGTACTGGCCCGAAGCCCACGAGCGCATCAACCGCATGTTCGAGGCCGTCGACGTCATCCGCAAGCTCTTCGCGGGATCGATCGCCGGCCGCGACGTGCGTCACGCCGGTCCGCACTTCCGGCTCGAGTCGACGCGCCTGTGGACCATGCCTGCGGTGGCCCCCGAGATCCTCGTCGCGGCATCCGGACCCGTGACCGCCCGTCGCGCCGGACGCAGCGTCGACGGGTTCATCACCCTCGGCGGCCCGACCGACCGGCTCGCGCCGCTCGTCACGCGCTTCGGCGAGGGGGCCCGCGAGGCCGGACGCGACCCCGCCGCCATGCCGAAGGTCGTGCAGCTGCACCTGTCGTGGGCGACGACCGACGAGGAGGCCATGCGCAACGCCCTGCGCGAGTGGCCCAACGGGGGGATGCGCTTCCCGCGCAGCGACATCCGCTCGCCCTACGAGTTCGACCAGCTCGCCCGAACGGTGCGACCCGAGGACTTCGCGGGTCGCATGGTCGTCTCGGCCGATCTCGACGTGCACCGCGCCGACATCCAGCGTCACCTCGATCTCGGTTTCGACCGCGTCTACCTGCACAACGTCGGCCGCAATCAGGCGGAGTTCCTCGAGGTCTTCGGCCGCGACGTGCTGCCGGGGCTTCGCGCATGAGCTGGGTGGTCGTGATCCCGGTGAAGTCGCCTGCCTCGGGCAAGTCGCGGCTCGTTCCCGGGGTGACGGATGCCGCGCGCGCGGCGCTCGCCCGCGCGTTCGCGCTCGACACCATCGCGGCGGCTCGCGCGGCTCGGTCGGTCGACCGCGTGATCGTCGTGGGCGACGACGTGGATCTCTCTGATGGCGCGGAGTTCCTCCTCGAGCCCGGCGCCGACGGAAGCCCGGCCGAGCGGGGCCTGCTGCCGGCGATCCGGCATGGGATCGCGCACGCCCGCGCGGAGGTGCCCGTCGCCGTGGCCGTGCTGCTCGGCGACCTGCCGGCGCTCACCCCCGACGAGCTCGACGTGGCGCTCGACGCGGCGGCGCGGCATCCGCTCGCCTTCGTCCGCGACGCCGACGGCACGGGCACGACCCTTGCGACCGCGGCGGAAGGTGTCGCGTTGGACCCGCAGTTCGGGCCCGCGTCCGCAGCGCGGCACGCGGCGGCCGGGTTCGTCGCGCTCGAGGCGTCCGCAACCCCGGGACTCACCCGAGACGTCGACACGGTCGACGGACTCGAAACCGTGCTGCACCATGGAGTCGGGGACCACACCGCCGACGTCGTGGCGCACCTCGCTCATCGGAAGGGAATCTCATGACGCTGACATTCGGGTACAAGGCCTCGGCGGAGCAGTTCGACCCGCGTGAGCTGGTGGAGATCGCGGTCGCGGCCGAGGGGCACGGCATGGAGTCGGTGTGGACGAGCGATCATTTCCAGCCGTGGCGGCACACCGGCGGGCATGCGCCGTTCTCGCTGACCTGGATGGCCGCGGTGGGTGAGCGCACGTCGACGGTGAAGATCGGCACGAGCGTGATGACGCCGACGTTCCGGTACAACCCGGCGGTGCTGGCGCAGGCGTTCGCGTCGCTCGGGGTGCTGTATCCGGGGCGGGTGGTCGCGGGGTTCGGCACGGGCGAGGCGTTGAACGAGATCGCGACCGGGTTCCGGGGGGCGGGCGAGCAGGACTGGCCCGAGTTCCGGGAGCGGTTCGCGCGGTTGCGTGAGGCGGTGCGGTTGATGCGGGCGTTGTGGACGAGCGATGACCAGGTCAGCTTCGAGGGCGAGTACTACTCGACGCATGACGCCTCGATCTACGACCGGCCGGATGTCCCGGTGCCGGTGTACATCGCGGCGGGCGGGCCGACCGTGGCGAAGTACGCGGGCCGGGCGGGCGACGGGTTCATCTGCACGTCGGGCAAGGGGCCGGAGCTGTACGTCGACGAGCTGATCCCGGCGGTGAAGGAGGGCGCCGCGGCGGGCAACCGCTCCTACGACGCGCTGGACCGGATGATCGAGATCAAGCTGTCGTACGAGGAGACCGAGGACGCGGCGCTCGAGAACACCCGGTTCTGGTCGCCGCTGTCGCTCTCGAAGGAGCAGAAGCACGACATCACCGACCCCGTCGAGATGGAGCGCGCCGCGGATGCGCTGCCGATCGAGCAGATCGCGAAGCGGTGGATCGTCGGCAGCGACCCCGACGCGGTGGTCGAGCAGATCGGCCGGTACGTGGACTGGGGCTTCAACCACCTCGTGTTCCACGCGCCCGGGCACGACCAGCGCCGCTTCCTCGAGCTGTTCGAACGCGACCTCGCGCCCCGACTCCGCGCCCGCTGAGACCGCCGTCGTCGAAGATCGCTGCCGAACTCGTCACACCGAGCTGAGCTCGATCGCGTCGTCTGTCGGGGCAACATCCTGATCGTCGCGGCGTGCGCGGAGCCCGACCCAGATGAGGACGACGCTCGCGAGCGTCACGACCACGTTCACGCCGAGGGCGAAATGGATGCCCGCGAGCACGGCGCCCTGAGTGGCGGCGATCGCGCCGAGGATGGGGATCCCGACGGTCAGGGCGACCTGCTGGGTCATCGTGGTGAGTCCCGTGGCGAGGCCCTGTTCCGCGTTCGGCAGCCCCGAGGTGGCGGTGACGGTGTAGGCGACGATGGCGGTCACATGCCCGAAGAAGCCGAGGAGCAGCGCCGGGACGAGCACCACGAGCGCCGCCCGATCGGGGGCGATGAACACGAGCGGGAGCGTCGTCAGGCCCTGCACGGCCATGCCCGCGACGAGGACGGTGCGGTAGCCGAAGCGGGCGATGAAGCGCCCGGCGATCACGCCGGCGACGACGGAGGCCAACCCGGGAAGGCCGAAGATCACTCCCGTGATCAGGGGTGTGAAGCCGAGGATCTCCTGAAGGTAGATCGTCATCAGGAAGATCATGCCCGTCTCCATCGTGAAGACCACGAGCCCTGCGTAGTTGCCCCACTTCACGGTCGGTCGCTTGAGGATGCGCACCGGAGCGAGCGGTGCAGGCGAGCGGAGTTCGATCAGCCAGAAGGCGGTGAGCAGCACCACACCGACGATCGCCGCGGGAAGACTCCGTTCGATGACCGCGTAGATCAACGCGAGCAGCCCGCCGGTCACGGTCACCGCCCCGGGCAGGTCGAGCCGCACTCGGCTCGGCACCCGGCTCTCGGCGATGAGCAACGGGGTCGCGATGAGGATCACGACGGCGACCGGCACGTTGAGGAAGAACGCCGCGCGCCAGCTCAGCAGGCCGACGAGCGTGCCGCCGACCAACGCGCCGACGGTGAAGCCGGCTGACAGCAGCGCCCCGTTCAGGCCGAGCACGCGCGCGCGCATCCTGGGCTCGGTGAACGTCGTCGTGAGCAGGGACAGCGCGGCGGGCAGCGCCATCGCGGTCGCGAAGCCCTGCAGCGCGCGAGCGACGAGCAGCGTCGCCGAGTCGGCGGCGAATCCGCCGAGCAACGACGACACCAACAACAGCGCGATGCCGATGATGAACAGCCGGCGGCGACCGAACAGGTCGGCGAGACGGCCGAACAGGAGGGTGAATCCGGCGGCCGGCAGCGCATACGCCGAGGCGATCCAGGGCAGGCCCGTCAGCCCCATTCCGACCCCCGCCCCCACTTCGGGCAGCGCGACGTTCAGGATCGAGAAGTCCACGGACATCATGAAGGCCGCCCCGAGCAGGACCAGCAGGATCAGTCGTTGCCGCCGGTCGAACCCGTCGGGCGTGACGGTCTTCCGCACCTCGGGCCCCGGGCGTTCGATGCTGTCCTGCATGGTGACTCCTTCACGATGGCGATTGCTGCAACGGCATGGTTGCACATCGTGGAGTCAAGTGCAACTGTGAAGTTGCACTTCGCAATTCCCGTCAGTCGGTCGGGGCGACCACCAGGCCCGTTCCGCCGCCACGTCGCTCGGGCTCGGCGGCGGCCGTCATGAGGCCGTCGGCGTCGACCTCGATGGCCGCGGCGGCGCCGATCTCGCCGGTCTGCGTGAGCCCCTGCCCGTAGGGCGCGAGGTCGTCCTGGTACTCGGCGATGAACGCGGCCTCGGCGAGCGTCGCCGCGGTGTTGCGCTGTGTCGCGCGTGGGGCCGCCACGGCCTCCGAGATCGTCATGCCGAGGTCGATCCGGTTCAGCAGGATCTGCACCACGGTCGTGATGATCGTCGAGCCGCCGGGCGAGCCGAGCACGTAGCGCACCTCGCCGCCGTCGAGCACGATCGTCGGCGACATCGACGAGCGCGGGCGCTTGCCGGGCTCCACGATGTTCGGGTCATCCGGGTTCGGAACGAAGTTGAAGTCGGTCAGCTCGTTGTTGAGCAGGAAGCCACGGTCGGGCACCGTCATGCCCGATCCGCCGGTCTGCTCGATCGTGAGCGTGTACGCCACGGCGTTGCCCCACTGGTCGACCACGGAGAGGTGCGTGGTCGAGGGGCCCTCGAGGTCGAGGTGGTCGGATGCCGCGGCAGCGACGCATCCGGTCGCGCTGAGGTCGCCCGGCGCCACCGGTCGCGGCGACGCCAGTTCGGGGTCGATCTCGCAGGCCCGGGAGTCCGCGAACTCCTGGCTGAGGAGGATCTCGGTCGGCACGTCCACGAACGCGGGGTCGCCGACGTACGCGTTGCGGTCGGCGAAGGCGTGCGCGGTGGCCTCGAAGTACAGGTGGAGCGCCTGCCCCGGGTCATCCGCCGACGGCTCGAAGTTCTCGAGGATGTTCAGCGACTCGCCGACGGTCGTGCCGCCCGACGACGACGGCGCCATGCCGTAGACGTCGAGGCCGCGGTACTCGACGAGCGTCGGGTCCTGGAAGATCACCTCGTAGTCGGCGACGTCCTCGGCGGTCATGAACCCGGGGTAGGCCGGAAGTGTGGCGCCGTCGACCGTGATCGGGTCCTGCACGACGGCGGCGATCTCGTCGGCGATCGGCCCCCCGTAGAACACGTCGGTGCCCTGCAACGCGATCTCGCGCAGGGTCTTCGCGAGGTCGGGGTTCGTGAACGTGGTGCCGACCACCGGCGCATCCCCGTCGGGAAGGAAGAGCTCGGCCGTGTCGGGGAACTGCGCGAAGCGGTCCTTGTTCGCGAGCGTCTGCTGGCGGAAGGTCTCGTCGACGCGGAATCCGCGGGTCGCGAGGAGGATCGCCGGCTTCATCATCTCCTTCAGCGACTCGGTGCCGAACTCGTCGAGCGCAGCCTCCCAGGTGGCGAGCGTGCCGGGGACGCCGACCGAGAGGCCCGACGACACCGCGGAGGCGAACGGGTAGGGAGTGCCGGTCGCCGGGTCGATGAAGGCGTCGCTCCCCATGCCGGCGGGCGCGGTCTCGCGTCCGTCGATGGTGGTGACCTCGCCGGTCGCGGCGTCGAAGTAGACGAAGTACCCGCCGCCGCCGATGCCCGCGCTGTAGGGCTCGGTGACGCCCAGCGCCGCGGCCGTGGCGACCGCGGCATCCGCGGCGTTGCCGCCCTTGCGGAGCACCTCGAGTCCGGCGGCGCTGGCCTCCGCGTCGACGGATGACACGGCGCCGCCGTATCCCGTCGAGGTCGATGGCGCGGGTGGCGCCGGACGCCCGGCCGCGACCGCACCTGCGGACCCCGGGGCGGCGGTCGGCAACGCTGCCGCGGGTGCGACCACGGCGGCGGCCGCGAGCGACATCGTGGCGGCGAGTGCGATGCCCACGCGACGGAACGCGGAGCGGCGGCGGACGACGTTGACCATGAGAACCCCCCGGACTGGGTACAGCTGTCAGTGCCGCTCACCCTAGCGTCGCGATCGACCCCGCGGCAATGGCCGGGTCGCCGGGGGAGCGCGGCGATCCTGAATGTTCGCCCCGTTTCGGCACCGGTTGCCGCGCGCGGGCGTAGCCTGATGACATGCGCGCCAGCAGCTCCGAGGCGTCCCGCAGGTTCACCCGCTGGATCCCCGCCATCGCCGCGCCGATCGTGATCGGCGTCGGCGTCGTGCTCGTGCCGATGCAGGCGAACGCCGCGGTCGACCTGCCCGACCTGTCGCCGGCCGAGCTCCTCGAGTTCGCCGCGTCGAGCGAGGTCGACGCGCTCTCGGGCACCATCGAGCAGACCTCCGAACTCGGACTCCCCGACCTCTCCGCACTCAGCGGCGCGATGGGCGGTAGCGCGGGAGCGGGCGGCGGCGGCCCTGCCGGTGACGGCGAGGCATCCGCTTCGGCGACCGACCTCGACGACCTCATCTCGCTGGCCACCGGCACGCACACGGCGCGCGTCTACGTCGACGGCGACGACGCGCGGCTGCAGGTGCTCGACCGCCTCGCCGAGCGCGACGTCTACGTGAGCGATGATGGCGCCTGGGCCTACGACTCGCGCGAGCAGGCGGCGACCCACGTCACCGTCGACGAGGCCTCGTTCGACGCGCTCGAGCAAGAACTCGAGGCCACCCACGGCGCCGACGCCGAGGCGCGGGCCGATGAGCTGCGCGAGCAGTACGAGGCCGAGGCCGGCGAGCCCATGCCGACGCCCGAGGAGATGCTCGACCGGGCGCTCGCGAAGCTCGACGAGACCGCCGAGGTCTCGGTCGGCACCGACTCCCGCGTCGCCGGACGCGAGGTGTACGAACTCGTGCTCGAGCCGCGCGACGCCGAGACGCTCGTCGGCGAGATCACGGTCGCGATCGACGGGGAGACGGGCGCGGCGCTCGCGGCATCCGTCACCGCCCGGGGGTCCGATGAGCCCGCCTTCAGCGTCGCCTTCACCGACGTGTCGTTCGAGGCGCCCGACGCCTCGGTGTTCGACTTCACGCCGCCCGAGGGAACCGAGATCACCGAGCACGTCGTGACCGCGCCGACGCTCGCCGAGCTCGAGCAGCGCAAGGCCGAGGCCGAGGCCGGGGCGACGGGCGAGCGGATGCCGCAGCCGGTCGTGCACGGCGAGGGCTGGACGACCGTGGTCGAACTGCCGGCTGGCGAGGGTGCGGCGTCGGGCCTCGGCCCTGAGGCATCCGCGATGCTCGACGCCCTCACGCAGGGTGTCGACGGCGGACGCGTGCTCTCGACGTCGCTCGTCACGGTACTGCTCACCGACGACGGACGCGTGCTCGCCGGCGCCGTCACGGTCGACCACCTCCTCGACGTCGCCGCGTCCGGTCGCTGACGGGCGCCGCGGTGGCCGACCTCGCGATCGAGACGCACGACCTCACCAAACGCTTCCGCTCCCAGCTCGCCGTCGACGGGCTCGGTCTCGCGGTGCCGCGCGGCTCGGTGTTCGGGTTCCTCGGTCCGAACGGATCGGGCAAGACCACGACGATCCGAATGCTGCTCGGCCTCGTCGCGGCCACGGCGGGCAACGCGCGCGTGCTCGGCGCCGAGATACCGCGGAACGTCGACACCGTGCTGCCCCGCGTCGGCGCGCTCGTGGAGGGTCCGGCGTTCTCGCCGTACCTGTCGGGCGAGGCGAACCTGCACCGCTTCGACGCGGCCGACCGGCGGGCGTCGCGGCGCACCCGCTCGGCTCGCGTCGCCGAGGCGCTCGACCGGGTCGGTCTCTCGCACGCCGCTCGCAAGAAGGTGCACGCCTACTCGCTCGGCATGAAGCAGCGGCTCGGGCTCGCGAACGCGTTGCTCACCCCACGCGAACTGCTCGTGCTCGACGAGCCGACGAACGGACTCGACCCGCAGGGCACGCGCGAGGTGCGAGCGCTCATCCGGTCGTTCGCCGACGACGGCACGACCGTGTTCGTGTCGAGTCACCTCCTTGCCGAGGTCGAGCAGGTGTGCACGCACGTGGGCGTCATGAGCGCGGGACGGCTCGTGGCCCAGGGCACGCTCGACGAGTTCCGCGCCGAGGGCGAGACGCGCGTGCTCGTGCGCACGCCCGATGTGGCACGGGCGCGCGAGGTGCTCGAGGGGCTCGGACTCGGGCTCGACGCGGAGCGCGCCGGCGAGGCATCCGTCACCGCACGTCTCGGCGCACTGCCGCCCGAACGCGTGGTCGCCGCCCTCGTCGAGGCCGACGTGCGCGTTCGCGGCTTCGAGACGCTGCACGCGAACCTCGAGCAACGCTTCGTGGAGCTCACCGGGGAGGGGTTCGACGTTGTCCAGTGACCTCCTCGGCTCGGAGCTGTTGACGCTGTTCCGGCGGCGCCGCACGTGGGCGATGCTCGCCGCCCTCGGACTCATCCCGATCCTCATCGCCGTGGCGATCCGCATCTCGGGGGGTTCGTCGCCTGGGCGGGGTCCCGCGTTCCTCGACCAGGTCGCCGGCAACGGGCTGTTCGTCGGAGTGACCGCCATGACCGTGGCGATCCCGCTGTTCCTTCCGCTCACGATCGGCGTCGTGGCCGGCGATTCCATCGCCGGGGAGGCGAGCCACGGCACCCTGCGATACCTGCTCATCGCGCCGGCGGGACGCATCCGCCTGCTCGTCGTGAAGTACCTCGCCGCCGCCGCCTTCTGCATGGCTGCGACCCTGACCGTCGTCATCGTGGGCACGCTCATCGGGTGGGCACTCTTTCCGGTCGGACCGGTCACGCTGCTCTCGGGCGCCACTGTCGAGGTGGGCGAGGCGCTCGTGCGCTTCCTCGCCATCGCCGCGTACGTCACCGTGTCGCTCCTCGGCATGTCGGCGATCGGGCTGTTCCTCTCGACGCTCACGACGGTGCCGGTCGGCGCCATGGCGGCGACGGCGATCCTCGCGGTCGTCTCGCAGATCATGGGCGCGCTGCCGCAGTTGGAAGCGCTGCATCCGTGGCTCTTCACCCACCACTGGCTCGGCTTCGGCGACCTCATGCGCGAGCCGATCGTGTGGGACTCGTTCGTCGACAACGCCGTGCTGCAGGCCGGCTACGTCGTGGTCTTCGGCGCCCTTGCGATCGGCCGGTTCCTCACGAAGGATGTGCTGTCATGAGCGATGCCGCCGGACTCCCCGACAGCTATCGACGCCACGACATCGTCGACCTGAAGAAGGATCGGAAGCTCGCCCTCGCGGTGCAGGGCGGCTTCGTGCTGCTGGCCGTGCTCGCCGTCGCCGTTGCGCTGCTCGCGAAGCTTCCGCTGCAGACCGAGTGGAACCCCTTCGTCACGATCGTCGTGACGGTGGTCGCGTGCCTCGTCTACATGGTCGCGCACGAGGCGACCCACGGCGTGGTGCTGCAGATCCTGACCAAGGTGAAGCCCTCGTACCGCATGCGGTTCCCGTTCCTGACCACCGGCGGCAACGCCTACCTCACACCGCGGAGCGCGATCGTCGTCGCCCTCGCCCCGATGGTGATCTGGGCGATCGTGCTGATCGTCGCGTTGCTGGTCGTGCCGCAGGAATGGCGGTTCACCGTCTACGTCGTGTTGGCACTGAACTTCGCCGGTTCCTCGGGCGACCTGGTCGAGGTGTACGTGCTGTCACGGCAGCGTCGCGATGCGCTCGTGCAGGACGACGGCGACAAGATCCACGTCTTCCATCCGGTGGGTTGAGTCCCGCTGACGTCGTCTCGTCAGCCTGCGGCTGCCGTCCTCACGGCGACGATGGCCGACCCGTGGTCGCCGTCGAGACGGCGACTCACCTCGAATGCCGGTGAGGCGGCGACGGATGCCTCGACCCGGTCGAGGTGGCGTCGATCAATGCCCCGGGCGGGGCCGTCGCCATAGGCGATGAGGAGCCGGCCGCCGGGCGCCATCGCACGCGCGAGCGCGTCGAGCTCGGCCGCTGCATCCGACGTCCAGAAGACGTTGACGTTCACGGCGATGGCGGCGTCGACCGGGCCGACGTCGGGGTCGAGTCCCGAGAGGTCGGAGACGCGCAGGTCGACCGTGCCGTCGGCGACGGCACGCGGCACGCGTTGCCGGATGCGCTCGACCGCCTTCGTGGAGCGGTCGATGGCGACGACGGCTGGGCGGGTGGCGTGCGCGGCATCGGTTCGCCCCAGTTGTTCGACCAGGAGTTCGACCGACGCCCCGGTGCCCGAACCGATGTCGAGCACGCGCTCGCCCGGCCGCGGCTCGAGGTGCTCGACCGCCCACCGGACGCGCTCGGGAATCGCCGCCGCCATGCCGACGGCGGGTTATCCGACCTGCGCCGGATGGCGCTCGCCGACGCTCGGCGGCAGCCGGCACAGGTCGTAGTAGAACCGTTTCGGGGAGGACTCGTCGGTCGCGTCGACGATGACGTTGACGGATCCGTGGGGCAGTTCGTCGCCCGCGAGCACCCACACCGAGAAGTGCCAGATGCCGCGCACCGCCAGGTTCAGCAGGCCGGCGCCGTCGACCACGAGCACGGTGTCGGGGTCGATGGCGTCGCTCAGCGCGCCTGCGCGGAACGGCTCCACCGTGTCGCGTCGCAGGGTCGCCTCGTCGACGTCGCCGAGTGACACTCGCCGCGCGGGCTGGCCGCGGCGCTGGAGTACGTGGGCCAGGTCATCGGCGAGCCGCTCGGCGCGCTCGCCGGTCTCGCTCTCGACGGCGACGAGCCTGCGGCCGCGCGGCGAGTTGTGCAGGAACTCGTCGGCGATCGAGTCGAGCAGGGTCTGGCGTGCTTCGGTGAGCTCGTCCATGCCGCCAAGGCTACGCCTCGGCCGCGCCGGCCGCGACGGCTTCGACGGCGTCGGCTGCGTCTGCGGTGTCGGCTCGCGACATCCGTCCGCCGCGAGCGACCTCTGAGAAGGCGATGAGCGGGCGTCCGTTCACCGGATGCTCCAGCACGGATGCCTCGACGCCCCACACCCGACGGATGAGCTCGGGCGTGAGCACCGCGCCGGGCTCGCCCGCGGCAACCACGCGACCCTCGGCGAGCACGATCACATGGTCGGCGTACCCGGCCGCGAGCGAGAGGTCGTGGAGGGCGGCGAGCACGGTGAGCCCGCCGTGGGCGAGCTCGCGGAGGAGGCCCAGCATCGTGAGCTGGGCATGCACGTCGAGGTGGTTCGTGGGCTCGTCGAGGAGCAGCAGTTCGGGTTCCTGCGCGAGCGCGCGGGCGAGGTTGACCCGCTGGCGCTCGCCGCCCGAGAGGGTCGCGTAGTCGCGGTCTTCGAGTTCGGTGAGTCCCGCGTCCTCGAGGCAACGGCGCACGATGGCCCGGTCGAGGTCGCCGGGCCCGGCGAACGCGCCGACGTAGGGCGTGCGTCCGAGCGCGACGACCTCGGCGACGCGGAGGCCCGGGGCATCCGTCACCTCCTGCTCCGCGAGGGCCACGACGCGGGCGCGGTCGCGTCGGCGGAGGGCGGCGAGGTCGCGGTCGCCGAGGCGTGCGGTGCCCGCATCCGCTCGCTCGATGCCCGCGATGAGGTGCAGCAGCGTCGACTTTCCGGCGCCGTTCGGCCCGAGCAGGGCGCCGACCCGGCCGCCCGGCACCGTGCAGTCGACGTCGTCGATGATGAGCCGGCGACCGCGGGTGAAGCGCACGCGGTCGGTGTGCAGGGCGTCGGTCATGCGAGCCTCCGGTTCATGCGAGCCCCCGGTTGCGGAGCATGAGCACGGCGAACACCGGCCCGCCGACGAGGGCCGTGAGGATGCCGACGGGCAGCTCCCGCGGGTCGAAGAGCGTGCGTGCGCCGGTGTCGGCCCACACGAGGAAGAGTGCGCCGGCGAGCGCCGAGAGCGGCAGCAGCGCGCGGTGCCGGGCGCCGATGAGGAACCGCACGGCGTGCGGGAGGATGAGGCCGACGAACCCGATCGAGCCGCTGACCGCGACGAGCGCGCCCGTGAGCAGCGCGGTTCCGGTGAGGAGCAGCGCACGGCTGCGGCCGACATGCACACCGAGCGCCGCGGCGGCCGTGTCGCCGAACGCGAACGCGTCGAGCGTGCGTGCGCTCGCGAGGAGCGGCACCCCGATGACGATGACGGCGCCGCCCGCGATCGCGACCGAGGTCCAGTCGGTGCCCGCGAGCGAGCCGAGCAGCCAGTTGAGGATCTCGCGGTAGCTGTCGCCCGTCGCGCTCCAGAAGATGACGAGGCTCGTGATCGCGCCGAACACCGCCGACACGGCGAGGCCGGCGAGCACCGTGCGCGTCGGTGTGAGGGCACCGGCCGCGTTCGCGAGGCCGAGCGTGGCGACGAGCGCGACGAGCGCGCCCGCGAAGGCCGCGAACGGCAGCACGAGTCCGGCGCCGAGCACGATCACGATGACCGCGCCCACCGAGGCGCCCGACGAGAGGCCGAGGAGGTAGGGGTCCGCGAGCGGGTTTCGGGTGAGTGCCTGCATGACGGCGCCGCAGAGGGCCAGGCCCGCGCCGACCGCCGCGGCGCTGAGGACGCGCGGCATCCGCAGCTCCCACACGATGCCGTCGCGCAGCGGGCTCAGCGTCGGTTCGCCGATGCCGAGGTGCGCGAGCACGCTCGCCCAGACGTCGGCGGGGCTGAGGCCGGCCGGCCCGATGGTCACGGCGATGACGACGGATGCCGCGAGCAGCACGCCGAGGCCGACGGTCCACGCGGCGGTGCGCGCCCCATCCCGCGTCGGGAGAACAGGGGCCTGCCGCGAGGACAGGTCGCTCGCGCCTGTTCTCGCCGTCATGCCCACCGTTCCCCCTGTGTTCACAACGCGTCCAGTTGCTCCACGAGCGACGCGACCGCGCCGACGTTGCGCACGCCCGCCTCGGTCGCCGGGAAGTCCACGACGAGGTAGCGCCCCTGCTGCACGGCGGGCAGCGCCGCGGTCGCGGCGTTCTGCTCGAGGAGCGCGATCTTCTGCTCGGCGGTGTTCCACGCGGCATCCACGAGCACGATCACGTCGGGGTTCGCGGCCACGATGGCCTCCCAGCTCATCGACGTCCAGGTGTCCTCGACGTCGTCGGCGATGTTCTCGAGCCCTGCGGCGTCCATGATCATCTGCGGTGCACCGATGCCCGCGCCGACGTAGGGCGTCTCGCTGCCCGACGAGTACCAGAGGGCCGTGAGCCCGTCGTCGTTCGGCTGGATCGCGTCGAGCTCGGCGCGTTGCTCGGCCACGAGGTCGGCCGCGGCATCCGGAGCACCGAACAGCTCGCCGGCCTCCTCGAACTCGCGGAACACCTCGTCGAACGTGAGCGGGTTCGGCATGTACCCCTCGGCCTTGCAGGCGGCGGGCGCGACGTAGGTGGCAACGCCCAGCTTCTCGAGCGTCTCGCGATCGCCGGCGCCCTCGGCCGAGAGGTTCGACTCCCAGCCCGCGAACACGAGGTCGGGCTCGGCGGCGAGCGTGACCTCCTGCGATGGCACCTTGTCGGAGAGCGTCGCGAGGCCGGATGCCGCGTCGGCGTACTGCTCGGGCACGGGGCCGTCGCTGAACGCGGAGCCGACGACGCGGTCCTCGAGCCCGAGCGCGAGGAGCAGCTCGAGCGTCGACGACTTGATCGTGACGATGCGCTCGGGCGCCTGGTCGAGGGTCACGTCGGTGCCGCAGTTGTCGATCGTGACGGGGTAGCCGGATGCCGCGGCGGGGGCATCCTCGTCGGCGCCGGCCGAGGCGGTCGACGTGGTCGCGCAGCCCGCGAGGAGCAGCGCCGCAGCGGGCAGGGCGAAGAGGGGTGCGAAACGGCGGGAATCAGGCATGGGGTCTCCGGGATGGCAGGTGCAGTGTCGATTCCGACGAACGTCGGCGACTCGCAGCCCAATCCCGGGCCACACGCATCGATCAGATCCAGATCGAGGGGTCGCGGTACAGCCTACTCGCGCCTGGCGACATCAGGGGAGCGATCCCGGATGCTCGCACCGAGGTCGATCGCCGAGCCCGCGAGCGCGGCCGACGTGTCGAGGTCGCGCATCCACAGGGGCACGGATGCCGCGACGAGACCCGCCTCCTCGAGCGACGCGACCGCGGCGGCATCCGTCTCGTCGACGAGCCAGCCGTCGAGGAGGCCGCCCGCGGTGCGCGCGCCGTAGTGCCGGGCGACGGCCGCGGCATCCGTCTCGACCCCGATCGCCGTCAGGCAGGCGTCGGCCATGCCGCGCACGACCTTGCCCCCGATGATGGGCGAGACGCCGATCACGGGCGCGCTCGTCGCGGCGAGGGCCTCCCGGATGCCCGGTACCGAGATGATCGTGCCGATCGAGACCACCGGGTTCGACGGGGCGAGAAGCACGACTTCGGCGTCTGCGATGGCCTCGACGACGCCGGGTGCCGGTCGGGCTGCGGCGAGGTTGCGCTGCTCGAAGCCGACCGCGGGGATCGAGGCGCGGTACCGCGTCCACCACTCCTGGAAGTGCAGCTCGTCGCGGCCCGCCGCGTCGGGCAACGACGGGTCGATGCGCACGTGCGTGTCGACCTCGGTGTCGGTCGCCGGGATGAGCCGCACGCCGAGCGGCCAGCGGCGCTGCAGGCGCTCGGCGACCTCGGACGGCGTCGCGCCCTCCCGCAGCCACGACGTGCGCGCGAGGTGCGTGCCCAGGTCGAGGTCGCCGAGCGTGAACCACGGCCAGCCCACGCCCCACTCGCGCAGTTCGGCGGCGACCCGCTCGGTCTCGCCGGCGCGGCCCCAGCCGCGCTCGGTGTCGTTGACGCCCGCGAGCGAGTACAGCAACGAGTCGAAGTCGGGCATGAGCCGCACACCCGCGAGCCACAGGTCGTCGCCCGTGTTGACGATCACGGTGATGTCGGCGGATGTCCCGGTCGTGACATCCGCGACGGGCCTCGCGACGGGCCTCGCGACGGGCCCGCGCCGCGCGCACTCCTCGCGTACGCCGCGCACGAAGCGCGATCCTCCGACCCCACCGGCGAGCACCGTGATCCGCATCCGGCCAGCCTATGGGCCATGTGCCTCTGGCATTCCGCGCCCGTGGGGTACACGATGGAACGCAGGATCCGCACCGGAGCGGGAGGCCACATGAACTCGGCAACAACCTCGACGCACCGGACCGTCGCCCTTGTGGGCGGAGCAGGTTCGGGCAAGACCACCCTCGCCGAAGCGCTGTTGCATCGCGCCGGCGCCATCACGAGAGCCGGCACGGTGGAGCAGGGCTCGACCGTGTGCGATCACGAGCCCGAGGAGGTCGCGCGCGGCACGACCCTCGGGCTCTCGCTCGCCTACGTGGAGTGGACCGCGCCCGACGGCGTCGAGCACGCCGTCACCCTCGTGGACACCCCGGGGCATCCCGACTTCGTCGGTGGTGTCGACACGGCGCTGTCGGTGGCGGATGTCGCGCTCGTCGTCGTGAGCGCGGTCGACGGCGTCACCGCGGGCACGCGGTTCGTGTGGTCGGCGGCCGAGGCTGCGGGTGTGCCGCGCATCGTAGTGGTGACGCAGGAGGACAAGACCCGCGCCGATTTCCGTCGCGTGCTCGGGGAACTGCGGTCGGCGTTCGGGGAGCACCTGTGGCCGCTCGAGCTCCCGCTCGGCGAAGAGCAGGCGTTCCACGGGGTCGCCGACGTGCTGAGCGAGCAGGCGCTCGAGTACGACGAGGCCGGCCGACACCGCGAGGGGCCGTTGCCGCCCGAAGCGGAGGCCGAGGAGCACCGGATGCACCTCGACGTGACCGAGGAGATCGTCTCGCACGACGACGAGCAGCTCGAGGCCTATCTCGAGGGCAACGAGCCATCCGCCGGCGAGCTCGAGCGCACGTTCGCGCGCGAGGTCGCGACGGGCGAGGCCGTGCCCGTGGTGGTGTGCTCGGGCGTCACCGAGACGGGCGTCGACCGCGTCGCCGACCTGCTGTGCGCTCTGGCGCCGTCGTCGCTCGACCACGACGGACGGATCGTCGTGGGCGCGGGGTCGGGTGATGGCGGGGGCGGCACCGAGGTCGCCGTGGCACCGAACCCCGATGGCGAGGTGCTCGTGCACGTCTTCCGCACCGTTGCCGACCCATTCGTCGGTCAGGTGTCGATGCTCAAGGTGCTCTCCGGCGTGCTGCGACCGAGCGATCGGCTGCGCAACGCCACCACGGGTGCCGACGAGCGCATCCACGGCATCTTCCGGCTCCGCGGCGCCGAACACCTGCCGGCAGACGTGCTCCGCGCGGGAGACGTCGGTGCGGTCGCCAAGCTCACGGGGTCCCCCTCGGGCTCGCTGCTCTGGTCGCGCACGAGCGGCTCGGCCCGACCCGCGTCGGTGCCGCCCCGCGCGCCGGTGTTCGCGGTGAGCCTCGAACCGGCGTCGCAGTCCGACGACGAGAAGCTGTCGGGCGCGCTCTCCCGGCTCGTCGCCGAGGACCCGACGCTTCTCATCGACCGCACGGGTGGCGCGACGATCCTGCGTGGCCTCGGCGACACGCATCTGGCGGTCGCCGTCGAGCGCCTGGCGCGCGTCTTCGGAGTGCACGTGAACACCGGCCCGGCGCCCGTCGCCTATCGCGAGACGATCGCCGGTTCGGCCGACGCCGAGGGCAAGTTGAAGAAGCAGTCGGGCGGTCACGGGCAGTTCGCCGTCGTGCAGCTGCGGGTCTCGCCCCTGCCTCCGGGCCAGGGCTTCGAGTTCGTCGACAAGGTCGTCGGTGGTGCGGTGCCACGCACGTACATCCCTGCCGTCGAGAAGGGTGCACGTGATGCGCTCGCCACGGGCGGTCCGCAGGGGCACCCGGTGGTCGACGTCAGGGTCGAGCTGTACGACGGCAAGTCCCACTCGGTGGACTCGTCGGAGATGGCGTTCCGCACGGCCGCGTCGATGGGTGTGAAGGCCGCGCTCGCCGAGGCCGGCACGGTGCTGCTCGAGCCCGTGTCGATCGTGACCGTCACCGTGCCGTCGGACCTGCAGGGCACAGTGCTCACCGATCTGTCGGGTCGTCGCGGCCGGGTGAGTGCGACGGAGGCGGCGGATGACGGTCGTGCACGCGTGGTGGCGAGCGTGCCCGACGCCGAACTCGCCCGGTACGTGCTCGACCTGCGGTCGATGACCGGCGGTCAGGCGGAACTCGTGATCACGCCCGATCGATATGCGAAGGTGCCGAGCAGCGCCAAGGTCTGAGCAGAACGCCGGCGCGAGGACAGCGGGAACGTCGCTCACGCCGCGACATCCGTCACCGCCATTTCGAAGCGCGCCCTCCCTCCGAGCCTCGGCACCTGCCCGGGATCGAGATGCGATGGTGGGATGAACCAGACGTTGCCGTCGGTGACGCGGATGGCCCAGCCCTCGCGATGCACCGCGTGATGGCAGAAGCTGCAAATGAGCACTCCGTTGTCGAGGTCGGTCGGGCCGGTATCGCGTTCCCACCAGTCGATGTGGTGAGCCTCGACGTATCCGATGTTCTGCCCGCACGAGGCGCAGCCGCCGTCGCGCTCGCCGAGGGCGAGGCGCTGTGCTCGGGTGAAGAGACGCGCCGCCCGGCCGAGGTCGAGCGGCAGGCTCTCGCCTCCGAACACGGCCGGGATGAGCTCGGCGTCGGCGGCCAGGCGCCGCGCGCTCGCCGCCGAGATCGGCTGGTCGATGCCATCGATTCGGGCGTGGCCGAGTCCGCTGACGAGCGTCTCGAGATCCATCCGCACGACGACCGTCGTGCTCGCGAGCTGCGTGAGGCCTCGGGCGCAGCCGAGTGCGTGGCGAGCGAGGTCGGCGAGCGCGTCGGCCTGCAGCTGCGGGATCGACCGGTCGTCCTGGATGAGCGGTGCGGGTCCGGCATCGCCCGCGACCCCGTCACGGCGTCGACGCAGGACATCGCTGACGAGCGCTTCGATGGCCGCCTTGACGGGTGCGGCGCTCACCGGGTCGAGCCGGGCATGCAGATGCACCATGCCGTTGCCGTCTTCGCGGATGGTCAGCGACCGCTCGGCGCGGAGCTGCTCCTCCCGCGGCTCCACCCCGTCGGCGTCGAGGCGCGCCTCGGCCTCGCGAACCCCTCGCATCACGACCTCGAGCGGCACCTCTGAGGCCAGCCGCACGAGCGCCGCTTCGGCGGCGTCGGCCAGCCCGGGTTCGGCCCGCAATGCGACGCGGTCGAGCATGCCCGTGATCGCGGATGCGGCCTCGAGGCTGATCGCGCCAGACTCCAGGGCCGCGCCGACATGCGGATGCCGCGACGGCGCACGCTCGCCGAGGAACGTTGCACGTTCGGCCGTGGCCGCACCGACCGCGATGAGTCTGGCCGCCTCGACCCGAGACCCGCCCGTGGAGGCGGCGATGAGTCGCACGGGATTGTGGAACCCCTGGGCCCTGGCCAACCCCTGGTCGCCGAACTCGGGCCCTGATCGCCGCGCGACTTCGGACGCGACCCGGGTGAGGATCCCGTCGACCTCGCGTCGCAGGTGCGAGAGCCGGTCGGTCACCAGCACCAGCCCGGCATCGCTCATCTGCTCGACCTCAGCCTGCGCGCCACCCGCCATAGCCCCGAATGCCGGCATCGCCTCGACCCACGCGGCGGCGAGCGCCGCAAGATCGCGCTCGAGTGAGGCCAGGGAATGTTCCATGCTTCGATCCTGCACCCGACCACCGACATTGAAACTGGCGATAAACGACCGCTGACCAGCGCAAATGCCTGTGGAGACTTCGACAAGGCGTCCGCCTGTGGAGGAGGAGTCGTGGTCGAAGCGGGCCTCAGTACCCGCCCACCGCGAGGTGCTGCGCCGCCGAGGCGAGCGCGTCCGCGACCTCCTCGGTGCCCTCGCGCAGCACGCCGACGGTGACGCGCACGTAGTCGCCCCCGGGCCGGCCACGCGGGCCGTTCGCGGCATCCGTCGCCTCGGAGGCCGCCAGGAAGGGGGAACCGGCTGCGACCCGGATGCCCGCCGCCGCGAGCTGCACGAGCGCCGAGCGCTCGCTGAGCACCGGCATCCACAGGTTGATGCCGTCGGCGTGGGCGACCGGCACACCACGGGCGCGCAGGGCGTCGCCGAGGGCGCGTTGCCGCGTGTAGTACTGCCGCCGCGCTTCAGCCACGGCGTCGATCGACGACCCCTCGGTGAGCAGGTCGAGCAGGATGCGCTGCAGCATCCGGGAGGTCCAGCCGGGGCCGAGCATGCGGCGTGCGGCGATGCGCTCGACGAGGTCGGCGGGCCCGCTGACGGCGGCGATGCGCAGGTCGGGTCCGTGCGACTTCGAGAAGCTGCGCACGTGCACGACGCGGTCGGGCAGCCACGTGCCGAGGGTGACATCGCCCTCCGTGGAGATGAGCCCCGAGTGGTCGTCTTCGATCACGATGAGGTCGTCGACGTCGCGGGCGGAGCGGATGACGCGGGCCAGTTCCTCAGCGCGAGAGGCCGTCATCGACGCGCCCGTGGGGTTCTGCGCGCGCGGCTGCTGCAGCACCGCGACCGGCCGTCCCTGCAGCGCCGCCGCGAGCGCCTCGGGCACCATGCCGTGCTCGTCGAGCCGCACCGGCACCGCCTCGGCGCCGAGCATGTCGAGCAGGTCCAGGAACGGTGGGAATCCCGGATGCTCCACCACGACCCGGTCGCCGAATCGCACGAGCTGCTCGAGCGTGCGCGAGATCGCGTCGAGCGCGCCGTCGACGACCATGATCGACTCGGCCGGCGACGGCCAGGAGCCCGCGAGCACGGCCGCGAGCCCCGGGATCACGGGCACGTCCTGGTAGCTGCCCGTCTCGGCGCGCGCCGACACCCGCGAGAGCGCCGGCCCGAGCGGGGGCAGCAGCAGCGGGTCGGGGGTGCCGCGCGAGAGGTCGAGGCGCACGGGATCGTCAGGGGCGGCCATGCCGCGCATGCGTGGCGCCAGGCGACTCGGCGGCGTGGGTCGCACGAAGCTCCCGGCCCGGCCGCGCGACTCGATGAGGCCGGCACGGGAGAGCGCCTGCCAGGCCTGGCTGATCGTCGCCGGGCTCACGCCGAGGGCCCCGGCGAGCTCGCGCACGGTGGGTAGGCGGTCGCCGCCGGCCAGCTCGCCGGTGTTCACGAGCCGGGCGATGACGCCCGCGATGCCGCGTGGAGTCGTGTCGGGGAACTCGGCGAGCGCGGTCAACGCCGGGGCATCCGCTCGAACAGGATTCACATGAATACCTGACACGACCATTGCCTCCTCACGAAGCAAGGGACAGGATAAGTAACCACAGCGTCACAGAGTGAAACAAAAGAGAAATGTTCACGCCGAACAATAACAGAACGGGTCCAAGCTCGTTCGGCGGTTCCTCCGGGAGCAGCCACTCGGCATTTCCCCCTCGGCGCCAACGCAACGCCCGGTGAGTACCTGACACGAGCACCACCCGCCAGGCCACACACCGAGCTGACGGCAACGGCGCCGACCGACTCAGGAGGCAATATGACGATCGTCAAAGCGGCCATCACGCAGACGACCTGGACCGGCGACAAGGAGTCCATGCTCGACAAGCACGAGCAGTTCGCCCGCCAAGCGAAGGAGCAGGGCGCCCAGGTCATCTGCTTCCAGGAGCTCTTCTACGGTCCGTACTTCGGCATCACCGAGGACGTCAAGTACTACGACTACGCCGAGCCCGCCGATGGCCCGATCGTGCAGCGCTTCGCCGCGCTCGCGAAGGAGCTCGGCATGGTGATGATCCTTCCGATCTACGAGGAGGAGCAGCCGGGCGTCTACTACAACACGGCGGTCGTGGTCGACTCCGACGGCACGATCCTCGGCAAGTACCGCAAGCACCACATCCCGAACCTCGACAAGTTCTGGGAGAAGTTCTACTTCCGCCCCGGCAACCTCGGCTACCCGGTGTTCAACACCGCGGTCGGCCCGGTCGGCGTGTACATCTGCTACGACCGGCACTTCCCCGAGGGGTGGCGCGAGCTGGGTCTCAACGGCGCGCAGATCGTGTTCAACCCCAACGCGACCAAGCCCGCGCTCTCGAACCGCCTGTGGGAGATCGAGCAGCCCGCCGCGGCCGCCGCGAACGGGTACTACGTCGCCGCACCGAACCGCGTCGGCACCGAGGACAACGAGTACGGCGACCTCGCCGTGACCTTCTACGGCAAGAGCCAGTTCGTCGACCCCCGCGGCAACCTCGTGGGCGACTACGGCTCCGACGAGCACGAGGAGGTCGTGATCCGCGACCTCGACCTCGACCTCATCCGCGAGGTGCGCAACTCCTGGCAGTTCTACCGCGACCGCCGGCCCGAGTCGTACACGTCGATCCCCAAGCCGTAGGCCGAGAGTCGCGAAGGAGCGAGCAACATGACGACCACCCTCATCTCCGGCGGCACCGTGGTGAGCGCGACGGGTCGCGCCGCCGCCGACGTCCTCGTCGACGGCGAGACCATCGTCGCCGTGCTGCAGCCCGGCAGTTCAGTGCTCGGCACGGATGTCGCGGCATCCGTCGACCGGGTCATCGACGCGTCGGGCAAGTACGTGATCCCCGGCGGCATCGACGCGCACACGCACATGCAGTTGCCGTTCGGCGGCACCGAGGCATCCGACACCTTCGAATCCGGGACCCGGGCCGCCGCGCACGGCGGCACGACGTCGATCATCGACTTCGCCGTGCAGACCTACGGGCAGCGCATCGAAGACGGGCTCGCGGCGTGGCACGAGAAGGCCGACGGCAACTGCGCCATCGACTACGGCTTCCACCAGATCGTCGGCGACGTCAACGAGGCATCGCTCGCGGCCATGAGGAAGCTGCCCGACGAGGGCATCACGAGCTTCAAGATGTTCATGGCGTATCCGGGCGTCTTCTACTCGGATGACGCGCAGATCCTGAAGGCCATGCAGGTGTCGCGCGACACCGGGCTGCTCACGATGATGCACGCCGAGAACGGCCCCGCGATCGACGTGCTCGCCGCCCAGCTCGTCGAGCAGGGCAAGACCGACCCGTACTACCACGGCATCGCCCGCGCCTGGGAGATGGAGGAGGAGGCCACCCACCGCGCGATCATGCTCGCGAAGCTCACGGGTGCGCCGCTCTACGTGGTGCACGTGTCGGCGAAGCAGGCGGTCGAGCAACTCGCGTGGGCGCGCGACAAGGGTCAGAACGTGTTCGGCGAGACGTGCCCGCAGTACCTCTACCTGTCGCTCGAGGACCAGCTCGGCGCGAAGGGCGACGAGTGGGGCGCCTTCGAGGGCGCGAAATGGGTGTGCTCGACACCGCTGCGGAGCCGCGCCGAGGGCCACCAGGACTCGATGTGGCAGGCGTTGCGCACGAACGACCTGCAGATGGTCTCGACCGACCACTGCCCGTTCTGCATGAAGGGCCAGAAGGAGCTCGGCCTCGGCGACTTCCGCAAGATCCCGAACGGGATCGGCTCGATCGAGCACCGCATGGACCTCATGTACCAGGGCGTCGTGACGGGCGAGATCACGCTCGAGCGGTGGGTGGAGCTCACGAGCACCACGCCCGCACGCATGTTCGGCCTCTACGGCACCAAGGGCGTCATCCAGCCCGGCGCCGACGCCGACATCGTCGTGTACGACCCGAACGGCCACACGTCGATCGGCCTCGACAAGACCCATCACATGAACATGGACTACTCCGCGTGGGAGGGCTACGAGATCGACGGCAAGGTCGACACGGTCATGAGTCGGGGCAAGGTCGTCGTCGAGGACGACGCCTACGTCGGCGCGAAGGGCGACGGCCGCTACCTCAAGCGCGGCCTGAGCCAGTACCTGATCTGAGGAGCACGATGGAATTCGGAGCGGTCCTGCAGACCAACCCACCGGCGTCGCGAACCGTGCAGCTCGCGAAGCTCGCCGAGGTGCACGGGTTCACCCACGTGTGGACGTTCGACTCGCACATCCTCTGGCAGGAGCCGTACGTCATCTACAGCCAGATCCTCGCGCAGACGCAGCGCATCAAGGTGGGCCCGTTCGTCACGAACCCGGCCACGCGCGACTGGACCGTGACGGCGTCGGTGTTCGCGACGCTCAACGAGATGTTCGGCAACCGCACGGTGTGCGGCATCGGCCGCGGCGACTCTGCGGTGCGCGTCACCAATGGCAAGCCGACGACGATCGCCGAGCTGCGCGAGTCGATCCACGTGATCCGGGAGCTCGGCAACTCGCGCGCGGTCGACTACCACGGCTCGAAGATCCAGCTCCCGTGGAGCCGTGGTTCCGAGCTCGAGGTGTGGGTCGCCGCGTACGGGCCGATGGCGCTGAAGCTCGCGGGCGAGGTGGGCGACGGATTCATCCTGCAGCTCGCCGACGTCGACATCGCCTCCTGGATGATCCAGTCCGTGCGGCGGGCCGCAGAGGACGCCGGACGCGACCCCGCCGAGGTCAAGTTCTGCGTCGCCGCGCCCATGTACATCGGCGACGACTGGGAGCACATGCGCGACCAGTGCCGGTGGTTCGGTGGCATGGTCGGCAACCACGTCGCCGACATCGTCGCGAAGTACGGCAAGGCGGGTGAGATCCCCACCGCGCTCACCGACTACATCGAGGGACGCGAGAGCTACGACTACAACCAGCACGGCCGCGCCGGAAACGTGCACACGGAGTTCGTGCCCGACGAGATCGTGGAGCGCTTCTGCCTGCTCGGCTCCGCGAGCGAGCACATCGAGAAGCTCGAGCAGCTGAAGGCCCTCGGCGTCGACCAGTTCGCGGGGTACCTCCAGCACGACAACAAGGAGGAGACCCTCCGCGTCTACGGCGAGACCGTCATTCCCGCGCTCTCCGAGCACATCCGGGCGAAGGCGTGAGCGGGACCGACGTGCGCGAGGCGGATTCGGTGACGGATGTCGCGGTGACGGATGCCTCGGCGCCCGAGCGCGACATCCGCTCGCCTCGCCGTCCTCGTGGCGGCCGCCGACTCGCGACCTGGCTCTGGGGACTCGCGGGCATCGTCGTCATCGCGCTCGTCTGGGAGGCATACAAGCTGCTCGGACCGGCCGACGGCGTCGTGATCGGCGACGCGCGGGTCCTTCCCCGCACGACCGATCTCGCGATGCCGCACGTGTGGGAGATGATCGGGCGCCTCGCCGAGCCCGTGACGCGCTCGCCGTCGGCGCTGCCGCTGTGGCTCGTGATCGTGCTCGCCGCGGTCACGACGCTCGGGATCGCGGCGGCCGGATGGCTCGTCGGACTCGTCGTGGGCGTGGGCCTCGCCCTCGTGATGCAGCGCTGGCGCGTTGCCGAGTGGGGCCTGCTGCCCTGGATCGTGCTCAGCCAGACCGTGCCGCTCATCGCCTTCGCGCCCGTCGTGAAGAGCTGGGGCTCGCGCGTCGAGATCGGCGCCTTCGAGTGGCAGGACTGGATGTCGGTCGCCCTCATCGCGAGCTACCTCGCGTTCTTCCCCATCGCGGTGGGCGCGCTCAAGGGCCTGCAGTCGCCCGACGTGATCCACGAGGAGCTCATGCAGACCTACGCGGCGGGCTACTGGCAGACACTCGTGAAGCTGCGGTTCCCGGCCGCCGTGCCGTACCTGCTGCCGGCACTCAGACTGGGCGCCGCGAACGCCGTGGTGGGCGCCGTCGTCGCCGAGGTGTCGACGGGCCTGCAGGGCGGCATCGGCCGGATCCTCATCCAATTCGCCGGTCAGGCGTCGGGCGACCCGGCGAAGCCGTGGGGCCCGATCTTCGGGGCCGTCGTGCTCGGCCTGGTGGCCGCCGGCTCGGTCGCGCTGCTCGGCGTGATCCTCAGGAACTACCGACGAACGGAGGAGGCCGCATGAGCGAGCCGGTCACGCAGGTGAGCGCACCGGCGGTCGAGGTGCGCGGAGTCGACAAGGTGTTCGAGACCCGGTCGGGGCACGTGCAGGCGTTGGAGTCGATCGATCTCACGGTGGCCGCCGGCGAGTTCGTCTCGCTCATCGGTCCGAGCGGATGCGGCAAGTCGACCCTCATGCGGCTCGTCGCCGATCTCGACGAGCCGACGACGGGCAGCGTCGAGGTGTTCGGCAAGACGTCGCGTCAGGCTCGGCTCGACCAGGAGTACGGCATCGCGTTCCAGCAGGCCGGGCTGCTCCCCTGGCGCACGGTCGCCGGGAACGTCGCGCTCCCTCTCGAACTGCACGGCGTGGCATCCGCTGCTCGAACCTCGCGCGTCGAGGAGCTGCTCGAGATGGTCGGCCTCACGGACTTCACCGATCGTTACCCCGACCAGCTCTCGGGCGGCATGCAGCAGCGCGTCGCCATCGCCCGGGCACTCGCCGAGCAGCCGCGACTGCTGCTCATGGACGAGCCGTTCGGTGCGCTCGACGAGATGACGCGCGAGAAGATGCAGACCGAGCTCGTGCGCATCTCGGCCGAGACGGGTGCCGCCGTGGTGTTCGTCACGCACTCGATCCCCGAGGCCGTGTTCCTGTCGGACCGCGTCGTCGTGATGTCGCCGCGGCCCGGACGCATCCGCGAGGTCGTGCCGATGCGGCTCGGCGCCGAGGCCCGGCGCGCCGAACGCACCGAGGAGCTGCGCGAGGAGCGGGCGTTCTTCGACATGGTCACGGCCGTGCGCGAGGCCCTGCACGGCGGGTCGCCCGTCGGCACGGGCACGCGCGGAGTGGAGACGCGCTGATGTCCGCCGGCGCCGTCATCGCCTCGACCGCACGCGGGCGGCCGAAGGGCATGAGTCCGCGCACCGAGGCGACGCTGCGGATCGTCGCGCCGCTCGCCGTCGGGCTCATCGTGCTCGGCATCTGGCAGTTCCTCGTGAGCGTCGTCGGCGTCTCGGACTACCTGCTGCCGAGTCCCGCGTCGATCATCGAGGAGCTCGTCGCCTCCTGGTCGTCGATCGTGCAGGCCACCCTGCTCACGGGCACCAACTCGCTCATCGGACTCGTGCTGGGCGCCATCCTCGGCATCCTGCTCGCCGCGCTCGCCGCACGCTGGCGCACGGTCGACCGCATGAGCGCGCCGGTGGTGGCCATGCTCGCGGTCGTGCCGATCGTCGCGCTCGCGCCCGTGCTGAACTCGATGTTCGGTGCCGACAGCCAGTTCGGACGGCAGGCGATCGCCACGCTCGCGGCGTTCGTGCCCGTGTTCCTCAACACCCTCCGCGGATTCCGCCAGACCGTGCCCGTGCACCGCGACCTCATGAAGGCGTACGCCGCGTCGTCGGGGCAGGTGCTGCGCACGCTCACGCTGCCGACGGCCCGACCGTTCATCCTCACCGGCATCCGCATCGCCTCGTCGCTCGCCGTCATCTCGGCGCTCGTCGCCGAGTACTTCGGAGGCCCGCGCGGCGGCCTCGGCTCGCTCATCTCCACCTCGGCCGCGTCGAGCGCGTATGCCCGCGCGTGGGCGTACGTCGTGGCATCCATCGCCCTCGGCCTCGTCTTCTACCTGGCGACGCTCGCCCTCGAGCGCCTGCTGCAACGCCACATGCCCCAGGTGCGACGACGCCCCTGAAACCCGAGCCACCGCGGCCCTGCGCCGCGGCGGAACACCGCACCACACGCACCACCGCACCACCCGCACCACCGCACCACGCACCGAGAAGCACCACCGAGTAGCACGAAAGGACTGACATGAACCACAGCAGACGTCGCGTCGCGACGGTCGGCGGGCTCGCCCTCGCGGCCGCGCTCGCATTCACCGCATGTTCGGCATCCGGCGACGGTTCGGGTGACGCCGATGGAGGGGGCGACGACCTCACGCCCGTGAAGCTCCAGCTCCAGTGGCTCCCGCAGGGGCAGTTCGCCGGCTACTTCGCGGCCGTCGACCAGGGCTTCTTCGAGGAGGAGGGCCTGGACGTCGAGATCATCCCGTCGGGCGGCGACATCGTGCCGCAGGACGCCCTCGCGAACGGCGACGTGGACTACGCCATCGCCTGGGTGCCGAAGGTGCTCGGCTCGATCGAGCAGGGCGCGAACCTCACCGACATCGCCCAGATCTTCCAGCGCTCGGGCACCCTGCAGGTGTCATGGGCCGACTCGGGCATCGACTCGATCGCCGACTTCGAGGGAAAGAAGATCGGCTCGTGGGGCTTCGGCAACGAGTGGGAGATCTTCGCCGCGATGGCGGCCGAGGGACTCGACGCGTCGACCGTGCAGATCATCACGCAGGACTTCAACATGAACGCCTTCCTGCAGGGCGACATCGACGCGGCCCAGGCGATGACCTACAACGAGTACGCACAGCTGCTCGAGACGACGGATCCCGACACCGGTGAGCTGTACACCGAGGACGACTTCAACGTCATCAGCTACGAGGACACCGAGGGCGCCATGCTCCAGGACGCGATCTGGGCCGATACCGAGCGGCTCGAGAGCGACGAGGAGTACCAGGAGACCACGGTCAAGTTCCTGAAGGCCGTCATCAAGGGATGGATCTACGCCGCCGAGAACCCCGAGGAGGCGTCCGAGATCACCCTCGCCGCCGGCTCGGGTTGGGGTCCGAGCCACGAGCTCTGGATGGTCAACGAGACCAACAAGCTCATCTGGCCGTCGCCCGACGGCATCGGCATCATCGACGAGGCCGCGTGGGAGAAGACCGTGGCGGGCGCGCTCGCCGCGGTGAACGAGGCCGGCGACAACCTCATCACCGAGGAGCCTCCGGCGACCGCGTGGTCGAACGAGTGGATCCAGCAGGCGCTCGACGAACTCGAGGGCGAAGACCTCGACCTCACCGGCGAGAACTTCGAGCCCATCGACGTCACCCTCGAGGAGGGCGGCAACTAGCGAACGGATGCCGCGTGGCCGGTGCATCCCGCCGGCCGCGCGGCACCCATCCGAACGAAAGGCACGCCATGACCGAGAACCTCGCCGAGGACCTCGACGCGCTCGCGCGCGACCTCGACGCCGACCACGTGTTCCACTCGTGGTCGGCCCAGTCGCAGCGCTCGACGCTCGTGGTCGCGAGCGGCCGCGGAACCCGCGTCTGGGACCATGCCGGGCGCGAGTACCTCGACTTCTCGAGCCAGCTCGTGAACGTCAACATCGGCCACCAGCATCCGGCCGTCGTACAGGCGATCCGCGAGCAGGCCGAGCTCCTCACCACGGTCGCACCCTCGACCGTGAACCTCGCACGCGGCGAGGCCGCGAAGCGCATCGTGGGCCACGCGCCGCCCGGCTTCCACAAGGTGTTCTTCACGAACGGCGGCGCCGACGCGATCGAGAACGCGATCCGGATGGCGCGGCTGCACTCGGGCCGCGACAAGATCCTCTCGACCTACCGCTCGTACCACGGCAACACCGGTGCCGCGATCGTGGCGACGGGCGACTGGCGCCGGGTGCCGAACGAGTTCGCGCGCTCGCACGTGCACTTCTTCGGGCCATACCTCTACCGCTCGGAGTTCTGGGCCACGACACCCGAGGAGGAGTCGGAGCGGGCGCTGCAGCACCTGCGACACGTCATCGAGTTCGAGGGGCCGTCGTCGATCGCCGCGATCCTGCTCGAGAGCATCCCGGGCACCGCCGGCATCCTCCTGCCACCGCCCGGGTACCTCGCAGGGGTGCGTGAGCTCGCCGACCAGCACGGCATCCTCCTCATCCTCGACGAGGTGATGGCGGGCTTCGGCCGCACCGGACGCTGGTTCGCGTTCGACGGCTACGACGTGCGCCCCGATCTCATCACGTTCGCGAAGGGCGTGAACTCGGGGTACATCCCGGTGGGCGGCGTCATCATCTCCGATCCCATCGCGGCGACGTTCGACGACCGCGTGTTCCCCGGCGGACTCACGTATTCGGGGCATCCGCTCGCGATGGCCTCGATCGTCGCGGCGCTCGACGCGATGGCGTCGGAGGGCATCGTCGACAACGCCCGCGACGTGGGCGACACGGCGATCGGGCCCGGGCTCGCCGACCTCGCCGAGCGCCACGCCGTGATCGGCGAGGTACGCGGCGAGGGCGTGTTCTGGGCGATGGAGCTCGTCGCCGATCGGGAGACGCGCGAGCCGCTGCCCGCCGCGCAGATGGGCCGCCTCAAGTCCGCGCTCGTCGCGCGCGGGCTCCTGCCGTTCGTCGCCGACAACCGCATCCACGTGGTGCCGCCGTGCGTGGTCACCGCAGAAGAGGTCGCCGAGGCCATGGCGATCTACGATGAAGTATTGGGCACCGCACTCGAAGGAGAGGGCTGACTCATGAGCCAGACACTGACCGAGACCCAGGCGTCGGGCGCCACGACGGCGACCGTCGAGCACTGGATCGACGGGGCATCCGTCGCCGGAGATTCCGACCGCACGGGCCCCATCTACAACCCAGCGCTGGGCGTGGAGCAGAAGCGCGTGCGCTTCGCCTCCACCGACGACGTCGATGTCGCCGTGCAGGCGGCGGCGCGCGCGTTCCCCGGCTGGCGCGACACCTCGATCGCGAAACGCCAGCAGGTGATGTTCACGTTCCGCGAGCTCCTGAACGCCCGCAGCGACGAACTCGCGGCGATCCTCACGAGCGAGCACGGCAAGGTGCTGTCGGATGCCGCGGGCGAGATCGCACGCGGACTCGAGGTCGTCGAGCTCGCCTGCGCCATGCCGGGCTACACGAAGGGCGAGTACTCCGAGAACGTCTCGACGGGCATCGACGTCTACACGACCCGCCAGCCGATCGGCGTGGTCGGCATCATCAGCCCGTTCAACTTCCCGGCCATGGTCCCGCTGTGGTTCTTCCCGCTCGCGATCGCGACCGGCAACACGGTGGTCCTGAAGCCGTCGGAGAAGGACCCGTCGGCGTCGGTCTGGCTCGCGAAGCTCATGCAGGAGGCGGGCCTGCCCGACGGCGTGTTCAACGTCGTGCACGGCGACAAGGTCGCGGTCGACGCGTTGCTGGAGCATCCGACGGTCCGTGCGATCTCGTTCGTGGGGTCCACGCCGATCGCGCAGCACATCTACACGACGGCGACGGCGAACGGCAAGCGCGTGCAGGCGCTCGGCGGCGCCAAGAACCACATGCTCGTGCTGCCCGACGCCGACCTCGACCTCGCCGCGGATGCCGCCGTGAACGCGGGCTTCGGCTCGGCGGGCGAGCGCTGCATGGCGATCTCGGCGCTCATCGCGGTCGACTCGATCGCCGACGAACTGGTGTCGAAGATCAGCGAGCGGATGTCGCGGCTGAAGACCGGCGACGGCACCCGCGGCTGCGACATGGGGCCGCTGATCACGCGGGAGCACCGCGACAAGGTCGCGGGATACCTCGACGTCGCGGCATCCGACGGCGCCACCGTGGTGGTCGACGGACGCGACCCCGACGTCGACGGCGAGCCCGACGGCTTCTGGATGGGTCCGACGCTCGTCGACAAGGTGCCGACCTCGTCGGCCGTCTACCGCGACGAGATCTTCGGCCCCGTGCTGTCGGTCGTGCGCGTCGACGGCTACGAGGAGGGTCTGGAGCTCATCAACTCCTCGCGGTACGGCAACGGCACGGCGATCTTCACCAACGACGGCGGCGCCGCCCGCAAGTTCCAGCGTGAGGTGACCGTCGGCATGGTCGGCATCAACGTGCCGATCCCGGTGCCCGTGGCCTACCACTCGTTCGGCGGCTGGAAGGACTCGCTGTTCGGCGACGCCAAGGCGTACGGCGCCCGCGGGTTCGACTTCTACACGCAGGAGAAGGCGATCACGTCGCGCTGGCTCGACCCGAGCCACGGCGGGCTCAACCTGGGCTTCCCGCAGCACGACTGACGTGATGCGCCTGATGCGTTCCTGCTGATGTGCGTGGTGCGCATGATGCGATAGGATCGCATCATGCGCACCACCGTGAATATCGACGACCAGCTGCTCGGGCAGGCGAAGCGGCGCGCTGCGGCGCGTAACCTGACGCTGGGCGAGTACGTGGAAGAGGCGGTTCGACATGAGCTGCTTCGCGAGTCGGCCAAGCGCGCGCACGTCTCCCTGCCGGTCTTCACACGAGGCACCGGCATGAGGGCCGGCATCGAGCCCTCGAATCGAGGGCTGTTCGACGCGCTCGATGCCGACGGCGAGCGCGCATGATCGTCATCGATGTCAACGTCCTGCTTGCGGCATTCAGGCAAGATCACCAGCAGCACGATCGTGCACGGCCGTGGCTCGAACGCGTTCTCTCCGACGGAGAGGAGATCGTGATCCCCGATGCGGTGTGGATCGGCTTCGTCCGCATCACCACGAACCGGGCGATCTTCGAAGTACCGGCGACGATCGCCGAAGCATTCGAGTTCGTCGCAGCGGTCACCCGGGCCGTGGGGTACCGGGTGATGCCGGGCCTCACCGACGGGCTCTCCCTGTTCGCGCGGGTGTGCCTCGAGTCCGACGCGGCTGGGAACCTCGTTCCCGACGCCTATATCGCGTCGGTCGCGCGCGCGTACGCGTGTCCGGTGGCGAGCTTCGACCGCGACTTCCGTCGGTTCGACGACCTCGAGATCATCGTCCCGGGCTGACTTCCGCCCGGCACGGCTTCAGCGAACGGCGGACTCGGTAGCGGATTCCCGCAGCACGTCCAGGCGGCCTAGGTGTCGGCCGGCGCCGACGGGCGGGGTGGCCACGCCGGAGCGCCGAGTTCCCGCGACACGTTCCGCGCAGCTTCTCGCAGGTCGTTCAGCACCGCGTCGGACGGGGGCCACTCGGTCGCCGGCATCACCACGGCGACCGCGGCGATCACGTCGCCCTCGTCGGAGCAGATCGGCGCCGCAACCGATGCCTCGCCGATGACCGCCTCCTCGTTCTCGAAGCCGAGCGCGTCGCGCCGCACGCGTTCGAACTCCTCGCGCATGCGATCGGGATCGGTCGTGGTCTCCGCCGTGAGGGCACTGAGTGGCCGTGACAACACATCAGCGGCATGCGCCGCGTCGTAGGCCAGGAGCACCTTCCCCATCGCCGAGGCGTGGCTCGGGATCGTCACGCCCGTCTCGGGCATCTGCTCGGTGCCGTCGGGGCGCCGGTCGTGGTGGATGACGATCACCTCGCCGAAGAGCTCGACGCCGAGTCGGGTGGCGAGACCGGTTCGGCTCGACAGCTCGTGCATCCAGCGCATCGATCGGGCGCGCACGTCGAGTGTGTCGAGATAGACGCTCGAGAGCTTGAGGAGCGTTGGGCCGAGAACGTACCTGTTGCCGCTGGACTGCTGGGCGACGAGCCCGTGCGACTGCAGGGACTTCACGATGCCGTGCACGGTCGACGGCGGCAGGTCGAGCGCGGCGGCGAGCTCGCTGATGCCCATGCGACGCGAACCCTGCAGCAGGCCGAGGATCTTCGCGGCCCGGTCGATCGACTGGATCATCGTCCCCCTTCCGGCATCTGGCAGCACAGCGCGTCTTCCCATTCTGTCGGGTTCTTGACAGCGTGAAGTCGAAGGTGCATCATTCGGTATTACCGAATGCAGTTCGACAATGTCGAATCTACATGGTTCCCGAGCCCAAGGGCTCCCCGGTTCAAAGGAGAACAGATCATGGACGACAACAGGACCTGGCAGCGGCTCGCTGCCGAGTTCCTCGGCACGGCGTTCCTCGTCTTCGTCGGCGTCGGCTCGGTGCCGGCCTTCGCACTCGTGCGGGGCGACGCGCCGTTCGCGCCCGCCGATCTCGGCTTCATCTCGCTGGCCTTCGGCACCATCGTGGTGGCGACGGTGTACGTGTTCGGGTACATCTCGGGCAACCACATCAATCCGGCGGTCACCGTCGCGCTCGCGGTCACCGGCAAGTTCGCCTGGCGCGAGGTGCCCGGCTACGTGCTCGCGCAACTGCTCGGCGCCACCGTCGGCGCCTTCGCGATCGTCGGGGCACTCGGCCCGCGGGCGAGCGAGCTCGGCCTCGGCGTGGCGGCGTACGGCGACATCCCGATCTGGCAGGCCTTCACGGCCGAGTTCCTCGGCACGTTCCTGCTCGTGTTCACCGTGTTCGGCGTCATCCACCGCAAGGCGGCCCCCGGCTTCGCCGGCCTCGTGATCGGACTCGTCGTGTTCGCCGCGATCATCCCCGTGGCCCCGGCGACCGGTGCCTCGATCAACCCCGCCCGCACCACCGGTCCGATGCTCGTGCAGCAGATCCTCGGTGGCTCGGTGCAGTGGGAGCAGTGGCCGGTGTACGTCATCGCCGAAGTGGTCGGCGGCATCCTCGCCGGCCTGCTGTTCGGCGTGATCTCGCGCACGCAGGCCGACCGTACCACCCTGACCGAAGCGCTCATCGAAGAGGAGACCCGCGCATGAAGAAGCTCATCAACGCACCGGCGGCAGTGCTCGCCGACGCCCTCAAGGGGGTCGCGGCGGCCCATCCCGACCTCACCGTCGACTTCGAGAACCGCGTGGTTTCGCGCGGGTCGTCGAAGCAGGGGAAGGTCGCGCTCATCTCGGGCGGCGGCTCGGGTCACGAACCGCTGCACAGCGGTTTCGTCGGGTTCGGGATGCTGGATGCCGCGTGCGCCGGCGAGATCTTCACCTCGCCCACTCCCGACCAGATGCTCGCCGCCGCCACGACGGTGAATGCCGGCGCCGGAGTCCTCTTCATCGTGAAGAACTACACCGGCGACGTGCTCAACTTCGAGATGGCCGCCGAGCTCGCCGAGGCCGAGGGCATCTCCGTGAAGACGGTGCTGGTGGCCGACGACGTCGCGGTCGAGGACTCGACGTGGACGGCCGGTCGTCGCGGCGTCGGCACGACCGTGCTGGTCGAGAAGATCGCGGGCGCCGCCGCGGAAGAGGGGCGCGACCTCGAGGCCGTGCACGCCATCGCGACGCGGGTGTCGGAGAACGGCCGCTCGATGGGTGTCGCCCTCACGAGCGCCACGCTCCCCGCGGTCGGGAAGCCGAGCTTCGACCTGCCTGAGGACGAGATCGAGATGGGCGTCGGCATCCACGGCGAGCCGGGCCGCAAGCGGGCGCCGCTCAGGCCGGCGGCCGAGATCGCCGACGAACTGGTGTCGTCGATCGTCGCCGACCACGACTTCACCGGCGCCCCCGTGATCGCGATGCTCAGCGGGCTCGGCGGCACGCCGCTCATCGAGCTCTACGTGATGTACGGCGACGTGGCTTCGCTGCTCGAGCAGCGCGGGATCACCGTGGCACGGGTGCTCGTCGGCGACTACATCACGAGCCTCGACATGGCGGGGTGCTCGCTCACGCTCCTTCGTGCCGACGAGGAGATGCTCCGCCTCTGGGACGCGCCGGTCGGCACCGCGGCGCTGCGGTGGGGGGTCTGAGCCATGACGATGCTTCAGGACCGCCGCAGCCTCACGGTCGACGACCTGATCGCGTGGCTCATCCGATTCGACGAGCAGGTCACCCTGCAGGCCGAGTACCTGACCGAGCTCGACTCCGCCATCGGCGATGCCGACCACGGCACGAACATGGCCAGGGGGACCGCCGCCGTCCGGTCGCGTCTCGAGCATGCTCGGCCCGATGACGCGGGTGCGCTCCTGAAGTCGAGCGCCATGACGCTCGTGTCGACCGTGGGCGGTGCGAGCGGGTCGTTGTACGGCACGCTGTTCCTCGAGATGGCGAAGTCCGTCGGTGCGGCTTCCGAGCTCGACACCGCCGCCGTCGCGGCGGTGTTCCGAGCCGGGGTAGCCGGCGTCGTCGCCCGGGGCCGTGCCGAGCCGGGTGACAAGACCATGGTCGATGCGCTCCAGCCGACGGTGGATGCCCTGGACGCGGCGGTCGTCGCCGGAACGCCCCTCGACGAGGCACTGCAGGCGGCGGCGGCCGCCGCGGCGACCGGTCGTGACGCGACCCTCCCGCTCGTCGCCCGCAAGGGACGCGCGAGCTACCTCGGCGACCGCAGCGCCGACCATCTCGATCCCGGCGCGACCTCCGCGGCGATCCTGGTGCAGTCGCTCGCGGACTCGCACGCGGAGCGCAGCCGATGATCGGGCTCGTCATCGTGTCGCACAGCCCCCGGCTCGCGGAGGCGGCGGTGGAGTTGGCCCTGCAGATGGTGCACGACGGCGCTCCTCCGGTGCGCATCGCCGCGGGCGTCGAGGGACGTTTCGGCACGGATGCCGCGGCCGTCGCGGCGGCCATCGACGAGGTCGCCGGCATCGGCGCCGATGGCGTGCTCGTCGTCACCGACCTCGGCTCGGCTGTGCTGAGCTCCGGGCTGGCACTCGAGCTGCGGGAGTCGAGCGTGGAGGTGATCGTGAGCGGGGGCCCGTTCGTCGAGGGGATCACCGCCGGACTGGTGCTCGCCGCGACCGGCGCTCCGCTCGCCGACGTGGCGCGCGAGGTCTCGGTCGCGCTCGACGCGAAGGCGGCCCAGCTCGACCCATTGCCGGACCCGGTCGCCGCGTCGCCGGCCACCGCGGATCCGCTCTCGGCGGACGAGGTGCTCATCAACCCCGAGGGCCTGCACGCGCGTCCCGCCGCCATGTTCGTGCAGGCCGTCGGCCGGTACGACGCCGTCGTCGACGTGACGAACCTGACGACGGGCGCAGGCCCGGTCACGGCGAAGAGCCTCATCGGCCTGCTCTCGCTCGGGGCGAAGCAGGGCGACCGCCTCCGACTCGACGGTCAGGGTCCCGACGCGGCAAGCGCCGTCGGCGCGCTTCGCGGCCTCCTCGCCGACGGATTCGGCGAGGCGACGGCCGCGGCGGGCTGACGGCGGGCGATGTCGGCGCCCGACGACGGTCAGCGCGCAGGCGGGAGCGCGTCGCGCAGCAGTTCGAGCGCGGCGCGCACCGTCGCGTGCACGACCTCGGCCGGGTCGCCGTCGAACTGGAAGTGCGCATCGCGGAGGTCGCCGCGCAGCGCGACCGCCGCGTAGACGCTGCCGGCCGGCTCGCCGTCGTCGGGCTCGGGGCCACCGACCCCGGTCACGCTGACGGCGGCATCCGCTCGCAGGAGACGCGCCACCCCGACGGCGAGCTCGCGGGCGCACTCGGTCGATGCGATGTCGTCGGCGGCGACGCCGAGCACCTCGCGCTTCACCGCTTCGGCGTAGGCGACCACGCCGCCGCGCAGCCACTCCGACGCGTCGGGCGCGGCGCCGAGCGTGTTCGTGATCGCGCCGCACGTGAGTGATTCCGCGGCAGCCACCGTCAGGCCCGCCGCCTTCGCCCGGCGCGCGACCTCCGCCGCGAGCCCCTCGAACTCGTCTGCCGGATCCTGCATGCCTTCTCCCCCTCGGTTCAGTCTCGTGGGCTGCGCTGCGAGGCTCCGGCGAACGCGGCGATGGCCGCCTGCGCGTCGGGGGTCTCGAACGCCGCCGCGATGGTGCGCGCCTCGTCATCGAGCGCGTCCTGGAACGGGCGCTCGAGTCCCGAACGCACGAGCCGCTTGGCCTGCCCGAACGCGTGCGTCGCGCGCCGGAGCCACGACATGGCGATCCCCAACGCTCGATCGGCGACCGCGTCGGCCGGTACGACCTCGGTCACCAGTCCCCAGTCGAGCGCCTCGGCCGCGCTCAGCGTGCGGGACGTGAGGGTCAGTTCGAGTGCGCGCCGCGTGCCCACCGCTTCGGGAAGGAGGGTGCTCACGCCGCAGTCGGGGGTGAGCGCGATGTCGGAGTATCGGCTCGCGAAGGTCGCGCGGTCGGATGCCACCACGAGGTCGGCGACCAGCATGAATCCGAGCCCACCGCCGGCGACGGGCCCCTGCACGGCCGCGACGATGGGCTTCGTGCTCTCGCGGAGCGTGCGGTGGCCGTCGTGGATGCGGTCGGCGAGTCCCTGGATGACCCGGCCGGCGTCGGGCTCGCCCGCAGCGAGGTGCGACATCGCGATCACGTCGCCACCCGCGCAGAAGGCGCGACCGACCGCGTCGAAGAGCACGGCGCCGATGTCGTCGCGCTCGGCGATCTCGTGCGCGATGGACTGCCAGAGACCGATGGCGTCGGGATCGACGGCGTTGAGCCGAGCCGGACGGTTGAGCGTCACCCGGGCGAGCCCATCGCTGACATGGAACAGGATCGCGTCGTCGCTCATGGTGGTGGAGTCTACTTCGCGAGACGCGATCAGGACTCGGCGTGCGCCTCGGCCAAGCGGGCGGCGCGCGCCACGAGCACGTCGAGCACGGTGCGCACGGCAAGCCGCTCCGCGACATCCGGTCGCAGCAGTGCGACGATCTGTCGCGCCGACGCGACACCGCGGATGGGCTTCAGGACGACGCCCGACGTCAGCGTGCCCGACGTGAACCGGGGCACGAACGCGATGCCGAAGCGCGCTGCGATGAACGCCTCGACGATGCGCATGTCGCTGAAGCGCTGGGCGACCTGCACCCGCTTGCCGCCCTCCTGCTCGATCGCGTGCAGGATTCGCTCGAAGGGGTACCCAGGGGGAACGCCGAGCCACGTCTCGTCGACGAGCTCCGCCGGCGTCACGTACGGCCGGTTCGCGAGCCGGTGATCGGCGGGCAGGCCGACGTCGAGCGGCTCGGTGAGCAGCGGCACGGCCTTCAGCCCGCGGCCGCCCCACGGCAGTTCACCGGGCATCGTGTGCGCGAGCACGATGTCGAAGTCGCCGGTGAGGTCGGGGAACTCGGCGAGCTCGGGGTCGAGGTCGGTGCAGTGCACGACGAGCCCGGCCACCGGGGCGAGATCGGTGAGCACGCCCGGCAGGAGGGTCGCGCCGACGGTGGGGAAGGTGAGGAGCGTCACCTCGCCGCTCGGGTGGTTGCGGAACTCGTCCCACAGGGCCGAGGCGTGTTCGAGTGCGGTCGCCACCTCGGCGGCACTGCGCGCGAGCGCCTGTCCGGCGTTCGTCAGCACGAGGCCCCGACCGCTTCGCGCCGTCAGTGGCATTCCCGCCTCGCGTTCGAGCACCTTGAGCTGTTGCGAGACGGCCGAGGGCGTCCGGCCCGTGGCCTCCGCAACGGCCGTCACGCTGCCGCGTTCGGCGAGTTCCCTGAGCAGGTCGAGTCGGCGAACATCCATGTAGCAAAGCTACATCGTCAATGAAGGATTGTGCGCTTGTGCTGCACGGTGCGCGGCGAGACAATGGATGCGTCGAACACGTGCAACGGCGCCTCCGTCGCTCGACGAAAACCCGCCACCTTCGAAAGGACCGCTCGTGTTCACGATCTACGCCATCCTCGGCCTCGTCTCCGCCGCCGGCATCGTCGGCTCCGTCGTCGTCGCCGCTCGCGACGGCTACCGCCGTCAGCCGCGCGAGACGTTCGCGCGCACCGTCTGAGCACGGTCGACCCGGTCAACCGGGTACAGGGCCGCTGTGCGGGGGAGGGATACCCCGCACAGCGGCCCTTCGTCTGGCACCGGGCCGGTTCGGGCCGCCACTGTCACCCGGCCTGCGCCCCGAACGGGGCTTCCGGATGAGACATCCGGACCTTCCTCTCAGGCAGGGGAGTCGTAGAGTATTCGGGTGACCCTCGCGCCCCAGGACCGCAGCACCGACACGCGCCGCCAGCTCATCGAGCACATCGCGGCCGACGCGGTGTTCCACGGCGACTTCACGCTGACCAGCGGCAAGAAGGCGTCGTACTACGTGGACCTCCGCAAGGTCAGCCTCGACCACCGGGTCGCGCCGCTGATCGGGCAGGTCATGCTCGACCTCATCGCCGACATCCCCGACGTCTCCGCGGTCGGCGGCATGACCATGGGCGCCGACCCCATCGCCGCGGCCATCCTGCATCAGGGCGCCGCGCGCGGGCTTGCCTACGACGCCTTCGTCGTGCGCAAGGAGCCGAAGGACCACGGTCGTGGCAAGCAAGTGGAGGGGCCCGATGTCGCGGGCAAGCGCGTCATCGTGCTGGAGGACACCTCGACGACCGGCGGTTCCCCGCTCAAGGCCATCGAGGCGTTGCGCACCGCCGGGGCCGAGGTCGTCGCCGTCGCCGTGGTCGTCGATCGGGCCACGGGTGCGCGTGAAGTGATCGAGGCTGCGGGCGTGCCGTACCGCGCCGCGATCGGACTCGAAGACCTGGGATTGGCCTGATGAATAGCGACGGGCGAGACACCGACGACGCCGACTGGCTGCTTGCGCAACTCGCGAGCGGTCGGCCGTCACGTCAGGACTCGCCGGTCGCTCCCCCGCCCCCGTCGGGCATCGTCACTCCGCCCCCGCCCCCGCCTGCGGAACCGCTCAGTGGGCCCGTCGCCCCGGCGCTGCTGCAGCCGCCGGTTCCGCCGCCAGCGGTCACCCCGACGCCCGCTCCGCGCAGCGAGGAGGTGCTGGACTGGTTCTCGCTCGCCGAGCCCGAGGGGCAGCCCGAAACCGCCACGCGCGCGCTGCCCGTCATCGGTGTGCAGGCTGCCCGCGTGGAACCGGCCGCCGCGTTGCCGCCGACGGCGGCGCCGACAGAGCCTCCCGCGCCGGCCGCCCTGCCTTCTTGGAATCCCCCGTTCACCGTCGGTCGCCCTGCAGCAGCGACGCCCCCGGTCGTGCCGACCCCCTTGCCGCCCGTGGCCCTGCCGCCAACCGCGGTACCGCCGCTGCCTCCCGCGGCATCCGCACCACCCGTGCTCCCCGAACCCGTCGTCGCCCCCACCCCGCCGCCGGGCCCGGTCACGCCCCCAGCGCAGTTCGCCCTCACCTGGGGCAATGGCGACCTCGACCTCGACTCCGAAGAGGCCGTCCGCGCCGCCTTCCGCAGCCTCTCCACATCAGGCTTGGCGTCCGAGCCCGAGAATCCCGCCAACGCGGCCCCGGGGTCGCAGCAGCACGAGTCCGCGCCGATCGAGTCGTCGGTTCCGGATGCCGCGGCAGCGCCATCCGGCGCCACCGCTTCGGTGCCCGAACCCGAGCCCGACCCCTTCGCCGACGTCGTTCCGCCGCCGGTCGCACGCCAGTCGTTCACGCCGGTGATCCGGCCGCAGCATCCGATCGCACCGACGACGGCGCCGCCCACCTGGGAGGAGCGCGCCGCAGCGCAGCGGGCGCCTGCGGACTTCGACGACGAACTGTGGTCGGCCCTCCACGAGGACGCGGCGCCGGCGACAACGCCCGAGCCCGAGCCGGTGGTTGCCGAACCGGTGGTGGTGGCTGAACCGGTGGTGGTGGCCGAACCGCAGGCTGCCCCGGAACCGCGTGCTGAGACATCCGTGACCCACACTCCGCCGGCCGCGATGGCGACTCCGCCGCTGCGACCCGCGGAGGTCGAGCCCCCGACCATGGCCATGCCGCTCGCGCCGGCGGAGACCTCCGTGCGGGAGGGCACGTCGCAGTCCGACGGGTTCCCGTTCATCGAGGTGCGTGGCGAGGCCGGGTGGCCAGTGCCGATCGTCGGTGCTGCCGCCGAGTCGTCCGTCGATCGACGTGCGCCCTTCCCCACCTTCGCCTCCAGCGGTGGCGGCGACTGGCCCGAGCGTCATGACCCGCAACCCGACGAGCCGGTCGACGACCTGCTCGCCGCCCTCGGCGGTGGTGGCAACCGGCGCACCTCAGACGACCATGGCCACGAGTCGGGCAGTGGCACCGGCGGCGAGCCGCCGCCGAATCGCGACGCGTTCCCACCCGAAGCGCCGCCGACGTCCGATGAGCCCGGCGTCGATGCGCTCGGGTTCGGATTCGACGAGGTCGACGACGAGGAGATCGACGACCCAGGCGTCGACGGGCCCGGCGTCGCTGATCGAACCAACCGCGAGCCCGAGTCGCCCATTGCTCGTGAGCTCGCCGAGACCGGGTACTTCTGGAACCTCACGCCCGATCCCACGGCCCCCGACCCCAAGGCCGAACCGCTGGCGGATGCGTCGGTGCCGTCGCCGTTCGGCCGGCCGTCCCCCTACGCCGTCGACCATGACCCTGCGCAGGAGATCGAGCCGGCGTGGGAGCCCGAGCCCGAGCCCGAGGTGGCGTGGGAGCCCGAGCCCGAGGTGGCGTGGGAGCCCGAGCCCGAGGTGGCGTGGGAGCCCGCGCCGGCGTGGCCCGGCGAGCCGCAGGCGGAGTCCGAAGGGCCACCGGCGCCCCAGGTCGACGTGGAGCCCGAGCCGCAGGAGCAGCCCGAGCGGCCCTTCGACGACGATCTCAGCCAGTTGTTCTCCCAGACGGCGCGGTCGGCCGAACCGGTCGCGCCCACCGCAGCCCTCCCCGCGTCGCCGGCAGCCCACGACGACGACGACCCGCTCGCCTCGCTCTTCGGCGCGGCATCCGCCCAGCCCACCGCGGATCCGTGGTCGTCGGCGGCTGCTCCGTGGCCGCCCGCCGCGGCATCCGCCCCGACCGCCTTCGCGGCTGCACCCGCCGGCACGGCGCTTCCGGCTCGGCCACCCGCAGTCGCTCCCGCTCCGGGTGGCTCCGGTGCCGGGCGAGACTCCGGCCCGACCGGCGGCTCCGGAGGCTCGGGCGGTTCCGGCGGCAACCGTGCGGTGCGTACCCTCGTGTGGGTCGCGGGCGGGCTCGTCCTCGCCGTGATCCTCGCCGGGCTCTTCTTCCTCGGCACCCGGCTCTCGGCCGGTGGCGGCGAGGCGCAGTCGCCGTCGGCGGCTCCGACTGAGACCCAGACGCCAGTCGCCGAGCCGACCGCACCCCAACCGGTCGGCGTGCACGCCTGGAACACCCTCTTCGGCGGCGAGTGCATCGAGCCGTTCGAGTCGGCCTGGGCCGAGGAGTTCTCGGTGGTCGACTGCGCGGCGCCGCACGCCGCCCAGCTCGTGTACCGCGGTGAGCTCCCGAGCGACGCGGCGGCGCCGTTCCCCGGCGAGGAGGCGATCGCGTCCGAGATGAACCTCCTCTGCAGCGCCCCCGGCATCATCGACGTCGGACTCGTCGCCGGCATGCCCGACCTGCAGGTCCAGGCCGCATTCCCCGTGACCGAGGAGCAGTGGACGAGCGGCGAACGCACCTACTACTGCTTCGCGAACCGCGCGGGCGGTGAGCCGCTCACCGGCTCGATCCAGGGCCCCGGGCCCTCGGCATAACGTGGCGGCATCCGCTCGAGTCGTCGTGTTCGGCTCGCTCAACGTCGACTCGACGAGCTACGTCGACGCGTTCCCGGCGCCGGGCGAGACGATCCGCTCGCGCGACTTCCAGGTGGCGCTCGGCGGCAAGGGCTCGAACCAGGCGGTGGCGGCACACGTGGCGGGCGCGGCCGTCGAGCTCGTCGCACGCATCGGCGCCGACGCCGCGGGCGACCTCGCCCTCGCCGCCCTCGGGCGCCTCGGCGTGTCGACCGGCGCCATCGCACGCGAGACGGATGCCCCGACCGGTGTCGCCCAGATCACCGTCGCCGGCACGGGCGAGAACACCATCATCGTGACCGGCGGTGCGAACCTCGCGCTCACGCCGGCCGTGGTCGACGACGAACGCGGGCGGATCGCGGCCGCGGCGCTCGTGCTCACCCAGGGCGAGCTGCCCGTCGCGACGATCGACCGCCTCGCCGCCGTCGCCGACGAGGCCGGGGCGCGGTTCGTGCTCAACCTCGCGCCGCCCGCCGCGGTCGCGCCCGAGACGCTCGTCGCTGCTGATCCGCTGGTCGTGAACGAGCACGAGGCGCGAGCGGTCGGCGTGGGCACGGATGCCGCGGGCGCGACGCTCGACGAATGGCGGGAGGCCGCGGCATCCGCTGCAGGCGCGGTCGCCCGTTCGGTCGTCGTGACGCTCGGCGCAGTCGGGGCCGTCGCGGCCTCGGCCGACGGCGCGTGGTCGGTCGCCGCTCCCCGAGTGACCGCGATCGACACCACGGGCGCGGGCGACGCGTTCACCGGGACGCTCGCGGCGTTCCTCGCCGAGGGGCGGCCGCTCGACGAGGCGCTGCGCATCGCGGTCGCGGCCGGTGCCCTCGCGGTGCAGGCGCGCGGCACCGTCGACTCCTACGCGCCCCGCGACGCGGTGCTCCATGCGGCGGCGAGCAACACAACCGACGGGGAAGCGGCGCCCGCATGAGCATCCCGGTGATCGTGGACTGCGACCCCGGGCACGACGACGTCTTCGCGCTGTGGCTCGCGGCGGGGCATCCGTCGCTCGACCTCCGGGCCGTGACGACCGTCGGCGGCAACGTGCCGCTGGAGCACACGAGCCGGAACGCGCGCATCGCGCTGACGGTCGCCGGGGTGACCGGAGTGCCGGTGGCCGCGGGCGCCGAGGGGCCGCTCAGCCGGGTGCTCGAGACGGCCGAGTGGATCCACGGCGAGAACGGCCTCGGCGGCCCCGAATTGCCCGAGCCCGCCGTGCCGCTCGACCCCCGTGGTGCGACCGGGCTCATCGCCGACACGCTGCTCGCGTCACGCGAGCCCGTCGCGATCATCGCCACCGGTCCGATCACCAATGTCGCCGTGTTCCTCCGTGAGCGACCCGAGCTCGCGGAGCGCATCCGCGAGATCGTCTGGATGGGCGGCTCGACCGATCGCGGCAACGTGACCCCGTACGCGGAGTTCAACGCGTGGGTCGATCCCGAGGCGCTCTCGATCGTGGTCGGCAGCGGCGTCCGCTTCACCATGGTGGGCCTCAACGTCACGCACACCGCGCTCGTGACGTCGGAGGTGCGCGAGCGCCTCGCCGCGGTCGGCACGCGTACGGCCGCGTTCGGCGACGAGCTGCTCGAGTTCTTCTGCCGCACGAACGACGAGGTCTTCGGCATGCCCGACAGCCCACTGCACGACCCCGTCGCGGTGGCGGTGCTCGCCGACCTCGACACGGTCGAGCTCACGCACACCCGGCTCGACATCGAGCTCGCCGGCACCGAGACGGCGGGCGCCACGAGCGTCGACCTCGGCGGCATGCTCCGGCGGGAGCCCAACGCCTGGGTCGCGACCGGCCTCGACGTCGAGCGGTTCTGGAGCGTCGTCGAGGATGCCGTCGCGCGCCTGGCCTGAGGCGGCATCGATGCCGGCCGAGGACGCGGCCGGGGCTGGCGTCTCGACGGCACCGTTCTCGATCGACCGTTCCTTCTCAGAACCCACGGCACTCCGGCACGTCGGCACTTCGGCACTTCGACACGGCGGCACCCTGCCACTTCGGCACTTCGGCACTTCGGCACTTCGGCACGTCGGCACTTCGGCACTTCGGCATTTCGGCACCCTGCCACTTCGGCACTTCGGCACTTCGGCACCGTATTCGGCGAAGGGCAACTCCTTCGGATTCAGAGCCGGGGCTAGCCGCCAAGCCCGCCGCTCACCCCTGCGAGCGGATGCCTCGCGCCAGGCGCTCCACCGCCTCGTCGACGAGCGCGTCGCTGAGGTTGCCGTATCCGAGCACGAGGGACTCGGGCAGCGTCTGAGCGGCCGACGCCCGGTAGCGTGCGAGCGCCGAGACGGCGACGCCCAGCTCACCGGCGGCTGCCGCGGCATCCGCTCCACGCACTCCCGATGGCAACTCGAGCACGGCATGCATGCCCGCCGCGATTCCCGTCACCGACAGCGTCGGCAGTTCGCGCGCGATCGCGGTGAGCAGTGCGGTCCGGCGCCGCCGGAAACGGGCGCGGGCGGCACGCAGGTGCCGTTCGAGGTCGCCCGAGTCGATGAATCGCGCGAGGGCCGCCTGATCGACGGTCGACGGTCGAGCCACGTCGCCGAGGCGGACGCGCTCGCGGAGGGCCGCGGGCATCACCGCCCAGCCGAGTCCGAACCCGGGAGCGACCGACTTCGACAGCGACCCGATGAGGACGATGCGCTCGGGTGCCAGGCCCTGGAGGGCGGCGACCGGCCGGCGGTCGTAGCGGAACTCGGCGTCGTAGTCGTCCTCGACGAGCACGGCGTCGACGGCGCGCGCCCATCGTACGATCGCGTCTCGCCGCGCCGGCGCGAGTGCTGCGCCCGTCGGGAACTGGTGCGCCGGGGTGATCAGCGCGGCACGGGCGCCAGTGCGCGACGCGGCCGAGGCGAGCCGGTCGACGTCCACGCCGTCGACGTCGATCGGGACGGGCACGGGCACGAGCCCCGTGTTCGCCGCCACTTGGCGCAGGCGCGGCCAGCTCGGGTCCTCGACGAGGAGGGCCCGGTGCCCCGCGTGATGCAGTCCGCGGGCGATGGCGGTCATGGCGTCGGTCGCGCCGTGCGTGATCAGGACATCGTCGGGCGCCGCAATGGCGCGTCGTGAACGCGTGAGGTACGCGGCGACGGCGGTGCGGGCGAGCGGATGCCCCAGCCGGTCGACGACCGCGAACTCCCCGTCGGGCAGCGTCGTGAGCGCGTGGCGCACGGCGTTCGCCCACTGCGTGCGGGGCACGTGCCGCAGGTCGGGGACGCCCGGCCCCAGGTCGAAGCGGGGACGGCGGAACGCGTCGCGCAACGGTGACGCCGCGCGCACCGGCGGCGTCGTGAGCGCCGACGTTCCGGGACCGGCGGCCTGCGACGACGAGGGAACCCGTGTGCCCGAGCCGACCGTGGCCTCGAGCACGCCCTCGGCGACGAGCTGACCGTAGGTCTCGGTGACCACCCAGCGGGAGATGCCGAGCGTCTGGGCGAGGGCGCGGCTCGGCGGCAGCGCGGCGCCCGGCGGGATGCGTCCGGCGTGCACCGCCTCGCGCACCGCCCGCTCCAGGCGGTCGCGCAATGGGAGCGGGCCGTCGCCGAGGTCGAGGAGGGTGTCCCAGGCGAGCGCCGGGGCGGCGACGTGTCGACGCGGCATCCGTCACTCCTGATTGGTCTGGTCGTGCATGTGCTGATTGGAGTGTAATGCCGGACCGATTCATTTCTACGCTCGAACACGTCAACACCAGTGACCGGAAGGAACCACCATGCGCTACCGCACCATCGGCGACGGACGGACGACGTTCGACGTCTCCACCATCTGCCTCGGCACCATGTACTTCGGCACCCGCACCGACGTGGACACCTCCTTCGCGATCCTCGACCGGTTCGTCGAGGCCGGCGGCACGTTCATCGACACCGCCGACAACTACAACGCCTGGGTCGGCGGACACGGCCGCGACAGCGAGGATGTGATCGGCCGCTGGCTCGCCGACCGAGGCATCCGCGAACGGGTGCGCATCGCCACGAAAGTGGGCGCCGCGAAGAAGGACCCGGCGCTGCCGCTCTCGAACACGCCGCCCACCAACTTCGAGGGGCTCAGCGCCGAGGTCGTGCGCCGGCAGGCGCGCGAGAGCGCACGGCACCTGGGCGTCGACCACCTCGACGTGCTCTACGGGCACGTCGACGACCGCGAGACCGACCTCGCCGAGACCGTGGGCGCCTTCGGCGCACTGCAGGACGACGGACTCGTCGGCATCTCGGGGATCTCGAACGTCGCCCTGTGGCGGGTCGTCGAGGCTCGCGAGGAGGCTCGGCGGCAGGGCGTTGCGCCCTACGGGCTCGTGCAGCAGCAATACAGCTACGTGTATCCCCAGCCGAAGCTCGGCCGGCACAACTTCGTCACCCCCGACCTGCTCGACCATGCGGCATCCACCGACACCGACGGTCGCCCGCCGCTCGCCGTCACCGCGTACTCACCGCTGCACCAGGGTGCGCTCACGCGACGCGACAAGCCGCTCTGGGGCGGCGTTGAGCACCCGACCTCGCACGCCCGCATCGCGACCCTGCATGAGGTCGCCCGCGAGATCGGCGCGACGCCGAACCAGGTCGCCCTCGCGTGGATGCTCGGCGCCGAGGTGCCGGTGATCCCCGTCATCGGGGCATCGAGCGTGGCGCAGTTGGATGAGGCGCTCGGCGCGGCCGAGCTCGATCTCGACCCCGAGACGCGGGCGCGCCTCGATGCCGAGCCGGTGCTGCTCCAGGAGACGCCCTCGCGGTCGGCGGCCTGACGCGGGCGGCTCCACCCTAGAGCTCGACCTCCACCGGCTCGGTGCGGATGAGCTCGTGGACGCCAGAGAGCACCTCGTCGGGGCGGAACGGATACCGCTCCATCTCGGTGCGATTGCTGATGCCGGTGAGCACGAGCACGGTGTGCAGGCCCGCCTCGATGCCCGCGACGATATCGGTGTCCATGCGGTCGCCGATCATCGCGGTGTTCTCGGAATGCGCGCCGATCTTGTTGAGCGCCGAACGGAACATCATCGGGTTCGGCTTGCCGACGACGTAGGGCTCCTTGCCCGTGGCCTTCGTGATGAGCGCCGCGATCGCCCCGGTCGCGGGCAGGGGACCTTCGGCGCTCGGTCCCGTGGCATCCGGATTCGTCACGATGAACCGCGAGCCGTTGCCGATGAGCCGGATCGCCTTGGTGATGGCCTCGAACGAGTAGTTGCGCGTCTCGCCGACGACCACGAAGTCGGGGTTCGTCTCGGTCATCACGAAGCCGGCCTCGTGCAGCGCGGTGAGGATGCCGGCCTCGCCGATGACGAACGCGGTGCCGCCCGGCAGTTGCTGCTTGAGGAAGTCGGCCGTCGCGAGCGCCGAGGTCCAGATGCGCTCCTCTGGCACGTGGAGCCCGCTCGCCCGCAGCCGTGCCGAGAGGTCGCGAGCGGTGAAGATCGAGTTGTTCGTGAGCACGAGGTAGGGCGTGCCGGCGTCCTCCCACTGCAGCAGCAGTTCGGCCGCGCCCGGCAGCGCGTGGTTCTCATGCACGAGCACGCCGTCCATGTCGGTCAGCCAGCACTCGACCTCGTCACGCTTCGCCATGGGCCAAGCCTAGGGTGCCGAGATCACAGGCCGATGAACGGCGGATGCCGCGGAGCGCACGCTCAGTGCAGCAGCTCGCGCCAGTTCGCGGGCACCCGTCCGGCCGGCCCAGGCGCGGGCTGGTCGTCGGGACGGCTCAGCGGTGGAGGCAGCGCCACACGCTCGGCCGAGGTGCCCGCGGCGTAGTCCCAGAACCAGTGCTCGCCGGGTTCGAACGACGCGGCGACGGGGTGGCCTTCCTCGCGTGCGTGCCGGCTCGCATGCTGCTCGGGCGACGAGTCGCAGCATCCGACGTGGCCGCACTCCACGCAGCGGCGGAGGTGCCACCACCAGCCGCCGCCCTCGAGGCACTCGACGCAGCCGGTTCCCGAGGGAGGCGGGAAGTCGGTCATGCGTACACCTCCGCGGCTGCGAGCGCCCGATGCACGGAGGCCACGGCGCTCGATCCCTCGCCCACGGCGGCCGCAACGCGCTTCATCGAGCCGCTCCGCACGTCGCCGGCCGCGAACACGCGCGGCACGGAGGTCTCGAATGGCAGCGGCATCCGGCCGAGCTCGGGCCATCCCTCAGTGAGGTCGATCACGTCGGCTCCCGTGCGCACGAAGCCGTGCTCGTCGCGTTCGACCCCGGCGAGCCAGTCGGTCGCGGGCTCCGCGCCGATGAAGCAGAACAGGCCGCGGCAGTCCACGGTCTCGGCCACCGCGCCCGCGAGCGTCACCTGCTCGAGCTCATCGGCGCCGTGCAGGGCGAAGACCTGCGTGCCCGTGTGCACGTCGATCCTGCTGTCCTCCTGCACCCGGTCGACGAGATAGCTCGACATCTGGCCCCCCAGGTCGCCGGCGCGCACGACGAGCCGCACGCGACATCCGCTCGCCGCAAGCGCGAGGGCCGCCTGGCCGGCCGAGTTGGCCCCGCCCACGACGACCACGTCGGAGCCGGCGACCTGTCGCAGTTCGAGCGCCGATGCGGCGTAGTGGATACCAGCTCCCTCGAAGTCCTTCCAGCGGTCCAGGCCGAGCGAGCGGTACGCCACGCCCGTCGTGACGACCACCGCACGGGCCCGCACCGTGGCGCCGTCGGACAGCGAGAGCCGGAGCTCGCCGGCCTGCCGCTCCAGCCCGACCGCCTCGCACGGTGCGACGACGCGAACGCCGAACTTGAACGCCTGCAGGGAGGCCTGGGCGGTGAGGTCGTCGCCGCTCACGCCGAACGGGAACCCGAGGTAGTTCTCGATGCGCGATGTCGCGGCCGACTGCCCGCCGGGTGCGACGGCATCGAGGAGCAGGGTGCGGAGACCCTCGGATGCACCGTAGATCGCCGCGGCGAGACCGGCCGGGCCGGCGCCGACGACCGCGAGATCCACCGTCGCGTCGTCCTCTGCCGCGTACGCGAGCCCCATGAGGTCGGCGAGGCGACCTGGAGTGGCCCTCAGCACGCTCTCGCCCTGCACGATCGCCACGGGCAGGTCCTCGTTCGCGAAGCCGTGGCTCTCGAGGGCACTCGCGGTGTCCGGGTCGTCGGCATCGACCCACGTGTGCACGAGGTCGAGCCGCTCGGCATACCGGCGCAGCGCCGCGGCCTCGCTGGAGCGCGACGACCCGACGATCTTCAGGGTCCAGGCGGCGGGTCCGCGCCGCAGTTCCTCGCGACGGGCCCAGAGGGTGCGCAGCATGAGGTCGCACAGCTCGTCGTCTTCGGCCATCATGCGCTGCAGCGATTCGTGGTCGACGCGGAGCATCCGGCCCGCTTCGGAGACCCGCGCGGTGAGGAAGGCGCGCTGGCCGTTCAGCAGCCCCAGCTCGCCCACGAACGAGCGCGGACCGAGCGTCGCGATGTGGGTCTCCTCGATCCACGCGAGTGCGTCGCGCACCACGTCGACGGCCCCGCTCTCGACCAGGATGAGGTCGTACCAGCGTTCACCGGCTCGGAACATGATGTCGCCCACGCTCGCGGCGACCGGTGTGCCGTACCGCGCCATCCGTTCCCACTGCGAGTCGGTCAGCGTCGGCGAGATGTTCGTTCCCTCGGATCCCATCGTCCCATCGTGCCCCACGTGAGCGACCGGCGGCAGGGGGCGGCGGTCAGGCGGAGACCCAGATATCGGCGGCGGCCTCGCGGGGGATGTCGCGTGCGGTGCCCGCGACGGTCACGCTGAGGGTCCCGGATGCCGCGCCCGCGGCCCCGGTGGTGTCGGCCACCCGAAGTTCGCTGCCCGGCCCGACGCCCGCCTCGTCGAGCGCGCGCAGCACCGCAGGGTCGCGGTCGCTGATACGGATGACGCGGCCGACGTGTCCGTTCGGCGCCTCGTCGAGGCGCACGCACGGCTCAGACACGAGCGAGCCGTCGGACGCGGGGATCGCGTCGCCGTGCGGGTCGCGCTCAGGGCGGCCGAGCCGCTCGTCGATCGCCTCGAGCAGGCGGTCGGAGAGGGCGTGCTCGAGGATCTCGGCCTCGTCGTGCACCTCGTCCCACGCGTAGCCCATCTCGCGCACGAGCCATGTCTCGATGAGCCGGTGGCGGCGCACCACGGCCAGGGCGCGTGCCCGACCGGCATCCGTCAGCCGGATCGCGCCGTAGGGCACGTGCTGCACAAGACCCTGCGCGGCCATCTTCTTGACCATCTCGGTGACCGAGGAGGGTGCGACGCCGAGCGCTCCGGCGAGGCCCGAGGGCGTGATGGGCTCGGGCTGCCACTCGGTGTGGGCGTACACCGTCTTGAGGTAGTCCTCGATGGCGGGGCTGTTGGCGGGCATCGGCCTCAGGATACCGGGACAGCCTCGACGGCGGCCGTCGCTCGCGCAGGCGGTCGGGGTTCGGACCGCCGACGCGAGCCGTCGCCGCCCCCAGATTTGCTGAATCGTGTCAATCTGTCCGGCCGCCCTTGACCACCCCTCGCGAAGGAGGCTACCTTCGGACTCGCACGGAAAGCGCTATCCCACTGACGGGCGCTCACGCCCAGACAAGGATTCGACGATGAATCTCGGACCTCATCCGTTCCGCGCAGTGCTGGCGGTCGCCGCCGCCGGCGCCCTCATCGCCGGCGTCGCGCAGCCGGCGACCGCCGCACCACCCGAGGTCGCCCCGCCCGGGGCGCCGCAACTCGAGGCCCTCGACCGGGGTCTCGTCGCGGTGGCCACCACCGAGGGCGTGTTCCTCAGCTGGCGACTCCTCGGTTCCGAGGCCACCGGTGCGACGGCGACGGGCCTCGCCGGCCCCGACTTCGTCGTCTTCCGAGATGGCGAACGAATCGCTTCGGTCACGGATTCGACGAACTACGCCGACATCGCCGGCACGCCGACTTCGCAGTACACCGTCGCGCCCGTCGTCAACGGTGTCGAGCTCGAGCCGAGTGAGCCTGTCTCACCGTGGGCGCAGGGGTACCACGACCTCCCGCTGCAGAAGCCCGCCGACGGCGTCACGCCCACCGGCGAGGCATTCACCTACTCCGCCAACGACGTCGCGGTCGGCGACGTCGACGGCGACGGCGCGTACGAATTCGTCGTGAAGTGGGACCCGTCGAACTCGAAGGACGTCTCGCAGGTCGGCTACACGGGCACTGTCTACCTCGACACGTACGAGCTCGACGGCACCCTCCTCAACCGCATCGATCTCGGCGTGAACATCCGCGCGGGAGCGCACTACACGCAGTTCCTCGTCTACGACTTCGACGGCGACGGACGCTCCGAGACCATGCTCAAGACGGCGCCGGGCACGAAATCGGTCACCTACGCTCCCGACGGCCCGGTGGCCGGCGAGGCCCACGTCACGATGCCCGAGACGGATGTCGCGGCTGGCTACTCGCACGCCGACGACTACCGCATGAGCGCCGCCGACTACGCAGAGCACCTCGTCGAGATGTTCCAGGGCTGGACGGAGCACCCCGAGGTCGTCGCCGGCAACTGGCCCGCGACGCTCGAGGAGGCGTGGGGCATTCCGGTGGCACACGAGTACCCGCTCTCGCGTGAGAGCGCCGAGGAACTCGTCGACCACTTCATCGACGTGTACGCCCCCGCGCGTAGCGCCCGGAACCAGCTTCGGAACTTCAACGGCTTCATCGTGGACGGCCCCGAGTACCTGACCGTCTTCGACAGCGCCACGGGCGAGGAGTTGCAGACGATCCCGTACACGCCGGGACGCGACGACGACGGCCTGCTCTGGGGCGATTACGCCATGTCGCGTATCGAGCCGGGCAACCGCGTCGACCGGTTCCTCTCGGGTGTCGGCTACTTCGACGGGAAGCACCCGTCGGCGGTGTTCGCCCGCGGGTACTACACGCGAACCACGATCGCGGCCTACGACTGGGACGGCGAGCAGCTCAGCGAGCGGTGGTTCGTCGACAGCGGCCACGTGCCCCTGACGAATCCGTTCAAGGACTCGCCGCACGGTCGCGACGGCACCGACCCCGAGTTCGCGACGATCACGACCCAGGGCGACCACTCGCTCAGCCTCGCGGACGTCGACGGCGACGGCCGGCACGAGCTCGTCTACGGCTCCGCCACGATCGACGACGACGGCAGTCTGCGGTACAGCTCGTTCGACGTGCTGCCCCCCGGCAGCGCCGCACCGGGCGAGAACGTGCGCCTCGGGCACGGCGACGCCATGCACGTCACCGACATCGATCCGTCGCACGACGGCATCGAGATCTGGACCGCTCACGAGGGTGCGACGTTCGCCCCCTACGGCTCCGCGATGCGGGATGCCGCGACGGGCGAGGTGCTGTTCGGCGCTTACTCGGGCCGCGACACGGGCCGCGCCATGATCGGTGACGTCCGCAGTGACGTGCCCGGCATCGAGGTCTGGGCGAGCATGCCCGGCGGCACCGAGGCGAGCGGCCTGCTCAGCGCGACGGGAGACATCCTCTCCTCGTCCGTCCCGGGCACGAACATGTCGATCCGGTGGTCGCCGGAGCTCACGACGCAGATCGTCAACGGGAGTGGCACGCAGACGCCGACGATCGACGACTGGGAGCGGGGCCGCCTGCTCACCGCCGACGGCACCCTCACGAACAACGGCACGAAGGGCAACCCGTCGCTTGTCGCCGACGTGTTCGGCGACTGGCGCGAGGAGCTGCTCGTGCGCACGACCGACTCGAGCGCACTGCGCATCCACCTGTCGACCGAGGTGACGACGCACAAGCTGATGACCCTCATGCACGACCTGCAGTACCGGGCCGAGACGGCACGGCAGCAGGCCACCTACAACCAGCCGGCCTACACCTCGTTCTACCTCGCGAGCGACCTCGACTGGTCGGACGTGCCGATCCTCACCACGCCGGTGACGCCGGGTGAGCCGAAGTTCCGCGACCGGCCTGGTACGTCGGACGACGAGGTGCAGGTGCCGAACATCGCCGGGGCCGCGTACCTCGTGAACGGCGAACGTGTCACCGACCCGAACGGCAAGGTGAAGGCCACCGGCGAGGTGCTCGTCGTCGCGGTGCCCACGGCCTGGTACCGATTCGCCGACGGCGTCGTGTCGGAATGGAGCTCGACCCTCGACGGCTGACTCCGCACAGACGACCGCCCCGAGCGCCGCAAATTCCGTGCCGGCTGCTCGGGGCGGTCCCACGTGGGCCCCGCGGGGCCGCGCGCCGTCTCAGACGCTCGCGGGAATCCGTCGGCGCCGCGCGGCAGCCGCGGCCCGCTGGCCGATCACCCCGTGCGTCGGGGCGAACAGGTAGGCGAGCGTGAACACGGTGCCCATGGTGAGCACCACCATGCCGCCCGAGGACGCATCGAGGTAGTAGCTCAGGTAGATGCCCACGATGGAGCTGGCGACCGCGAGGCTCGGCGCGATCACGAGCATGCGGCCGAAGCGGTCGGTGAGCAGGTACGCCGTCGCACCGGGGATGATGAGCATCGCCACGACCAGCACCACGCCGACGGCCTGGAGCGCGACGACGACGGTCAGTGCGAGGAGCCCCAGGAGGAGCCCGCCGAGCACCTTCGGGTTGAGCCCGATCGCATGCGCGTGCGTGGGGTCGAAGGCGTAGAGCGTGAGATCCCGGCGCTTGAGCAGCAGGATGGTGAGCGTCACCGCCCCGAGCCCCAGCACCTGCACGAGGTCGGCCACGCTCACGCCGAGCAGGTTCCCGAAGAGGATGTGCCCGAGATCGGTCTGGCTCGGCACGACCGAGATGAGCACGATGCCGAGGGCGAACAGGGTGGTGAAGACCACGCCGATCGCGGCGTCCTCCTTGACGCGGCTGGTCGACCGCACGATGCCGATCAACGCGACCGTCGCGACGCCGAACACGAGGGCGCCCACGGCGAAGGGGGTGCCGAGCAGGTAGGCGAGCACCACGCCCGGAAGGACCGCGTGCGACACGGCATCGCCCATGAGCGACCACCCGATGAGCACGAGCCAGCAGCTCAGCACGCCGCACACGATCGCCGCGGTCACCGTCACGAGGAACGCGCGTTGCATGAAGTCGTAGCCGAGCGGCTCGAGCAGCAGGTCGAGGAACTCCATCGTCATTCCTCCGTTCGGCCGGTGAGGTCGAGACCGAACGCCCGCGCGAGCTGCTCTGGTCGCAGTGCCTCCTCGGGGGAGCCGTGCATGAGCACCCGTCGGAGCAGGAGGATCACCTCGTCGGCCAGCCGCGGCAACGCCTCGAGGTCGTGCGACGACACGAGCACGGTGGCGCCGTCGGCGACGAGTTGTCGGAGGAGCCCGCTGATCGTCGCCTCGCTGCGGCGGTCGACTCCGGCGAACGGCTCATCGAGCAGCAGCACGTCGGCGCCCTGGGCGAGGCCTCGGGCGACGAACGCGCGCTTGCGCTGCCCGCCCGAGAGTGCCCCGATGCGACGATCGGCGAGGGCCGTGAGCTCGACCCGTTCGAGCGCCTCGGCCACGGCCGCGCGGTCGGCAGGCCGTGGGTGCCGAGTGAAGCCCTGGAACCCGTACCGGCCCATCATCACCACGTCGTACACGCTCAGCGGGAATGACCAGTCGACCTCCTCGCTCTGCGGCACGTAGCCCACGATCCCCGCCCGCCGGGCCTCCTTGGGCGTGCGGCCGGCGATCGCCACGCTGCCCCGGTCGGGGCGCACGGTGCCCATGATGGCCTTGAACAGCGTCGACTTGCCCGACCCGTTCATGCCGACGAGCCCGCACACGGTGCCGGGCCGGAGGGTCAGGCTCACGTCGTCGAGGGCGAGCACGTCGCCGTAGTGCACGGTCAGGCCGCGCACGTCGAGCGCCGGGGTCGTCGGGTCGGCGGATGCCGCGGCGCGGGCGGATGCCTTGGACTCGCTCATTCCGCGCCCCCCGTGAGCCCTTCGGTGATGACCTCCACGTCGTGGCGCAGCAGGTCGAGGTAGGTGGGCACCGGCCCGTCGGGCCCCGAGAGCGAGTCGACGTAGAGCGTGCCGCCGAACGCGGCATCCGTCGCTTCGACCACCTGCTGCATCGCCTCGTCCGAGACCGTGGACTCGCAGAAGACGGCCGGCACGTTCTGCTCGTCGACGAACTCGATCGTGCCGGCGATGGACTGGGGCGTCGCCTGCTGCTCGGCGTTGACCGCCCAGAGGTACTGCTCGGTGAGGTCGGCGTCGCGGGCGAGATACGAGAAAGCCCCCTCGCAGGTGACGAGCGCGCGCTGGTTGGCCGGCAGCGTGGCGAGCTCCGCGAGCAGCTCGTCGTGCACGGCCTGGAGCTCCGCCTGGTACGCCTCGCCGTTGGCCGCGAACTCGTCGGCGTGGTCGGGATCGAGTTCGCTGAACGCGGCCACCATGTTGTCGACGTAGCGCTGCACGTTGATCGCCGACATCCAGGCGTGCGGGTTCGGATGCCCCTCGGCGGCGCCCTCGGCGATCGACACGACCTCGACGCCCTCGCTGACGACGACGTGGGGCACCTCCAGGCTCTCGACGAACTGGGCGAACCACGCCTCGAGGTTGAGGCCGTTGTCGAGGATCAGGTCGGCCTCGGCGGCGCGGCGCAGGTCGCCGGGTGTCGGCTCGTAGCCGTGGATCTCGGCGCCGACCTTCGTGATCGACTCGACGCGCAGGTGCTCGCCGGCCACCTCCTGCGCGATGTCCTCGAGCACCGTGAAGGTGGTGAGCACGACCGGACGTTCGTCGCCCTCGCCGTTGGCGTTGCCGGCGCATCCGCTCAGCAGCAGGGCCGCCGCGGTGAGGGCGGCAGTGGCGGCGACTCTGCGTTTCGGCATACCGAAATCTTAGCGAGGTTTCGGCGCACCGAAACCCCTGCAGCGGCTAGCGTGGTCGCGTGACGCATGAGCAGGCGGATGCCTCGGGCCGCGAGTACCCCGAGCCCGAGCACGCCGAGCCGACCCTCGCGCACGGGGTCGGCCCGTGGCCCGGCGCACGCGACGAGTGGCCCGACGATACCCGGTACGACCCCGAGCTCCTCGCGCACGGCGACCGGCGCAACGTCGTCGACCGGTACCGCTACTGGCGCCTCGAGGCGATCGTCGCCGACCTCGACGAGCACCGGCATCCGTTCCACGTGGCCATCGAGAACTGGCAGCACGACCTCAACATCGGCTCGATCGTGCGCACCGCCAACGCGTTCGCCGCCGAGACCGTGCACATCATCGGCCGTCGCCGGTGGAACCGCCGCGGTGCGATGGTCACCGACCGCTATCAGCACCTCATGCATCATCCGGATGTCGCCGACTTCGTCGCATGGGCGAAGGCCCAGGCCCTGCCGATCATCGCGGTCGACAACGTCGAGGGCTCCCGGCCCGTCGATGACGTGGAGCTGCCCGAGCGCTGCGTGCTGCTGTTCGGGCAGGAGGGCCCCGGGCTGAGCGCCGAGGCGCTGGCCGCGGCCGACCAGGTCGTCGAGATCACCCAGTACGGGTCGACCCGGTCGATCAACGCGAGCGCGGCCGCGGCGATCGTCATGCACGAATGGGTGCGCCGGCACGCGCGCCGGTGAGCTCGGCAGCGCGGGGTATCCGCTCCGTCGCTGCCGCGTGTCGGAGAGTCGCGCCACGCGCCGACCACGAGACTTGACCCCATGCCCGTCGTCGACAACGCGATCTACCGGGACGGCCGTCGCGTCGCCAGTCCGGCGTCGCTCGAGGAGACCTTCGAGACGCTCTCGGAACACGGCGGCTTCGCCTGGATCGGCCTCTATCGCCCCACCGACGCCGAACTCGACGCCCTCGCCTCGGAGTTCAGCCTGCACCACCTCGCGATCGAGGACGCCCGCAAGGGCCACCAGCGGGCGAAGCTCGAACGCTACGGCGACGCGCTCTTCGTGGTGCTGCGGCCCGCGCGATACCTCGATGACGTCGAGAAGGTCGAGTTCGGAGAGCTGCACGTCTTCGTCGGACGCGACTTCGCCATCACGGTGCGGCACGCCGAGTCGCCCGACCTCGGCGCCGTGCGACGGCGCCTCGAGGCCACGCCCGACCTCCTGCAGAAGGGGGCGGAGGCCGTGCTCTATGCCGTGCTCGATCACGTCGTCGACGGCTACGCGCCCGTACTGACAGGGCTCGAGAACGACATCGACGAGATCGAGGAGCAGCTGTTCTCTGGCGACCCCGAGGTCACTCGGCGCATCTACGACCTCGCGAGCGAGGTGATGGAGTTCCAGCGCGCCAGCGGGCCCCTTGTCGACATGTTCCGCGCGCTCGAGCACGGCTTCGAGAAGTACAGCGTGGACGTGGAGCTGCAGCGCTACCTGCGCGACGTGCTCGATCACTCGATCCGGGCGATCGAGCGTGGGGAGTCCTTCCGGCAGCTCCTGCAGAACGCCCTCCAGGTGCACGCGTCGCTCGTGGCGCAGCGGCAGAACGAGGAGATGCGCCTGCTCAGCGAGACGAACCTCGCGCAGAGCGAGGAGGTGAAGAAGATCTCCAGCTGGGCCGCGATCATCTTCGCGCCCACGCTCATCGGCACCGTGTACGGCATGAACTTCACCGACATGCCCGAACTCGACTGGGAGTACGGCTACCCGTTCGCGCTGCTCCTGATGCTGGGCTTCGGCTTCACGCTGTACCTCATCTTCAAGCGCCGGAACTGGCTCTGACACCCGGCGACCTATGCGGGGCATCCGATCGCCGTTAGCGTGGGGGGATGACCGAGATCACCGACGATCTGCCCGCCCGGCTCCTGCACGAGGAGCACGCCGGATGGAAGGCCATCCTCGAGGGTCGCGGCGGCGAGCACTACCAGCGTGCCATGACCCGGGACGCCCTCATGATCGTGGAGGGTGCGGTGCTCGGCCGCGACGACATCCTCGCCGCCTTCCGGAGTGCGCCTCCGTGGGACGCGTACGAACTGCACGAGCCCGCCGTCATCCGGCTCGGCGACCATGCCGGCGTGCTCGCCTATCGCGCCGTCGCGCGCCGCGGCGACCAGACCGCGAACCTGCGCATGTCGACGACGTACCTCTACGACGACGGCGCGTGGCGGGTCGCCGCGCACCAGCAGACCCCGGCCTGACCCGCCCGGCACGGAAGCTCGTGCAGGAGAAGAGGCCCGATCCTCCCCTCAGGGCGGGATGGGGCCTCTTCTCCTGCACAAGCTGGAGCCGGGCGCCGCGCGCCGGGCGCCGCCGTGGGACGCGTCAGTCGGTGCCGAGGTCGAACGCCGCCGCCTCGTTCGCGGCATCCGTCGCCAGCTCGAGCTCGGTCTCGGTCTCGCCCGCCGAGATCTCGGCGGCCTGCCCGGCCTGGAGGTCGCCCACGAGCTCCGCCGTTGCGCCGCCGACGATGCCCTGCATCGCGTACTGCTCGAGGCGCGCCCGCGAGTCGGCGATGTCGAGGTTGCGCATCGTGAGCTGTCCGATGCGGTCCTCGGGGCCGAACGCCGCGTCGCCGACGCGCTCCATCGAGAGCTTGTCGGGGTGGTAGCTGAGGGCGGGGCCCTGGGTGTCGAGGATCGTGTAGTCGTCGCCGCGGCGCAGGCGCAGCCAGACCTCGCCGGTCACAGCCGAGCCCACCCAGCGCTGGATGGACTCGCGAAGCATGAGCGACTGCGGGTCGAGCCAGCGGCCCTCGTACATGAGGCGCCCGAGCCGGCGACCCTCGGCGTGGTAGTTCGCGATGGTGTCCTCGTTGTGGATCGCGTTGAGCAGCCGCTCGTACGCGATGTGCAGCAGGGCCATGCCCGGCGCCTCGTAGATGCCGCGGCTCTTCGCCTCGATGATGCGGTTCTCGATCTGGTCGGAGACGCCGAGCCCGTGCCGCCCGCCGATCGCGTTCGCCTCGTAGACGAGGGCGACGGGGTCGGCGAAGTGGGCGCCGTTGATTGCGACGGGTCGGCCCGCCTCGAATCGGATCGACACCTCTTCGGTGCGCACCTCCACGTCGTCGCGCCACGCGGCGACGCCCATGATCGGCTCGACGATGTCGAGCCCGGCGTTCAGCTCCTCGAGTCGCTTGGCCTCATGGGTGGCGCCCCAGATGTTCGCGTCGGTCGAGTACGCCTTCTCCGTCGAGTCGCGGTAGGGGAAGCCGCGCGCGACGAGCCACTCGCTCATCTCCTTGCGACCGCCGAGCTCGGTGACGAACGCGGCGTCGAGCCACGGCTTGTAGATGCGCAGCCGCGGGTTCGCCATCAGCCCGTAGCGGTAGAAGCGCTCGATGTCGTTGCCCTTGTAGGTCGAGCCGTCGCCCCAGATGTCGACGCCGTCCTCCTTCATGGCGCGCACGAGCAGCGTGCCCGTGACCGCGCGGCCGAGGGGCGTCGTGTTGAAGTACGTCTTGCCGCCCGACCGGATGTGGAATGCGCCGCACTGCAGGGCGACGAGGCCCTCCTCGACGAGCGGGGTCTTCGCGTCGACGTGGCGCGCGATCTCGGCGCCGTACTCCTTCGCCCGGCTGGGAACCGCGGCGATGTCGGGCTCGTCGTACTGGCCGATGTCGGCCGTGTACGTGCACGGCACGGCACCCTTCTCGCGCATCCAGGCGACCGCGACGGAGGTGTCGAGACCTCCGGAGAAGGCGATGCCGACGCGTTCGCCGACGGGCAGGCTGGAGAGGACTTTCGACATGCCCTCCAGCCTACTTGTGCGGATCCGCGCGGAACGACGGCGACGGATGCCCCGCGGCCCGTGACCTCCCGGGCCGCGGGAGGCCCCCACGATAAGGTTGAGTGTGACTCAAGACGAATCAGCACCTGACATCGAGGCGGCGCTCGTCGACGAGCCCGAGGTGCGGCAGGCGCTCGCCGAAGCCGATCGTGCATCGGTCCCATCGGTGGTGGCGGAGCATCCGTCGTCGCCCCTCGCCTGGGCTGAGCTCGCCGACCTCGCCGACTCCGAGGGCAACCCCATCGGCGCGTTCGCGTTCGCCGCGGTCGCCGTCGACCTCGCGCGTGAGCAGCTGACCGCCTCCGGGTGGACGCCCGGCGACCCCGTGCCGTGGTCGGACGAGCCCAACCGCGCCTACCTGCGCGCACTCGACGCGCAGCGACGCGCGGCCACGCAGCTCGGCCTCGACGACCGCGCGTCCCGGCTCGCCGACGAGCTCGCGGCCGCCGACGCCGAGGCGCCGGCCCGGATCGCCTCGGAGTTCACGCCGACCCAGCTCATGCCGATCGTGGGAACCGCCGGCCTCTTCGAGGCGACGGTCGAGACCCAGACCGACCCCGACCGACCGACCGACGAACCGCACGCCGCGGACGCGGCAGGAGAGGACTGAGCCATGCCCGCAGCCGTACTGATCGGAGCACAGTGGGGCGATGAGGGCAAGGGCAAGGCAACCGACCTGCTCGGCTCGCGTCTCGACTACGTCGTCAAGTTCAACGGCGGCAACAACGCCGGGCACACCGTCGTCGTCGGCGACGAGAAGTACGCCCTGCACCTGCTGCCGTCGGGCATCCTCACTCCCGGCGTCACGCCCGTGATCGCGAACGGCGTCGTCGTCGACATCGAGGTGCTCTTCGAGGAGCTCGAGGCGCTCGAGAGTCGCGGGGTGGATGTCTCGAAGCTGCGCGTCTCGGCGAACGCCCACCTCATCACCCAGTACCACCGCACGCTCGACAAGGTGACGGAGCGGTTCCTCGGCAAGCGCCAGATCGGCACCACCGGGCGCGGCATCGGCCCGGCCTATGCCGACAAGATCAACCGTGTCGGCCTGCGCATGCAGGACCTCTTCGACGAGAACATCCTGCGGCAGAAGGTCGAGGGCGCGCTCGACCAGAAGAACCACCTGCTCGTGAAGGTGTACAACCGTCGCGCGATCGGCGTCGACGAGGTCGTCGAGGAGCTGCTCGGCTACGTCGAGCGACTGCGCCCCATGGTCACCGACACCTCGCTGCTCCTGCACCAGGCCATCGAGCGCGGCGAGAACGTGTTGTTCGAGGGCGGCCAGGCGACCATGCTCGACGTCGACCACGGCACGTATCCGTTCGTGACGTCGTCGAACGCGACGAGCGGTGGCGCCGTCACGGGATCGGGCATCGCGCCGAACCGCATCGACCGCGTCATCGCCGTCGTGAAGGCGTACACGACCCGGGTCGGCGCCGGGCCCTTCCCGTCCGAGCTCTTCGACGAGTGGGGCGAGTTCCTCTCCGAGAAGGGTCACGAGTACGGCACGACCACAGGCCGTCGTCGTCGCACCGGATGGTACGACGCGCCCATCGCCCGCTATGCGGCGCGGGTCAACGGCGTCACCGACTTCGTACTCACGAAGCTCGACGTGCTCACGGGCATCGAGCGCATCCCGGTCGCGGTCGCCTACGAGGTCGAGGGGCAGCGCGTCGACGAGGTGCCCGTTTCGCAGTCCGACTTCCATCACGCGAAGCCCGTCTACGAGGAGTTCCCCGGCTGGACCGAGGACATCACAGGCGCACGCTCGTTCGACGAGCTGCCGCCCAACGCGCAGAGCTACGTGCGCGAGCTCGAGGCCATGAGCGGGTCGCGCATCTCGGCGATCGGCGTGGGCCCCGGCCGCGACGAGATCGTGCAGCTGCACGACCTGCTCGTCTGAGCGGCTCGTCGCCGCGACATCCGCTGACCGAAGCTGTTATGAACTGACTACGATCGTCACCAGGGCTGTATTCCGTTCGAGGAAGAGGTGACGCGTGGCCGGCGATATCGAACTGCCGCCGCCCTTTCCGCGGGCGGCGAGTTCGGCCGTCGAACCGCAGCACCTGCTGCTCACCGTGCTCGGCGACTACTGGTTCGGCCGAACCGAGGGCGTGCCGTCGGCGGCGCTCGTCGACCTGCTCGCCGAGTTCGGGGCCAGTGAGAGCGCCGCGCGCCAGGCCGTGCGGCGTCTCGCGGTGCGGGGCCTCCTGGTGCAGAGCAAGCACGGCCGCAGCACGTCGTACGCGCGCCCTCCGATGACCGAGGAGATCTCGCGGGCACGGATGCAGCGTGCGATGCGCTTCGGGGCGCATTCCCCCGACTGGGACGGCTGGTGGACGGTGGTCTCGTTCTCCGTTCCCGAACGTGAACGCGACGTGCGCCGCCAGCTCCGTGCGGGCCTGCGGCAGCTGCACTTCGGACTGCTCTACGACGCCAACTGGATCACCCCCCACGACCGGGTGGCCGAGGCGACCGAGCTGCTCGATCGGCTCGGCATCGATGCCGGCGTGGTCATGAAGGCCAGGCCGCAGCTGCGCGACGGGCAGTCGATCTCGTACGTCGACGCGTTCGAGCTCGGCGATCTCGCCGCCGAGTACCACCGCTTCATCGAGCGCTACGGGTCCGCGGCTCCCGACGCCCGCGACGGCCGCTTCGCACCGGCGGATGCGCTCGTGCTGCGCACCACCCTGATGAGCGAGTGGCTGTCGTTCCGCATCACCGACCCCGAGCTGCCCGACGAGCTGCTGCCGGACGACTGGCCGCGGCACCGCGCCCGCGAGGTGTTCGTCGAGGTCTACGACGCGCTCGCCGAGATCGCCGCGGTGCGGGTGCGGCAGATCCTCGATCGCCACGCGCCGGGGCTCGCCGCCGGGGTGTCGTTCCACCTCGCCCGCGACGCGGGCTGAGTTCGTCGCCCGGCGCCGTGAGCGCCGGAGCCCGTCAGGCGCGTACGAAGTCGAGCGGCACCGACCGGGTGCCCCACTCCGCCCAGATCGCCATCTCGGGCTCGCCGGCCGAGCTGAACCCGGCCGAGCGGGCGAGCACCTCTTCGAGCGTGATCGTCATCATCATGCGGGCGAGCGGGGCGCCGGGGCAGCTGTGCGTCCCGCGACCGAACGAGAGGTGTCTCGCGATGTTCGGTCGGTGCAGCCGGAACGCGTCCCCGTCGGGGAAGACCCGCTCGTCGCGGTTCGCCGACGTGTAGACGAGCGCCACGGGGTCGTCCTTGCGGATGAGCTGCCCGCCGACCTCGACGTCGACGCGCGCCGTGCGGGCCATGCCGCGGTACGGCGAGTACAGGCGCAGGAACTCCTCGACAGCCGCCGGGATGTCGCCCGGGTTGGCACGCAGGTGCTCCTGCAGCGCGGGGTCGCGGCTGAGGTGCACGAACATGTTGCCGATGAACACGCTCGGCGCGACCATGCCGGTGACGATGAGCTGGCGCACGCAGCCGAGCACCATCGCGTCGGGCAGGGGTGCACCGTCGTGCTCGGCTTCGATCAGCGCGGCGGTGAGGTCGGTCTCGGGGTCGTAGCCGCCGAGGCGGCGATCGTCGATGATCGACTGCGCGATCTCGTACAGTCGGGCGCTGAGCGAGCGCACGACCTCATGGTCGAGCACCTGGATCGCGTCGACGTAGGTGCCCGTCACCGACTTGATGAGCTCGGACGTGTCGACGTCGAGGTTGAAGAACTCGGCGAACACGTACGCCGGGAACCGGTGCGCGTACTGGGCGCAGACGTCGCCCCAGCCGGCGTCGATGAGGGGGTCGAGCAGTTCCACGGCGGCGCGGCGCACGGCCGGCTCGAGCGTGCGCATGCGGGGCGGCGTGAACGCGCGGTTGATCACGCGCCGGTACGCGGTGTGCTCGGGCGGGTCGAGGTGCAGCGGCGGACGCACGCCCGTGAAGGCGAACTTCGGGACGGCGTTCTGCTTCGTCGTGGTGAAGCGGTCGATGTCGGTGATCACGCTGAGCACCTCGTCGTAGCCGAGCAGCGCCCAGAACCCGTCGTACGCTTGGCTGCGCACGACCGGCCGCTCCCGCCGCAGCTGCGCGAACTCCTCGTGCGCGCTCGTGAACGTCTCGGGTTCGGGAGGCACCGGGTCGAAGTCGTGCGCGGCGCGTCGGGCGGACTCGGCGGCGGATGCCGCGGCATCCGGTGCCTCGGTGACGGCGGCGGACGCCGACATCGCGGCGAGGTACGGGCAACCGTTCTCGGTCAAGTGGGACCTCCGATGGATGACGGTGAGGGGCACGGTGGGGGCGGGCGGGGAGTTCCGCCCCCACCGTCGTCTCAGAATCCGAACAGGCTGAGGATCTTCTCGCGGGTCTCCTCGGGAACCGGACCGGGTCGCACGTAGCCGTCGACGAGGTTGACGCCGTAGGGCGAACCGGCCCCGGTCTCCTCGGCGAGCACGGTGTTGCCCTCTTCGCTCAGCACGAAGTGCGAGAACAGCCGCGCGGCGTTGGGGTTCGGGGCATCCGCCGACAGGCCGAGGGCGATCTCGGGACCGGTCGTCGGGCTGAGGCTGACGGTCTTCACGGGCGCCCCCTGCTCCTGCAGCGTCTTCACGATCGCGAGCACGCCGGGGTGCGCGAGGGAACCCTCACCGGCGGCCACGCCCTGGGTGGTGTTCACGGCGCTGTTCATCCACGTGGGGTTGTTGTCGGCGATCGCCTTCAGGTAGTCCTCGCCGTACTCGTCGAGCATGAGCGACCAGAACGAGAGGTTCGCGGGCGAGCTCGCCGGTTCGGCGAACAGCAGCTGGTCCTTGAACTCCGGTTCGGCGTAGGCCTCCCAGTCGTCGGGAGCGGGATCGACCAGGTCGGTGTTGTAGACCATCTCGGTGGGCACCATGCTCACGACTGCCGTGTCGCCGTCGGCGGCGAGGTAGTCGGCCGGGAAATCGTCGGGGAAGCCGGGGATCTCGGCCTCGTCGAGCGGCGTCAGCCACCCCTCGCCGAACGCCTCGTCGTAGAACGGCGAGTAGGTGAGCAGGATCGCGTCGGCCACCGTGGCGCCGGCGGCCGCCTCGGCCGAGAAGCGCTGCGACAGATCGGCGGACACGAGCCGCAGCACGGTCACGTCGATGTCGTACTTCTCGGTGAACGCGGCGGCGAGCTCGCGCAGGGCGCGTTCATCGGGGATGCCGTAGAGCGTGAGGCTGCCCTCGGCCTGGGCATCTTCGATGAGAGCGGTGAGCGCCGGGTCGTCGACCGCCGCGGTCGGGGCGTCGCCGCCCTGCGCACTGCCGTCGTCGCCTGAACTGCAGCCCGCGAGGGCCAGCGCGGTGATGGCCGCGACGGCGCCGATGGTGAGTCGTCTGGTCATGGTGGTGCCTCTCATGGGGTGGATCGGGTCGTGGGATCGAGCGGTGGGATCGGGTCGGTGGGTATGGCTGAGGTGCGGTCCAGTGGGGCGGATGCCGCGACCGGATCGGTGTCGGGGGGATGGCGGGGTGGCCGCCGGTGGTGACGAGCGGGGGGCCGGGTCAGCCCACCTTCGCCGTGATGCCGAAGCGGGATCTGCGTCGCGTGTAGGCGAGCACGATGGCGAGTACGGTGCCCGTGATCAGCACGAGCACGGTCGAGAGGGCCGCGAGCAGCGCGTAGGAGCCGCCGTTGAACACCTCGAGGATGCGGAAGCCGACGACGGGATTGCCGGTGCCGGACAGGATGGCCGAGGCGGTGAGGTCGCCCACGATCCGGATGAACAGCAGCGCCCATCCGGCGACGAGGCCGGGCACCATCAGCGGCAGCAGCACACGCACGAACGTGCGCACCGGGGAGGCTCCGGCGACGGCCGATGCCTCGGGCAGCTCGGAGCCGACGCCGCTCACGGCCGCGTCGGCGGCGATCGACGCCTGCGGCAGGTAGAGCGCGAGGTAGCCGATGAGGAGGATGGCGAGCGTGCCCGACAGGTTGAAGGGCGGCGCCGCGAGCAGGAGCAGCACGCCGACCGCGATCACCATGTTCGAGACGGCGGCGGGCAGCTTGATGCTCGCGTCCACCACGCGGGCGAACACGGTTCGCCGTCGCGCGACGTACAGCGCGATCATGGCCGCCGCGAGGATGCCGATGAGGCCGCCGACGAGGCCGAGTCCGAGGCTGTTCGCGAGCGCCTCGCGCGTGAGCAGGTCGTCGACGACCGCGAGACGCAGCGCATCGAGGCTGAGGCCCGACCAGTCGATCTTCGGAGTCCAGAACCCGTTGAGCGAGACGAGCACGAGCGCGACGACGGGCAGCAGCGTCGACACGAACACGTACAGGCCGACGAGGCCGCGCAGCGGCCACTTCCAGGCGCCGAGCCGGGTGATCCGGGGCCGGCCGCCCTTGCCGGTCATGGTGGCGAACCGGCCCTTGCGCAGCAGGCGCGCCTGCAGCAGGTAGGCGAGGCCGACGAAGAGCACGATGAACCCGCTGAGTCCGATCGCGACGTCGGTGTCGGGCGGATAGGTGAAGGTCAGCAGCTCCACGATGCGCACCGAGAGCACGTCGATGCCCGCGGGGGAGCCGACGATCGAGGGGATCGAGAACATGCCGAAGCCGAACCAGACGGCGAGCAGGAGGCCTGCCCCGATCCCCGGGGCGACCGATGGCAGGACCACCCGGATGAGGGTGCGCCACGCGGATGCCCCGCTGAGGCGCGACGCCTCCTCGAGGCTGGAGTCGAGGTTGCGCAGGCTCGCTGCGGCGTTCATGTACACGAACGGGACGGCGTAGAACGTGTACACCATGATCAGGCCGTACCAGCTGTTGATGTCGAACGGCCCGCTCTCGAGTCGCACGCCGAAGACGGCGAGCGCGTCTCGGAGCCAACTGTTCGCGAGGCCCGCGCGCGGCGCGAGCAGCATCGTCCAGCCCACGGCTCCCGCGACCGGCGGCAGCAGGAACGGCAGCAGCGGCAGCGCGTCGGAGAGCGCGCCCATACGGGCATCGGTGCGTTCGTTGAGCCAGGCGAGCGGTACGCCGATGACGAGGGCGGCGAGGCTCGAGCCGGCCACGACCAGGAGCGTGTTGAGGATCAGCGGGCCGAGGTCGGGCACGGCGAGGGTGCGCACGATCGGGTCGACGGTAAGGGCGCCGTCGACCCAGAACATGCCGATCAGCACGCGGGCGAGCGGCACGACCACGATGGCGATGAGCGCGAGGGCGATCACGAGGGTGACGGCGTCGAGCGGGTCGACGCGACGGCCCCGGATGCCGCGAGCGCCCAGGCCGCGGATCGGTGGCCGAACGGGCGTCGCGGTCGCCACCGTCAGCCCTCCCCGCCGGTCGGTGCCGACGAGGTCTCGAGGGGGAGGACGCGGACCTCATGCGGCTCGACCGAGAGCCACGCGGACGTGCCCGCTCCGAGCGCATCGGGGCGCGGGCTCCACAGGCGCGCCGGGGCGCCGCCGGCGACCAGGGTGTACTCGGTGTGCGAGCCGAGGAACATCGAGGTCTCGATGCGGGTGAGCCAGCGGTTGGGGGCCACCGGCTCTGCCGCGTGCAGGTGCCCGTGCTCGGGGCGCCAGAGCGCCACGACGGCGTCGCCGACGGAGAGTCGGGCCGCGGCATCCGTCGACACCACGCGACCGTGCGGGGTGTCCACGACGACCTCGGGGCCGTTGAGCTCGACGACGCGACCCTCGAGCTCGTTGATCGCGCCGATGAAGCGCGCGACGTACGGCGTGGCGGGCCGGGCGTACACCTCGTGGGGGGTGCCGAGCTGTGCGATCCGGCCTCGGTCGATGACGGCGATCCGGGTCGCGAGCTCCATGGCCTCGGCCTGGTCGTGCGTCACGAACAGGGCGGTGAAGCCGAGCCGGTGCTGCATGGCGACGAGTTCGAGGCGGAGCTGTTCGCGCACCTTCGCGTCGACGTTCGAGAGCGGCTCGTCGAAGAGGATGAGGTCGTCGTTGCTCACGAGCGCGCGGGCGAGGGCCACGCGCTGCTGCTGGCCGCCCGAGAGCTGGGCGGGGTACTGCCGGGCCAGTTCGGGGATGCCGACCTGGGCGAGTGCCTCCCCGACTCGGCGGGCGACCTCCGCCTTCGCCTGGCGCGGGCGCCGGCTCTGCAGGGGATAGGCCACGTTGCGGAACACGGTCATGTGCGGCCAGAGCGCGTACGACTGGAAGATCATGCTGAGGCCGCGCTTCTCGGGCGGAACCGCGATGCCGCGCTCGGAGGAGAACGCGATGCGACCCGAGATCTCGATGCTGCCCTCTTCGGGTGTCTCGAGGCCGGCGATGGTGCGCAGCAGGGTCGTCTTGCCGCAGCCGCTCGGCCCCAGCAGCACGAGGAACTCACCCGGCTCGACGGCGAGGTCGACGTCGTCGATCGCTGCCACGATGCTGCCGTCCTCGCGGCGGAAGCGCTTGCGAAGACCGCGCACCGCCACGGTGGGCGATGACGCCCCGGACGGCTCGGGTGCGGCCAGGGCGGGGGAGTCGGCCGGCTCGCGCTCGATCACCACGGGACGGTCTTGGCTCATCGGAATCTCCATCGACTGCAACTCGAATCACACCGGTGCGATTCATGCCACCCTGAGAGTAACGATCGGTCATGCGAGCGTCAAGCTTTTGAGATCGATCTGTGACCTCGAGGGCGCATGTCAACCGGACAGGTATCCAAGCCGAGGTGGCCTGAACCGCGGAAAGCCGGGCAACGTCTCACAACACTTGACACGATGATGACCGCTCGTTACTTTTGTGCATGCCTGTTGACGAGCATCCGCCGTCGATACCGAGCCGTTCACAACGATGTGGAGAACCCCCCAATGAAGCCCACCCGCGCCGTCGCCGTGTTCGCGGCCGCCGCCCTCTCGCTCTCACTCGCGGCGTGCGCCGCAGGCGCCGCATCGGACCCGTCCGAGGAGGCCGATGAGACCACCGGCGCCGAGGCCCCGCTCTACGACCAGCTGCCCGAAGAGTTCCGCGACGCCGGTGAGATCGTGATCGCCGGCGACACCCACCCGCCGTACCGCACCATCGAGGAGGACGGCAAGATCACCGGCATCGACCCCGACATCCAGGCGGCGCTCTCCGAGCAACTCGGCGTGCCGTTCACGATCGAGACCGCCTCCGGCCTCGACGCCATGCTCACCGGCATGCTCTCTGGCCGGTACGACGCCTTCAACGGCCCGCTCCGCACGACCGCCGAGCGCGAGGCCGAGTTCGACGCCGTCGTCTGGATGACCACGCGCACCTCCTACGTGTACCTCGAGGAGCGTGCGAAGGAGTTCTCCGACAGCGGCGACGTGTGCGGCGTCCGAGTGGCCGGGGTCACCGGATCGGTGACCGAGAGCCAGGTCGGTCGACTCAACGAGTGGTGCGCAGCCGAGGGGCGTGAGCCCGCGGAGTTCGTCGGATTCGAGGACACGAACTCGACCTTCCTCGCGGTCAACTCCGACCGTGCCGACGTGGCCGGCACGACCCAGACGGCGGCGATCGACCTGCAGAAGTCCGACCCCGGTCGCTACGGCTTCGTCGTGCAGACCGACGAGCAGGGCGCCGGCATCGACCAGCTGGCCCTCTTCATGCCGAAGGGATCAGGGCTCGCCGAGCCGATGCTGGCGGCGTTCGAGGGCATCTTCGAGAACGGCCGCTACGCCGAGATCATGGAGGAATGGGGCATCGCCGACGTCGCCGTCGAGGAGCCGGTCCTGAACCCGTTCACCTCCAAGTGACCTCCATGTCCACCGTCACACCGCCACGAGATGGCACCGGCACACCACCACCGACGGGGCCATCGCCCGAGGTCGTCGACGCGGCATCCGCTTCGCCCAGGTTCCGGCCGGCACGTGTGCTGATCGCGATCCTGCTCGCCGCGATCGTGGTGCAGCTGGTCGTGTTCATGGCGACGAACGACCGCTTCGACTGGCCCGTCGTCGCCGCGTACCTGTTCAATCCGAGCGTGATCGGCGGACTCGGCGTCTCCATCGTGCTGACCATCGTCGGGATGGTGCTGGGGTCCCTCCTCGGCACCATCCTGGCGGCGGGGCAGTTGAGCGACTTCGGCCCCATCCGGTGGTTCTGCATCGGCTTCGTCAGCCTCTTCCGCGGGGTGCCCCCGCTCGTGCAGCTCATCTTCTGGTTCAACCTCGCCTACCTGCTGCCGCGCCTCGCGATCGGCGTGCCGTTCGGCCCCGAGCTCGTCTCGTGGTCGACGAACGACCTGATCACTCCGTTGACGGCGGCCATCATCGGGCTTTCGCTGCACGAGGCCGCCTACATGGCCGAGATCATCCGAGCGGGAATCATCTCGGTCGACCACGGCCAGCGCGACGCCGCGCTCGCCATGGGTTTCTCGCGCTGGCACTCCTTCTCACGCGTCGTGCTGCCGCAGGCGATGCGGGTCATCATCCCGCCGACGGGCAGCCAGGTCATCGCCCTGCTCAAGGGCACCTCGCTCGTGAGCGTGATCGCGATGGGCGATCTGCTGCACTCGGTGCAGGTCATCTACAACCGCACCTACCAGGTCGTTCCGATGCTCATCGTCGCGGTGATCTGGTACCTCGTGGTCGTCACGCTGCTCACGCTCGTGCAGCGCCGCGTCGAACGGCACTTCGGGCGCGGGCAGTCGCGCCAGACGGGCACGCCGCGGCGCGGTGCGGCGGCGAAGCGGCCGCCGACCTCCACCGGAGCCCTGCGCACGACGGAGGTGATCCCATGAACCGCGCCCGACAGACGGAGCCCGTGCTGCGCGTCGAGCGGCTCCGCAAGCACTTCGGCGATCACGCCGCGCTCGACGGTGTCGACCTCACGGTGGCCGAGGGTGAGGTCGTCGCGATCCTCGGGCCCTCGGGCTCGGGCAAGTCGACGCTCGTGCGTTGCATCGACCAGCTCGAGACGATCGACGGCGGGGCGATGTACCTCGACGGCGTGCTCCTCGGCTTCGAGGCGCATCGCGGTGGCCTCCGGCCCCTCCCCGACCGCGGAACCGAGGCGCAGCGCCGCCGCATGGGCATGGTGTTCCAGCAGTTCAACCTGTTCCCCCACTGGACCGTGCTCCGCAACATCACCGAGGCGCCGATCCGGGTGCACGGCGTGCCCCGGGCCGAGGCGACGAAGCGTGCTCTGGAACTGCTCGAGCGCGTCGGCCTCTCCGACAAGGCCGACGAGCATCCGCGCCGGCTCTCGGGCGGCCAGCAGCAGCGCGTCGCCATCGCGCGCGCCGTGGCGACCGGGCCCCGCATCCTCCTCTTCGACGAACCCACGAGCTCCCTCGACCCCGAGCTCGTCGACGAGGTGCTGTCGGTGATGAAGGCGCTCGCCGATGACGGCATGACGATGATCGTGGTCACGCACGAGCTCGAGTTCGCCAGGAACGTCGCCGATCGGTGCGTGTTCATGGCCGACGGGCGCGTGGTCGAGGAGGCCCCGGCGGCCGAGTTCTTCGCCTCGCCTCGCACCAGTCGGCTGCGTGCGTTCCTCACCAGGGGCCCGGCCGCGGCATCCGCCGACCGCGAGGTGCCCGCATGAGCGCGGGCCTGACCATCGTCGCGACCGGCGACCTCGTGCTCGAGACCTCCGACCCCGCCCGGTTGCTCGAGCCGACCGCCGGAATCCTCAGGGCGGCGGATGTCGCGATCGGCCAGCTCGAGATCCCGCACACCGAGCACGCCGAGGTCACGTCGAGCGACGTGCCGGCCCTGCCCGGTGACCCGGCCGCGCTCGCCGCGGTGCGGAGCGCCGGATTCGACGTGCTGACCATGGCCGGCAACCACGTGGCCGACTTCGGATCGGCCGGTGTGCTCGACACCCGCCGGCACGCCGAGGCGGCCGGGCTCGTCGTCGCCGGGGCGGGAGCGAACCTCGACGAGGCATCACGCCCCGCGATCGTCGAGCGCGGCGGACGCACTGTCGCCGTGTTCTCGTACAACTGCGTCGGCCCGCGGGAGACGTGGGCCGGATCGATGAAGGCGGGCGGCGCGTGGGTGCGCGTCATCACCCACTACGAGCCGCAGGGTGCGAACCCGGGCGGCCCGCCCGAGGTGTACACGTTCGCGGAGCGCACCTCCCTCGACCGTATGCGAGCCGACATCGGGCGCGCCGTCGCCGACGGCCACGTGGTCGTGGTCGCCCTGCACAAGGGCCTCGTGCACGTGCCCGCGCGCCTCGCCGACTACGAGTTCGAGGTCTCCCGCGCGGCGATCGACGCCGGGGCATCCGCCGTCATCGGCCACCATGCGCACCTGATGCGCGGCGTCGAGCTCTACCGCGGCGCCCCGATCTTCCACGGGCTCGGCAACTTCGCCACGGTGACCCGGGCCCTCGGCGGCGCCGCCGACGATGCGCCCGAGCGGCGTGAATGGGCTGAACGACGCCGCGTGCTGTTCGGCTTCGAGCCCGATCCCGCCATGCCCGAGTACCCGTTCCACCCCGAGAGCCGCAACACGGCGATCGCCGTGCTCGACGTCGACGAACGCGGGCGAGTGACGCCCGCGCTCATTCCCTGCTGGATCGACGACACGGCCCGCCCCGTGCCGGTCGGCCGCGGCGACGACGGCGATCGGGTCGCTGACTACCTGCGCCGCATCACCACCGTCGCACGCCTCGGCACCACGCTGCACTGGGACGGCGATCGCCTCGCCGTCCGATCCGAAGACGGAAGGATGTCCGCATGACTTCGCGCCCCCTGGAGGGGATGACCGTGATCGACCTGACCACCGCGCTCGCAGGGCCCTACGCCACCCTGCTGCTCGGTGGGCTGGGCGCGCGGGTCATCAAGGTCGAGAACCCCCGCACCGGCGGCGACTCGGCCCGCAACAACTCCCCCTACGTCACCGCCCACGGACTGCGCGTGGTGCGGGAGGAGCCCGAGGACATGTCGGTGTCGATGATGCTCCGCGGCCGCAACAAGGAGAGCATCACGCTCGACCTCAAGACGCCCGAGGGTGTGGAGGTGCTGCGCGACCTCATCGCCGGCGCCGACATCCTCGTCGAGAACTACAGCGCGGGCGTCACCCACCGGCTCGGCATCGACTACGAGGCGGTGCGAGACCTCAACGAGCGGCTCGTGTACACCTCGATCAGCGGCTTCGGTGCGCAGGGCGTGGCCGGGTCGGGCAAGGCCATGGACACGATCGTGCAGGCGCTCAGCGGCGTGATGATGACCGCGGGTGAGCCGGGCGACGCGCCGGTGCGCTTCGGACTGCCGGTCGGGGACCTCGTCGCCCCGCTGTTCGCGATCATCGGCACTCTCAGCGCGGTACTCCACGCCGAGCGCACGGGGGAGGGGCAGCACGTCGACGTCTCGATGCTCGGCTCGCTCACCTCGCTCGTGGCCTGCGAGCCGTTCGACGCGCTCGAATCCGTGGGCTTCCCGCTGCGCACCGGAGCCGTCGTGCCGCGACTCGCGCCGTTCGGCACGTTCGCCACGACCGACGGCTGGTTCGCCATCTGCGCCCCCACCGACGATTTCGCGCGTGGCGTGCTGGCGGCGCTCGGGGAGCCCGCGCTGACCGACGACCCGCGATTCGCCGACCGTGACTCGCGCGTGGCCAACGCCGACGAGCTGCACGCGATGATCGCGGGATGGGCGCAGCACCGCACTGTCGCCGAGGCCGTCGCCACCATGGAGGCGAACGGCGTGCCGACGGCGCCCGTGCGCGGCACCGCCGATGCGGTGCGCGACGAGCTCGTGCAGTCCCGCCGCGAGGTGGTGCCGCTCGTGCATCCCCTGCATGGACACGTCGACGGCCTGTACGGCACCGGCGTGCCGGTCACCTTCTCGAGGAGCACCGCAGGCCTCGACGTGCCGGCGCCCAAACTCGGCGAGCACACCCACGAGATCCTCACCGCCCTGCTCGGCTACAGTGACGACCGGATCGCCGGCCTTCGGGCGGCGGGAGTGCTGTGACCCGCGCCGTCGAGGCGACGGCGGCGCTCGCCACCGCGTACGCGCACCGCTTCGACGGTGCCGTCGTCGCCGGCGCGCCGCCTCGCATCGGCGTGGTCGGCGGCGACCTGGCGCGGCAGCTCGTCCTCGCCGCGGGTGCCCTGCCGATGCGACTCTGGCACCCGGGGGTGCACGCGAGCGACGAGGCGGCTCGCCTCCTCGGAGCCACGGATGCCGCGTCCGCCGCGGTGCTCACCGGATTCCTCGGCGGCAGCTTCGACGGGCTCGCCGGCGTCGTGGTCTGCAACGACTGTCAAGCGTCGCTCCGCCTGTTCTACGTCCTGCGAGAGCTCCGGGAGCGCGGGCGGCTCACGATGCCCGTGCACCTGTTCGACCTCCAGCGCGGCGGGCGTGCCCCGACACGTGCGTTCAACCGGTTCCAGTTCGAGCGGCTCGTGGGCGTGCTCACCGCGTGGACGGGGAACGCCATCACGGAGGAGGGGCTCGCGGATGCCGCGGCCGACGAGCTCGCGCTCGGCGCCGCGTTGCGGCGACTCACCGCGGCCCGCCGCGCCCACGGCGCCACCCTGTCGGGAACCACTGCACTGCACGCGTTCGGCGTGGCCGCGAGCCTGCCGCCGCGGGATTCCGCGGCGCTCATCGACGCCGTCGTCGAGACGACCGTCGAGCGCGCCGACATCGTGCGCACGGTCGCAGATTCCGAGCACGAGCCGCCCCTGCGCCTCCTCGTCTCGGGCAGCACCCACCCCGACGACGAGCTCTCCCGCTTCATCGAGCGCGGTGATCGCGCCCGGATCGTGGGCGACGACCACGGCACCGGCGAGGGCGCGTGGCTCGGCGTGGCCGCGGCATCCGGCACCGACATCGTCGAGGGCCTGCTCGCCTTGCACGAGGCCAGGCCGCCCGAGTCGGCCACGGCGACGATCGTCGCACGCGTCGAGTGGATGCGACGCCACACGTCGGACACCGGCGCCGACGCCGTGCTCGTGTTGACGCGACGACACGACGAAGCGCCGCTCTGGGACTTCCCGGCGCTGCGTCGCGCCCTTGCCGCCGACGGCATCCCCGCGGAGCTCCTGCGGTCCATCGACGACGGTGCCGGCGACGCGATGACGGCCATCGACGCCGCGCTCGTCCGTCTTCGTGCCGGGGTCGCCCGGGCCTCCCATGAGCGGGCACGCCCATGACGCCGAGCCACCGCCCACGACTCGCCGCGGCCCTCGCCGCCACGGAATACCAGCGCGAATGGTTCGCCGAGCACCGCCGCCGGGTCACGGCCGGCTCCCCGTCCGCCCTCGTGAACGCCGACGCGCCGCAGGAGATCCTGCGCGCCATGGACATCCCCTACGTCGTCAACCAGTGGTGGGCCTCGGTGATCTCCGCGAAACGGCAGGCCGAGGCGAGCCTCGCGGTGCTCGCCGAGCAGGGCTACCCCGACGACAGCCGCCAGTACGACGCGCTCGCGCTCGGAGCCCAGGGGCTGCCGGCCGAGGGGGCGCCGTGGGGAGGTCTGCCGCGACCCGACTTCGTCGTCTGCGAGCGCGGCGGCGACGTCGCGCACAAGATCTTCGAGCTGTGGACCGAGCACGCCGAGACGGAGTTCTTCTGCTACTCGCGCACGGGCGGCGACCCGGCGCCGCACCGGTGGTGGGAGCTCGTGCCGCACCGGTGGGAGGAGGCGTTCGGCCGCGAGCGCATCGACCTCCTCGCCGCTGAGAACGAGCAGCTCATCGAATGGCTCGAGCGGCGCACGGGCCGCCGCCTCGATCGCGCCCGCCTGGCCGAGGTCATGGCGCTGACGAACGAGCAGGCGGAGTGGAACCGGCGCACGCGCGACCTCATTGCGAGCGCCCGGCCGACGCCGATCGAGGTCACCGATTCGATCCCTGCCGTGATGATCCCGCAGTGGCACCGCGGCACCCGCTGGGCGGTCGACGCGGCCGAGCGGCTGTACCGCGAGGTGCAGGAGCGGGTCGAGGCCGGGGTCGGCGTCGCCGACCGCGAGCGACGCCGCCTCATGTGGATCGGCCGCGGCGTGTGGGGCGATCTCGACCTCTACCGGCACTTCCAGGAGGAGTTCGGTGCGGTGTTCGTCTGGTCGATGTACCTTGCGATCGCGGCCGACGGGTACGTCCGCTATGGCGACGACCCCGTCCGTGCGCTCGCCGCCCGGTTCGTCGGCATCACCGACCAGCTCTACATGCCGCCGTGGTCGGCGGAATGGTATGTGAAGGAGGCGCTCGCGCACGGCGTCGACGGCGTCGTGCATCTCGCCGCGAGCGACACCCCCGGTAGCGTCTTCATCACCCAAGCGCTCGAGGCGGCGGGCGTGCCGGTGCTCGAGATCGCGGCCGACAACACCGACCCCCGGTCGGTCGAGGCGGCGCGGCTGCGCGAGCGCATCGCGACGTTCCTCGAGGCGCGAGTGCCGGCGCTCACCTGATGGTGCCGAGCTGGCCGGCGCTCGACCCGTTCCGCGAGCGCCGCTTCGGGCTGTTCTTCGCCGGCCAGGTGATCTCGAACACGGGCACCTGGTTCCAGAGCCTCGCCCTGTCGCTGGTGGTGCTCGAGGTGTCGGGCAGCGCCGCGGCGCTCAGCGCGGTGATGGCCGCGCAGTTCGCACCGCTGCTGCTGTTGAGCGTGCCCGCCGGCCGGCTCGCCGATCGGGCGCGCCCACGCGACATCCTGCTCATCACCTCATTCGCGTCGGCGGTGGTCGTCGCGGTGTTGGCGCTGCAGGTGGCGACGGCGGATGCCTCGCTGCCCGTGATCTTCGCCGGCATCGTGCTGCTCGGCACCGCGAACGCGTTCGACCGCGTGGCCTCGCAGGCGATCGTGTACGAACTGGTCGGGCCGAGCCGGCTGCGCCGCGCCGCGTCGCTCAGCACTCTCGCACTGGCGGCGGCGAGGTCGATCGGTCCCGGCCTCGCCGGGCTGGCATTCGCCGGATTCGGCGCGGGCGCGTGCCTGGCGGTGAACGCGGCGTCGTACCTCGTGGTGTTCGCGTTCGTGCTCGCCATCAGACCGTCGCGGCTGTACCCGCGACATCCGGTGCAGGAATCGGGGTCGATGGCCGATGCGATGCGCACGGCGGGGAAGAACCGTCCCATCGTGGTGCTGCTCGTGGTCAACGTCGTCGTGTCGCTCTTCGCGCTGAACCTCATGGTCGTGGTCACGGCGACCGTGACGCTCACGTTCGCCGGCGACGCGGTGAGCCTGGGCGCGGCGCATGCCATCAACGCGGTCGGCGCGATCGTCGGCGGCCTCATCGCCGCGAGCCGGCGCCACACCGGGGTGCACACCCTCGTCGGCGCCTGCCTCGCGTTCGCCGCGGCACTCGGCGCGAACGCCGCGGCACCGGGGCTCGCGGTGTTCCTCGCCATGGCGCCCGTGCTCGGGCTGGGGGTCGGGTACTACCAGGGCGTGCTGCACGGCGCCGCCCAGGGGGCGGTCGCGCCAGCGCAGCTCGGGCGCACGATGTCGCTCGTCACCCTCGGCAGCTACGGGGTCGTGCCGTTCGGCGCGGTGCTCATGGGATTCGTGATCGACGCGAGTTCGGGTCGCGTTGCGCTCGCGATCGGCGCCGTCGCCTGCGTCGTGTGCGCGGGGTTCGTCGCCGCCGTGCTCCGACGCGAGGATGCGTGATTCGAGAGCGGCTTACGGCTCGTTGCCGATCTTCTTGTCGAGGTTCGCCCGCACCTCGTCGACCTTCGCGTCGTGCTCGTCGGGCAGGACCTTCTTGGCCGCGTCGGCGACGGCGTCGAACACCTTGTCGCTGATGTCCTCGGCCTTCTCGCTGTTCAGCGCCTCTTCGATCTTGTCCTTGTTCTCCTCGACGAAGTCCTTCGCCTTGCCCGTGAGATCGTCAAGAGCTCCCATGTCCCCCACCATCCAATCCGTTCGTCCTCGTTCGTCATCGTATGCCCCGAGCCGTGGGCGGCGGAAGGCGTCGGTCGATCGTGGAAGACTCATGGGATGACCGCCATTCGACCCCCAGATCGCCCCCTCATCGGCCGCTTCATCAGCCTGACGCCGTTCTCCGAAGCCGACGTGCCCGACCTCTTCCGGGCGCTCGGGCACCCCGAGGTGTTCGCCGGTGGGTACGGCGGCGGGCCGGGCGGGTTCACGCCGGACCTCGAGGCGTTCGAGCGGTTCGCGATCGAGTCGTACTCGGGTGGCGCCGACGCGATGCCGTGGACGCTGCGGATCGAGGGCGGGCCCGACCACGGCATCGTCATCGGAGCCACGAAGTTCGCCGACTTCGACCTGCAGCAGGAGTACGGCCACATCGGATGGACCGGCTACGACCCACGCGTCTGGGGCACGGCGGTGAACCCCGAGGCCAAGCTCCTCCTGCTCGGCCTCGCCTTCGACCACGGGTTCGGTCGGGTGAAGATCCAGGCGGATGCCGTGAACGCGCGCTCGCGGGCGGCGATCACGAAACTCGGGGCGCACTTCGAGGGCATCGCGCGGCGCGACCGGCAGCGTGCCGACGGCTCGTGGCGCGACACCGCCATCTACTCGGTGACGATCGACGACTGGCCGGCCGTGCGGGCCGGGTTGGAGGCGCGGCTGACGGCCTGGGGTGATCGTCCGGTCACGCTCGCAGGCGATCGGGCCCGGGCCCTCGACGCCCGCTGAGCGTTCAGCCCTGGCGGTGCCGCCGTGCCGCCTCGGGCACATGCAGCCGGGTGAGGAACGCGTCGGCGCCGCGCGGCACGCCGCGGCGATCGGCGCGTGATGCCAGCACGGTGACGAGCATGGCCAGCGGCACCGTCCAGGCGGCCGGCTGCTCGAGGAACGGGCGGATGCCGGGGGCCGCCGCCCCGAGCAGGGAGCCGCCGAGGATGGCCGCCCCCGAGAGCACGGCGCCGGTCAGCATGCCCGCGATGGCGCCGCGCGCGGTGAGCCCACGCCACCAGATGCCGAGCAGCAGCATGGGGCAGAGGGTCGACGCCGTGAACGCGAACACGAGCCCCACACTGCCCGCGAGCCCCGCCGACTCGGTCGCCAGGGCGACGAGGAGCGGCACGAACGACGACGCGACGGCCGCGATGCGGAACCCGCGCACGCTGCCGCCGATGAGGTCCTGGCTGATCACGCCCGCGAGCGACACCACCAAGCCCGACGAGGTCGAGAGGAATGCAGCGAACGCCCCCGCGATGACGAAGGCCGTGAGCAGGTCGCCGACCGGGCCGGGCACCAGCCGCCCGGGCAGGAGCAGCACCAGCGCATCCGCCTCGCCCGAGGCCGCGAGGTCGGGGGCGAAGGCACGGCCGAGCAGGCCGAACGCGGTCGGGAACAGGTAGAACACCGAGAGCAGCACGAGCACGATGACGGTGGTGCGCCGCGCGGCGGTGCCGTCGGGGTTCGTGTAGAAGCGCACGAGGACGTGCGGCAGGCCGAGGGTGCCGAGGAGGAGCGCGACCATGAGCGAGACCGTGCGGTAGACGTCGAGGTCACCGGGGCCGGCCGCCGCCGGGAATGCCTGGATGGGCGGCAGCTCGGGCTCCACGCCGCCGACCATGATGAGCAGCACGACGACGGGCACCGCGAGCGCCGTGAGCTTCAGCCAGAACTGGAATGCCTGCACGAAGGTGATCGAGCGCATGCCGCCGGCGGCCACGACCACCGCGACGATCACGGCGACCGCGAGTGAGCCCGCCCACGACGGCAGCCCCGTGGTGATGCGCACCGTGAGGGCGGCGCCCTGCAGCTGCGGCACGATGTAGAACCAGCCGATCACGATGACCAGGGTGCTCGTCACGCGGCGCGCCCACACCGACTCGAGTCGCGCCTCGGTGAAGTCGGGGATCGTGTACGCGCCCGAGCGGCGCAGCGGCGCGGCCACGAACAGCAGTAGCATGAGGTATCCCGCGGTGTAGCCGATCGGGAACCAGAGGCCCGCCGAGCCCGTGAGCAGGATGAGTCCGGCGATGCCGAGGAACGACGCGGCCGAGAGGTACTCGCCGCCGATCGCCGACGCGTTCCACCACGGGCGGACGGTGCGCGACGCGACGTAGAAGTCGCTCGTCGTGCGCGAGACCCGCAGCCCGTAGAAGCCGATGAGCGCGGAGGCCACGGCGACGGCGACGATCGCCGTGTAGCCGATCGCGGGGTTCACTCGTCCTCCGTCAGCGAGCGGTAGCGCGCCTCGTTGCGGGTCGCGGCCCGCACGTAGAGCCCGCCGACCGTGATGGCCAGCGGATACACGCCGACGCCGAGGAGGAGCCACGAGAGAGGCACGCCGGCGACGAACGTCTCGTCGAGCACGGGCGTGAACGCGATCGCCAGCACGAAGACGGCGGTCGCCACCACGAAGCCCACCGCCATGACGACGCCGAGCCGGAGCTGCGATCGGATGAGCGAGCGCACGTAGACGCCCGAGATGTCGCTCGTCGGGGCGTCGGTGCCCGCGTGCGCCGTCGGGCGAGCGGATGCCGCAGCATCGGCTCGTGGTGCGGTCACCCGCACTCGCGGTGGCGCGGCATCCGGCACCCCGCCGCCGCGCGCCTCCACCTCGTCGCTCATGGCCTCGGCCGGATCGTGGCCTGCTCGAGCCGCTCCCGCAGCCCGGGCAGGAGGCGGCGACTCACCGGGAGCTCAGCCGCCCCGACGATGACGCTCGGGTGATCGGTGCCGAGTCGGATGCGGGTGAGGTGCGGGATCGCGACCAGGTACGACCGGTGGATCCGCACGAAGGTGTCGGCCCACTGGCGCTCGAGGTCGGACATCGGCACGCGCACGAGGTAGCTCGCCTCCTCGGTGTGCAAGCGCGCGTAGTCGCCCTGCGCCTGCACGTAGCGCACCTCGTCGCGGCGGATCATCCGGGTGGTCCCCCCGAGGGTCACGGCGATCATCTCGGTCTGCGAGGCGGCTGCGGCATCCGGAGCCGGCGTCGACGACGATTTCAACGCCTCGACGACGCGGCTCACCGAGCGGTGCAGGCGCTCGGACCGCACGGGCTTCAGCAGGTAGTCGACGGCCGCGAGGTCGAACGCCTCGAGCGCGCCCTCCTCGTCGGCGGTGACGAAGACGAGCGCGGGCCGTCGCTCGAAGCGCTGCAGCGCCCGTGCGAGATCGAAGCCCGTGAGTCCCGGCATGTGGATGTCGAGGAACGCCGCGTCGACGGGCTCGCGCGTGAGCAGCCGGATCGCCTCGGAACCCGAACTCGCCTGGTGGATCACCCCGATGCGCGGGTCCTGGCCGAGCAGGAACGCGAGCTCGTCGATCGCGGGCTGCTCGTCGTCGGCGATGAGCACGGAGATCACGGTGCCAGTCTCCCATCGGCTCCGAGGCCGTCGGCGGATGCCGCGACACGGCCGGGCTGCGACTTCGGAATGCGCATCCGCACCAGCGTTCCGGCGCCCACGTTCGTCTCGACCACGAGCCCGTGCTCGTCGCCGTACACCTGCCGGAGGCGCGCATCCACGTTGCGGAGCCCCACATGCTCACCGGGCGCGCCACCGGCGAGCACCGTCTCGAGCACGGCGGGGTCGATGCCGACGCCGTCGTCCTCGACGCTGATCTCGGCGAACGCGCCCGAGTCGGCGGCCGTGATCGAGATGCGACCGCCGCCTTCCTTCGACTCGAGGCCGTGCCGCACCGCGTTCTCGACGAGCGGCTGGATCGAGAGGAACGGCACCACCGTCGAGAGCACCTCGGGCGCGATCTGGAGCGACACCCGCAGCCGTTCGCCGAAGCGCGCTCGCTCGAGCTTGAGGTAGCTGTCGATCGAGCGGAGTTCCTCGGCGACGGTCGTGAAGTCGCCGTGGCGGCGGAAGGAGTAGCGCGTGAAGTCGGCGAACTCGAGCACGAGGTCGCGCGCCTTCGCCGGATCGGTGTTGATGAACGACGCGATCGCGTTCAGCGAGTTGTAGATGAAGTGCGGGCTGATCTGCGCGCGGAGCGCGCGCACCTCCGCCTCGGCGAGCGCCGCCCGCGACGCGTCGAGCTCTCCGAGTTCGACCTGGGCGGCAACCCAGTCGGCGACCTCCCCCGTCGCACGAACGAGCCCGGCCCGCACGGGTGCCGCGAAGGCCACGATGGCCCCCGCCGGCACGCCGCTCGCGCGGATCGGCGCGGCGACGGCATCCGTCTCCTCGTCACCGATGCGGATGCGCCGCTGCACCTGCGGCTTGCCCGACGCGCTCGCCTCGGCGGCGAGCCGGCCGGCGACCGCGCGCACGGCGTCGTCGCCCTCGACCGTGACCGTGCCCGCCGGATCGACGAGCGCGAGGCTCTCGCAGCCGAGGAGCGCCCGCAGGTGCCGGCCCGCCCGGATCGCGTCGGTCTCGCCGATGCCGCCGCGCAGGTGCTTGGCGGCACGGCTCGCAAGATGCAGCGTCTGGTACGTCGCCCGCTCGACGTCGGTGCCGAGCTCGCGCGACGTCACCACGAGCCGACGGAGCAGCAGTACGACGCCGACGGCGAGCGCCCCGGCGACGACGCCGGCGGCAGCGGCGAGCAGCATCGACTCGGGCATGGAGGCCAGCGTAGCCGTCGTTCGTCGTCGCAGCCGAGCCGTTCGTCGCACCGTGGACGCCGTTCACCGACGACGAACGGTCGACGCCCCCGGCGGCCGTTCCGGGAGGCGAGCATAGGTCCACTGCGAACGCAGGCGGCGCGGCGGTCGGCCCGCCGAAACCCCTCGAAGGAGAGACGCCATGGGCAACGACGCCCTGAGCGCGGAGCTCGACCTCAGCAAGGTCGACTACCACGCCGTGCAGCAATCGCCAGAGTTCCAACAGCTCCGACGCACTCACCGGAGCTTCGTCTTCCCCGTCCTCGCCGCGTGCCTGGTCTGGTACCTCGCCTACGTGCTGCTCGCGGTGTACGCGGTCGACTTCATGTCGACGCGCGTGTTCGGCAGCATCAACGTCGCCATGCTGCTCGGCCTCGCGCAGGTCGTCACGACCTTCGCGGTGACCATGTGGTACGTGCAGTGGACGAACAAGCACCTCGACCCGAAGTCGGAGCTGATCCGCGACGAGATCGAGTCGGGCGTGTTCTTCGACAAGGCCGACGAGGGGGTGGCGCGCTGATGCTGCACCTCGAAGCGGCGAGCTCCTCGCCCGGCAACCCCTGGCTCAACATCGGCATCTTCGGCGCCTTCGTCGCCATCACGATGGTCATCGTGTTCCGCGCCAGCCGGAACAACAAGACCGCGGCCGACTACTACGCGGCCGGTCGCTCGTTCACGGGCGGCCAGAACGGTTCCGCCATCGCGGGCGACTACCTCTCGGCGGCATCGTTCCTCGGCATCGTCGGCGCCATCGCGATGACCGGTTACGACGGCTTCCTCTACTCCATCGGCTTCCTCGTCGCCTGGCTCGTCGCCCTGCTCCTCGTGGCCGAGCTCCTGCGCAACACGGGCAAGTTCACCATGGGCGACGTGCTCTCGTTCCGTCTCAAGCAGCGGCCGGTCCGCATCGCGGCGGCCATCACGACGCTCGCGGTGTCGTTCTTCTACCTGCTCGCGCAGATGGCGGGCGCCGGCGGCCTCGTGTCGCTGCTGCTCGGCATCGGCGACGGCATCGGCCAGGCCGTGGTCATCACCGTGGTCGGCGGCCTCATGATCCTCTACGTGCTCGTCGGCGGCATGAAGGGCACCACCTGGGTGCAGATCATCAAGGCCGTGATGCTCATCGCCGGTGCCGGCATCATGACGGTTTGGGTGCTCGCGATCAACAACTTCGACTTCTCGGCCCTGCTCGACCGTGCGGTCGCGGTCGCCGAGAACCCCGCGATCCTCGATCCGGGCCTGAAGTACGGCGTCTCCGAGCTCGCGAAGGTCGACTTCCTCTCGCTCGGCCTCGCCCTCGTGCTCGGCACCGCGGCGCTGCCGCACGTGCTCATGCGCTTCTACACGGTGCCCACGGCCAAGGAGGCCCGCAAGTCGGTCGTCTGGGCGATCTGGCTGATCGGCATCTTCTACGTGTTCACGCTGGTGCTCGGCTACGGCGCCGCGGCGCTCGTCGGCCCCGAGGTCATCGCCGCCGCACCCGGCGGCCCGAACTCGGCGGCTCCGCTCCTCGCGTTCGCGCTCGGCGGTCCGGTGCTGCTCGGCATCATCTCGGCGGTCGCGTTCGCGACGATCCTCGCGGTCGTGGCGGGACTCACGATCACCGCCGCGGCCTCGTTCGCGCACGACATCTACGCGTCGGTCGTGAAGAAGGGCAAGCCCGAGCCGGGCGCCGAGGTCAAGGTGGCGCGTCGCACGGTGGTCATCATCGGCATCGTCGCGATCATCGGCGGAATCGGCGCCAACGGCCAGAACATCGCGTTCCTCGTTGCACTGGCGTTCGCGGTCGCGGCATCGGCGAACCTCCCGACCATCGTCTACTCGCTCTTCTGGAAGCGCTTCACGACCCGCGGCGCGCTCTGGAGCATGTACGGCGGCCTGATCTCGGCGATCGTGCTCATCGCGTTCTCGCCGGTCGTGTCGGGTTCGGCGACGTCGATGCTGAAGACCGAGGCGATCAACTTCGCGATCTTCCCGCTGTCGAACCCGGGCATCGTCTCGATCCCGCTCGCCTTCCTCCTCGGGTGGATCGTCAGCGTGATCGACAACCGTCGCGAGGACGCGGCCAAGCAGTCCGAGATGGAGGTCCGCTCGCTCACGGGCATCGGCGCCGAGAAGGCGGTCAGCCACTAGCGAGCACAGCTTCGACGCGGCAGGAACGCCTGCCCGGCCGCGTCGAATGAACAGACGGGGGCGGATGCCACGACGGTGAGTCGCGGCATCCGCCCCCGTTGCTCGTGGCGGGCGGCGCGTCCGCTACATGTTGATCATGTGGCCGACGAGTCCGTGGAACGCCTCCTGCAGCCCTTCCGAGAGAGTCGGGTGCGTGTGCACGTTGCGCGCCAGCTCGAGGGCGCCGAGATCCCACTTCTGCGCGAGGGTGAGCTCGGGCAGGAGCTCCGAGGCATCCGGCCCGATGATGTGGCCGCCCAGGAGCTCGAGGTACTTCGCGTCGGCCACGAGCTTCACGAAGCCGACCGGGTCGCCGAGGCCGTGCGCCTTGCCGTTCGCCGAGAACGGGAACGTCGCGACCTTCACGTCGTAGCCCTCGTCGCGGGCCTGCTGCTCGGTGAGGCCGAAGCTCGCGACCTGGGGCGAGCAGAAGGTCGCGCGCGGCATCATGCGGTAGTCGTCGAACCCCATCGTCTCGGCGCCGCCGATCGTCTCGGCCGCGACCACGCCCATCGCCTCGGCGACGTGCGCGAGCATGAGCTTCGCGGTGACGTCGCCGATGGCGTAGATGTGCGGCACGTTGGTGCGCATGACGTCGTCGATGGCGATCGCGCCGCGGTCGGTGAGCTGCACGCCCGCCGCCTCGAGCCCGAAGTTCTCGACGTTCGGCGCGAAGCCCACGGCCATGAGCACGCGCTCGACCTCGAGCGAGCCGGGCTGGCCCTCGGCTCCCTCGTAGGCGACGGTGACGCTCGAGCCGTTGTCGGTGACCGTCTGCACCTTCGTGGAGGTGAGGATCGGCACGCCGAGCTTGCGGTACTGCTTCGTGATCTCCTTCGAGACGTCGACGTCCTCGTTGGGGAGCGCCCGGTCGAGGAACTCGATGATCGTCACGTCGACGCCGTAGTTGCGCAGCACGTAGGCGAACTCCATGCCGATGGCACCGGCGCCGACGATCGCGATCGAGCGCGGAAGCTCGCGGCTCAGGATCTGCGTCTCGTAGGTGACGATGTTGTCGGAGAGCTGCACGCCCGGCAGGAGTCGCACACGGGAGCCGGTCGCGATGATCGCGTTGTCGAAGGTGAGCGTCTCGGTGGACCCGTCGGCCTTCGCGACGTCGATCGTGTTCGCGTCGCGGAACGTGCCACGGCCGTCGAACTCGGTGATGCCGTTCTTCTTCATGAGGAAGTGCACGCCCTTGACGCGGCCGTCGGCCACCTGGCGGCTGCGGTCGAACGCGGCGCCGTAGTCGAACGTCGCCTCGCCCGAGATGCCGAAGGTCTTCGCCTGAGCGTGGAAGATGTGCGCGAGCTCGGCGTTTCGCAGGAGCGCCTTCGAGGGGATGCATCCGACGTTGAGGCACACGCCGCCCCAGTAGCGTTCCTCGATCACCGCGGTGCGGAGGCCGAGTTGAGCGGCGCGGACGGCGGCGACATACCCGCCGGGGCCGGCGCCGAGGACGACGACATCGAAGTGGCTGGTCATGCTGCCAGCCTAGGCGTGGGCCCCGGCGAGCCGGAAACGCCGGCGCTCGCGTCAATCCCTTCCGCTGACGGTCGATCCGGTTCCATACTGGCCGCGTGATGACCGCGGTGTGGTTCGGACTGGTCGCCTCGAGCGCCCTGCTGATCGGCGCGATCGTCGGGGTGCGATTCCAGCTCCCGAAGCGCCTGTTGGCGATCCTGCTGTCGTTCGCCGCGGGGGCGTTGATGACGGCACTGGCGTTCGAGCTCTTCGAGGATGCCTACGAGCAGGGCGGCATCGTGCGCGCGGCCGGCGGGCTGCTGCTCGGTGCCGTCGTGTTCGCCGTCCTGAGCGCACTGCTCGACCGATGGGCCCAGCCCGGTTCGAGGTCGAAGCCGACCGCCGAGGTCGAGGGGAGCGTGAAGCTCGACACGGATGCCGCAGCCGCCGATCGCCCACCCACGGCGGCCTCCACTCGCGGCGCCGCCGGGCTGGCGCTGCTCGCCGCGGTGACGCTGGACGGCGTGCCCGAGAACCTCGCCCTGGGCGTCGCCCTCGGGGAGGCCGGCTCGGGCGGCCTCGCCCTGCTCGCCGCGATCTTCGTCTCGAACCTCCCCGAGGCGCTCGTGGGGGCGTCGTCGATGAAGAGCCAAGGGCGTTCCTCGGCGAGCATCATCGCCCTGTGGACGGGATGCGCCGCGCTGCTCGTGCTCGCCGCCGTGCTCGGGGCGGGACCGCTCGCGAACACCGACCCCGCGACGATCTCGCTGCCGCTCGCGTTCGCCGCCGGCGCCGTGATCGCCTCGCTCGCCGACACCCTCATGCCCGAGGCGTACGAGCATGGGGGACCGGCGGTGGCGCTCAGCACGGCCGCGGGGTTCGTGCTCTCGTTCGTGCTCTCGCTCGCCTGAGTCGAGGCCGCCACTATCCGGCGCGGTCCGGGACTGCCGACCTGCGGCGGATTCCGGACATGCAGATCCGGAACCCTCGTGGGCGGCACTTCGCGCGACGTACGCTCGACCCGTGAGCACCGCCACGACACCTCGATCCCCGGCAGCGCCGGCTGCGGCATCCGGCCCAAAGCGGCCCGGACGGCTCTCGACGTGGGCGCAGTTCCTCGCCATGGGCATCGTCTGGGGCTCGAGCTTCCTCTTCATGAAGGTGGCGCTCGAGGGCGTCGAGTTCGGTCAGATCGCCTGGTCGCGCACGCTGCTCGGGGCGCTCGCGCTCGGGGTCATCGTGCTCATGACGCGGCCACGGGTGCCCCGGGCCGACGGCACGCCCGGGCCGGTGCTGCCCCGCGAGCGGGTCGTGTGGCTGCACTTCCTCGTGGTCTCGCTCACGACGTGCGTGATCCCCTACCTGTGCTTCGCGTGGGCGGAGCAGTACGTCTCGTCGAGCCTCGCGTCGATCTACAACGCGACAACGCCGATCATGACCGCGCTCATGGCCACGGCCGTGTTCCGGGTCGAACGACTCGGCCTCAGCCGGTGGGCCGGCGTCGGCGTCGGCATCGCAGGCGTGCTCGTCATCATCGGCCCATGGCAGTACCAGGCGCTCACCGGGAGTCTCGCGGGGCAGCTCGCCTGCCTCGTGGCGACGCTCTGCTACGGGTTCACGTTCGGCTACCAGCGGCGATTCCTGAGTCACCGCCCGATCGCGCCTGCGACCTTCGCGTTCCTCTCGATCGGCGTCTCGGCCGTGGTGATGCTCGCGCTCACCCCGTGGGTCGCCATCGCACCCGTCGAGCTGGACTGGCGCGTCGCCGGCTCGCTCCTCGGGCTCGGCGTGCTCGGCACGGGCCTCGCCTACATCTGGAACATCAACGTGCTCCGCGCCTGGGGTCCCACGGGGGTGTCCACCGTCACCTACGTGACGCCGGTCGTCGGCGTCGCCCTCGGCGTGATCCTGCTCGGTGAGCGGTTCTCGTGGCATGAGCCGGTCGGCGCCGTGCTCGTGCTGCTCGGCATCCTGCTGGCGCAGGGCAGGCTCCGGATGCCGCAGCGTCGCGTCGCGGCATCCGACACCGCCTGACGCCTGGGGCGCGCGCAACACCGAGACATCCGTCAGTCTCGTTCGAGGAACGGGTCTTGACACGTCGTGCGCTTGCATGGTTGGTTAGTTACACAAGTAATGAACCAAAGAACCGGGTGACAGTGGACGAATCGCGGCCGATCTTCCTGCAGATCGCGGAGCAGGTGGAGAACGACATCATCGACGGCGTCCTCAAGGAGGACGAGCAGATCCCGTCGACGAACGAGCTCGCCGCCTTCTTCCGTATCAACCCGGCCACCGCATTGAAAGGGGTGAATCGCCTTGTCGACGACGGAATCGTGGCGAAGCGGAGGGGGATCGGCATGTTCGTGACCCCGGGAGCCCGTGCTCGCCTCATCGAGCGTCGGCGGGCCGACTTCGCCGCCGAGTACCTGCGGCCCCTCATCATCGAGGCCGAGAAGCTCGGCATCGACATCGACGAACTCGCGGGGCTGCTCCGCGCAGAAAGGATCCAGTCATGACCCGCACCGTGGTCCGCGCCAACGGGCTCACCAAGCGCTACGGCTCGTTCACGGCGGTGGACGCCGTCGACCTCACCCTCGAAGAGAACCGCATCTACGGGCTGCTCGGGCGGAACGGGGCCGGCAAGACCACCGTGATGCAACTCCTCACCGGTCAGCTGTTCCCCGATGCGGGCGAGCTCGAGGTGTTCGGCCGCACCCCGGCGGAGCACGCCGACGTGCTGCGTCGCATCTGCTTCATCGCGGAGGCCCAGCGCTACCCCGACAGCTTCCACGCCTCGCACGTGTTCAGGGCCGCACCGTGGTTCTTCGAGCACTGGGACGCCGAGTTCGCCGAACGGCTCATCGACGACTTCCGGCTGCCGACGCGGCGCCCGATCAAGAAGCTTTCGCGAGGGCAGTTGTCGGCGGTGGGGGTGATCGTCGGCCTCGCCTCGCGTGCGCCGCTCACCTTCTTCGACGAGCCGTACCTCGGTCTGGATGCGGTCGCACGCCACGTCTTCTACGACCGCCTGCTCGAGGACTACGCCGAGCATCCGCGCACCATCGTGCTGTCGACCCACCTGATCGACGAGGTCGCGAACCTCCTCGAGCACGTGATCGTCATCGACCAGGGCCGGATCCTGCTCGACCGCGACGCCGACGAGGTGCGCGGTTCGGCCACCACGGTGGCGGGCGCCAGGGCGGCGGTCGACGCGTTCGTCGCCGATCGGCCGGTCATCGGCCGCGAGGGCCTCGGCGGCCTGGCCTCCGTGACCGTCGACGGCCGACTGGATCGGGCCGACCGGGTCCGCGCGGCCGAGCTGGGCCTCGAGCTCGCTCCCGTCTCACTGCAGCAACTCATCGTGCACATGACCGGCACCGACCTGCGTGCCCACTCGACCGAACAGGAGGTCGCGGCATGACCGCCGTCATCGACCAGCAGATCGTCAGCACCGAGCCGCGCTCACGCGTCCAGGAGGTCTGGCGCATCGTGCGCCTGCACGCCGTGACGCCGTCGGTCTTCTTCGGGATCCCGTGGATCATCCTCGGCGGCGCCCTGGTCGTGATGCTCACCATCGGGCTCATCACGTCGGGCGCCGGTGCCGACCAGGCGGAGGTGATGGAGGGCATGCGCTACAGCTGGGCGGTGCTGTCGCCCCAGTGGTACCTCGTCGCCGTGGGCGTGCAGGCCGTCGGCATGACGTTCTCGTTCGCGCTCGGCTTCGGTGCCACGCGACGGGACTTCTGGCTCGGCACGAGCCTCATGTTCGCGATCGTCTCGGTGCTGAACGGCATCGCGATCGCCACGCTCGTGCAGATCGAGAAGGCGACCGAGGGCTGGTGGATCGGCATCGCGATGTTCGATGCGCTCTGGTACGGGCAGAGCGGCTGGCTCGTCGACTTCTACACGACGCTCGCGCTGCAGCTCCTCGTGCTCTTCATCGGGGCCAGCGTCACGACGGTGTACCTGCGGTGGCGCATGCGCGGCATGATGGTCCTCTCGGCCGCGGCGATCGTGCTCGGGCTGTCGGCGCTCGCCGTGACGACGCTGAGCGGCAGCTGGCCGGCCGTCGTCGAATGGTTCGCCGGCGTCGGCATCATCGGCGCGTTCACCATCGTGCTGATCCTCGCCGCCGGCTTCGCGTTGCTCGGCTACGTGGTGATCCGCCGGGCCACGCCCCGCTGAGAACGAGCGCACACAGGCCGCGGCGCGGCATCCGGTGGGGGCCGGATGCCGCGCCGCATCTCATACCGGAGGATGACCCGGGCAGCCCGGAATCCGCCTCCGGTGCGACGCCGTGCCACGGCCGGCCCCGGCAGGCTCGAGGGTATGAGTTCCTTCGTGATCGAGGCATCAGGCCTCAGCAAGTCATTCGGTCAGGCGCGCGCACTCGCGGGCGTCGACCTCGCGGTGCGTACCGGCGAGTCACTCGCCATCATGGGCGCATCGGGTTCGGGCAAGACGACGCTGCTGCACTGCCTCGCGGGGATCACGCGCCCGGACACCGGCACGGTCGGCTTCCTGTCGGGCGCCGGGCGCGTGGAGGTCACGGGACTCAGCGAGCGCGAGCGTTCTCGACTGCGCCGGGAGGCGTTCGGGTTCGTCTTCCAGCAGGGGCTCCTCATTCCGGAGCTCACCGCGGTCGAGAACGTCGCGCTCGCGCTCATGCTGAACGGCATGCCCCGCGCCAGGGCCGAGGAGTACGGGCGCGGCTGGCTCGCCGCCCTCGGCCTCGCAGGGCTCGAGGAGCGGCGCATCGGGCAGCTCTCGGGCGGGCAGGCGCAGCGCGTCGCCATCGCCAGGGCGCAGGTCACCGGGGCATCCGTCGTCTTCGCCGACGAGCCCACCGGAGCGCTCGACTCGGTGACCTCGGCCGACGTGATGAGCGCGCTGCTGGACTCGACCACCGGGCAGGGACGCACGCTCGTGCTCGTGACGCACGACCCGGGAGTCGCCGCACGCTGCTCGCGCACGGTCGACATGCGCGACGGCCGCATCGTGGGCGAGCGGGTGGCGGCGTGATCGGCCGGGTCGCCTGGCTGCTCGCGCGGCCCGGCACCACGGGCATGGCCGCGACGGCACTGCCCGTCGCCGCGTTCACCATCGTCACGGCGCTGCTGCTCACCGTGCTCGGCGGCGCCCAGACGTTCTGGAGCTGGACCGACGAGTGGGCCGTCACCTACCAGGCGCTCGCCGTGATCGCGCTCGTGCTGCTCGTCGTACCGCTCGCCTCGCTCGGCGGGGCCGCGGCGCGGCTCTCGGCGCGGCGCCGCGACGACCGGCTCGCCACCCTCCGCCTGCTCGGGGCGACGCCGGCGACGGTGTCGGCGCTCGCCGTGATCGAATCGGCGGTGCTCGCCGCGACCGGTGCGGTCGTCGGCGTCGCCCTCTACGTCGCGCTCGTGCCGGCGCTCGCGCTCATCCCGTTCCGGGGCGAGGCGCTCGGCGTCGAGGGCGTGCTGCTCGGCTGGATCCCGCTGGTGGCGGTGCCCCTCGGCGTCGTGCTGCTCGCGGTCGTGAGCGCCGTGCTCGGGCTCCGGCTCGTGGTGATCTCACCGCTCGGCGTGCGCACCCGGCAGGATGCGCCGAAGCTGCACTGGTTGCGCGCGGCCGTGGCGCTCGTGGTGGTCGCGCTCGGCGCGGGCCTGATGGCGGTGCTGCAGGTCGCGGCATCCGCGATCATGATCCTCGCCATGCTCGCGCTCGCATTCGGCGGGGCGCTCGCCGTGCAGAACCTCGTCGGCCCGTGGGTCATCCGGCTGGTCGCCCAGGCGCAGGCGCGTTCGGCGAGGACGCCCGCCAAGCTGCTCGCAGCGCGCACCGTGCTCGAGTCGCCGAAGGCCGCGTGGCGGCAGGTGTCGGGCGTCGCGATGACGAGCTTCATGGCCGTGTTCGCGGGCTCCGGGATCGCCGTCGTGAGCTCGATGGGCGAGGGCGTGCCCGACCGGGAGTCGGAGCTGCTCCTCGCCGACATCCGCACCGGCATCCTGATCACCGTGATCGGCTCGTTCCTCATGGTGGCCTGCTCGGTGGGCGTGAACCAGGCCGCCGCCATCCTCGACCGACGCGACCTGCACGAGGCGCTCGGCAAGCTGGGCATGCCGGTGAGCATCGCGGATGCCGCGCGCCGCCGCTCGGTCATGTCGCCGCTGCGCGTCACCGCGATCGGGTCGGCGCTCACCGCCGCGGTCGTCATGTTGCCGCTGACGGGGATCACCCTCATCGTCGCGCCGGTGTCGCTGCTCGTCATCGCGGCCGTGCTCGCGGCGGGGATCGGCGTGGTGTGGCTCGGGCTGTTCGCGACGCGACCGCTGCTCGTGCGCGTCGCCGCGGGGTGAGCCGCGCCTCAACCCGCGGAGTCGGGCGCCTGGCGCGCGGGTAGGGTCGAGGTATGAGCGACGGATCCATCGACGAACGGGATGCCGCGATGACGGAGTTGCTCGGCATCCGCTCGAGCATCGACAACATCGACGCCGCCCTCATCCACCTGCTGGCGGAGCGCTTCAAGTTCACGCAGCAGGTCGGCCGGTTGAAGGCCGAGCACGGCCTGCCCCCGAGCGATCCCGAGCGCGAGCGACGTCAGATCGCGCGACTCCGGGCGCTGGCGATCGACGCTCACCTCGACCCCGCGTTCGCCGAGAAGTGGTTCAACTTCGTGGTCGCCGAGGTGATCCAGCACCACGAGGAACTGGCCGGCAACGGCACGTCCGGCGAACTGTGAGCTGGTACCCCATCGACCTGCCGCCCCAGGCCGGGCGACGGGTCCTCGTGACCGGCGCGAACGCCGGCCTCGGCTTCTTCACGGCGGCGCGGCTCGCCGGTGCCGGGGCGCACGTCGTGCTGAGCGGCCGCAGCTCCGAGCGGCTCGAGGCGGCGGCAGCGGCGATCCGCGGCGTGCGGTCCAAGGCATCCGTCGAGACCCTCGTGATCGACGTGGCGTCGCTCGCATCCGTGGCGGCGGGCGCGGAGCGGCTCGCCGATGCGCCCCCGCTCGACGGCGTGGTCGCCAACGCCGGCATGGTGCATCCGCCGATGACCCGACAGGAATCCGTCGACGGCAACGAACTCGTGCTGGCGACGAACGTGCTTGGGCACTTCACGCTCCTCGGCCGGCTCCTCCCGCACCTGGCACCGGGCGCTCGTATCGTCTCGCTCGGCTCGCTGGCGACCCGGTTGTCGTCCTTCCGCATCGCCGACCTGCAGCTCGAGCGAGGCTACGACCCGTGGCGTGCGTACGCGCAGTCGAAGATCGCGACCCAGGTGTTCGGCTTCGAGCTCGATCGGCGGCTCCGTACCGCAGGAACGCCGGTCGCGAGCGTGGTCGCGCACCCCGGATACTCGATCAGCGGGCGCACGCCGTACGTGCCCGGCGTCAACGAGCCCAGTCGCGGCGGCCGCTTCGCCGACGCACTCCAGTCGGCCTGGGCGCAGGGCAAGCACCGCGGCGCAGAGGTCGCCCTGCACGCCCTCACCGACCCTGAGGTCGAGGGCGGGCAGTACTGGGGCCCGCGGTACCTCACGCGCGGCGAGCCCACGCTGCAGACCCCGACGCGGGTCTCGACCGATCGCGAAATCGCCGCGCGGTTCTGGACGTTCGCCGAGGGGGTGACGGGCCGGGCGTTCACGGTCGGCGGATGACGCAGGGCAATCGCAGGGGGTGGTTCTCGTCGCCGCGGGTGCGCCGGGTCCTCGCGCGCATCGTCGTGGTGGTCGGCATCGTAGTCGGCCTGATCGGACTGCTCACCGCCCGGTGGGGACTCCTCTTCGCGGGCATCATCATCATCGGGCTCGGCGCAGCGTTGGGGCCGGCTCGCATTCGTCGCCGCTGACCCCAGTCGGCATTCGGGCGGGCGCTGGCAGGCTCTGACCCCTCGGAATCGAGAAGTCGCGATTGCAGGGTCGTGCGCTGCATCCGCGACGTTTGGATCTGCGCTCGAAAACCCTGTGGTTTCACCCGGCACCGCTCGTGGATTCCGGGGCGATGACGCGGCATGCCCCGCGCGGTCTCGCGAAAGGGAACATCGAGGAACACCGAGTAATCCCAGGCTTCGACGAGGTCGTCGCGGTGCAGGAACAGAAGTCTCGATTGCAGGGTCGGATCCTGCATCCGCGACGTTCGATGTGCTGGGAGCTCGGAGTCGCGCCGACCGGACGCATGCGGTTCACCTGCGCGCAACCGTGCCGTCGGGCGGTGTTGCCGGCCACTGCATACCGTGTTCGGCATGCCCACACAGCGCAGTGCGGCGGATGCCGCGATCGTCGACCTGTTCGAGCGGTGGGGGGCCGACGACGTCGACGAGCACGACGTCGACGTCATGGTCGACCTGCTCGGACTCGTGCCCGGCGTGCGCCGCCGTCGCCGATAACCGGAGCGCCTCATGCACACCATCACCCGGGTCGGCGACCTGGACGTCATCGTGAAACCCGCACCCGTCGCGATGGTGTGGAACGAGCCGGGGCGGCCGCACGACGCCCTCGCGGCGCCGGGCGTGCGCCTCGCCCCGGGCGAGGCGCTCGTCGAGGTGGAGCTCGCCACGATCTGCGGCCCCGACGTGCGCGTCGTCCGCGGTGAGCAGTCCGCGCCGGTGCCGCTGGTGCTCGGTCACGAGCAGGTCGGCCGCGTCGTCGCCGTCGGCGAGGGCGTGACCCGGTTCGACGGCGTGCCGCTCGAACTCGGCGATCGCGTGGTCTGGTCGACCACCGTGAGCTGCGGCCAGTGCGACCGCTGCGCGCGGAGCATGCCGCAGGCCTGCCGCTCGCTCGGACGCTACGGACACGAGCGCGTGCACCGTGGCTGGGAGCTCTCGGGCGGCTTCGCGACGCACGTGCAGCTCCGCCCGGGCACCGCGATCGTGCGCGCACCCGAGGACGTACCGAGCCGCGTGCTCGCGCCGGCGGCGTGCACGGCGGCGACCGCGTTCGCCGCCCTCGACGCGGCATCCGCTCGGGTGGATCTCGACGGGACGGTGGTGCTCATCACGGGCGCGGGGCTCCTCGGGCTCACGGCCGCGGCCATGGCGATCGAGGCGGGCGCGGAGGTGATCGTGTCCGATCCGGATGCCTCGCGCCGCGAGTTCGCCCGCCGGTTCGGTGCGGTGCCCGTGGACCCGGGGGCGCGCTCCGCGTCGCCCGACAGCCTCGGCGCCGCGCTCGTCGCAATCGAGCGGCGCGGACTGGGTGAGGTGCTCGTCGCGATCGAGGCATCCGGAGCCGCGTCCGCCGTGCGCACCGCCGTGCAGGTGCTCGGAACCGGCGGTGTCGCGGTGCTCGTGGGGAGCGTGCCGCGCGGGTCGGAGGAATGCCTCGACGCGGGCTCCTTGGTGCGACGGCTCGTCACCATCGAGTCGGTGCGCGACGCGACGGGCGCGCAGTTGCGGCACGCGGTCGCGTTCCTCGAGCGGTCGTGGCGTTCGTTCCCGTTCGACGAGCTCGTCGGCTCGACGCATCCGCTCGCCGACCTCGACCTGGCAATGGCCGAGGCGGCGTCGGGCTCGTTCGTGCGGGTCGGCGTGGCGCCCGGGCGTCGCCCCGTGTGAGCATGGGGGGATGATCTCCCGGGACCTCGCGCTCGCCCTGCGGGACGCGGGTCTCGTGTGGCACCCCGAGTCGGGCGACCGCTTCCAGCTCGACCTGCCCGACCAGGTCGACTCCGAGGTCGAGGCCGACGTGTTCACGGTGAGCGAGATGACCATCGAAGCGCGTCGGTACCCCACCGGCACGATCCTCGCCTTCAACGGCACCACGGAGTGGGCGCTCGACTCCGTCGCCTTCGCCGACGCGGTGTGGCTGCCGCGTGAGGACCAGCTGCGCGAACTCCTGCGGGCGACGTTCCGGTCGCTCACCCGGCTCGCGGATTCCTTCGAGGTGCGTATCGAGGTGCGTGGCCATGAGCTGCGGTTCGAGCATCCGGATGTCGCGGAGGCGTACGGCCTCGCCCTGCTCGAACTCGTCGGGAGATCGCGATGACGGATGCCGCGGGGTCGGCGATCGCGCGGGCCCGTGAGCTGCTCACCCAGACCGCCGAGGAGCTGCGCTCGAGCGGCGCGCGACAGGAGGCGCTCGCCGAGTTCGTGTCCGAACGCCGGGTGCTCGGGATCCCGCGTGCCGCGCGCATGACGCCGGTCGGCCGGGTGTGGCGGCTCGGCGTGCTGCTCCTCGACGACGACGCCACCCTCTACGCGACCGGACGCGTGGTGCGCGCCGAGCGTCCGGCCCGCAAGAGCGTGACCGCCGAGTCCGTGGCTCAGCAGCGCGCGTTCCGCGCGGCCGCCGCGAAGGGCGGAATCCCCGAGGGCGAGACCGTGAACTTCCATACGACGCCGATCGACCTCGACGAGCTCGGCCGCGACGGGGCATCCGGCCCGCTCGTGCTCGACGCGGCCGCGGGTGAGGTACGGGTGCGCTGGAGCCCGTCGCAGCCCGATGCCCTCACGCCGCTCGACGCGTACCTGCGCGACCGTGCCGACCTGCTCGCGCACCCGCCCGAGGGTGCGTGAGTTGCTCAGCGGGCGCGGCCGTCGGTGCGTGACGGGCGCAGCTCGGACTCCTGGATCGACAACAGGAGCTCCATGCTCAGAACCCGAAGGCCGTGATGGCGGGCAGCGTGCCCTCGCGCCAACCGTCGAGCACGAACCGCTCGTGGTGCACGGTCTGCTCGGGCAGTGCGTCGAGGTCGAACCAGCGCAGGTCGGCGGCCTTCTCCTCCTGCAGCGCAGGGGTGCCGCTCCAGCGGCGGCACGCGAAGAAGAAGTCGACGCGCTGGTCGACGGCGAGCCCGGTGGGGGCGGTGCGATGCATGGTCGTGAGCGGCTCGAGATCGCGCTCGGTGAGGGTGACGCCGAGCTCCTCGGATGCCTCGCGCACGATCGCCAGGGTCACGGGCTCGCCCGCCTCGACGTGACCGGCGGCCGACGCCGCCCACCAGTCGTCGTAGTATCCCGTGCCCGCCCGCAGCTGCAGGAGCACGCGGTCGCCCTCGACGAGGAACACGTACGCGGCCGGCACCACGCTGAACCCGCCGTGCTCCGCCGCATAGAGTGCCGGATACGTCTGACGGGCGTCACGCGGGTCGGTCATGGGGTCGTCAGTAGCCGACGATCGGGCCGAACGCGTCGGCCAGCGGCGCGCGGTTCACGGTGCGGAGCTCGTCGACCGGCACGGTGAACACGCCCTGCACCTCGAGTGCGCCCGACGCGGCATCGGTCACCCCGATGCGACGCACCGGGTAGCCCCGACCCTCGCAGAGGCCGCGGAACTTCACGTCGTCTTCGCGGGGAACCGACACGATGACCCGGCCCGTCGACTCGGAGAAGAGCCCGGTGGCGGCGTCGATGCCGGCGTCCTGCAGCACCTCGTCGAGCACGATGCGTGCGCCGACCCCGAAGCGTCCGACCGCCTCGGCCAGCGCGACCGCGAGGCCGCCGTCGCTGAGGTCGTGGGCGGAGTCGAAGAGTCCCTCGACCGCGGCCGCGTTGAGCAACTCGGCGAGGGCCTTCTCACGCTGCAGGTCGACGGCCGGCGGACGACCGCCGAGGTGGTCGTGCACGACGCCCGCCCACGCCGAGCCGTCGAGCTCGAGCGCGGTGTCGCCGAGGAGGTAGATGTTGTGGCCGTCGTCCTGCCAGCCGCTGGGTACGCGGCGAGCGACGTCGTCGATCACGCCGAGCACGGCGATCACGGGCGTCGGGTGGATCGGCACGTCGCCCGTCTGGTTGTAGAACGACACGTTGCCGCCGGTGACGGGAATGCCGAGCTCGAGGCATCCGTCGCTCAGACCCTCGATGGTCTCGGAGAACTGCCACATGACCTCGGGGTTCTCGGGGGAGCCGAAGTTCAGGCAGTCGCTGACGCCCATGGGCACCGCGCCCGTGACGGCGACGTTGCGGTAGGCCTCGGCGAGCGCGAGCTTCGCTCCCTCGCGCGGGTCGAGCTGGGAGTACCGGCCGTTCGCGTCGGTGGCGAGCGCGACGCCGAGGCCCGACTCCTCATCGACGCGGATCATGCCGGCGTCGTCGGGGTGGCTGAGCGCGGTGTTGCCCATCACGTACGTGTCGTACTGGTTCGTGACCCACGCGGCATCCGCCTGGTTGGCCGATCCGACGAGCTGGAGGAACTGCGCGCGCAGTTCGTCGGGGGACTGCGGTCGAGCGAGGTCGGATGCCCCGTCGGCCTGCAGCGCGTCCTGATACGACGGGTAGACGACCGGGCGCTCGTACACGGGGCCGTCGACGGCGACGGTGCGCGGGTCGACGTTGACGATCTCCTCGCCGCGCCACGTGATCGAGAGGCGGCCGGTGTCGGTGACCTCGCCGAGCACGCTCGTCTCGACGTCCCACTTCTTCACGACCTCCATGAAGCCGTCGAGCTTCTCGGGCTTCACGATCGCCATCATGCGCTCCTGGCTCTCGCTCATGAGGATCTCCTCGGGCGTGAGCGTCGGGTCGCGCAGCAGCACCTCGTCGAGCACGATCGACATGCCGCCGTCGCCGTTCGCCGCGAGCTCGGAGGTGGCGCACGAGATGCCGGCCGCCCCGAGGTCTTGGATGCCCTCGACGAGGTCGCCCTTGAAGAGCTCGAGGCAGCACTCGATGAGCACCTTCTCGGCGAACGGGTCGCCGACCTGCACCGCAGGGCGCTTCGTGGGGCCGCCCTCGGCGAACGTGTCGGACGCGAGGATCGACGTGCCGCCGATGCCGTCGCCGCCGGTGCGGGCGCCGAAGAGCACGACCTTGTTGCCCACGCCCTTGGCGTTGGCGAGGTGCAGGTCCTCGTGGCGGAGCACGCCCACCGCGAGCGCGTTCACGAGCGGGTTCTTCTGGTAGGTCGGGTCGAACCAGGTCTCGCCGCCGATGTTCGGCAGGCCGAGGCAGTTGCCGTAGAAGCTGATGCCCGAGACCACGCCGTGCACGACGCGGGCGGTGTCGGGGTGGTCGATCGCGCCGAAGCGCAGCGCGTCCATGACCGCGACGGGGCGCGCGCCCATCGAGATGATGTCGCGCACGATGCCGCCGACGCCGGTCGCCGCACCCTGGAACGGCTCGATGAAGCTCGGGTGGTTGTGCGACTCGATCTTGAACGTCACGGCCCAGCCCTCGCCGATGTCGAGCACGCCGGCGTTCTCACCGATGCCGACCATGAGGTGCCGCTTCATGTCGGGGGTGACCTTCTTGCCGAACTGACGCAGGTAGATCTTCGACGACTTGTATGAGGCGTGCTCGCTCCACATGACGGAGTACATCGCGAGCTCGGCGCTCGTCGGGCGCCGCCCGAGGATGTTGCGGATCCGCTCGTACTCGTCGGGCTTGAGGCCCAGCGCGGCGTACGGCTGCTCTTTCTCGGGCGTCGTCGCGGCGACCCCCACGGTGTCGAGCGCCGGCGCGCCGGCGCCTGAGCCGGTCGAAGGGGGCGTCGGGGCAGCGGTCGTGGCGGGTGCTTCGGTGGTCACGAGTGGCGAGCTCCAGAGAACGGCGGCGGGCGGATGCCGCGGGGCGGATGCCTGACCGTGCAAGTCTACCCGCGCTGCTCACGTGAGCAGGTCGTGGTCGCCAGAACGGAAGTCACCTGCCGAGCGGCTCCCCAACCGGTATCGCCGTCGGCGACTTGTCGGTGGCGCCGTGGGGATGAGCGCCCCTTGCGCGACGAGGACGCGTAGTCGTGGTCGCACGGCATTGGGTGTGCTGTTTACTCGCTCGGCAATGTCAGACACGCTGAGTTCTCCGGCCCCTCGGACGGCACGGAGTATGCGTTCATCCAGCGGGGTGGGCTGGTTGCCGACCTCGAATTCGGTTCCCGATTCGCCCAACAGGCTGCCTGCGTTCCGCTCGGCCGCTTCGAACCGTGGACCGCGACGATACGGTTCCGCAGGTCGGACTGGGTAGCGGAGCCAACCCGCCTGTGCCAGACGTTGCAGCAAGCTGCGAGCATCGCCGCTGTCCATTCCGAATGTCGTTCGCAGCACCTGATCATCGATCGGCACGTTGCGATGGACCATGACAAGGGCCATCTGCGAATCCGCGTCGAGACGCGACGCTCCGATATTGTCGAGCCAGTAGGCCGTCTCCGGGTCCAGCAAGCCGTGCCGTTCCAGGGTGAGTATGACGTTCGTCGCAGTGACGTCGAAGACTGGTGCACCGAGACCCGCGCGCCCCATCGCACCGGCCATCCGGGGTACGCCTGATCCCGCGTTCTCCGAAACGGTCTCCTCGCGACCCGGAAGGGGGACCTCGGTCAGGAGTGCGGCCAGAACCGCGTTCCTTGACCTCGAAACACCGTCGAAGAGGTCGACAACGCTCCTGCCGCCCCAGATGTCCCCTGGATTCGCGAATTCGATGCGGTCCGGGTACATCTCGATTCGAACTTGCTCGCCGAGAGCCCACTCACTGTAGTCACGATGAGTGAGCGCGTTGACCACTGCTTCGCGTATGGCATCGACCGGTACCTCTGGCTCGTCATATGCGCCTGCGCCGCGTGAGACGCGCCGAGTCTTGAGGTTGGCGAGGACAGCGCGCACTGCGTCTTCCACCATCACCGGGATCGGACCTTCGATCACCTTTCGATCGAGCATTCTCACGTCGCCGACGATGTTGCTCTTCGAACGACCGGGATAGACCGCGAACGTGATCATGGCCTGCGGCAAGAACTGCTGGGGATACCGTCCGAGCGCAAGCAGCCCGGCGACGCTGGGCGTGGATTCGTCTTGCGAGAGTACGTTATGGCGGCGGAGGATCTGCTCGGTCGTGTGGAGATCGGCTATCGACCTCGGTCGAGTTCGCTTGAGCTGTTCGATGAATCGAAGTACTTCGTTCCGATCCAAGTCGGTGAGGGTAGCGCCGTCGACTGGTCTCGCATCGTCTCTCGGCTGTTGGCCCGAGGTCGAGAGCAGGAACACTCCGTATGTGCTCATGCGACGGTCACCGTCGCCGACGCGTTCGTATGTACCGGACTCCTTGCCTTGGGTTGTCACGAATGCGGGCTTCTGACCCGGAGGAAGCTCCTCGACGTCGACGACGACGATCGGGCGTCCGTCCACCTCACCGATCTCGATCGCACCGATAGGTCGCGGGGTGATGGGACCTGCGACCTCGTTATGACGCCGTGGGCGGAATGCGTCGGCGACTGCGTCACGTATCGCCTCGGCGTCGAACCCCGGGGCCGGCGCGAAATCGTTGTCTTCTTGAAGGCCGAGGAGCAGGACGCCGCCGCCATGATTGCTGAAAGCACTTACCGTAGGCCAGATGCTTTTCGGGAGAGCGCCTACGGAAGCCTTGACTTCGACGTTGGTGAGCTCTGCGCCGATAGTCCGCAACCGAAGTACGAGTTCGCTGAGATCTCCGAGCGATGTCTCCATCCCGCCTCCGATGCGTCAGTCTGTCACTATATCGATCACTATACGGTGACAGTGAAGTTCGACAGTGATCTGGCAAGTGACGAGGTCAGTGACAGTTGCGCATCGGACCGCGGGCGGCCGGATATTGCGGATCGCAGCCGCGAAAGCACTCGAACCCGTCCGGCAGCCTCGTTGCGCGCAAGCACCTAAGCGAGCCGAAGCCCGCACCGCGGAACGCTGCGACGACCGCCGCGGCTCAGGCCTCGCGGCCTCCGGGCGGGCCGATGATGAGGAGCACCGTGAACACCGCGGCGATGCCGAGCACGGCGCCCACGGAGAGCAGCACCGGACGTGCGAGGAACCAGCGGAGGATCCGGTTCACCCAGTTGCCGTCGGCCGGGTGCTCGGTGGGCGCGCGCCGCCAGTCGCCCTCGAGTCGGCCGCGGCGGATGAGCCAACCCTCGAACGGGATGGTCGCGTAGGGCACGATCGCGGTGAGCACCCCGAGCGTCATGAGTCCGACGCTCCAGCGCTGATTGACGCCCACGAGCACCGCTGTGAACGCGTAGGCGAGGAACACGAACCCGTGCACCGATCCCGCGGGGAAGAGCGCGCCGTCGAATCCGGCGGCGTACTTCAGGATGAGGGCGATGATGAGGCCGGTCCAGGTGACGGCTTCGGCGAAGGCGAGCGTGCGGAAGAGGCGCTTCGGGGACACGGATGCTCCAAGGTCGGGGGTACTTCCATCGTCGCAGGTCGGTCGTGGGCCGCGCGTCGAACGAAGGGTTGACCCGGGCCGAAGCGCCGGCCCCGGCGCGATAGCCTGTGCCGTGACTGAGCCATCCGCACTCGAGCTCGGGTCGCTCGGCGGCCGGTCCGAGTTCTTCTCGCTGCTCAGGTACTGGGGCCCGCCAAGTAGGCGGCATTGCCGCGGATGGCAGCCTCGTACCGCGCGAGCTCAGGCGTGGCGACGCGATCGGCGACGAGTTCGAGCAGCGTGGCCACTGCGGCGTCGCTCCGCCCGGCGGCGTGCAGCGTCAGCGCGTGGAACACGCGCAGCGAGTCCGACTCGGGGAATTCGGCGCGGGCCCGCTCGAACGCGGCGATCGACTCGTCGTGGCGCCCGAGGTTGCGCAGTGTCGAACCGTATTGCAGCAGGCACCGGCGCAGTGCGTCGCCGCCGAGTCCCTGGGTCATGGCCCGCTCGTAGTAGCCGAGGGCGCGCTCCTCGTCGCCGGCCGTGTCATACGCGCCGCCGACCTCGTAGAGCACCTCAGGCTCGTCGGGATGCCCGGCGAGCACGGCGAGGAATGCGTCGATGGTCGGCTGCATGTTCGCGCGGTCGCGGGCGTCGAAGATCGTGCGCAGGGTGGGCTGGAGCTCGGCCGAGGTCATCGCTCCATCATGCTGCTCCAGTGAGACCTGAGCGTTCCACAGTTGTTTTGAGTGATTCAAGACAACCAGTACGGTGAGGGCATGACCTCGACGGATGTCGCCGCGAACGCGGCCGCGCTGCGCGGTGACGACGAGCTCGCACACACGCTCCGCGATGCCGGGCTCAAGGTCACGGCGCCGCGACTCGCGGCGTTGCGCGCGCTCGCGGAGCATCCGCACGCTGACGCCGACACGGTGTTCCGGATGGTGCAGGCCGAGCTCCCCACGACCTCGCTGCAGGCTGTCTACGGCGTGCTCGGCGCCTTCGCCGACGCCGGACTCGTACGCCGCATCGAGCCGGCCGGGTCATCCGCTCGCTACGAACGTCGAGTCGGCGACAACCACCACCACCTCGTGTGCCGCGACTGCGGGCGGGTCGAGGACGTCGACTGCGTCGTCGGCGAGAGCGCCTGCCTGACGCCGGGCGACACCCACGGATTCCAGGTCTCCGAGGCCGAGGTGACCTTCTGGGGCACGTGCCCCGCCTGCGCCGAAGCGGCCGCGGCGATCGCCGAGCCGACGTAGTCGTAGCATCCGCTACGCCTGAAGACCTGACCGGATCACCGTCGACCCGGTCGCACTGACGTGCCCGGAAACCCCCTGGGCCCGAGAGAAAAGGAAGTCATGACGGACTACACGACCACGCAGACCGGAGCCCCGGTCGCCAGCGACGCGCACTCCCTCACGGCCGGCGCCGACGGCGCCACCGTGCTGCACGACCGCTACCTCGTCGAGAAGCTCGCCCAGTTCAACCGCGAGCGCATCCCCGAGCGCATCGTGCACGCGAAGGGCGGCGGCGCGTTCGGCGAGTTCGTCGTGACCGAGGATGTCTCGCGGTACACGCGCGCCGCCGTGTTCCAGCCCGGCGCGACGAGCGAGATGCTGCTGCGCTTCTCGTCGGTGGCCGGTGAGCAGGGCTCGCCCGACACGTGGCGCGACGTGCGCGGCTACGCGCTGAAGTTCTACACGACCGAGGGCAACTACGACATCGTCGGCAACAACACCCCGGTGTTCTTCATCCGCGACGCCATCAAGTTCCCCGACTTCATTCACTCGCAGAAGCGCCTCCCGGGCTCGGGCCTGCGCGACGCCGACATGCAGTGGGACTTCTGGACGCTCTCACCCGAGTCGGCGCACCAGGTGACCTACCTCATGGGCGACCGCGGTCTCCCCCAGTCGTGGCGCACCATGAACGGCTACGGCTCGCACACGTACCAGTGGATCAACGCCGACGGCGAGCGGTTCTGGGTGCAATACCACTTCCTCACCCGCCAGGGCGACCTGCACCTCCGCGCCGACGAAGCCGAGGCGATCGCCGGGGTCGACGCCGATTACTACCGCCGCGATCTCCACGAGGCGATCGAGCGCGGCGAGTTCCCGACGTGGGACGTCTACGTGCAGGTCATGCCGTACGAGGAGGCGACGACCTCCCGCTTCAACCCGTTCGACCTCACGAAGACCTGGTCGAAGAAGGACTACCCCCGCATCAAGGTCGGCCACTTCACGCTCAACCGCAACCCGCAGAACTTCTTCGCCGAGATCGAGCAGGCGGCGTTCTCGCCCGCGAACGTCGTGCCGGGCATCGACATCAGCCCCGACAAGATGCTCATGGCGCGCGTGTTCAGCTACCCCGACGCGCAGCGCTACCGCGTCGGCACGAACTACAACCAGATCCCCGTGAACGCGCCGCACGCGGCATCCGTCCACAATTCCTCGCAGGACGGCGCTCAACGGCACGGCTTCAACCACCCCGACGTGCCGGTGTACGCGCCGAACTCGTTCGGCGGCCCCGTCGCCGACCCGGCTCGTGCGGGCGAGGGCAGCTGGGAGTCCGACGGTGCGCTCACGCGTGCCGCCGCGACCCTGCACGCCGAAGACGACGACTTCGGCCAGGCCGGCACGCTCTACCGCGAGGTGTTCACGGTCGAGGCGAAGGCGCGCTTCCTCGCGACGCTCACCGGCCAGGGCAACGCCATCACGGTCGACGCGATCCGCGAGCGCTTCTTCCAGTACTGGACGAACGTCGACGCCGGGCTCGGCATCGCGCTTCGCGCCGCGGTCGGCACCGAGGCATCCGCCGCATAATCAATCGAGCGAATGCCGCGAGCGCCCGGTCTCCTGGGAGAGGACGGGCGCTCGTCCGCCTCAGCCAGCCGCTCGCGAGCCGAGGTGGTGCTCGATCACGTACCGCGCGATCGCGATCGACGACGTCGCGGCCGGCGATGGGGCATTGCGCAGCAGCGTCACCGGACCGACCTGATCGACCGCGAAGTCGTCGAGGAGCGATCCGTCGCGTCCCCAAGCCTGCGCGCGCACGCCTGCCGCCGTCTTCGCGACGAGGTCGGAGCGCCGCAGCTCGGGCACGAAGCGTCGCGCCTTCCGGAAGTACCGCGACTTGATCAGCGACGCGCTGATCTCGTCGACGCCCATGCGCCAATGCTGCCGAGTGAGCGCGCCGGCACCCGGCCAGGTCAGCGACTCCCACGTGTCGCGCGGCGAGATCGTGAGCCACCCGTAGCCCTCGCGCGCAAGCGCCGGCACCGCGTTCGGACCGACGTGCACGTCGTCGTACACGCCACGCGTGAAGTGCACGCCGAGGAAGGGAAACCGCGGATCGGGCACCGGGTAGATCATGCCCTTCACGAGGTGGGTTCGCTCGGGCGCGAGCGCCCAGTACTCGCCGCGGAACGGCAGGATCTTCGGCGACGGGTCGGCACCCACCATCCGCGCCACGACGTCGGACTGCAGGCCCGCGCACGCGATGACGCGGTCGAACACGTGGTCCGACGTCCCCGTGCGAAGACGCACTCGCCCGTGCTCCAGATCGAGCGCAACGACCTTCTGGCCGAGACGGATGTCGCCGCCGGCGGCGCGGACATCCTGCGCCATCGCCTCGGTGATCTCGACGTAGTCGACCGCTGCCGTGTGCGGGGAGTGCACGGCGGCGACTCCGGCGACGTGCGGTTCGATCTCACGTAGCGGGGCGACGTCGTCGATCCTGGCGAGATCGGGCACGCCGTTCGCGATCGAGCGTCGTTCGATCTCGGCGAGGGCGGGGAGCTCGGACTCGTCGACGGCGACGACGAGCTTGCCGAGTTCGCGGTAGGGGAGCTGCTTCTCCTCGCAGTACTCCCGGATCGCCACGCGGCCCGCAGCGCAGAGCTCCGCCTTGAGCGAGCCGGGCTGGTAGTAGAGGCCGGCGTGCACGACGCCGGAGTTGCGCCCGGTCTGGTGCTCGGCAAGCCGCCGCTCCTTCTCGAACACGGTCACCTCGCCGAGCCCGCGGAGGGCGAGCTCGCGCGCGAGGGCGACGCCGATGATGCCGCCGCCGATGATGCCGATGCGCTCTGTCGTCACGCGTCAAGCATTTCAGAGTGCTGTGAGCCGCTCCCGGACCTGTCGCCCCAGTCGGGCGAACCGCTCGCGTTCCTCGCCGTCGTAGTCGGCACGGGCGACGGATGCCTCGAGCCGCTCGAGCTGCGCACCGATCGCCGATCGCCGGTCCGCTCGCTGCACGCTCCCGGCAAGCTCCTCGAGCAACTGGAAGAGGCGGGCGGCGAGGTCGGGGTCGGACGCGCCGTAGCGCCGGGGCTGCTCGACCGCGAGCTCCAGCAGGTCGACGAAGTCGTGCCGTGACGGCACCAGCCGCGGTTCCCCGTGTTCATCGGCGAGCGCGGGCGGCTCGGCGGGCAACCCGTCGATCTCCGCGAGTATCGCGGACACGTGGCTGAGGGCATGCACGGCGGTGGTCGGGTCGTTCACTCCCGGCGAAAGCGCCCGCACGGCGATGTCGACCAGTTGGCGCAAGCCGAATCCGATGTCCTGGGTCGGGGTGCGCTCGTAGGCGAGCCGAGTGGTGTCCGCGAGAGCGTCATCGACCTGTTGGATCGTGTCGCGGTCGAGCGACGCGTCGGGGGCTCGAGTCCACCACTCGAGCAGTGGGCCACCCTTGATCACGCTCGACCCGACGGTACGGAGTTCGCGCACCACGAGGTCGTGCTTCGCGGCGATCTCGATGATGGTCGTCCGGTCGACGCCGGTGATGAATCCAGAGCGTGGCGCGAGAACGCTCCGCGCACCGGTGGCCGCGAGAGCCGGCGCCCGGTCGGCGGCCGGGTGCGAGGTCTCCGAGGCGAGCCGGATCGTGCGTTGCGTCTCGCCGTGCACATCGCGCAGCATCGTCTCCACGCGGAGCAGCCGAGCCAGATGGGCGAGGAAGAACGTGAGCATGATGACACTCGCGAGCGTCAGCACCGATGCGACGGTCACCGCGATGCGCGGAACGAAGGGATCGCCATCGGCGTCTGCCACCGTTCGGAGCACGGCGAGAGCGAAGGCGAAGGTGCCTAGGAACAGTGCGAGGGTCGCGTGCACCATGCGGTCGGATGCGAACATGCGCAGCAAGCGGGGGGATGCCTGACTGCTGGCCAGTTGCAGCGCGACGACCGTCAACGAGAAGGTCAGCGAGGTCGCCGTGATGAGCGATCCGGCGATCACCGAGAGCACGGCACGCGCCGCTTCGGTGCCGCCGCCGAAGAGCAGCGCTGTCACGGTCTCGGGCAGCGACTCGTCGACGGCCCGATCGAGCTCGGGTAATGCGATGCCGAGCAGCACACCGGCGATGACGGCAGCCAGGGGGATCGGCCAGAGCCGTGACGCGATCGCCTCGGACAGCACGGCCCATCGTCGGCGGAGTCCGTTGCCGCTGCCTGGTCTCATTCGTGCCCCCTACGTCCACCGTAGACGCGGGAGGCCGGCGGCCGCGAAAGCCGTCCGATGGTCGGGAGCGGCGCCTACGCCTCGACGAGCGCGTGACGGATGACGCTCGTGAAGAGCCCGAGCCCGTCGACGCCCGAGCGCATGGCCACGGCAGTGTCGGGGCCGAAGCCCGGCTCGACCGCGTGCTCGGGGTGCGGCATGAGGCCGACGACGTTGCCGCGCTCATTCGAGATGCCCGCGATATCGCGGAGCGATCCGTTGGGGTTCACGTCGAGGTAGCGGAATACCACGCGCCCCTCGCCCTCGAGCCGGTCGAGCGTCTCGTCGGAGGCGATGAAGCCGCCCTCGCCGTTCTTCAGCGGGATGGTGATTTCCTGGCCCTGCTCGAATCCGGTCGTCCAGTCGGTCGACGTGTTCTCGACGCGCAGCTTCTGGTCGCGGCGGATGAACGAGCCGTGGTCGTTGCGGATCAGTCCACCTTCGAGCAGGTGCGCCTCGGTGAGCATCTGGAAGCCATTGCAGATGCCGAGCACGGGCACACCTTTGTTCGCGGCATCCGTCACCTCGCTCATGATGGGGCTGAGCGAGGCGATGGCGCCGGCGCGAAGGTAGTCGCCGTAGCTGAAGCCGCCCGGCAGGATGAGCGCGTCGACGCCCTCGAGGTCATGCGAGCCGTGCCAGAGGGCGACGGGCTCGGCGCCCGCGAGCCGAACCGCACGCTGCGCGTCGCGGTCGTCGAGCGAGCCGGGGAAGGTGATGACGCCGATGCGCATAGCGGTCTCCTCAGTGGGTCTCGCCGGCGGGCGCGACGTAGCCTTCGTCGGCGTGCGCGGATGCCACGTGCGTGGCCTCCTCGGCGAGCTCGGCGTTCGACTCCAGGTAATGGATGCCGACGACGTCCTCGATGACCGAATTCGAGAGGATCTCCTCGGCGATCTGCTTCACGCTGGCGCGCAGTTCGTCGTCGACCGGCCGGTCGACCGTGAGTTCGAAGCGCTTGCCGATGCGCACGCCCGTGAAGCCGGAGTGCCCGGTGCGGGCGAGGGCACCGGCGAGGGCCTTCCCCTGGGGGTCGAGCAGTTCGGCCTTGGGCATCACGTCGACGACGATGGTGGGCACCGAGGTTCTCCGTCCGGTGTCGGGGGGTGGATGCCTCGATTCTACCGGGCACCCGGTGGTGCGGCGTCGCCGTCCGTAGACTGCCGACATGGCCGACCCGGCGGAGTGGCGAGAGCGGCTCTCCGCCGCCGATGCCTCGAACATCGAGATCGACGCGCCCGACCAGGTGAACGCCTTCCTGATGGCGGGCGTGCTCGCACCCGGTGGGCCCGTCGGGCGCGATGGCGCCGTCGATCTTGCGGCGCTGCGCTCGGCGCTGGCCGAACGCATCCCGGGGTTGCCGCGCCTGTCGCAGCGGGTCGTGAACGACGGACGAACCCTCGTGTGGGAGTCCGCGCACGTCGAGTTCGAACAGCACGTGCGGCAGATCGATCCCGTCGACGGGCAGGTCGGGTTCGAGGCGCTCTGCGCGCGGCTCATGGTGACGCCGTTTCCGCTCGATCGGCCGCTCTGGGAGGTACTCGTGGTGCCGGGTGTCGCTCCTGGGCGGGCGGGCATGGTCCTGCGCATCCACCACGCGATGGCCGACGGCGTGGCGGCCGTGCGGCTCGTCGAAGAGTTGTTGCGAGACGGCGAGGCGGACGTGACGGATGCCGCAGCGACATCCGCATCCGCCGGCGCCCCTGCCCCGCCCCGTCCCGCCGCGACCCGGTCCCGTCGAGGGCTGCGCGCTCGCCTCCGCATGCTCGCGTCGGGTTGGGTGCGAACGATCGCCGTGTTCCGCCGCGCCGTGCCCCGTACCGTGCTGCTCGGGCCGATCGGGCCGCGCCGCGGAGTCGCCTTCGTCGACACACCGCTCGACGCCCTGGCGGCGGGAGCCGCCACGGTGGGGGCGACCGTGAACGACGCGTTGCTCGCGGCGGCGGCCGCGGCGGCGGAGGCGGCACTCCGCGCCCGTGGCGAGCCGGTGCCGCCGGCCCTGCCCGCGAGCGTGCCCGTGGCGCTCCGCGAACGCGGGCGGTCAGGCAACGCCGTCGGCGTGATGCTCGTGCCGATGCCCACGGGCGAGGCGGACCCCGCCGTACGCCTCCGTCGCATCGCGGAGCTCACCCGCGTGCGCAAGGAGGACGCCCGTTCGCGCGGGCAGTACGAGCTCACCAGGACCCGGTTCGGCTCCCGGCTCTTCAAGCGGTTCGTGCGGTACCAGCGGCTGATCGTCATGTTCGTGACGAACGTGCAAGGGCCGCGGCATCCGCTCGCCCTCGCCGGCGCGCCACTCGAACGCGTGTGGCCGCTCGCCGCGATCCAGGGGAACGTGCGGCTCGGCGTGGCCGCGCTCTCGTACGACGGCATGCTGCGATGCGCCGTGCACTGCGATGCCGACGCGTTGCCGGCCGAGGTCTTCGCCGACACCCTGCGGGAGCAGTTCGCGCGGATCGCGGCGCTCGCGTGACGAGGGGCAACGTTCGCGCCGCTGCCGCCGCTCACCGGTCGGTCGACCGCCGCACGATACGTGCCGCTTCGAGCCGGTCGACCGCGCCCAGCTTGAGGAGCACGCTCGACACGTAGTTCGCGACGGTCTTGCGCGAGAGGCCGAGGCGCTCGGCGATCGCCTCGTTCGGCAGGCCCCTGCCCACGAGCTCGGCGATCGAACGCTCCCGCGGCGTCAGCCCCGGCAGGTCCGCGGCACCGTGCGTCGCGGCCGTACCGGGGTCGGCGGTCGGGCGAGGGACGCCGCTGCCGAGCCACTGGGCTCCCATCAGCACCGCCTCGACGGCTGCCACAACCTGGTCGGGTGAGGCGTCCTTCGTCACGTAGGCGTCGGCGCCGGCCTCGAGCGCACGCCGGACCGTCTCCGCATCGTCGTACATCGTGATGACCACGAAGCGGGTGGCGGGCAGTGCGGCCGAGAGGTGCGCCGTCGCAGCGAGCCCGCTTCGGTCGGGCAGGCCGAGGTCCATGAGCACCACGTCGGGTCGCACGGCCATCACCACCTCGATCGCCTCGGCCGCGCTCGCCGCCTCGGCGACGACGTCGAAGCCGCTCGCCTCGAGCAGGGCCACGATGCCCTTCCGGAACAGCGGATGATCGTCCACGACCACGAGGCTGGTCACATCGCACCCCACTCCAGCGGCAGGCGGACGTGGACACGGCTTCCGCCACCCGGATCGTTTCCGATCTCGGCGATGCCGCCGAGCTCGCGCGCCCGTTCCCGAATTGACGGGATGCCGAGCCCGTCCGGACGCCGCTCGGGTAGCCCGATCCCGTCGTCGAGCACCGTGACGTCGAGATGGTCGGTCTCGAGGCGGAGGGAGATGGTGCAGGTCCGCGCGGACGCGTGCCGCCGCACGTTCGAGACCGCCTCCTGGACGATGCGCAGCGCGGCGACGTCGACCGCCGCCGGAAGCGGCATCCGCTCATCGTCGACCTCGAGTCGCACCTCGAGGTCATCGGGACGGGGTGCCGTCACGCGGGACCGGATCGCGGCGACGAGGCCCTGCTCGTCGAGCACGGCCGGTCGCAGGCCGTGCGAGATCTCGCGGGCACGCACGATCACCGAACGGATGTCGCGGTGGAGCTCGTCGGCGATGTGCGCCAGCTGCGGGTCGGCGTCGGTGCTCGTGATGCGCCGGGCGAGCGCGGCGGCGCTCAGCGCGAGGCCGGCAAGGCTCGGCGACAGGTCGTCGTGGAGGTCGCGGCGCAGCCGGCGCCGCTCCTCCTCCCGAGCGGAGACGAGCAGCGCATGCGACTCGGTGAGCCGCGCGAGCGCACGGACGCCGTGCAGCGCGGGGCCGGCGTGCAGCGCAAGGGCCTCCGCGACCGCCCGATCGCGTGCGGTCAGCTCCGACTCGCCCGCACGGGGCGGAATCACCAGGCGAGCCAGCTCCGTGCCCAGGTGGACCACCGGGAACTCCTCGACCCGGCCCTCGATGGAGCCGACCTGCGCGCTGACGTCAGCGCCGCGGAGGGCCGCCCCGTCGAGGAAGAGGCTGTCGACCGCGCTGCGCAGGATCGCCTGCGGCACGTGCACGGCATCCGGTTCGTCGGCGACCGCCCGGCCGAGGGCGCCGACCGCGGCGGCGGGATCCACCCGTCCGCGGTACACCACCCATGCGGCGAGCCGGGACGCGGCGCGGATCACGGGCACGGCGACGACGGCGACGACGGCGGCGCCGAGCCATCCTGCGCCGTCTCCGAGTCCGCCGGCGAGCCAGCTGGTGACCCCGTACGCCGCGGCGAGCACCGGTGCCGCCACGGCGAAGCCCAGCAGGGCCTGGAGCGGCGGGTCGACGTTCCACAGTCGGGGACGCACGAGGCCGATCACGAAGCCGATGAGCGCCGGAAGGATCGCGACGTTCGCCGCAGCGACGAAGGCAGGGGAGCGTTCCCCGATCGTGCCGCCTTCGATGATGGCGACCACGACGTAGAGCTCGAGGCTCGTCACGATGCCGAGGAGCGCCCATCGCAGACGCTCACGTTGACGGGTGTCGGATCGGTATCGGTAGCGATAGACCTGCCCGATGACGAGGAGCAGGCTCGAGGTGCCGACGAGGAACCACCAGGGCTCGTCGGTGACGGCGCCGCCCGTGGCGAAGGCGATCAGCATGAACGCGACGTAGACGGCGACCGGGCCGGCGAGCCACCTGGGGACGAAGCGACCGTCGGGGTAGGTTGCGGCGAGCAGCGGGAAGGCGCCGAACCACGTGGCGGCCGCGAGCTCGGCGTCAGGACCGGTCACGGCCACGGCCGCTCCCACCAGCACGGCGATCACCGCGAGGGCGGGCAGCCAGACCCGTCGGTTGGGCTCGACGTGCCGGCCGCGGGCGACGGACACGACGACGAGCACGGCGCCGATCGTGCCCACCGCCACGACGATGGCCTGCGATGCGAGGAGCGCGACCTGCCCGCCCGTCATGACCCGATCCTCCCACCACGTCGGGCGGGCGACCAGATGCACGTCGGTCGCTCCGCGTGCTCACCGGGTCGCGCCACGCCGGCTCCGGAACAGGAACACGATGCCGGCGACCAGCACGAAGAGCAGCACCCCGATCAGTCCCCATGGCGGAGTGAACGGCATCAGGAACGGCAGCGCGAGGGCGGCCACCGCGGCGAACGCCGTCACCGCCAGCGGCCAGCCGAGGATGCCCGCTCGGCGCCCCGCGGTGGCGAGGAACAGCGCGTGGCCGGCCAACCCGAGGGCGCCCGCGATGACGAAGGCGGTGATCAGGAGGGCGTTCGCCTCGAGGACCGCCGTCTGCCCCGCCTGGTCGGGCAGGGCCTCCGCGACCCCCAGCCCGATGGAGGTGAACGGCGACAGGCTGGCGGTGGCGACCAGGATCCAGGACGCCGCGCCGACCCACCCGAAGGCCGCACCGATCCCGGCCCAGACCGATGGTTCGGGGCCGGTCCGGTTCCGGACCAGCGAGGCCGACGCCTGGACGAACGCCAACAGGCCCACGGCCATCCCGAGGAAGATCACCGCCTCGATCACGCCGGAATACGGACGCGACCGGAGCAGCTCGATGGTCGGGACCTCGTCGCCTTCGGCCGCGGAGAGCACCGCGACCACGACGGGCTGCCCGAGCCAGGAGGCGAAGGCGAGGATGCCGCCGAGCCCGGCCGCTCGGTACAACCGGCGCTCGTGCGAGTGGTGGAGCACCGCCGAGGGCTCGGGGTCGGAATGGACGGCTCCGGAAGCGGATGCGGATGACGTGGACATTGTTCGGCTCCTCTCGGTCGGCCGGGCGCCGGCGGCGCCGCTGCCGTCAGGGTCGCGCCCCGCGATCCCGGGACACCAGTGACCGAGCGTCCCGATCACGCTGAGGCGCGGCCGGCGATCCGAGCGCGGGTGGAGCCGCCCCGGTCGTACGCCCTCAGGCCGTGCTGACCGGCAGCCGGCCCCGGTGGCGTCGCAACACCAACACGAGCAGCACGGATGCCGCGACCTGCGTCACCGCCACGAGCGCGACGAGGACCGGCAGGTTCGCGTACAGCGCCCCGGCTGCGACGGCGCCGGCCAGCGCGCCGAGTCCCTGGAACACGGCGAACCACCCGTACGCCGAACCGAGTTGGTCGACGGGAACGAGATCGGCGACGAGCGCCTTCACGGTGGAATCCTGCACGCCGGTGGCAAGTCCCCAGATGAGGACGCCGCTGACCACCATCGAGATCGTGCCGCCGAGCGCGAGACCCGGGACGAACGCGGTGAGGAGCGGCACGCCCAGGAGCACTGAGGTCCCCAATCGGTCGTACGCCCATCCCGTGAGGATGGCCCCGACGGCGGCAGTCGCCATGCCGGCCGCGTACACGAGCGGCACTGCCGCGATCGGCACGAGGTCCGTGGCGGCCAGGTGGTACGACACGATCCCGAAGCTCAGCAGTCCGAATGTGGTGACGGCCGCGAAGGCGGCGAACAGGAGGAAGGTCGTGCGCACCCGGCCCGGGATCGCGGCCAGGCCCGACAGACGGGCGGCGAGCGACATCCGCGCCGGATCAGCGGATGCCTCGAAAGGCGTCCCGCCCACCTCGGGCGTCGTGGCCGGGCGGTACACGCTGGGATCGGGCACCCGCGCGCGAAGCCAGAACAGCAGCACCATCGCCACCGCTGCGGGAATGAGGAGGACGAGGAAGGCGGGCCACAGCGCGCCCGTGATCCCGGCGACGCCGGCCACCACGAGCGGCCCGGCGAAGGCGCCGATCTGATCGAGCAGCTTGTGCACGCCGAAGCCGCGCCCGCGTCCCACGGCGCCCGCCGCGTCGGCGAGGAGCACGGTCTTGGCGGGCCCGCGCACGGCCTTGCCCGTGCGCTCGGTGATCAGGAGCGCGCTCGCGGCGGCGAGGGACGCGGAGCCGAGCACGGGCGTGAGCGCCAGGAGTGGCACGCTCACCGCGCTCATCGCATAGCCGACGATCGTGAATGCCCAGTAGGACCCGCTGCGGTCGGACCATGGCCCGGTGACGAGCCGCAGCACGAGTGCGATCGCCGTGGCCGTACCCGTGACGGTGCCGACGAGCACCGCGGATGCCCCGAGCTCCTCGAGCAGCGCACCGCTCACCGAGATGGCGCCATCGGACACCATGTCGATGGTGAGGCTCACGAAGCCGAGGCCGACCACCATCGACCAGGGGCTGAGGCCCGCACGACGGCGCGGAGCAGGGCTCGTCACGTCGGCGAGACTACCGCCGGAGCACCGCCCGGATGATCGCGCCCGCGCCGATCAGCAGGGCCAGGCCCGCCGCGGCCGCGAGCGCGATCACGAGCGTCGGATTCTCGCGGTACTTCCCGTCGAGCCACGCAGCGGCGTCCTCGGCGAGGTCTTCGGCGTCGTCGAGCGCGTCCTCGGTGACCGCCTCGAACGTTGCCGACGCGCTCGAGACCGCCTCGGCGCCACGCGCGGCGGCGTCGGCGGCAGCGGCCCGCATCGCGTCGAGGGTCTCCTCGGTCGCTCGCGACGCGCGGTCGGCCGCTGCCGTCGCCTCGTCGATGGCCTGCTCGACGGGCGCGTCGCGGTCGTTCTCGGCGCGCATGCTACTCGGGCCCCACGCCGTGGTCCTTGGACGCGTCGTCGTCCACCACGCCGGTCTCGGTCGAGGGAAGATCGCGCAGTCTCGGGCCGCCGTGGGCGGCCGGATCCTCGGGGGAGTCGGCGTCCGCGTCGGCATCGGCCGCGTCCATCGAGGTCACCGGCTGCTTCGGATCGGGCACCGTATGGCCGGGCGTGCCGTACGAGCCGGTGCTGCCCGGTGAACGTCCGGCCTGTTCCGTTCCGTCCGAACCGCCCATGCCGTCGGCGCCGTCGACGTCGCTCATCGCCGCCGCCCGATCGCCCGGGCGATCGCGCCGAGCACCACGGCACCCGCGACGGCGGCGCCGATCACCACGCCGGGGCGGCGCTCGTACTCGCTCTTGACCTTCTCGCTCCACGTGCCCGTGACGCGCTTGGCCTCGTCGGCGAAATGGTCGAGGTCGGCGCTCTCGGCCGCCTCCTTGAGGCGGGCGGTGGCCTTCTTCGCGGCCTCCGTGGCAGCGTCCACGGCCTTGTCGAACGGCGAACCCGTGGTGGCGCCCGTGGAGTCCACCGCCTCCCGGTTGCCGCTGTTCACGTCCTCACCGGGGCCGGCCGGAGCGGCGGTCGGGGCGCCGCCCGTCGATGCGCCGGATGCGCCGGTGGTCGAGGTGCTCGGCGTAGTCGACGCACCCGTCGACGTCGCGGAGGTCGTGGCGGAGGGAGCCGTCCCTCCAGCTGCCGCCTCGGAGGCCACGGGCGGAGTGGGCGGCACCGTCTTCGCGGTCCCGGTCGTCTTCTCGGCGTCGGTGCGTGTCGTCTGCTCGTCGCTCATGCTCGTCGCTCCTTCGGTCGGCACGCCCCCCGGGGCAGGGGGCGCCTCTCGGAGCAGTCTCACCCCGTTCTCGCGTCGAGTCGAGGGCGTTGACAGGTCGATCCGCAGGGCCTACGCGAGCCCCGCCCGCTCGGTCAGCACGGTCCGCAGCGTGTCCCGGGCGGCCGCGAGTCCCCGGTGCACCTCCTCGAAACTCGTCGACAGCGGTGAGAGCCCGATGCGCAGGCCGCTCGGGTCTCGGTAGTCGGGAATCACGTCCTGCTGCCAGAGCCGCGCCGTCACCTCTCGCATGGCCGGATGCCGCAGCGTCACGTGGCCGCCGCGCCGCGCGGGGTCCAGCGGTGAGGCGAGCGTGACGCCGAGCGGGGCGAGCCACTCCTCGGCAACAGAGATCGCGAACTCCGTGAGGGCAACGGACTTCTCCCGGATGGCGGGCATGCCGGCCTCGGCGATCATGGCGAGGGTCTCCTGCATGGCGAGCATGCCCACGATCGGCGGCGTACCGCTGAGGAAGCGGCGGATGCCCCGCCCCGGAACGTATTCGGGGCCCATCGCGAACACGTCCGCCGCGCCCATCCACCCCTGGATCGGCTGCGCGAGCACGTCCTGGAGGTCGTCGCGCACGTAGGCGAAGGCGGGCGAACCCGGACCGCCGTTCAGGTACTTGTAGGTGCATCCGACGGCCAGGTCGAAGCCCCACAGGTCGGCATGCACGGGCACGGAGCCGGCGGAGTGGCAGAGGTCCCAGAGGATGAGCGCGCCGGCGTCGTGGGCGATGCGCGTGAGCTCGCGGGCATCGGCGAGGTAGCCCGAGCGGTAGGCCACGTGGCTGAGCACGACGAGCGCCGTGTCGGGTCCTGCCTTCTCGGCGAGCTGCTCGCTCGTCACGCCCGAGGCGGTGTCGACCTGGATCCAACGCACGTGCATGCCACGCTCGCGGGCGATGCCCTCGATCACGTACCGGTCGGTGGGGAAGTTGTCGCTGTCGACGATGATCTCGCGGCGCCCCGAATCGCGCACCAGCTGCGCGTCGACGGCCGCACGCGCGAGCTTGTAGAGGAGCACGGTCGTCGAGTCGCCGACGACCGTCTGCCCAGCCTTGGCCTCGATCACCGCACGGCCGATGAGGTCGCCGATCTCGAACGGCAGCTGCATCCACGACTCATCCCAGCCGCGGATGAGCCGCCTGCCCCACTCGTCGTGCAGGAACCGCTCCATGCGCTCGATGGCCGACAGCGGGGGGCGTCCGAGCGAGTTCCCGTCGAAGTAGACGAGGTCGGTTTCGGCGCCCGCGAACCGCTTGCGGTAATGCGCGAGCCCGTCGGCGCGATCCATCCGGCGGGCGTAGGCGAGGTGCGGATCGTGCGTCACAGGGCCTCCAGTTCCTCGGCCGGCACGAGGCAGGCCGTCGCGAGCCAGCTTGCGAGTTCGTCGAGCGTGGTGGGCGGCGCGCCGCGCACGAAGGTCGCGACGGCGTCGTCGCGTTCGTCCAGCGGCCACGGGTCGCAGATCGCGGCGAGCACGTCGGATGCCCCGAGGCCGGCCATCGTGAGCAGGTCGACCTCGGCCGGGTTCACGCCGAGCGGCTGGTCGCCGTTGCCGAGATCGGTGCCGTAGAGCACCCGGCCGCCCGCCGCGTGGAACCGGCGAAGGTTGTCGAGGGCCTGGTCGCGCTCAGGCGACGGCTCGCCGTAGCTCGTGACGAAGAGCGTCGAGATCCACCGCTGCCCGGCGTCCGCCGCGCGCGCGAGGAGCTCGTCGTCGACGCGCTCGGTGAAGGGCGTGTGCGCGAGCACGTCGACGCCCGCGTCGATCGCAAGCCGGGTCATCCCGTCGCCCTCGACATGCGCGACCACGGGCATCCGGCGTTCGTGCGCGGCGGCCACGATGGCATCGAGGGTGGCGCGGTCGAACACCGGTCCGGCCGCCGAGTTGAGGGCCACCTTGATGACGGATGCCCCGAACCCCTGCTGCTCGGACACGGCCGTCTCGGCGGGCGCCGGCAGCGACCCCCGGCCCCCACCCGTCGCGGCGGTGACCTCCCGCGCGCAGCCCGGCGCGGCCCACGCGCGTCCGATCGGATACCCGCCCGGCGCCGTGAGGAAGGTGCCCGCGAACTCGACGTGCGGTAGCCCGTCGTGGGCGCGTCGCTCGGTCAGCAGGTCGAGCGGCGCGCCGAGGTCGACCACGCCGGCCAGTGCCGTATCGGCGAGCGCGTGGGCGCCCACGATCATGAGGTGCACGTGATGGTCGACGAGGGGCGGCAGCCTCGTGCCGGTGTCGCCCGGGTGCTCGCCGTTCATCGACCGTCGTACGGGTGCGGCGAGCGGACCGAGGTCGAGCGCGGCGACGTGCTCGGGCCCTCCGACGTGCTCGGGTCCTTCGACCGGCTCAGGGAACGGGGCGGCGTGCGACATCCGTCAACCCGGGATCTCGGTGCGCACGGCGTAGAGCTCGGGGAAGAACGTGAGCTCGAGGGCGCGTTTCAGGAAGGGGGCGCCGCTCGACCCGCCCGTGCCGGTCTTCGAGCCGATGATGCGCTCGACCGTCTTCAGGTGCCGGAAGCGCCAGAGCTGGAAGTTGTCCTCGAGGTCGACGAGTTCCTCGCAGGTCTCGTAGGCCGCCCAGTTGTGCTCGGGGTCGGCGTAGATGCGGGCGAACACCTCGACGAGCTCCGGCCGGAACGTCCACGCCCGGGTCACGTCCCGCTCGAGGATGTCGGCGGGGATGTCGTAACCGGCCCGCGCGAGCAGGCGCAGGAACTCGTCGTAGAGGCTCGGCGCCTCGAGTGCGCGCCGCACGATCGCGGCGGCCGCGGCATCCGCTTCGAAGACCTGCAGCATCTTCGCGTTCTTGTTGCCGAGCATGAACTCGACCGCCCGATACTGGGACGACTGGAACCCGCTGGCGTTGCCGAGCACGCCGCGGAACTGCCCGTACTCGGTCGGCGTGAGCGTCGCGAGCACCGACCACTGCTCGGTGAGGGTCTTCTGGATGTGCTTGACGCGGGCGATGCACTTGAGGGCGGGCGCGAGCTCGTCGGCGCGCATCAGGTCGCACGCCGTGCTGAGCTCGTGCAACACGAGCTTCAGCCAGAGCTCGGTGGTCTGGTGCTGGATGATGAACAGCAGCTCGTCGTGGTGCTCGGGCTGCGAGATCGGCCGCTGCGCCGAGAGCAGAGTGTCGAGGTCGAGGTAGCCCCCGTAGCTCATCCGGTCACGGAAGTCGGTGACGACGGATGCCTCGATCCGTCGCGTGTTGTCGGCGACGGGCTGCTCGTGCTGGTCGGTGTCGGACACGCGATCAGCCTAGCCGCGCGCCGATCCGGTGCACGGGGACGACGGAGGATCGGCGGATAGGGTGGATACCGTGAACCCGCCCACATCGCCGCGGCGGGATGCCCGGCGCAATCACGAGCGACTCCTCGCCGAGGCGAGGGTGCTCTTCGCCGAGCGCGGCATCGAGGCGCCGCTCGACGAGCTGGCCACACGGGCCGGCGTCGGCGCGGGCACGGTGTACCGGCACTTCCCCAACCGCGACGCGCTCGTGCGCGAGCTGTACGACCTCGGCGTCGGCGAGCTCCGCGACCTCACGCCCGAGATCCTCGCCGCCGAGACCGGATGGCGCTCGGTCGAGCTCTACCTCGAGCGTTACGCCACGTGGCTCGCGCATTCGCCCTATGTGCCGGCGGTCATGCGTCGGATGGCCGAGATCGATCCCGATCATCGACCCGGAGCCGAGTTGGCGGAACCGCTCGACGGGCTCGTCGCTCGCGCCCAGGCCGAGGGCTCGTTGCGTGCGGATGTCACGGCGGTCGACCTCGCCGTGCTGGTCGACATGCTCGGCTCACTCGGGCAGTACGGCGGCACCTACCTGCCCTACTGGCGTCGTCAGCTCGCCGTCGTCCTCGACGGACTGCGCGCCCGCCCCGACCTCACGCCGCTGCCCGGCGTGGGCCTCGAGTTCGACGCCTTCCACGACATGTCGCACCGCAAGGGTCCGGGCCCCGCACCGGAATCCTGACGCGGGCGCTGGGCTTCGGCTGGCCCTCCGGTCGCGTTCGTTTCTGCGGATATACGATCCGACACCCCGACCGGATCAGCCGATCCTCGGCGCGCCGGATCGTATATCCGCAGGGAGGTACTCGGGGGTCAGCCGGCGGCGCGGACCTCGATGAGGTTCGCCCAGGGGTCGTCGAAGGCGAGGGTGAGGCCGTCGTCGCGCGTCGCCACGCCGTAATGCGACATCCGCTCGCCGATCTCGCCGAGGTCGTCGGCGCCGGGCACGACGATCTCGATCTTGCCGAGCCCGAGCGCCGGGCCGCGACGACCGGCGCCGGCACTGTTCCACGTATTCATGGCCATGTGGTGGTGATAGCCGCCGGCCGACACGAAGAGGGCCTGGCTGCCGTACATCGTCGTCTGGTCGAAGCCGAGGCGGTCGACGTAGAACTCGCGAGCGCTCGGGATGTCGCCGACCGAGAGGTGCACGTGGCCGACGATCGCGTCGCCGAGGCCGGTGCCCGCGGTCGCGGCCTCCGCTGCACCGGGCGTCAGGTGCTCGCTGAGGTAGCGATTCGGGTCGAGGAACATCGTGGACATCTCGATCTGGCCGTGCGTCCAACTCCACTGCGAGCGGTCGCGGTCGAAGTAGAGCTCGACGCCGTTGCCCTCGGGGTCCGTGAAGTAGAACGCCTCGCTCACGAGGTGGTCGGAACTGCCGGTGAAGGTTCCCGGATGCTTCAGGGCGACCGAGTAGACGGCGGATGCGAGCGCCTCGCGTGAGTCGAAGAGGATCGCGGTGTGGTACAGCCCCGCACTGCGAGGATCGGCGTGCTTCAGTTCGGGCGCGACCTCGAGGATCACGATGGGGGTCGTGCCGCGGCCGAGCACGGCGACCGGGCCGTCGTGGCGGAGCAGCTCGAGGGTCACGCCGTCGCGGTAGTAGCGGATCATCGCATCGAGATCGCCCACCTTCAGGGTCACGGCGCCCATGCCCGTGTCCGCGGCGAGGAGGGCCGTTGTCGAGGGCGTATTGGTTGTAGTCACAACTAATGATAACCCGGCCCAGCTGCCGAACATTCCCGGAGGGGTGGCGGCATCGGCATACGGAGGGTAGGTTCCGGCGCATGACCGCCATGACACGTCCTCGCAACCGGGCGTCCCTTCTCAGCGTCGCCATCGTCGCCGTCCTCTCGACGGGCTTCGCCGTCGCGCCCGCGCAGGCAGTCGCCGGCGGCCCGCCCGACCACGCCGCCAACGCCAAGATCTCGTACGTCGCACTCGGCGACTCGTACGCCGCCGGCGTCGGTGGTGGCGTCCCGATCGACCTCTGCGGAACGACCCCGAACGGATACGCCGCCCTCCTCGCCGACGATCCCGGGCAGGTGCTCACCGACCTTCGCGGGTGCGCGGGCGCGACGACCGCCGACGTGCTCGGGCAGCTGGAGGGTCTCGATCATCGCACCAAGTCGGTGACGCTGACGGTGGGCGCGAACGACCTCGGCGTCGCGGCGCTGGCCCAGACCTGCCTGACGGGCACCCCCGAGCAGTGCCTGGCGGCCGTCCAATATGCTCAGACCGTCCTGCTCCCGGGGCTCGCGACGGATCTCGCGACCACCCTCGCGGCCATCCGCGAGGCCGCGCCGAAGGCCACGGTCTACGTCACCGGTTACCCGCTGCTCTTCGAGCCGTCGGCGGACCCGAGGATCGCGGCCGTGAACGCGGGCATCATGGCGCTCAACAGTGTGATCCAAGCCGCCGTTACGGCGGCCGGACCGGGATTCGTCTACGTCGACGTGACGCAGGCGTTCGCCGGGCACGGCATCGGTTCGGCAACCCCATGGATCAACGGGCTGTCCGACGCCGCGCCGTTCCACCCGAACACGGCCGGCTACGCGGCCTACGCCGACGCGATCCGGGCGGCCGGCTTCTCGCCCGCAGGCTGAGTCATCGGGTGACCGCGCCGCGCGGTCGCCGCCCGCCGGGTCACAGTCCGAGCGTCAGTCGCTCGAGCAGGGCACGGTAGCGCTCGGCGGTGCGCTCGACGATCTCGTGCGGCAGCGTCGGCGGCTCCTCGAGTTCCTGCTCGTCCCAATTCGCGGCGAGCCAGTCGCGCACGATCTGCTTGTCGAAGCTCGCCATGCGCAGTTCGGGCGTGGCGGCCGTGAGGTACGCCTCGGCATCCCAGTACCGGCTCGAGTCACTCGTGAGCACCTCGTCGGCGAGCGTGACGATGCCCGTGTCGCGGTCGGCGCCGAATTCGAACTTGGTGTCGGCGAGGATCACCCCGCGGTCCACGGCGACCTCGGAGGCGTGCTCGAAGATCTCCAGCGACATCGCCCGGAGCTGCCCGGCGACGGTCTCGCCGACGATTTCGACGGTGCGCTCGTACGAGATGTTCTCGTCGTGCTCGCCGAGGGGCGCCTTCCATGCGGGCGTGTAGATCGGCTCGGGCAGCCGGTCGCCGTTCGACAGGCCCTCGGGCAGTCGGATGCCGCCGATGGCGCCCGTGGCCTGGTACTCCTTCCAGCCGCCGCCCGTGAGGTACCCGCGAACGACGCACTCGATCGGGAACATGTCGAGCGTGCGGCAGAGGGTCGCGCGCTCGGCCACCTCGGCCGGGATCTCGGGGAGGTCGGCGAGCCGATCGTCCTCGGCGTAGGCGAGGTGGTTCGGCACCTCGGGCAGCTGGTCGAACCACCAGCGCGTGAGCTTCGTGAGCATGGCGCCCTTGCCGGGGATGGCGGGCTCGAGCACGTGGTCGAACGCGCTGACGCGGTCACTCGCGACGACCAGCACGACACGCGAGCGGCGCAGCGGATCGCCGGTCCACTCGTCGTCATCGTCGGGCGTCGTCGCGGGCACGTACAGGTCTCGCACCTTGCCCGAGTAGACGTGGGTCCAGCCGGGCAGCTCCTTCGCGTCGCTCCTCATCGGGGTTCCCCTCACTCCGCGACGCGCGCGGCGATGTCGGTGCGGTACTGCCCACCCTCGAGACGGAGGTGGCCGAGCGCCTCGTACGCACGTCGCCGGGCCTCGGCGAGGTCCGCGCCGATCGCCACGACATTGAGCACGCGTCCGCCGGTCGCCACCAACGGCGGCATGGCCCCTGGCTCGGCGGGGGAGCCGATGGCCGTCGCGGCGTGCGCGAGGTGCACTCCGGGCACGGATGCCGCGGCATCCACGCCCTCGATCACGCGGCCGGTCTCGGGGGACTCGGGGTATCCCTCGCTCGCGAGCACGACCGTGACCGCGGCATCCGCTCGGAACACCGGGCGCGGCGTCGCGGCCAGCGCCCCCGTCGCCGCGGCGAACAGCAGGCCCGACAGCGGCGTCTCGAGCCGCGGCAGCACCACCTGCGTCTCGGGATCGCCGAAGCGAGCGTTGAACTCGATGACGCGGATGCCGCGCGAGGTCAGGATGAGGCCCGCATAGAGCAGGCCGATGAACGGCGTCTGCTCCTCGGCGAGCTGCTTCACGGTGGGCCTCGCGATCGTGTCGATGACCTCGTCGACGAAGGCCTGCTCGCTGCCGAAGCGGTCGGCGAGCCAGGACAGCGGCGAGTACGCGCCCATCCCGCCCGTGTTCGGGCCGCGGTCGCCGTCGCGGAGGCGCTTGTAGTCCTGTGCGGGCGAGAGCGGTACCACGTTCGTGCCGTCGGAGAGCAGGAAGAGCGAGACCTCCTGGCCTTCGAGGAACTCCTCGACGAGCACCGGGCCCTGCTGCAGGTAGTGGGTGGCGTGCGCGAGCGCGGCGTCGCGGTCGCCGGTGACGAGCACGCCCTTGCCGGCTGCGAGGCCGTCGGCCTTCACGACGAACGGGGCGCCGAAGTCGTCGAGCGTCGCTTCGACCTCGGCGAGGGTGTCGGCGAGCTTCGCGCGGCCCGTCGGCACGCCCGCGGCCTCCATGATGCGCTTGGCGAACGTCTTCGAGCCCTCGAGCGCGGCCGCGGCCTTGCCAGGCCCGAACACGGCGATACCGCGCGGGCGCAGGGCGTCGGCGACGCCGGCCACGAGCGGCGCCTCGGGACCGATCACGACGAGCTCGATGTCGTTGTCGAACGCGTAGTCGGCGACGAGCACCGGGTCGGTCGGGTCGAGCGCGATCGTGGTCACGCTGCCGCGGGCCGACGAGGTGGCGGATGCCGCGATGCCGGCGTTGCCGGGGGCGGCGATGATCTCGTGCCGGGCCTCCTCGTCGAGCAGCGCGAGGATGATGGCGTGCTCGCGCGCGCCCGAGCCGAGGACGAGGATTCTCACCGGTTCAGGCTACCCGATGGGATTTGCGCCGACCGGGGCGCGAACCCCCCGCCCGCGGCGGAAGTACGCGTTCGCGCTGGGTAGGTACATGACGATCGTCGCAACGATCACGAGCAGGACGTGGACGACGCGCACCGCGCCGAACTCGTCGAGCGCGGCGTACAGCGTGCCGCCTTGAGCGAGCTGGAGCACCGCGGGCACGACGAGCGACGCGAGCCCGAGCACGCTGAGGAGTGCGGTCAGGGCGATGCGGGCGGCTCGGGAGCCGCGCACGAGGCCGACGATGAGTGCGGCGGCGACGGCGAAGACGACGACCCGCAGTCCGAGGTTCAACCAGATGGGGCCGGTCAGTGGGCCCTCGGCGGCGAGACGGGTGACGGCGATGGCCGCCTCGACCACGCCGGCGGCGATGGCTCCCGACCAGGCGACGGCGGCGAGTTTCACAGTGTTCGGAGGTGTCATGCCGAGACGGTACGAAGCGGCGGTACTCGCGGTCATCACTCCCCGGAGCGATCTTCGGGTGATACCCGGGTAGGGGTGGAGGATGGAGGCATGGCACGGGCACGGATCGACGATGGGTTGGGGCGAGCAGCGGTGAGCACGGTGCAGGCGATCGCCGCACAGCGCGGCGATGGCGCAGGCGCGGCGCTCGGGGCATCCGTCGACCGTTCGACGCTCGCCATCGCGGTGCGGTACACGCTGCAGCTCCTCGCCGAGCAGGCACCCGGTGGCACCGTCGAGGTGCGCGTGCCGCCGCACGGCGCGGTGCAGTGCATCGAGGGTCCGAAGCACACGCGCGGCACGCCGCCGAACGTCGTCGAGACGGATGCCGCCACGTGGCTCGCCCTGGCGGTGGGCGACCTGTCGTGGGCCGACGCCCGGGCGTCCGGCCGAGTGCATGCATCCGGCCAACGTGCGGATCTCGACGGACAACTGCCGGTGCTGCGAATCCCCTGAGTCGTTGGCGGGTCTAGGCTCCCACCGTGAGTTTTGCAGCCATCGCGGCCATCGTCCTCTGTGTCCTCCTCGGCGTCCTCGCCGTCGGCCAGGTCGCCCTCATCTTCGGCGCCCCACTCGGTCATTTCGCATGGGGTGGCGCCGACCGGGTGCTGCCGAAGTCCAAACGGATCGGCAGTGTCGTCGCGATCGTGCTCTACGCCGTATTCGCGTGGATCTTCCTGATGCGGGCCGACCTCGCGCCGCTCGTGCTCCCCGAGATCGTGGTGGTGGTCGCCGCGTGGGTCGTCTTCGGCTACTTCGTCCTCGGCATCGCGATGAACGCCATCTCACGCAGCAAGCCCGAGCGGTACACGATGACGCCCCTGTCGGTCGTGCTCGCGGCGCTCTCGTTGATCGTGGCCCTCGGCTGAGCCGTGCGACCGATGTCGCTGCCCCCGTCGTGCGGGAGAATGGTGTGGTGAGCGACACGCAGAACTCCCCCGACACGCCCGAGCCCATCTCCGCGGCGAGTGTCAGCCGCGACGGCGTCGTGCCCTCGGCCCGCGGCGCCGCTGCCGAGCACGTGGAGCCAGTGGAGCACGTGGAGCCAGTCGAGCACGTGGAGCCGGTCGAGACCGAGGTCACGAGCGACGCGGTGATGGTGCGGCGCGCCCCGCGCTACGGCAGGTTCCTCACGCTCGGGGCGATCCTCGGCGCGATCGTCGCGCTCATCCTCACGCTCGCGTTCGACGGCCAGGCGCCCGAGAACGAGCTCGTGCAGTTCGACAAGGGCCAGGTCTTCGGCTTCCTGCTCCTCATCTGCGCGGCCGTCGGCGTCGGGCTCGGCGCGGTCGTGGCGCTCGTCATCGACCGCGCGCTCGCCCGACGCGCCGAGGCCGGCATCGCCGAGCACGAGTCGACGCACCACGTCGACGAGTAGCACTGGCGGCGGCCTGCCCTCTCGGCAGCGGGCCGCGGCATCCGCTCGGCTCAGGTCAGGCTGAGCTCAGATCAGGCTCAGCACGGCGTCGGCGAACTCGCGCGGCGCCTCCTGGGGCAGGTTGTGGCCGGCGCCCGGCAGTTCGCGGAACGCGTACGACCCGGTGAAGTGCTCTCGATCCTCGGCGCCGCTCGGCCCGCCGAGTCCGTCTGCCCCCGACTCCAGCACCACCGTCGGCACCGCGATCGGCGGCTCCGCCCCCATCGCGTGCTCGATCGCCGCGTATCGCGGGTCGCCCGCGACGAGCCCTGACCGGTGCCGGTACGAGTGGATCACCACGTCGACGAAGTCGGGGTTCTCGAGGCTCGGCGCGCTCGCACGATACGCGGTCGCGGCATCCGCCCACTCGGGAGACCACGTCGTCCACAGCAGCTCGCACAGCTCGTGGCGGAAGCGTTCGAGTCCGCGCCGCCCGGCCTCGGAGTGGAAGTAGTACTTGTACCAGTACGTGCGCTCCCACTCGGGACGGGTGGGCTCCTGCGCGAACGCCGGATTGAAGATGTTGTAGCCGCCCACCGTGACGAGCCCGACGACGCGCTCGGGATGCAGGGCCGCGACGATGCACGACGCGCGTCCGCCCCAGTCGTATCCGCCGACGACGGCGCGATCGATCTCGAGCGCGTCGAGCAGGTCGAGGAGGTCCTGCGCGAGCGCGCCCTGTTCGCCCGAGCGCGGCGTCGCGGCATCCGTGAACCGCGTCGGGCCGTAGCCGCGCAGGTACGGAGCGATGACGCGCACACCGGATGCCGCCAGCAGGCCGGCGACCTCGTCGTAGGCGCGCACGTCGTAGGGGAACCCGTGCGAGAGCACCGCGACCGGGCCGTCGGCCGGACCCGCCTCCTCGTACGCGATCTCGAGCACGGGCGTCCGGACGGTGCTGCGGCGTTCGAACCCCATGGGGCCAGTCTGGCGCAGACCGCCGACGAACGGATGCCGCGGCATCCGCTCAGCTCAGCTGGGTCTTCTCCACCCAGCCGAGGTACTCCTCGGTGACCGTGCCGGTGACGTACTCGCCGTTGAAGCACGACATCTCGAGCTGCTCGATGGACGTGCCCTCGGTGATCGCGGCCTGCAGGTCGACGACCTCCTGGTAGATCATGTGGTCGGCATCGAGCTCGCGCGCGATCTCGGGGATCTTGCGGTCGTGCGCGACGAGTTCCTGTCGGCTCGGCATGTTGATGCCGTACACGTGCGGGTAGCGCACCGGGGGAGCCGCCGAGGTGAACGTGACCTTGTTGGCGCCGGCGGCCCGCGCCATCTCGACGATCTCCTTCGAGGTCGTGCCGCGCACGATCGAGTCGTCGACGATGAGGATGTTCTTGCCCTTGAACTCGGTGCCCATGGCGTTGAGCTTCTGGCGCACCGAACGGCGGCGCTGCGCCTGCCCGGGCATGATGAACGTGCGGCCGACGTACCGGTTCTTGTAGAAGCCCTCGCGGTACTCGATGCCGAGCTTCTGCGCGACCTGCATGGCGGCCGGGCGAGACGAGTCGGGGATGGGCATGACGACGTCGATGTCGCCCTTGTCCATGTGGGTCTCGATGGTGGTGGCGAGGCGGTCGCCCATGCGCAGGCGGGCCTCGTACACCGAGATGCCGTTCATGACGGAGTCGGGGCGGGCGAGGTAGACGTACTCGAACGAGCACGGCACGAGCCGGGGGTTCTTCGCGCACTGTCGCGAGATCATCTGGCCGTCGAGCGTGATGAAGATCGCCTCACCCGGTTCGACATCGCGCACGATCTCGTAGTCGCCGTTCTCGAGCACGAGCGACTCGGATGCCACGATCCACTCCTCTTTGCCGGCATCCGTCAGCCGCTTGCCGAGGATGAGCGGGCGGATGCCGAACGGGTCGCGGAACGCGAGCAGTCCGTAGCCGGCGATCAACGCGATGACCGCGTAGGAGCCCTCGACGCGCTCGTGCATGAGCTCGACGGCGCGGAACACCTGGTCGGGGTCGAGCTCGAGGCCGGTGATCTGGCCCTGCAGTTCGGTGGCGAGTACGTTGAGCAGCATCTCGGTGTCGCTCGTGGAGTTCACGTGTCGACGGTCGATGCGGAAGAGGTCTTCCGAAAGCTCGCGTGTGTTCGTGAGGTTGCCGTTGTGCACGAGGATGATGCCGTACGGCGCGTTCACGTAGAACGGCTGCGCCTCCTCCTCGCGCTCGGCCGCGCCCTTCGTGGTGTAGCGCACGTGCCCGAGGCCCATGTTGCCGAGCAGCGCCCGCATGTCGCGCGTACGGAACGCCTCACGCACCTGCCCGCGTGCCTTCGCCATGTGGAACACCGGCCCGTCGGCGGTCGCGATGCCCGTGGAGTCCTGGCCTCGGTGCTGCAGGAGGAGCAGGCTGTCGTAGATCTGCTGGTTGACGGGCTCTGTTGAGACGATGCCGACGATGCCGCACATGCGAGACGATGGCTCCTCGTGGGGTGGGGAAGCGTCCGAGCTGGACGATTCATCATCCCATACCTGCGCGTGTGAGCCGCCTGAGTGGCCGCCGGTGCGCACGTGAGCGGATGCCCCGTGGCCGACGGCCGACTCGAGGTGGATCAGTGCACGAAACGGCCGCTCCTGCGAGGCACGCCCGGGGCGATGAGGGCCACGGCGATCATGGCCGCGACGACCGCGACGCCCGCCGCGGCCTGGAACCCGACGCCGATGCCGGCCGCCGCGATCGCCCCGAGACCGGCGACACCGGCCGCACTTCCGAGCTCGTGGAAGGAGTTCAGCAGACCGGATGCCGCGCCCGCCTCCCGCTCGTCGACGCCGCCGAGCGCGGTGGTGCTCGCACAGACGAACGCGCCGCCGAGGCCGAGCGCCGCCACGGTCATGCCGACGATCGCGGAGGCTTCCGGCCAGCCTGCCGTGATCGCGGCCGCAGCGTAACCGAGGCCGATCGCCGCGACGAGCAGGGAGACCGACCCCACGATGCGCGGCCCGAGCCGGCCGACGAGCCGCCCCGCGGTGTGCGACCCGGCGACGATCGCGACCGAGATGGGGAGGAACGCGAGTCCGGTCGCGATGGGCGACCAGCCGGCCCCGGCCTGCAGTTCGAACGAGAACATGAACAGGCCGCCGACGAGAAGGCCCGTCGCCACGAGCATGAGCAGCGAGCCGGTGGCGACCGACCGGGTTCGTACGAGCCCGAGGCGCACGAGCGGCTGCGTGGAGCGGCGCTCGACGAAGACGAAGGCGACGAGCAGGGCGATGCCGAGGGCGGCGAGGCCGGCAGGCATCACGACCTCGCCCGTGGTGATGGCCGAGAGCGCCGCCACGAGGCTGCCGATGCCGGCGGTCGCGAGCAGCGCGCCGGCAAGGTCGACGCGCTCCCGTCGCCGGGTCACGCGCGGTGCGACGGCGAACGCGACGATGGCGACGGCGACGAGGATGCCCACGGGCACATTGACGAAGAAGATCCAGCGCCAGCCCGGCCCGCCGGTGAGGAGGCCACCGAGGAGCACGCCCACGGCGGCGCCTGCGCCGCCGACCGCGCCCCACACGGCCAGGGCCCGGTGCCGCTCCCTGCCCTGGAAGCGGTGCAGCAGCGTGGCGAGGGCGGCGGGCGAGAGCAGTGCGGCTCCGACCCCCTGCAGCGCTCGCGCGGCAAGGAACCACTCGGCGCTCGTGGCCAGCCCGGCGGCCAGGGAGGCGAGCGTGAAGGCGAGGAGGCCGGTGAGGAGCATCCGTCGGCTGCCGACGACGTCGGCGAGTCGTCCGCCGAAGAGGAGGAGGCCGCCGAACGGCACGGCGTACGCCGCGACCGCCCACCCGGCGAGGTCGGTGGCGAGCCCGAGTTCGGCGCTCATCACCGGCAGGGCGACGTTCACCACGGTGACGTCGAGCACGAGCATCGCCTGGGCGAGCGCGAGCACGACGAGCGTCACGGTGTCGAGACGGCTCGGACTCCTGGCTGGGGCGATCGGGTGGGTATGCGTCTGGGTCATCTGGGCGTCCTATCTTTGACACGGCTGTCAAGAATTAACTTATACACCTATGTCGTCGATAAGATCAAGCCATGACGAGCAACCGGTCGACGCGCAGCGACGCCCTGCGGAATCGCGATGCCATCCTCGAGGCCGCGGTCGCGCGCCTGAGCGAGGACCCGGGCGCCAGCATGGCCGATATCGCCAAGGCGGCGGGAGTCGTGCGCGTCACCATCTACGGTCACTTCGCGTCACGCGAGCAGCTCATCGAGGCGGTGCTCATCCGCACGATCGAGCGCTCGGAGGCGGAGCTCGCCGAGATCGACCTCGACGGTGAGCCGGTGGCGGCCCTCGACCGGCTGGTGCGCCGATCGTGGCGCATCGTCGACACGTTCCACCGGCTGCTCGGCGCGGCCGAGGAGGCGCTCCCGAACGAGCGCATCGTCGCCCACCACGCCGAGCCGATGGCGCGCGTGCGGGCGCTCATCGAGCGCGGCCAGCGCGACGGGTCCATGCGGCGCGACCTCAGCGCCGAGTGGCTGACGAGCTGCTACACGGCGCTGCTGCACGCCGCTGCAGCGGAGCTTCGTGCCGGCCGGCTCGCCGAGTCGGATGCCGATCGGGTCGTCGCGGCCACCGTCGTGTCGTTGGTCACGGCGCGGCCGGCGTAGCGGGCCCGGGTGGCGCGCCGCGCCGGGAGGGCCGGCGACATCCGGCCACCCTTACCGGGCGTACAGCTCCACGAAGGTACGGAGCATGCGGCTCGGGTGCGACACCTCGGCGCGTCGCACCGACGCGAGGGTGAGCTCGAGCTCGTCGGCGGCGAAGTAGCCGTGCCCGGCGTACGCGTGGATGCGCACGATGATGCCGTCGAGGTCGAGCTCGGGGTGGAACTGCGTGGCGTAGACGTTCGACCGCACCCGGAACATCTGCACCGGGCACGTCGGCGATGATCCGAGCAGGGTCGCGGAAGGGGGCAGCGAACGGATGGCCTCCTTGTGTCCGACGAACGCGTTGAACGTCGGCGGCATCCCGGTGAGCAGGGGATCGGATGCCCCGGCGTCGGTCAAGGCGACCGGGACGACGCCGATCGGCTCCGCGTAGGTGCGATCGATCGTCGCGCCCTGGTGCACGCCGAGGGTGCCGACGCCGTAGCAGGCGCCGAGGAAGGGGAAGTCCCGGGCGACGACCTCATCGAGGAGCGTCGCGAATTCGGCCTCGACCCGATGCTGGATGGGCGACTTCCGCTCCGGCGGGTCGGAGGCGTTGAACGGGCCGCCGCCGACGAAGATGCCCGACAACGCGTCGAGGTCCAGCCTCGGCATCGGTCCCGCCTCGAGCCGCACCCGAAGGAGGTCGCGCTCGTCGAGCCCGGTTTCCCGCAGGAAGAGCGCGTACTCCTCGTCGGCGGGCACGTCCTCGGCACGAGTGGCGAGGAGAACGAACGGCTTCACGGCCCCACGATACGCACGTGCAGGCCCGGTCAGTACTCCGACGGCTTGGGCAGCACGGCCATCGTGCACCGCGAGATGCACACGAGCCTCCCCTGCTCGTCGGTGATGCGGACGTCCCACACCTGCGTCGTGCGCCCGCGTGAGATCGGGCGGGCCTCGCCGGTGACCCAGCCGTCGGCGACCGGGCGCAGGTGGTTCGCGTTGATCTCCATGCCGACGCAGTAGTTGGCGTCGGGGTCGACGGTGAAGCTCGCCCCCCAGCTCGCGAGGGTTTCGGCGAGGAGCACGGATGCCCCGCCGTGCAGCACGCCGCCGGGTTGGCGCGTGCGCTCGTCGACGGGCATGCGGCCCTTGAGGGAGTCGACCGTGACCTCGGTCATCTCGATGCCGAGTGCGCGGATCGCGGTGCCGTCGCAGCGGGAGTTCGCCCACTCGATGGAGGGCTGGCCGAACCAGATGCTCATGCGGTCGAGTCTGGCATGACCCGGGTGTTCCCTCCGGCGTCGCCCACCGACATGATGTTCCTCATGCCCGACCAGAACGGCGCCGTCGACGTCGACGGCGACATCCGCGCAGCACGCGCCGCCCTGCTCGCCCGCCGCGACCTCGTGGTGGATCTCGCGCGTGTGGCGTGCGTGCTCCTCGTCGTGGTCATCCACCTGCTCATGATCGGCGTCGGCCTCGATTCGTCGGGCGCGATCGTCGTCTCCCGCCCGCTCGAGGCGCAGTCGTGGTTCGACGCGGCCACCTGGGCGGGGCAGATCATGCCGCTCTTCTTCGCGCTCGGCGGATTCACCGGCATGACGAGTTGGCGGAGCCTGCAGCGCCGAGGTGGCACCGTCGTCGACTTCATCCGGTCGCGCACGATGCGACTCGCCACTCCGGCGCTCGCCCTGTTCGTCTTCTTCGCCGTCGTGCTCGGGGCCGCGACGCTCGCCGGCGTCGACCCGACGCTGCTCGAGACGGTCGCGGCCGGCGCCGGAACGCCGCTCTGGTTCCTCGCCGCCTTCCTGCTGGTCCAGTGCCTCGTGCCGCTGCTCGCGCGATGCCACGACCGCGCGCCGTTGCTGACCATCGCGGCGCTGGCCGGCGCAGCGGCGCTCGTCGATGCAGTCCGAGTCGCCACCGGGGTCGTCGACGTCGGACTCGTCAACCTCGTGTTCGTGTGGGGTTTCGCGCAGCAGTTGGGCTTCTGGTACGCCGACGGCTGGTTCCGCGGGCGCACCGCGCCGCAACTCGTCGCACTCGCGGTCGCGGCCTACCTGCTCATGTGGCCCGGTGTCGCAGCCGGGTGGTACTCCGCCGACATGCTGACGAACCTGAACCCGCCGACCGTGCCGCTGATGCTGCTCGGCGTGGCCCAGGTCAGCCTGCTCAGCCTGCTGCACGCGCCGCTGTCGATGCTCATGTCATCACGCGCCGCCCAAGGGGCGGTGTTCCTGATCGGGAGCCGGGCCATGACGGTGTACCTCTGGCACCTGCCGGTCATCATCGTCATCGCGGGGCTGTCGCTCCTCGTTCCCGGCGCGGCCCCGGAGCCGGCGAGTGCGGCCTGGTGGGCCGGCAGGCCGGTGGTGTTCCTCGTGGTCCTCGCCGGGGTGTGGCTCATCTCCATGCCGCTCGCGCGCTTCGAGTCGGTCTCCGCCGCCGTTCCCGAGGGCTTCCGCCGTCCGGCCGCGACCGCGGTGGTGATCGCCGCCGTGCTCGCGTTCGTTCCACCGTTCGCGGTCATGGAGTGGTTCCTCGACCTGCTGCTCGCGGCCGGCGGCGGCGTGCTGCTCGCGGCATCCGTCGTGCTCGACCGGCCGCGCCGGCTCCGGGTGGGCGCCGCCGCGCCGCCGCCCACTCGGTGAATGGCCGGCCAGTCCGCTGACGGTGGCGTCGGGGCCGTTACGCCAGCTCGGCGATGATCGGGTGGATGGCGTCGTCGAACGCCGAGGCATCCGACCGCAGCGAGTCGGTGACCGCGACCGTCATCGCCCCGATCCACCAGACGCCCGGCGCCGTGAAGGGCAGCACCTCCACGTTGAGCTCGAACGAGTGCGCACGACGGCCCACCTCGCGTTCGTGCTCGGCGATGGTTCCCGCGTAGGCGCGGTAGGAGTCGCCGCGACGAGCTGCCGACGCCGAGCGGTAGGCCTGATGCGCCCATTCCGCCCAGGCCCGGGCGGCCTCGGCGTGCGGCACGATCGCGGCGGCGAGGAGTTCGGCGTCGGACACGGGCAGCGCGACCTCGGTCTCGTACGCCTCGACGAGCTCGAGCGGCACGGGCGACGGATGCGCCTCGGGCTCGACGGTCATCGCCCACCAGGCGCGCCACTGACGCTCGAGCAGGTCGTGCTCGTCCATCTCGAGTCGCGCCCCCACGGGACCGACATCCCGGAGCCGTGGAAGCTCGACGGGCGAGGCGACGCCGAGCACCTCACGCAGGTAGAGGGCGAGGAGAACCGAGCGACTCGCGTTCTCACGAATCACCCACGACGGCGTGGCGCCCGACATGTGCTCATTTTAGTCCCGGGTCGGGGGCACACCGCCGTTCGCCGCGCGGGCCGCGGGTACGCTTGTCGAGTGACCGCGAACTCGTCCTATGCCGCCGCCGGAGTCGACACCGCGGCCGGCGACCTCGCCGTCGAGCTCATGAAGGAGGCGGTCGCGAAGACCCACGGGCCCAACGTGCTCGGCGGTGTCGGCGGCTTCGCGGGCCTGTTCGACCTCTCCTTCGTCAAGGCGTACGAGCGGCCGTTGCTGGCGACCTCCACCGACGGCGTCGGCACCAAGATCGCGATCGCGCAGGCGCTCGACCTCCACGACACAATCGGCCAGGACCTCGTCGGCATGGTCGTCGACGACATCGTCGTGGTGGGCGCGAAGCCCCTCTTCATGACCGACTACATCGCCTGCGGCAAGGTCGTGCCCGACCGCATCGCCGCGATCGTCACGGGCATCGCGCGCGCGTGCGCCGAGACCGGCACCGCGCTCGTCGGCGGCGAGACCGCCGAACACCCCGGGCTCATGGGCGTCGACGACTACGACGTCGCGGGAGCCGCGGTGGGCGTCGTCGAGGCCGACCGGCTGCTCGGCGCCGAGCGCGTGGACGAGGGCGACGCCGTGCTCGCGATCGCGTCGAGCGGGTTGCACTCCAACGGGTTCTCGCTCGTCCGCCACATCCTCCAGAACGCCGGCCTGTCGTACACGGATGCCGCGCCCGATCTCGGCACGAGCTGGGGCGAAGCCCTCCTCGAGCCCACGCGGTTGTACACGGGCCAGCTCGTGCGTCTCCTCGAGCACGACCGACTCGGGACATCCGTGCACTCGCTCTCGCACGTGACCGGCGGCGGGATCGCGGCCAACCTCGCTCGCGTGCTGCCGCAGGGCTCGTGGGTCGAGGTCGACCGATCGACGTGGTCGCCCGCACCCGTCTTCCGCGTGCTGAACGACCTGGCCGGCACCACGCTCGAGTCGAACGAGGGCACGTGGAACCTCGGCATCGGCTTCTTCGCGGTCGTGGCGGCGGATGCCGCGGCCGACGTCATCGCCGAGCTCGGCGCGCTGGGGCTCCCCGCGTGGCAGGTCGGCAGCGTGACCATCGGCGATCGCGAGCTCTCGGGTTTCGAGCAGGGCGCCAAGGGCGTCGACGGCGGCGCCGTTCGACTCGTCGGCTCGTACGCGAGCTGACCGGCATGCGCGCCGACCTCTCCCTCGGGCTCCCCGGCACCACGGATGTCGCCATCATCCGCGCGCTCGCTCCGCGCATCGAACGCCTGGGTTTCTCGGCGCTGTGGCTGAACGACATCCCGGGCGGCGATTCGCTCGCCGGGCTGCGCGTCGCCGCCGCAGGAACCGACGTGCTGCGCCTCGCGACGGGCGTGATCCCGCTCGACCGCCGCCCCGCCGACACGCTCGATCTCGCGGGCCTCCCCGTGGGCCGCACCACGATCGGCATCGGCTCGGGCGGTGCCCGGCATCCGCTCGCTCTGGTGCGTGACCGCATCGAGACGTTGCGTCAGGCGACGGATGCCGCGATCGTCGTGGGTGCGCTGGGCCCGCGCATGCGGCGGCTGGCCGCCGAGCATTCCGACGGCGTGCTCTACAACTGGCTCACGCCCGCGGCGGCGACCGAGGCGATGTCGGAGTTGCGCGACGCTGGCGCCGGCCGTGCGGTGCGCGGGGTGCTCTACGTGCGCACCATCGCAGAGGAAGCGGCCCGACCGGCGCTCGAGCGGGAGGCCGATCGCTACGCGCGGGTGCCGTCGTACGCCGCGAACTTCGTGCGCCTCGGCGTGCAGCCGATCGACACGACCATCTCGGCCCCGGCCGACCTGCCGGCGTACGACGTGGTCGACGAGGTCGTGCTGCGGGCAGTCACGCCAGCGGGGTCGCTCGCCGAGCTCGAGCGGTTCGTCGAGGAGACCGCGCGCTGGCGGGTCGGGGCGTAACTTCCGCTCGGCCGCTATCGTGTGGCCATGACCGCCGACCGTGTATCCGACGAGGCCGCCCCGCCGCGGCTCGGCCGATGGATCGGCTACATGGTCGCCGGGGAGAGCCTCGGGTTCCTCGTGCCGGTCACCGGGTTCGCGCTCGCCGCGACCCTCGGGCTGCAGGCGTGGTCGGCGTGGGCGCTCCTCGTCGTCATGGGCGCCGGCGAGGGCGCGCTGCTGGGGCTCGGCCAGTCGCTCGCGTTGCGGGGTTCGAGTGCCGCGGTGCCGGTCGGGCGCTGGGTCGCCGCGACGACGGTCGCGGCATCCGTCGCGTGGTCCATCGGGATGCTCCCGCCGACGCTCAACGACCTCGGCATCGGGATCGACTGGGGGTCGCCCGTCACCTGGACGGTCGCCGGCGTGGCCGCTCTCGTGCTGCTCGCGACCATCCCGGTCGCGCAGTGGCCGGTGCTCGCCGGGAGCGTGCCGCGGGCGTGGCGATGGATCCCGCTCAACATGGGCGCGTGGCTCGTCGGACTCGTGTTCACGTTCCTGCCGTCGCCGCTCATCGACGAGTCCACGCCGGGCTGGATCACGTTCGCGCTGTTCGCGGTCGGCGGGGTGCTCATGGCGACGACGGTCGCCGTGCTCACCGGGCTGGGACTGCGCCGGATGTCACGCAGGGAAGCGGTGGTTACGCGCGCTGCTCGTCGCCTGTGACGTACGTGTCGTCGTCATCGGCGGCGTAGTCTGCCCATTTCGCCGCCTCGTCACTGAAATCGTCATGTTTCGAGCCGGTGAGCTCGCGCTCAAGCGCCGTGTAGTCGGTGTTCGGGCTGAAGTACTTCAGCTCCCGTGCGACCTTGGTGTGCTTGGCTTTCTGACGGCCGCGCCCCATGCGTGACCCCCTTACGACATCTGGCCGGGTGGGATGGTCTTCACCCGGCGCTCATCTGATAAATGAAATTCGTCCGAAGGCCAGTTTAGCACCGCACATCGCGCACTCAGGCGTCATCCACAATCGACGCGGCCGACCGATCCCCGGCCGTTCCCGTTGTGCGCGCATACAGCCGCACGTGCTGAGATGATGAACGTGATGTCGAGCCCTGAGCGCGTGAAGGTCGTGGTGATCGGCGCCGGGCAGGCCGGACTGTCGGTCGCGTTCTATCTTCGACGCTTCGAGCTCGTCGCCGACGAGGACTTCGTGATGCTCGACCGGGCTCCGGGGCCGGGCGGCGCGTGGCAGCATCGCTGGTCGTCGCTGCGGCTCGGCACGGCGCACCGGGTGAACGACCTGCCCGGCATGTCCGAACTCGGGCTCAGCTTCGACACCGCCGACCGGTCGCTGCCGGCCAAGGAGGTGGTGGCCGACTACTACGGGCGGTTCGAGGAGCACTTCGACCTGAAGGTGCGGCGTCCGATGAACGTTCGCAGCGTCGAGAACGCCGGCGTCGACCTGCTCGTGCACTACGAGGACCTCACGCCGCAGCCCATCGAGGAGCCGAAGACCCGGAGCAGCCTGTTCGGCCGACGGCGTCGTGCGCTCGAGGAGTCGGGGCCGCCGCCGCAGCCGCGCCACGAGCTCACCACGCAATTCCTCGTGAACGCCACGGGCACGTGGGGTTCGCCGTTCGTGCCCTACTACCCCGGCATGGCCGATTTCGCGGGCCGCCACGTGCATACGTCCGATTACACGACCGCGGAGGACTTCCGCGACAAGCACGTCGTGGTCGTCGGCGGCGGCACGTCCGCGATCGGCTTCATGCTCGAACTCGAGGAGGTCGCGGCCGGGCTCACCTGGGTGTCGCGGCGGCCGATCGACTGGCTCGACCGGCAGGAGCTCGATCTCGAGGGCGCATCCGCCGCCGTCGCAAAGCAGGACGAGGCCGCTCGCTCGGGCCGGGCGCTGCCATCGGTCGTGAGCGGCACGGGTGTCCCGAGGAGCCGGCGCATCGCCGCGGGCATCGAGCGGGGGCTGCTCGTCGCAAGGCCGATGTTCGACCGCATCGAGCCCGACCGCGTCGTGTGGGACGGCCCCGAGGGCGGCATGGCCCGCGCCGACGCGATCATCTGGGCGACGGGCTTCCGCCCCGAACTGCGCCACCTGGCACCGCTGAAGCTGCGCGAGAAGGCCGGCGGCGTGCAGGTGGGGCAGGGCGCGGCATGGAACGACCCGCGCATCTTCCTCGCCGGCTACGGTCCCCAGGCCTCGACCATCGGCGCCAGCCGCGCGGGCCGCATGATCGCACGCCAGATCATGGCGATGATCTAGCGGAACGCTCCGCGGCGATGGCCGAGCGGATGCCTCAGTCGCCGCCGCCCTCGCGGGCGCGCTGCCCGAACGTGCCCGAGGTGACCGTGCGGTACGACGCGACGACGATCTCCTCGAGCGCCGCGAGATCGATCTCGTCGAGGTTCTTGAGGTAGAGGCATCCGACGCCCGTGGTGTGCGGGCCCAGCCGCTCGACCAGCGCGGCGTGCGCGCCGATGCCATCGGCGAGGTACACCGTCGTGGCGGTCTTGCGCGGTGAGAAGGCCGCCGCAGGCGCGTCGCCCTCGCGTCCGCTCTCGTATTCGTAGTGGTAGGAGCCGAAGCCCACGATCGAGCGGCCCCACATCTCGGCGGACCGGCCGGTCGCGCGTGTCATGAGCTCGAGCATCGTGTCGGCGTCGCGCCGACGCACGGGGTGCTCGACCCGGTCGAGGAACTCCCGCACCGCGGCATCCGTCACCATGCCGGGAGTCTACGACCGGATGCCGCTACCCGGCCATGCTCGCGATCTGGATGAGGTTGCCGCAGGTGTCGTCGAAGACGGCGGTGGTGACGGGGCCCATCTCGGTCGGCGGCTGGGTGAACTCGACGCCCTCGGCGACCATGCGGGCGTGCTCGGCGTTCACGTCGTCGACCGCGAACGAGGTGAACGGGATGCCGTCGGCGACGAGTGCCCGCTTGAACGGGCCGGCCGCGGGGTGCTCATCGGGCTCGAGCAGGAGCTCGACGGCGTCGGGGGCTTCTGGAGAGACGACGGTGAGCCAGCGGTGCTCGCCGGCAGGGATGTCGTTCTTCTTCTGGAACCCGAGTACCCGGGTGTAGAAGTCGAGGGCCTTGTCCTGGTCGTCCACGAAGACGCTCGTCACGTTGATGCGCATGGTCATTCCTTCACTTGTCGTGTCGCTTCGGATGGATCGGAGGGAGCCGCCGGTCGGGCGGGATCCCGGTGGTCGGGGTGGTCGACGTGCGCCCGCAGCCAGTCCTGCCACGCGGCCCGGAGGGGCTCGCGGTTCAGGGTGTGGCGGCGGAAGCGTCCGTCGCGGTGAGTCTCGACGAGACCGGCCCGTTCGAGCACGTCGAGATGCTTCGCCACGGCCTGGCGCGACACCTCCAGGCCGTGGCGCATGATGACTCGCGTGCACAGCTCGAACAGGGTCTGGTCGTCACGCTCGGCGAGCTCATCGATGAGGATGCGCCTCGTCGGATCGGCCAGCGCCCTGAACACGTCGTCCACGGCAGCAGCATAGGCAACCAAATGGTTACCTGTCAACGATTCGCCGGTCATGGGGATTGATAGAGTTGGCATGAATCCCGACCGAACGAGGGGCCCCGACGTGAACCGTGCGACGCAGCTTGCGCGTGGCGCGACCACCGCGGCGATCGCCCTCTTCCTCGCGGCCTTCTCGCACGGTGTCGCCGCCGGCGAGGCTCCCGGCGGCGTCGGGCTCGTGTTCGCCTCGCTTGTTGCGCTCGCGGCATCCGTCGCCCTCATCGGCCGTCGCACCACCCCGGTGCGGGTCGCGCTCGCCGTGATCGTGAGCCAGGGCGCGTTCCACCTGCTCTTCGGTGTCGGCGCAGGCAGTGGCGGCAGTCTCGTCGTGAGCGGCACCGGCCACCACCAGGTGGTCACCATCGCCGACGGCGCAGCAACCGCCGCGCACTCCGAGCATGCCGACGTCGCCATGCTCGCGGCCCACGCGCTCGCGGCGGTGCTCACCATCGTCTACCTCCTCGCCGCGGAGGGCGTCGTGTGGCGCGCGCTCGCCGGCAGCGCACGCCGGCTCGTCGTCCGGCTCACGGGCGCCGTCGCGCTCGCTCCGGTGGTCGTCACCGTGCCGGGGCCGGCGGTCGACGCGACGCCCGCGCTGCCACGGTCTCGGCTGCTCAACTCGGCGCTGCGCTACCGCGGTCCGCCGGCACGCCTCGCCTTCGCCTGATCCCTGCCGCCTCCGCGGCGATCCACTGCATCCGGATGCCCCGGCATGGGCGCACGCGGGCCGCCCGCCGCGCAGCCAGCCGCCCGCGCATCCGTCACGAAGACGAGGAACCTGACCATATGACCGACCAGACCACCGTCGACGCCATCACCGTCGACCCGACCCCCGCCCGCAGGAACCGGCTTCGAGGCGCCCTGCTCGCCGGCGCCCTGCTCGCCGCCGTCACCATCGGGCTCGCCGATGCCGCGCCGGCCTTCGCGCACGACGAGCTGCTCGGCTCCAGCCCCGAGCACGGCGAGGTGCTCGACGACGCCCCTGCCGCCATCGAGCTCGAGTTCTCCAACGACATCATCGAGATGGGCACGGCCGTCATCGTCGTCGATGCCGTCGGGGAGGAACTCGAGGTCGAGGAGCCCGTGATCTCGGGTCGCACGGTGACCGCCACCCTTCCGACGGGCGTCGCCGACGGCGAGTACCAGGCGCGCTGGCGTGCCGTGTCCGCCGACGGACACCCCATCGAGGGGACCATCGACTTCGGCGTCGGCTCCGACGCGTCGGGCGAGTACCCGGTGAACGGCGACGACGCCGAGCATGCCGACGACGCCGAGCACGACGCCGACGCCGAGCACGACACCGATGAGGCCTCGGCGGCCTCCGACGCCGACCCGACCATCGGCATCATCGTCGGTGTGGCCGCGGTGCTCGCCGCGATCGCGCTCGTCGTCGCCCTCATCGTCCGCACCCGTCGCCGTGGCGACGCGTCCTGAGCGGAGGGTGACCATGCGAACCATGAAGCGATCCCTCACCACCTCCGCCCTCGCCCTCGCGGCCGCACTCGCCCTCGTGGGGTGCGCGGGCGCCGGCGCCGCCACCACCGCGACGAACGCCGCCGGTGCAGGGGCAGGCTCGGTGGCCGAGACATCCGTCACCCTCACCGACGGCTGGGCGAAGGCGGCCGAGACCGGCATGACCGCCGTGTTCGGTGAGCTCGAGAACACCGGATCCGAGGATCTCGTCGTCGTCGCGGTCGAGACGGATGCCGCGCAGTCGGCCGAGCTCCACGAGATGGTCGACGACGGGGGCGGCACGATGACCATGCGCGAGAAGGACGGCGGGTTCCCTCTCGACGCGGGCGACCACCTGCACCTCGAGCCGGGCGGGAACCACATCATGCTGCTCGGCATCGCCGCGCCGCTCCTCGCGGGCGACGAGGTGGCCGTCACCATCACGTTCGACGACGGATCGACGCTCGAGGCCACCGTGCCCGTCAAGGACTACGACGGCGCAAACGAGAGCTACGACGACGGCGAGCACGAGGCGCACTGATGGCGGCGCGTGAATCCGCCTGCGGCGGGTTCTCGCGACGGCAGCTCCTGCTCGGGGGAGCTGCCGCCGCGGGCGCCGGTGCCGCGACCGCGCTCGGAGCGGAAGCCGCGTGGAGAGCCGCCGCCGCGGGCGCTGGCGCGCCTGGCGCGTCCGGCACGTCGTCGGCGGAGGCCGAGGCTGCCTCGGCGACCGCGGTCGGCGACGCCGTCGTGCCGTTCCACGGCGCGCGCCAGGCCGGCATCGAGACGACGCCGCAGGCGCACGCGCTCTTCGTCGCACTCGACCTGCTGCCTGAGGTCGACGCGGCCGGGCTCCGCCGACTGATGCGCATCCTCAGTGACGACGCGGCTCGCCTCACGCGCGGCGAGCCCGCTCTCGCCGACACCGAGCCCGAGCTGGCACTCATTCCGGCACGGCTCACCGTCACGTTCGGATTCGGGCCGGCCCTCGTCGCGCGTGCCGGCGACGCGGCGGCGCCGGCCTGGCTGCGACCGCTGCCCGCATTCAGCATCGACCGGCTGCAGTCCGTGTGGAGCGACGGCGACCTGCTCGTCCAGCTCGGCGCCGACGATCCGGTGACCCTCGCTCACGCCGCGCGCATGCTCCTCAAGGACGCGCGGAGCTTCGCCACCGTGCGGTGGTCGCAGCGTGGATTCCGGCGGGCGGCCGGCGCCGAGGCATCCGGCACCACCATGCGCAACCTCTTCGGGCAGCTCGACGGAACCGTCAACCCGGCTCCCGGGAGCGCGGACTTCGACCAGGTCGTCTGGGTCGGTGACGGCCCGCGATGGCTCGCTCGCGGCACCGGCATGGTGCTGCGCCGCATCGCCATGGACCTCGACGGGTGGGACCGCATCGATCGCCCGGGGCGCGAGTTCTCCGTCGGGCGCCGGCTCGACACGGGGGCACCGCTCACGGGTGACGCCGAGCACGACGAACCCGACTTCGAGGCCGTGACGAAGCTCGGCTTCCCGGTGATCTCGGAGGTGTCGCACCTGCGGCGCTCGCGGAGCGAGGAGCCGCGCGAGCGGATCTTCCGGCGCGGCTACAACTACGACGACGCGCCGGTCGGCGCCTCGGTGTCGGACGCGGGCCTGCTCTTCGCCTCGTACCAGGCCGACGTCGACCGGCAGTTCGTGCCGATCCAGCGACGCCTCGACGAGGCCGACCTGCTCAACCAGTGGACGACACCCATCGGCTCGGCCGTGTTCGCGATCCCGCCGGGGTGCGACGAGGGCGGGTACATCGGCGAGACGCTCGTCTGAGTTCGATGAGCGGATGCCGCGGCGGCGTGCCGCGCCATCCGCTCGCTCCTGCTCAACGGCTCGGTGCTCAGCGCACCGCGAGGTACCCGGCGGCCGCCGCCCCGAGGCCCAACATGAGGGTCACGACCACGTTGAGGATCGCCGCGCGCCAGCGGCCGCCGTCGAACAGCTCGATGGTCTCGACGGTCCACGTGCTGAAGGTCGTGAGGCCGCCGCAGAACCCGGTGACGAGGATGAGCCGCAGGTCGCCGGTCAGCTCGGCTCGCTCGGCGAGGCCGATGAGCGCGCCCGCGAGCCCCGAGCCGAGCACGTTCACGATGAGGATGCCGCCCGGCAGGTGTCCGGGGCGCACGGGGAAGGCGCGCGAGAGCGCGTAGCGGAGCAGGGCGCCGACCGCGCCCGCGACGAGCACGGCGGCCAGGACGAGCGGGGTGAGGGCGCCGGTCACAGCGTCTCCCCGGCATCCGTCACCTCGGTGGGCATCGGCCGGTGTGCGATGAGCGAACCGAGCCGGAGGCCGGCCGCGGCCAGCGCGAGGCCTCCGACGACCGAGACGCCGACGTAGAGCGCGGCGAGCGTCGGCTCACCCTCGCGGGAGAGCACGAGCACGGAGGCCAAGACCGCGGACAGGGTGCTGAACGAGCCGAGCACGCCCGGACCGAGGCCGGCCTTCAGCCAGTGCGGCATGGACGGGCGCGTCCACAGGCCGCCCACGAGCCAGCCGAGCGCGAGCGCGCCGACGAGGTTCACGCTGAGCGTCTCGATGGGGAACTCGTCGTCGGCGTGGGGGAACGCGAGGTCGCACGCGAGACGCAGGCCGGTGCCGATGAGGCCGCCGAGGGCGACGGCGAGGTATGCGCGCACGCGTCGAGACTACGCGGCGGGGGCCTCGGCGAGCTCGGCGACCCACACGTTCGTGTGCAGCACGAGACCGGGCTTCACCTCGAAGTCCTCCTCGCCTCGCAGTGTGAAGCCGGCCTTGCGGCAGACCGCGTTGGAGGCGGGGTTGTCGACCCGAGGGTAGGCGAAGACCGGGAGGGTCTCGCCCGTGGCGCGCGCGTGTTCGAGCATGGCGGCGACCGCGGCCGGCGCGATTCCCTGCCCGCGATACGCGGACTCGACCGACCACCCGGCCTCGAGCGCCGGCTCACCGTGGTATTCGTGCTGCCAGTAGCCGATGACGCCGACGCCCTCGGGGTGGCCCGGGATCTCGATGCGGAACTGGAAGGCCGTGCCCTCGCGCTGCATGCGGAGGTACCGCTCGTGCCGTGCGATCACCTGCTCGTCGGACTCGACGCCGCCGAGCTGGTCCATGAGTTCGGGGGTGTTCGCTCGCCGCAGCAGGTCGAGGTCGTCGACCGACCAGGGGCGGAGCGTGATGTCGGTCATGGAGCGATCGAAGCACGCGCCGCCGACATCGCGGCGGACTGAGGGGCGCGCAGCGCCGTCTCGAGACCCGCCTCGCCGAAGCAAGGGGGTCTCGAGACGTCCCTGCGCTCGCTTCTCGACTCCGGCGCGGCTCAGCGGCCGCTGAGCGTGGCGAGCACGTCGGCGCGAACCTCGGCGAGCCGCGTCTTCAACAGCGCCACCGATTCGGAGCTGAGGCTGCCCTGATGCGCGTGCGAGCGAAGGTCGGTGCGCAACTGCTGCCGGAACTCGTTGATGACGAGGTCGGCCTCGTGCACCGCCCGGGCGGACTCGACATGAGCCGCGTTCGCCGCGGCCGATGCGGTCGCCGTCGCGCTGGTGGCCTGCCGCTTCGCCTCGCGCGCCGCCGATGCGAGCTCGGCGCGCAGCGACCGCATCGCGCCGTTCACCTCGGCGCGCACGCCGTCGGCGAGTCGGCGCACCGAGTCGGTGAGGTCGTCCTCGATGGCGTCGAGCTCATGGCGCCTCGAGTCGAGCTCGGCTCGACCGGCATCCGTGATCTCGTAGACGGTCTTGCGGCCGTCGGTCGACTTCGTGACCAGCCCCTCCTCCTCGAGCTTCGAGAGCCGCGGGTAGATGGTGCCGGCGCTGGGGCTGTAGGTGCCGCCGAACTGGTCGGACAGCGCCTGGATGAGCTCGTACCCGTGCCGCGGACGCTCCTCGAGCAGCGCCAGCAGGTACAGGCGCAGATTGCCGTGGGCGAAGACGGGCGGAGTCATGCCGACGCCTCGCCCTCGTTCGTCCCCGACTGCCACTGCGACGACGTGTCACCCTGTGCCTGCGACGTGCCGGCCTGCGACGTGCCTGCCTGCGACGTGCCGGCCTGCGACGGTGCGCCGGCCGAGGCATCCGCCGCGCCGCTCTTGCCGCCCTCGCGCCGCATGATCGAGATGTTGCCCGAGACGCTGTTCGCGCCCAGGTCGAGCCAGCGGCCGGCCAACTCGCCGACGACGCGCTCGAAGCCCTTGCCGAGCATGCCCTTCATGGTCACGTCATCGAGCAGCACCGTGCCGCCGACGGTGTTGATGCGGTAGCGCGCACCGGTGCCGGGCTCGAAGCGCACCGTGAGGTCGCCCGAGACGGTGTTGGTGTCGATGCGGTCGGGCGTGCCCTCGGTGTCGACGATCATGTTGCCCGAGACGGTGTCGGCGTTGAACGACACGATGTCGCCCGTCGCGACGACGTCGCCCGAGACGGAGTGTGCTGTGATGCGGCCGGTGTGGTTGCCCGCCGAGACCTCGCCCGACACGCTCGACAGCTCGACGTCGCCCTCGTGGCTGTCGACCACGACGTCGCCCGAGACCGTGTTGAGCCTGGCGTCGCCCGCGAAGCCCGAGACGAGCGCGTCGCCCGAGACCACGCCGAGCTTCAGTGCGACGGTGCGCGGCGCGAGGATCGAGACCTCGGCCTTGGCGCTGCCCACGAAGCCCTTGAACGCCTCGATGAAGTTGTCCCAGCGCAGCTGCGGGTGGTCGACCTCGAGCACATCGCCGTCGATCTGGACCCTGAGGTCCTTGCCGGTGACGCCGCGGATCTCGATGCGAGCGCCCGGCTCGTCGTGCGCGATGACGTCGACCTTGCCGCCGATGAGGCTCACCTTGAGCTTGCGGACAAGTTCGAGGTCGATGACCCGGGACTCTCCGGGTGCGATGACCCACTTCTCGATCGCCATGGTTGCTTCCCCTCTTCTCGCGATATATCGCGTCTGCAATCACACTCACGATATATCGCGTCTTGGCTCTGCGCAACTGCCTCATTCTGCGGATATACGATCGGGCGCGCCGCAGATCAGGCCGCAGGCGCGGGGTGTCGGATCGTATATCCGCAGAAATGGGCGGGAAGCGGATGCCGCGCGCCTTGACCTTGACGTAGCGTCAACCTCTACCGTGGCTGTCATGGGGCGCGACACCGACGCGCAGGAGCCGCAAGACGAAAGGAGGCGAGCGCTGTGGACTGGTCGATCCAGGAGATCGCAAAGCTCGCGGGTACGACGAGCCGCACGCTCCGTCACTACGACGACATCGGCCTGCTGCCGCCCAGCCGCATCGGCGGCAACGGCTACCGGTACTACGACGACCCGGCGCTCGTGCGGTTGCAGCGCATCATGTTGCTCCGCCAGCTCGGGCTCGGCCTGCCGGTGATCGCGGAGGTGCTCGACCGCGAGGAGGACGCCCCGCACGCCCTGCGCGCCCATCTCGGGTGGCTGCAGGAGGAGCAGACCCGGCTGGCGCGACAGATCGCGTCGGTCGAACGAACCATCGGAGCATTGGAAGGAGGTGAACGACTCATGGCAGAGCAGATGTTCGACGGTTTCGACCACACGCAGTACAAGGAGGAGGTCGAGGAACGCTGGGGCGCCGACGCATACGCAAAGAGCGACGCGTGGTGGCGCTCGATGGGCGCCGACGAGAAGTCGGCGTGGCAGCAGCGGGCCGCCCAGCTCGGCAGCGACTGGACGGCGGCGTTCGAGCGGGGCATCGACCCCGCCGGCGACGAGGCCCAGGCGCTTGCGCAGCGGCACTTCGAGTGGCTGCGCAGCATCCCGGGCACGCCCGGGGGCGGCGCGACCGGCCCGACGAAGGAGTACTTCCTCGGCCTCGCCGAGATGTACGTGGCCGACGAGCGCTTCGGCGCGAACTACGGCGGCCAGGACGGCGCCGAGTTCGTGCGCGACGCGATGACCGTCTACGCCGAGCGCAACCTGTAGGCCTGCGCGGCACGATCGGCCCTCGAGGTGTCCCGCCCCGGGGGCCGACCGTCGTCAGGATGCGGCGGTGACGGATGCCACGGGCTCGGTCAGTGCCGAGGCATCCGCTTCGATCGTTTCGGCGACCTTCGCGCGGGCGGCCGCCGGCTGCGGCATCCGGTGCGACCGCTTGATCGCGAACAGCGGGATCGTGTATCCGCAGAGTGGACCGATGAGGAGCGCGAAGGCCAGCGTGCCGATGCCGACGTTGCCGCCGAGCAGCCAGCCCGCGGCGAGCACGATGACCTCGATGCCGGTGCGTACGATCCAGATCTTCCAGCCGGTCACGCGGTGCAGGCCCGTCATGAGGCCGTCGCGGGGCCCTGGGCCGAAGTGGGCGCCGATGTAGAGGCCCGTGGCGATGGCGAGCACGACGATGCCGGCCGGAAGCAGCAGCACGCGCACCCAGAGGTCGAGGCCCGGCGGGATGAGCCAGAGCCCGACGTCGGCGAAGGGGCCGACGAGCAGGGCGTTCATGACGGTGCCGAAGCCGGGCTTCTGGCGGATCGGAATCCAGAACAGCAGGACGACGGCGCTGGTGACCACCGTGATGATGCCGAAGGTCCATCCGGTCTGCTTCGCGATGCCTTGGGTGAGGACGTCCCACGGGGCGACGCCGAGCTCGCCGCGCACGATGAGCGCGATCCCGATTCCGTAGAGGAACAAGCCGGCGAAGAGCTGCGCGAGGCGACGCGCGAGCACCGCGGCGGAATCGGAGGGGCGAGCGAGGAGGCGGGGCATGGTGCAATCCAATTCGCAAATTGGCCTTATCGCAAGAAGCCAATTCGCCTAGAGTGGCCTCATGGCGGACCTCACGCTCACCGCACGCTCACTCGAACTGCTCCTCGGCGACTGGCGCGGCACCGGCAGTGCCTACGAGGCGCTCGCCGAGCGCATCCGCCTGCTCATCCTCGACGGCCGCATCGCCGTCGACACCCGACTTCCCGCCGAGCGCGACCTCGCCCAGCGACTGGGGCTCAGCCGTACCACGGTGACGGCCGCCTACCGGCACCTGCGCGAGCATGGACTCCTGCAGTCGGTTCGAGGATCTGGCAGCATCGCGCGACTTCCTGGGGCCCCCGCGATGCTGCCCGCGCCGCTCGAGACCGACTACCTCGACTTCTCCAAGGCGGCACCGCCTGCGCTGCCGTGGCTGCCCGAGCTCGCTCGACAGGCGGCCGACGACCTGCCGGCGCACCTCTCGGACGCGGGCTACGACCCCATCGGAACCCCCGGGCTCCGTGCGGCGATCGCCGACCGGTACACGGCGCGCGGGCTCCCGACCACGCCCGAGCAGATCATGGTGACGATCGGCGCTCAGCACGCCATCGCGCTGCTCTCCCGCGCGATCATCGGCCGAGGCGACCGGGCGCTGATCGAGGTGCCCACGTATCCGCACGCCTACGAGGCGCTCCGGGCCGCGGGTGCCCGGCTCGTGCCCGTGCCCGCTCCGCCGTGCGGCTCCGGCGCCGATGAGCGCGAGGAGACGGCGGCGCTCGTGCAGGCGATCCGGCACTCCAATCCCGCCATGGCCTACCTCATGCCCGACTTCCAGAACCCGACGGGCCGCACCCTCAGCCGCTCGGCCCGGCAGCGCGTCCTCGACGCGGCCGCCAGCCAGGGCACCGTGGTGGTGGCCGACGAGACCACGGCAGAGCTCTCGATCGACCGGGTGGGCGAGTTCCCGCCCATGGCCGCCGATGGCCAGGCCGTGATGATCGGCTCGGTCGGCAAGACGATCTGGGGCGGCGTGCGCGTGGGCTGGATCCGCGCGGAGCGCCCGCTCATCCGTCGCCTGCTCGCGGTGCGCTCACCGGGCGACCTCGGCACGCCCATCCTCGAGCAGCTCATGATCACGCGGGCGCTCGCCCGCATGGACGAGATCCTCGACCTCCGTCGCGAGCAGCTGCGCGCCGGTCGTGATCGCCTCGAGGCGCTCCTCGCGCGCGAGATCCCGGAGTGGGACGTGCCCCACGTCGACGGCGGCATCGTCACCTGGGTGGGCCTCGGCGCACCCGTCAGTTCGCAGCTCGCGCTTGCCGCGCGACGCGAAGGTCTCATCGTGGCGGCCGGGCCGCGGTTCGGTATCGACGGCGCGTTCGAGCGGTTCATCCGCCTGCCCATCTGCTACTCCCCCGAGCTGACGGATGCCGCGGTGCAGGCGCTGGCCCGCACGTGGCGGTCGCTCGCAGGCGCGCCGGTCGCCGAGTCGGAGCCAGAGCTGCTGGCCTCGGTCGTCTGACCGATCGGAGGTGCGGGGCGGCGGGGCACCGAGCCGCCGCCGCCCCGACCGGCCGCGCCGTGGGCGGGCGCGGCCTCCCGTGCTGCCCCGGTGGCAGCACGGAGTCTTTGGGGCACATCATCTGCCACGGGAAACCCGGCGCCGGTAGGGCGGCACCGGGCCTCATCCGATCAGCGGCGGAACGCGAGCTTCCGCACCGCGACGAGGGCCAGACCCATGAGGACGAGCATCAGCGCGAGCCGCTCCCAGAATCCCGAGTCGAGGCCGGTCGAGGCCAGTCCTGCGGATGCCGCGACCGAGGTCACGCCATTCGAGCTCGCCGTCGACGAGGTGCCGCCACCGGGCGTGCCCGACGTGCCCGGTGCTCCCGGGGTGCCCGGGGTGCCCGGGGTGCCGGGGGTGCCCGGGGTGCCCGGGGTGCCCGGCGTGCCCGGCGTGCCCGGCGTGCCCGGCGTGCCCGGGCCGACGACGACCGTCGAACCGTCGGTCGTGCTGTCGCCGATCACCGAGATCGCGTTGCCGCCGATCGTGACGGGCAGGGACAGGTTCGGAATGAGCTGTGTTCCCCCGAGCAGCGCGTCCGTTCCATCCGTCGTCGCGGAACCGCCCCCGGTTCCCGTCACGACCACCGTCTGCGCATCCGATGACCTGCTGTCGCCGATCACCGAGATGGCGTTGCCGGCGACCGTGATCGGCGCCGAGACGTCGACGAGCGCCTGCGTGCCGCCGAGGATCGAGTTGTCACCGCTGGTGGTGGCGTCGGTGCCGCCGGAACCCGACTCCACGACGGTGACGGCGTCCTCGCTGGACGAGTCGCCGATCACCGAGAGGGCGTTGCCGGCGACCGTGATCGGCGCCGAGACGTCGACGAGCGCCTGCGTGCCGCCGAGGATCGAGCCGTCACCGCTCGTGACGGCCACCGGCCCCGCGTCGCCGCCGTCGGTCACGACCTCGGTCGTGGTATCCGATGATGACGAATCCCCGATGATGGAGATCGCGTTGCCGGCCAGCGTGATCGGCGCCTCGATCGAGATTCCGATCTGGGTGCCCGACAGGATGCCGTCGTCGCCGCTCGTCTCCGAGGCGTGCGCGACGCCGGCTCCGAGGAGCGTGAGCCCCCCGGTGAAGAGGGTCGCGTACAGCGCCCTCAGCATCAATCGCTTCATGATCCAGTTCTCCTGACTGTTGGGAAATGTCGCTCCCGGGCAGGGAGCGATGACCGTGTCCACGTGCACGCGGGCGCGTGCAGGCGGAGCGGTTCCCGTCAGTCAGGGGTGGAGTCGGTGTCGTACACCGACGACGGCAGTTCGTCGTCGACCGTATGCAGCACCAGCGACGCGAGTGCGTCGAGCTCGAGGGCGGCGAACGCCGCGTCCGAGGTTCCGGATGCCCCGCCCGCACCGGTCGGCGCGGCGCCGCCGGCACCCGCGCCGCCGGCGGGCGCAGCAGGACTCGGCGGAAGGAAGCCGTTCAGCGGAGATCCGCCGTTGCCGGGCAGCACCGCCCCGGCGAGGCCGGACGCGGCGTCGTCGACAAGGAAGCCCGATCGCTCGGACGCTCCGGAAAGGGCGGCGTGGGGAGCTGTACCGGCGGGCGAGTTCGTCACGAGGCCGGGCGCACCCGAATCGCCGGATGCCGCGGGCTCGCCGGGGACATCCGAACCTCCGGGCAGGAGCGGGAGGCCGGGAAGGTGGGGGAGCACGCCGGTGCCGTCGGTCGGCAGGCCGCTCGTGGACCCGACGACCGCCGCGAGTGTGCCGTCGACCGCGCCGGTGAGCGGGCCGACCACGCTGCCGAGGGAGTCGCCGCCGAGCACGTCGCCGAGCACGGGGACGCTGTCGACCACGCCGTCGAGGGCGCCGGTGACCGGCGTGACGACCGCGCCGACCGTGCCACCGGCCGCGACGTCGGAGAGCGTGTCGGTCACGCCGTTGACGACCGTGGCGACCGTCGTGTTCACGCCCGAGATCGTGCCGTTCGCGGCATCCGTCGACGTCTCGTCGACCGGCAGGACCTCGCCGACCGCGTCGCCGACCGCCTCGCCGACCGCGTCGCCGACCGTTGAGGTGACCTCCGTCGCACCGCCGAGCAGGGCCCCTGCCGTGCCGAGCAGCCCGCTCGGTTCCGGCGCGTCGGCCGACGCGCCCGAGGCGGTGGAGAAGAGGCTGATCGCGAGCCAGAGCGCCGAGAGGACGGCGCCGAGCAGGGCGTAGCGGAGCCACGGCGTCTGCCGCACGGCGACCGCTGACGTCATCCGCTCTCCCCCCACGCTCGTCCGACGTTACCGGCGGCGGCACTCCGGAGTCCAGCATCCCCGCCGAGCGGATTCACAGCGGCCCGTGACATCCGCGCCATCATGCCCCTGCGAGAATCGGGGACATGCACCTGCTTGCCGCCCTCAGCATGAAGAACCGGGCGCTCATCGCACTCGTCACCGTCGTCGTCGCGATCTTCGGCGGCATCTCGCTGACGAGCCTCAAGCAGGAGCTCGCGCCGTCGATCGCCTTCCCGCAGCTGTCGATCGTCACGGCCTACCCCGGGGCCTCGCCAGACGTCGTCAACACGGATGTCTCGACGCCCATCGAGACCGCCATCCAGGGCATCACCGGCCTCGAGACGACCTCGACGACGAGTTCGACGGGGCTCTCCCGCGTCACGGCGAGCTTCACGTACGGCACCGACCTCGCGTTCGCCGAGCAGAAGCTCCTCTCGGCGGTCAACCGGATCGCCGGCGACCTGCCCGAGGACGCCGAGCCGCAGGTACTCGCGCTGAGCCTCGCCGATTTCCCGGTCGTCGCCGTCGCGGTCACGGGAGCCGACGACGTGAGCGCGCTCTCCGACGAGATCACCCGCACCACGCTCGGCGAGATCAACGACATCGACGGCGTGCGCGAGGCATCCCTCATCGGCGACATCGGGCAGCGCGTCACCATCACGCCCGACCCTGCCGCACTGGCGGGCCGGGGGCTCACCCAGCAGGCGATCCGCGACACGCTGCAGCAGAACGGCCTCCTCGTGCCGGCGGGCACCATCACCGAGGGCGACTCCACGTTCGCGGTGCAGGCCGGCGCCCGGCTCGAGAGCGTCGACGACATCGCGGAGCTTCCGGTGCTCGGGCGCGGCGCGGCGCCTTCGGGCCCTTCGACCGGCCCCGCCACCGCGGCCACGACCGTCGGCGACGTGGCATCCGTCGAACTCACCGACAACCCGGTCACGAGCCTCTCGCGCGTGAACGGCGAACCGGCGCTCACCATCTCGGTCACGAAGCTGCCCGCCGCCAACACGGTCGAGGTGTCGAACGCGGTGAAGGCGCTGCTGCCCGACCTCGCGTCGTCGCTCGACACCACCAACCCCGGCGCGACCTTCACGGTCGTGTTCGACCAGGCGCCCTACATCCAGCAGTCGATCGAATCGCTCGCCACCGAGGGCCTGCTCGGCCTCGCGTTCGCGGTCATCGTCATCCTCGTGTTCCTGCTCTCGATCCGGGCGACGCTCGTCACCGCGATCTCGATCCCGACGTCGGTGCTCATCACGTTCATCGGCTTGCAGGCCGCCGACTACACCCTCAACATCCTCACGCTCGGGGCGCTCACGATCGCCATCGGGCGCGTGGTCGACGACTCGATCGTCGTCATCGAGAACATCAAGCGGCACCTCGTCGAGGGCTCCGACAAGGCGTCGACCATCATCCGCGCGGTGCGCGAGGTGGCCGGTGCCATCACCGCCTCGACCATCACCACGGTCGCCGTGTTCCTGCCGATCGCCCTCGTCGAGGGCGTGACCGGCGAGCTGTTCCGGCCCTTCTCGCTCACGGTCACCATCGCGCTGCTCGCGTCGCTGCTCGTGTCGCTCACGATCGTGCCCGTGCTCGCGTACTGGTTCCTGAAGCCGGCGAAGATCCACAAGCACGAGGACGCCGCCGAGGCGGCCGCCTTCGTCGACGAGACGAGCCCCGCGGCAACCGTCGACGAGCTCGAGCACCCGTCGCGCCTGCAGCGCGGGTACCTGCCGATCATCGAGTGGACGCTCCGGCACAGCGTGGTGACGATCATCATCGCCGTGCTCATCCTCGGCGGCACGATCGCGTTGACGCCCTTCATGAAGACGAACTTCCTCGGTTCATCGGGGCAGAACACGTTCCAGGTCACGCAGGAGCTGCCCGTCGGGTCGAGCCTCGATGCCATGGACGAGGCATCCGAGCCCGTCGAGCGGGTGATCCGCGAGACCGAGGGCGTCGAGACGGTGCAGACGTCGATCGGGTCGGGCGGGCGCGGACTCGCCGCGGTGCTCGGCGGCGGAGGCGGCGCGACCGTGACCTACTCGGTCACCACCGACGAGGGCGCCGATCAGGATGCACTGCAGGCCTCGGTGCGCTCGGAGCTCGACGACCTCGAGGACGTCGGGGAGACGACCCTCGCCGCATCCCGCGGATTCGGTGCCTCGACCGACATCGAGGTCGACGTGACCGCGTCGAACGCCGAGGACCTCGCAGCGGCGACCGAGTCGCTGGAGGAGGAGCTCGACGGGCTCGACTCGCTCGCGCAGACCACGTCGAACCTGTCGGAGTCGCGTCGCTACATCGCGGTCGAGGTGAACCGAGCGGATGCCGCAGCCGCGGGCTACTCCGAGGTCGCGCTCGGCGGCTTCGTGTCGGCCGCCATGCAGCCGCAGTCCGCCGGCTCGGTCGTGATCGACGAGAAGACGCTGACGATCTACCTGGCGACCGAGAACCCGCCCGAGACGGTGGAGGAGCTCTCCGCCCTGCAGGTGCCCACCCCCGCCGGGCTCGTGCGCCTCGACTCGCTGGCCTCGGTCGGCGAGGTCGACGGGCCGTCGACGGTCACGACCGTGCAGGGCCTGCGCAGCGCGACCGTCTCGGCGACGCCGAACGACGAGGACCTCGGCACGGCCACCGCGCAGGTGACGGCGGCCATCGAACGCGCCGACCTGCCGGCCGGGGCGACCGCGTCGATCGGCGGTGTCTCGGCCGACCAGGCGGAGTCGTTCTCGCAGCTCGGGCTCGCGCTGCTCGCGGCCATCCTCATCGTGTACATCGTGATGGTGGCGACATTCCGGTCGCTCCTGCAGCCGCTGCTGCTGCTCGTGTCGGTGCCGTTCGCCGCCACCGGCGCGATCGCGCTGCAGGTGATCACCGGCATCCCGCTGGGCGTCGCGTCGCTCGTGGGCGTGCTCATGCTCGTCGGCATCGTCGTGACGAACGCGATCGTGCTCGTCGACCTCGTGAACCAGTACCGCGACCGGGGCATGAACGTGCGCGAAGCGCTGCTGCACGGCTCGTCACGACGTCTGCGGCCGATCCTCATGACGGCGCTCGCGACGATCTTCGCGCTGCTGCCGATGGCGCTCGGCGTCACCGGCCACAGCGGGTTCATCTCGCAGCCGCTCGCGCTCGTGGTCATCGGCGGACTCGTGTCGTCGACGGCGCTCACGCTCATCGTGCTGCCCGTGCTGTACAACCTCGTCGAGGGTGCCCGCGAGCGACGGGCGCTGCGGCGGCGTTAGCCGGCGGGGCCACGCAGGGACGCGGCCTTCGCGAGGAGCGCCGCGCGCTCACGCTCGTTGCCCGTGAGGCGCGCGGCGGTCTCGAGCTCGCCGCGTGCCTCCAGTGTGCGCCCGAGCCGGGCGAGCAGCTCGCCGCGAACGGCGGGGAGGCCCGGATATCCCGCGAGCCTGCCGCTGCGCTCCAGGTCATCGACCACCCGCAGCGCGCTCGCCGGTCCGGTGGACATCGCCACGGCGACGGCGCGGTTCAGCTCGACCACGGGCGAGGGTGCGAGGCGCCCCAGCGCCTCGTAGAGCACCACGATGCGTGCCCAGTCGGTCTCGGCGGCGGTCGGGGCGACGGCATGGCACTCGGCGATGGCCGCTTGCAGCCCGTACGAGGCGCGGCCCCGGCCGAGCCGGTCGGCGCGGGCGAGGGCGATGCGTCCGCGCTCGATCTGGGCACGATCCCAGCGGCTGCGATCCTGCTCGTCGAGCGGGATCGGGGTGCCGTCCCTCGCGACGCGGGCGGCGAATCGCGACGCCTGGAACTCCATCAGCGCCACGAGCGACCACGCCTCGGGCTCGCGTGGCATGAGGTTCGCCACCATGCGCGCGAGCCGCAACGCCTCGGCCGAGACATCCGGTCGCACCCATTCCGTACCCGCCGCGGGAAGGTACCCCTCGTTGAACACGAGGTAGATCACGCTCAGCACCGAGCCCAGACGCTCGGCGTAGTCCTGCGGTTCGGGCACCGCGAACGGCACCTTCGCGGCTGCGAGGGTCTTCTTCGCCCGCACGATGCGTTGCTGCACGGTGGCGACCGGCACGAGGAACGCCCGGGCGATCTCCTCGCTCGAGAGGCCGCCGACGATGCGGAGCGTGAGGGCGATCTGCGCCTCCCGCGAGAGCACCGGGTGGCAGGCCACGAAGACGAGGCGCAGCACGTCGTCGTCGATGGTGTCGGGGTCGAAGAAGTCGCCGGATGCCTCGCCGCCCTGCTGCTCGAGGTCGTGCGCCATCGCGGCGTAGCGTTCGTCGAGCCGCTCGCGGCGGCGCCACCCGTCGATGGCCCGACGTTTCGCGACCGCCGTGAGCCACGCGCCGGGGCTGTTCGGAACACCTTCGACCGGCCACTGCCGGAGCGCCTCGAGCATCGCCTCCTGGGCGAGGTCCTCGGCCTGTCCGACGTCACCGGTGAAGCGCGTCAGCGTCGCCACGATGCGGGCGGATTCGATGCGCCAGACGGCGGCGATGGCGCGCCGGGCCCGGTCGGCGTCGGCGTCACGCGCCGACTCGACCGGGCCCGAGGCATCCGCCTGCATCATTCAGCCGACCGTGCCGACTGGACGGCCTCGGCGTCGGCGCGCCACTGGGCCTCCTTCTGGATCCACTCGTTGTCCTGCGGGAAGTCCTCGAGCTCGGTGACGCGACGCACCTCGAGTCGGGCGCCCGGACCGAGCGGGCAGCGCTTGGCCCATTCCGCGGCCTCCTCCTTGCTCGAGACCTGGATGATCCAGAACCCGTTGAAGAGTTCCTTCGCCTCGGCGTAGGGTCCATCGGTGACGACCGGCGGCGTGGAGTCGAAGTCGACCACGAAGCCCTCCTTCGCGTCGGTCAGGCCTTCGCCGGCGAGCAGCACGCCCGCCTTGATGAGCGATTCGTTGTAGCGGCCCATCGCGGCGATGATCTCGTTGAAATCCATGTCCTGGTATGCCTCGATGCCCTGGTCGTTGGCCCGCATGATCAGCATGTACTTCATGGTCGTCCTCCTTCGTCGGTGCGGGCCGAAGCGCCCGCCTCACCCTGGCGTCGAACGGGAGGGGTCCCGGATCGACATGGCCGCGAACTTTCTTCCGAGCGCCATGCTTCCACGAAGGGCGAGGGCGGAATAGCCTTCGACGAGGCACCATCGCACCACCACGAGGGCCCGATGTGGGGCGGCACCGAGCAGCGCATCGTCGGGTACGGCGGCATCACCCAGCCGCGGCCGCGCGGGGCATCCGTCGACTGGTTCCTCGTCGGCCTCGCCGAGCAGCAACGCCACCTCAGCGTCTACGTCAACGACGCGCGCTGACCGACGGATGCCGCGGGCTCAGGCCACGCCGTGGCCGATCGGCGTCCCCTGGTGGAACACCAGCTGCGGACGCCCGTCGGAGATGCGCCACAGCGAACTGCGGCGGCTGCGCTCCCCATTCGCGTCGAGCGTGTAGGTGTAGAGCGCCAGGTCGGGACCCACGAGTTCCACGTGCTCCCCGGTGACGACGGCGGACTGCAGCTCGACCGCGTCCGAGCCCGTCATCACGTCGATGAGCTCGTCGCGCTTCCAGAGCCGGCCGCTCTTGCCGATCTCGCGGAACGAGTCGCCCAGCAGCTCGCCGAGCGACTCGGGGTCGCGACGCACCTCGGGTTCCAGCAGCCTGCGTTCGGCGCCCGCGACGAGCACCGCGATCGAGTCGTCCATGACGCCACGCTACCCGCCCGGTGCAGCGCGGGCGACTCCCTTTCGTTCGGCTTGCGCAGGAGAATGGGCCCGATCCTCGCCCTGACGGGGGGATGGGGCCCATTCTCCTGCACGAGCTCGGGGATCAGCTCGCGCGCTCGAGCACCGCCCGGGTGGATGCCTCGGGCCGCAGGTCGAGACGACGCAGCAGTTGTGCGTTCGCCGCGACGATGACCGTCGACAGCGACATCAGGATGGCGCCGACCGACATCGGCAGCACGAACCCGATCGGGGCCAGGACGCCCGCGGCGAGCGGCACCGAGACGAGGTTGTAGCCGGCGGCCCACCACAGGTTCTGCTTCATCTTGCGGTAGCTCGCGCGAGACAGCTCGATCACCGAGACCACCGAACGCGGGTCGGATGACGCGAGGATCACGCCGGCGGACGCGATCGCGACATCCGTGCCCGCACCGATGGCGATGCCGACATCGGCCTGCGCGAGCGCCGGGGCGTCGTTCACGCCGTCGCCGACCATCGCGACACTGAGGCCCTCGTGCTGGAGCTCCTGCACCTTGGCCGACTTGTCCTCGGGGCGCACGCCGGCGAAGACGCGGTCGATGCCGAGCTTTGCGGCGACGGTACGGGCGACGGGCTCGGCGTCGCCGGTGATCATCACCACGCGCAGGCCGAGGGCGTGGAGCGCGTCGACGGCCTCCTTCGACTCGGCTCGCACCTCATCGGCCAGGGCGATCGCGCCGGCCACCTCGCCGTCGACGACGACGTGCAGCACGGTCGAGCCGCGCTCGGCCCACTCCGTGGATTCGGGCAGCGCCTGGAGTCCTTCGCGGGTCAGCATGCCCGGTCCGCCGACGTGCACGGTGCGTCCGCCCACCTCGGCGCGGACACCGATGGCAGCGGAGGCCTCGAACCCGGATGCCGCGACCGTCGCGAGCTGCCGGTGGCCGGCGTGCGCCACGATGGCCTTCGCGAGCGGGTGCTCCGAGTCGGCCTCGGCGGATGCCGCGAGTGCGAGCACCTCGTCGAGGTCGTGACCCGGCGCCGGCGCGGCATCCGTCACCGCCGGCTCGCCCTTGGTGAGCGTGCCGGTCTTGTCGAAGAGCACCGCGTCGACCGTGCGCATGGTCTCGAGCGCGAGGCGGTCGGTGATGAGCACGCCGCCGCGGGCGGCACGCTCGGTCGCGATCGACACGACGAGCGGGATGGCGAGGCCCAGGGCGTGCGGGCAGGCGATCACGAGCACGGTCACGGTGTGGATGACGCCCTCGTCGGGCAGGCCGACGGCCCACCAGACCGCGGCCGTGATCGCGGCCGCGCCGAGCGCGAACCAGAACAGCCAGCCGGCCGCCCGGTCGGCGATGCGCTGCGCGCGCGAGCTCGAGGCCTGGGCCTCGGCGACAAGGCGCTGAATGCCGGCGAGCGCGGTGTCGTCGCCGATCGCGTCGACACGCACGCGGATCGCCGTGTCGGTGGCGACGGTGCCGGCGACGACGTGGTCGCCGGGCCCGCGGCTCACCGCGACGGACTCGCCCGTGATCATCGACTCGTCCATCGCGGCCGTGCCCTCGATGACGTCGCCGTCGGCGGGGACGCGGCCGCCGGGGCGCACGATCACGACGTCGCCGAGGACGAGGTCGGAGGGCGAGACGGTCTCGGTCGTCGTCTGCTCACCGGCGGTGCCCGGGACCACGCGCTCAGCCTCGTCGGGCAGCAGCGCGGCGAGGGCGTCGAGCGCCGACGAGGTGGCCGCGATCGAACGCATCTCGATCCAGTGGCCGAGCAGCATGATCACGATCAGGAGCGCGAGCTCCCACCAGAAGTCGAGGTGGTGGGGCAGGATGCCGAGGGTTGCGCCGAGTGAGGCGAAGTACCCCACGGTGATGGCGAGGCCGATGAGGAGCATCATGCCGGGCTTGCGGGCCTTGAGCTCCGACCAGGCACCGGTCAGGAACGGCTTTCCGCCCCAGACGTACAGGACGGTGCCGAGCACCGGGGAGATCCACTGGATGAACGGGGAGTCGGGCAGCTGATAGCCGAGGATGCCGGCGAACATCGGGCTTAACACGATCGTCGGGATCGCGATGACGAGCATGATCCAGAACAGGCGGCGGAACTGGCCGACGTGGTCGCCGTGCCCGCCGTGGCCGCCGTGGCCCGCCATGTCGTGGCCGGCGTGCCCGCTATGGCCCGCCATGTCGTGGCCGGCGTGCCCGCTATGGCCTGCCGTGTCGTGTCCGGCGTGATCGTCGTTCCCGACGGGGGCGCCGGGGGCGGACATGCCGTGCTGCGCGTGCCCGGCGTGATCGGTCATCTCATGCATGTCGTGGCCGGTCATGTCGTGGCCGTCATGGCCCCCGTGAGCGTCGTGGCCGTCGTGCATGTCATCTCGGGTCATGCTCATCGATCTTCCTCCGTTGCCACCCGGTGGCGAATACCCCCTATGGGTATCGCACATTCACGACAACGCACCATCTCGGCGATCTGTTCCCGCTGCGGCGAGGGAATTCCGGCGAGCCCGAGCGGACCTTGCGAGGATGGAGGCATGTCGAGCCCCCGGGAAGCGTTCGCCGACACGTTCGATCCGGTGCGAACGGATGCCGCCGAGGTCGCCCGCGTCATGGGCGCAGACCCCGATCGCGGGCTCACGTCGGCCGAGGCATCCGCTCGCCGCTCGCGGAACGGACCGAACGAGCTGCGCAGCACCGCGCGAAACCCGCTCTGGCGTCGCGTGGTGGCGCAGTTCAACGACCCGCTCATCCTGCTGCTCGTCGCCGCGGTCGTCATCTCGCTCATCGCGTGGATCGTCGAGGGCGCAGAGGGTTGGCCGATCGACGCGATCGTGATCCTCGCGATCATCCTGCTGAACGCCGCACTCGGCCTCGTTCAGGAATCGCGCGCCGAGCGAGCCGTCGCCGCGCTCGCCGTGATGACGCGCGCGCACTCCTCCGTGCTCCGCGACGGCGAACTCCGCACCGTGCCGAGTGCCGAGCTCGTGCCGGGCGACGTGCTCGTGCTCGCCGAGGGCGACCAGGTGGGCGCCGACGCACGGCTGTTCCGCGCCAGCTCGCTGCGGGTCGCCGAGGCGTCGCTGACGGGCGAGAGCGAGGCCGTCGAGAAGCGCGTCGAAACGATCCACCAGGTGGTGCCGCTCGGCGACCGCCGCGACATGGTCTACAAGGGCACGGCCGTGAGCCGCGGCACCGGACGTGCCATCGTGACCGCGACGGGCATGTCCACCGAGATGGGCGCGATAGCCACCATGCTCGACGAGACCGTGGAGGAGCCGACGCCGCTGCAGGACGAGGTCGGCCACCTCGGCCGGATGCTCGGCCGCATCGTCGTCGTCATCGCGATCGTCGTGATGGTCACCGTCGCGCTCGTGCAGGGCATCGACTCGCCTGCCGACCTCGTCACCGTGCTGCTGCTCGGCGTTTCCCTCGCGGTCGCTGCGGTGCCCGAGGGCCTGCCCGCGATCCTCTCACTCGTGCTCGCCCTGGGCGTGCAGCGCATGGCGAAGCGCAACGCCGTCGTGAAGAAGCTCTCGAGTGTCGAGACGCTCGGATCGGCAACCGTCATCTGCACCGACAAGACCGGCACGCTCACGACGAACCAGATGACCATCCAGCGGATCGTCACAGCCTCGGGCACCGTCGATCTCGGCGGCGTCGGGTACGCGCCGTACGGTCCGGCGACGTCGAAGGGCGTCGAGCTCGGCGACGGTCCGCTGCGTGCGGAGGCGCAGCTCGTGCTCGGCGTCGGCTCGCTCGCGAACGACGCGCAGCTCACCGAGCGCAACGGCGTCTGGGAGATCGAGGGCGACCCCACCGAGGCGGCGTTCCTCGTCGCCGCGGGCAAGCTCGCCGGCACCAACGAGGAGTCGGCGCGGTACGGGCGCGTGGGCGAGGTGCCGTTCAGCTCGGAGCGCAAGATGATGTCGACGGCGCACCGCAACGAGAGCGGCGACCTGGTCGTGCTCAGCAAGGGTGCGCCAGACGTGCTGCTCCGGCACTGCACGAGGATGCAGGTCGGCACCGAGATCGTGACGCTCGACCCGGTCCGCCGTCGGAAGGCGCTCGCCGACATGGAGGCGCTCTCGGAGGAGGCGTTCCGAACCCTCGGGGTCGCGTACCGGCAGGCGCCCGAGCTCGCCGCCACGAGCGGGGCAGCGGATGCCGCGTCCTTCGACGAGTCCTCGGAGGAGGACCTCGTCTACGCGGGTGTCGTGGGCATCATCGACCCGCCGCGCCCCGAGGTGCGACCCGCGATCGCCGAGGCGCACGCCGCCGGTATCCGGATCATCATGATCACGGGCGACCACCCCGCCACCGCCGCTCGCATCGCGCGGGACCTCGGCATCATCGACGACGAGGGCATCGCGCTGCCCGGCGCCCGCATCGACGGCATGGACGAACACCAGCTGCGCGACGCCGTGCGCACCGTGTCGGTGTTCGCGCGCGTGGCGCCCGAGCACAAGCTCCGCATCGTCGACGCGCTGCAGGCCGAGGGGAGGATCGTCGCAATGACCGGCGACGGTGTGAACGACGCGCCTGCGCTGAAGTCGGCTGACATCGGTATCGCCATGGGCATCACCGGCACCGAGGTCACCAAGGAGGCGGCCAAGATGGTGCTCGCCGACGACGACTTCGCCACGATCGTGCACGCCGTGCGCGAGGGCCGCGTGATCTTCGACAACATCCGCAAGTTCCTGCGCTACCTGCTCTACTCGAACATGGGCGAGGTGCTCACCGTCTTCCTCGGCGTGGTCTTCGCGGGTGTGCTCGGGTTCACCGATGCCGTCGGCGACGGCCTGGTGCTGCCACTCCTCGCGACGCAGATCCTGTGGATCAACCTCGTCACCGATTCGGGTCCGGCGCTCGCGATGGGCGTCGACCCCGAGATCGACGACGTCATGAAGCGCCCGCCGCGCGGCATCCACGATCGGGCCATCGACCTCGGCATGTGGATCGGCATCGCCACCACGGGCCTAGTGATCTCGATCACCACGCTGCTCACGATCGACATCTTCCTGCCCGGCGGTCTCGTCCCCGGCGGCACGGACTCCTTCGAGACCGCTCGCACCGCCGGGTTCACGACGCTCGTGTTCGCCGGGCTCTTCACCGCGTTCAACGCACGCTCGGCCACGTCGAGCGCGTTCCGCGCCGTGTTCGCGAATCGGTGGCTCTGGGGCGCGGTCGTGCTCGCCGTGCTGCTGCAGATCGCCGTCGTGTCGCTGCCGCCGCTGCAGGTGGCGTTCGGCACGCGCGACCTCGATCTCCAGCACTGGCTCGTATGCGCGGCGATGGCCTCGGTCGTGCTCTGGTTCGAGGAGCTGCGCAAGCTCGGCATCCGCATGCTCGAGCGTCGGCGAGCGGATGCGGCGGGCCGGGCCGGCTGACGAGGGTTCGCGGTCGGAGAACACGCGGGCGCGGGGCATCCGCTCGTGCTGGGATGACTGCATGGACCTGCTCATCCTCGGCGGCACGCAATGGCTCGGACGCGAACTCGCGAGAGAGGCGCTCGCGCGGGGTCACCGCGTGATCTGCCTGGCCCGCGGCGAGGCGGGGGCCGTCGCCGATGGGGCCGAGCTCGTGCGGGCCGATCGTTCGCAACCCGCAGCCTACGACGGGGTCGCGGGCCATGAGTGGGACGCGGTGGTCGACGTGACCCGACAGCCGGGGTTCGCGCGCCGCGCCGCAGCCGATCTCGGGGCGCACGCCCGGCACTGGACGTTCATCTCATCGGGGAACGTGTACGCCCGGCACGATGAGCCGGGCGCCGACGAGTCGGCCGAGCTCATGCCGCCGCTCGAGGCCGACGAGTCGACCCCAGAGACCTACGGCGAGGCGAAGTCGGCCATCGAGCTCGCCTATCGCGAGGCGCTCGGCGACCGCCTGCTCGTCATCCGACCCGGACTCATCGCGGGCGCCGGAGATGCGTCGGGCCGCGGTGGCTACTGGGTGGCGAGGGCCGCTCGCGACGACGAACCGATGCTCGTGCCCGACATCCCCGATGCTCCCGTGCAGGTGATCCATGTCGGCGACCTCGTGCGCTTCACGCTGGACTCGATCGGGCGCGGACTCACCGGTGCCTTCAACGCGGAGGGCGATCGAGTCACCTTCGGCGACTGGCTCGAGCGCTCCCGGTCCATCGGCGGGCACCGGGGCGAGGTGGTCGCCGCCTCGACCGACTGGCTCGTCGAGCAGGGTGTCGCCGAGTGGTCGGGACATGACTCGCTGCCGCTCTGGATCGCCGACCCCGAATGGCACGCGTTCCTCGACCGATCGAACGCGGCGGCGAAGGCAGCCGGCCTTCGCCTGCGCCCGCTCGACGACCTGCTCGAGGACGTGCTCGCGTGGGAACGGGAGCAGGGTCTCGATCGCGAGCGAGGGGCCGGCCTCACCGCGGATCGCGAGCGCGAACTCCTCGCAACACTGCGGGGCTGACGGCCGAATCCCGGCCCGGCCCCGGCACCGGCCTCGCGGTCGACCGTTCGTCGACCGCGGAGTACGCTGCGAGCATGGCCAAGCGGCCCCGTCACGGAGCGGTCCCGTGCTGACCGGCGAGAAGGTCGTGCTCACGCCGGTGCGCGAGGCGGATCTGCCCGCGTTCTACGACGCGCACGTCGACATCCGCAATCGCGGCGCATTCTTCCCGCTGGGGGTGCTCTCGGAGTCCACGGTGCGGTCCCGGTTCGCCGAGACCGGGTTCTGGGAGCCGGAGGAGGGCACGCTGCTCATCCGGAACCTCGACGGCGAGATGGTCGGTCACATCGAGTTCTTCCCACCGGTCGGCTATTGGGACGCCTTCGAGCTGTCGTATCAGCTCTATGACGCCGCCGGCGCAGGTCGCGGATACACGACCGAGGCGGTGCAACTGCTCGTCGACTACCTGTTCGCCAGCAAGAAGAAGCACCGCATCCAGCTCGTCATCGTTCCCGACAATGTCGCGAGCAAACGCATCGCCGAGAAGTGCGGGTTCACCTACGAAGGGCTGGTGCGCGGGGCGTTCTTCAATGGCGGCCGCAATCACGACGTGGAGCTGTACGGATTGGTGCGCACGGATCCGCGCCCGTGGCATGTGAGGCGTTGAGCTAGCGTCGTGACATGGTGATGCTCTCGCACGACCCCCTCTGGCCCCGCGCGGGTGGATGGCCGGCGCTCGCCGACCTCGAGCCCGAGGAGACCGCCGATCTGGCGCTCCTCGGCGTGCCGACCTGGCGCACCTCGCTCTCGCCGACGGGCGCGAACTCGACCCCTGCGGCGATCCGCGAGGCGCTCGCCCGGTACAGCCCGGGAATCATGCCCGACCGCGGAGTGCGCGAGACGCCCGAGGACCTCGACGTGCTGACGCTCGTCGACGCCGGCGACGTCGAAGAGCCCGACGGGGAGGAGGGGGAGTACCGGGCGCGCGGCGCCGCCGCCGCTGCCGGTGCGCGCTCGAGCGTCGTCATGGCGCTCGGCGGTGACAACTCCCTCACCGTGCCGGTGGCACTCGGCGTCTGGGGCGAGCGGATCGCGACCGCCGGCCTCATCACGCTCGACGCCCATTACGACCTGCGCGACGGCGTCAGCAACGGATCCCCCGTGCGACGGCTCATCGAGGCCGGCCTCGACGGCCGCCGGGTGGTGCAGATCGGCATCGCCGACTTCGCCAACTCCCGCCACTACGCCGACCGCGCCGGCGAGTTCGGCATCACGGTCGTGCACCGCGACGAATTGCAGCGGCGGCCGATGGCCGACGTGTTCGCCGAGGCGCTCGAGATCGCCGGCTCGGCCGGCGGTCCCGTCCACGTCGACCTCGACGTCGACGTGTGCGACCGGTCGGTGGCGCCCGGATGCCCCGCCTCGATGCCCGGTGGTATCTCGGCGTGGGAGCTACGGGTCGCCGCACGTGCGGCCGGGACATCCGCTGCGGTCGCCTCGGTCGACCTGGCCGAGGTGGATGCCACGGCCGATGCCCCCGACGGTCGCACCGTGCGGCTCGCGGCGTTGTGCGTGCTCGAGGTCGCGACCGGGGTGGGGTCGCGCTGATGAAGGCGAGTTGCTGATGAAGACCCTCGTGCTGGTGCGCCACGCGAAGTCGAGCTGGGATCATCCCGGTCTCGACGACCACGAGCGGCCGCTCAACGAGCGCGGCCTGCGGGATGCGCCGAAGATGGGGCGCCGTCTCGCCGAGCGCGGGCTGGCACCCGACGTGATCCTCTCGAGCACGGCGGTACGGGCGCTGACGACGGCGCAGCTCCTCGCCGAGGCGCTCGGGCTCGACGCCGACCGGATCATCGCCGACGAGCGGCTCTACGCGACCTCGGCCGGCGCCATCCTCGACGTCGTCGCCGAACTCGACGCCGGGGTGGGCACGGCCATGATCGTCGGGCACAATCCCGAGATGACGTCCCTCGCCCAACGCCTCACCGACGAGCTCGGGCACCTGCCGACGTGCGCCGTGGCCGAGTTCCGGTTCGCCGCCGACGCGTGGGACGAGCTCGACGAGGGACTCGTGCGCGACGTGCACGTCGAGACGCCACGGTCGTAGCATCCGCCGCCCTGAAGCTCGTGCAGGAGAATGGGCGGTATGCCTCCTGTGAGGGCATGTCGCCGCAATTCTCCTGCACCAGCTATTCGGCGGATGCCGCGAGCATGCGCTGCACGTACGGGGTCGCCGGGGCGGCGCGCAGCTCGTCGAGCGTGCCGCGCTGGGTCACCCGCCCCGCCTCGAGCACGAGCACCGAGTCGGTGAGGGCTGCGGCATCCGCCGGACTGTGCGTGACGAGCACCGTGGCGCCGCCGAACTCGCGCACGTGCGTCGCCAGCTCGGCCCGCATCTCGGCCCGCACCTCCACGTCGAGCGCCGACATCGGCTCGTCGAGGAGCAGCACCTCGGGCTCCGCGGCGAGGGCTCGGGCGAGCGCCACACGTTGCGCCTGTCCGCCCGAGAGCTCGGCAGGCAGCCGATCGGCGAGCGGGGCCAGCCCGTAGCGGTCGAGCCAGGGTTCCGCAGCGGCGCGGGCGGCGGCGCGCGACCCGCCCCGCATGCGGGCGGCGAAGGCCACGTTGTCGCGCACGTCGAGGTGCGGGAAGAGCACGTAGTCCTGGAACACCACGCCGATACGCCTCGCCTCGGGCGGCTCGGCGTCGACCGCCCGATCGCCGATGCGCACGCCCCCGGCCTCGAGCGGCACGAGTCCGGCGATCGAGGCGAGCACGGTCGACTTGCCCGCTCCGTTGGGTCCGATGACGGCGAGCGGATGCCCCGGTGCCACGTCGAATGCGGCCGCGATCTGCTGGTCGCCGCGTGCGACCTGCACGTCGACGTGAAGGGCGGGCCGCGGCATCCGTATCGTCCCGGGTGCCTGCGTCATGCCCGCACTCCCGGCAACCACCGGTCGCGGAGCCCCACGAGCACCGCGATCGACACCGCGAGCAGCAGCAGGGCGAGCGCGATCGCCTCGTCGGGATCGGACTGCATCGCCAGGTAGCTCGCGATCGGCAGGGTGCGCGTGACGCCCGGCAGCGAGCCGGCGAACGTGATGGTGGCACCGAACTCCCCCAGCGCGCGGCTGAAGCAGAGCACGGCGCCGGCCGCCACGCCGGGCGCGACGAGCGGCAGCGTCACGTGCCGGAACACCTGCCACCGCGACGCCCCGAGTGTCGCCGCGGCGAGCTCGGTGCGACGGTTGGCGGAGCGCAGCGAGCCCTCGACGGCGAACACGAGGAACGGCAGCGCCACGAAGACCTGCGCGACGACGACCGCGCCGGTCGTGAACGGCACCGTGATGCCGAACGCGTCCTCGAGCACGCCGCCGACCAGGCCCCGGCGTCCGAGGAGTTGCAGGAGCGCGATGCCGCCGACCACGGGCGGGAGCACGAGCGGCACGGTGACGGCGGCGCGCAGCAGCCGCCTCGGCAGCGTCGGCCAGCCGCTCGCGCGCGCGAGCACGGCCGCGAGCGGAACCCCGAGCACGAGGCACAGCGCCGTCGCCGCGAGTGCCGTGCCGAACGAGAGCACGAGGGCCTGCAGCACGGACTCGCGAACGAGAAGACCGGGCAGGTCGGCCCAGGGGGCCCGCAGCACGAGCGCGAGGAGCGGCAGCACCAGCAGCGCCAACGCGGCGGCCGCCATGACGGCGATCGGCCACGCGAGACGGCCGGCCGAATGCGCGATCCGGCGCCGGGACGAGCGGGAGGATGCCGCCGTCATGGTGCGCCGAATCCCGCGGCATCGAGCGCGGCACGCCCGTCGGCGCCGGTCACGAACGCGACGAACTCGGCGGCGGAGCCGGGGCTCGCGGCATCCGCCATCACCGCGATCGGGTAGCGATTGACGACGGATGCCGCGCCCGGCACCTCGATGCCCTCGACCGCGTCGCCCGCGGCGATCACGTCGGTGCGGTAGACGACGGCGGCGTCGACCTCGCCGAGCATCACCTTCGTGACCACGCTCGTGACGTCGGCCTCGAGCGTGTCGGGTGCGGCGGTGACGCCCTCACGCTCGAGCAGGTCGGAAGTGGCGGCACCGCACGGCACGGAGACGTCGCAGAGGGCGACCCTGAGTTCGGCCCGGCCGAGGTCGTCGAGGCCCGCGACGCCGGCCGGGTTGCCGGCGGGCACGACGAGCTCCAGCGTGTTCGTCGCGAACACGGTCGGCGACGCGGCCAGTCGGGCGTCGACGACCGTATCCATGGGCGCCTCGGCCGATGAGGCGAATACGTCGGCGGGTGCGCCGGCCACGATCTGCTGGGCGAGCGCCCCGCTGCCCCCCGAGCTGAGCACGATGTCGACATCCGGATGCGTCGCCTCGAACCGTTCGGCGAGGGAGTCGAACACGTTCGCCAGGGAGGCAGCGGCGAAGACGGTGACCGTCGTGGGTACGGCATCCGTCGACCCGGCCTCGGATGCGTCGGTGGTCGCGCACCCGGCCAACGCGGCGGCGGCAGCGAGCGCGAGCGCGGACACGGGGGCGGCGCGACGGGTGCGTCGGGTGCGTCGGCTCACGAGTCGGGCCCCGGCGGCAGTTCGATCGACACGGTGGTGGCCTTGGCGCTCGCGGCGGCCAGCATGCCGGGCTCGAGGCCGAGCTCGTCGGCGGCCTCCGCGCTCATGAGCGAGACGATGCGGAACGGGCCCGCCTGCAGGTCGACCTGCGCCATGACGCCGTCGCGCTGCACGCGCGTCACCAGCCCGACGAAGCGGTTGCGTGCCGATGCCCTGGCGAGGGGGAAGGCCTCGGCGAGCGCCCCGCCCGAACCGAGTTCCTCCATCAGTGGAACGAGGTCGGCGCCCTCGACGACGCGCATGCCGTTGGCGCCGCGGGAGGTTGCGAGTCGGCCCTGATCGGCCCAGCGTCGCACGGTGTCGTCGCTCACGCCCAAGAGCGCCGCGGCTTCGCTGATGCGGAACTGCGTCACGAGTACGTCCGCATGTGAGTGTCCATACTTCGATGCTACCCGCGAATGCGGTTCGAGCATCAGCCACTCCGTGCCTGCCGCTTGCCCTCGAACGGGCGGCGGTGCATGCTGGCGGCAAGGGGACCGGAGTGGACGCCAGCGAAGACCGCATCGGCACGCTTCAGCGCATGGCATACGGCGCCGACGCGACCGACGCCGAGCGTGCGCGGGCTGTCGCCGAGCTCGCGGCACTGGCGGCACTCGCGGCCCGCGGTGCCCGCCACGAGGGGGAGCCCGGCGAGGTTGCCGATGCCGCACCCGACGAGCAGCCGCAGGGTGCTTCGCCGTGGCTGCGCGCGGCCGGCCGGAGCCGGATCGTCCGCTGGACCGCGGCCGCGGGCGGCCTGGGGCTCCTCGTCGGTGGCGCGCTCGGCTGGGTCGTGGGACGAGATGTCCCGACCGAGTCCGTCGTCACCACCCCGACCGCGCCGCTGGATCCGGCGGACCCCGGAACGCCGCTCGAGGACACCGACCTGTTCGCCGTGTTCGATCGACTGCCGCCGGCCGCGGCGTCGGCACAGGTCGCGCGCCTGGTCGACGTGGTCGACCCCGAGTCCGTGCGGCTCCTCGCCACCCGGGTGGACGGGCCCGCGGCGTACCTGGCCCGCACGGTCGATGGGGAGGACGTGTGTCTCGTGCTCGTGCTGCCCGACGCTCCCACGCGCAGCGAATGCACGGTGGACGGGCACCTGCCGACCGGCGGTCTGAGCATCCTGTATGGAGCGCAGGCGTACGGACTCTCGGCGGCGCTGCTCGACCCGACCGGCACGGTTTCGCTCGGCCCGGTCACGTTCTGAGGCGGTGGACGGCGCCGCGCCTCGCGTACGTGCAGCTCGCGGCATCCGTTGCCCTGTGATCCTCGGGTCGAGATACTGGCCCGATGGGGATGATGCGAGGGCTGGCAGTAGGAACGGCGATCGCCGCGGCGGTGACGGGGGCGGTCGTGCTGATCCGGAAGGCGTCGTTGCGCTGGGGCGCGAGCGATGACGAAGTGGGGATGGCCCTACCCGGAGATCACCTGCTGCCCCGGCCCGACCTGCAGGCCACGCGAGCGATCTCCATCGACGCGACGCCGGCCGAGGTGTGGCCGTGGATCGCACAGCTCGGGCAGAATCGCGGCGGATTCTACAGCTACGACTGGCTCGAGAACCTCGTCGGCGTCGACATCCGCACCGCCGACCGCATCAGGCCCGAGCTCCGCGTTCGCGCCGTCGGCGATACCGTCAACCTCGCGCCCGAGGTGGCGCTGTCGGTCGCGGCGCTCGAGGAGGATCGGCATCTCGTGCTGCGCGGCGCCGTGGCGCTCGACGGCACGGGTGGGGGCGCACCGTACGACTTCACGTGGGCGTTCGTGCTCCTTCCGCGTCCCGACGGGTCCACGCGACTGGTCGTGCGCGAGCGGTACGCGTATCTCACCAGTTGGGCGGGGGCCATGGTCGAGCCGATCGAGATGCTGAGCTTCGTGATGACCGAGCGGATGCTGCGGGGCATCCGCGACCGCGCCGAGCGCGCGGCGCCGCTGCATCCGACGACCTGACCGCCGATCCCGCCCGACCGGCGCCACCCATCCCGGCCCCGGCACCGTTGCCGCCTGCGAGAATCGAAGGATGGACGACGTGATCGATCCCGACTCCCTCCGGTACGCACGCCAGCGCGTGCTGCCGGGCTTCGGGACCGCGGGCCAGAAGCGGCTCGCCGACGCGCACGTCGTGGTGCTCGGCGCCGGGGGACTGGGCAGCGCGGTCGTGCCCGTGCTCGTCGCGGCGGGCGTCGGTCGCCTGACGATCATCGACGACGACACCGTCGACGTCACGAACCTGCACCGCCAGCTGCTGCACGCGCCAGCCGACGTCGGTCGCACCAAGGTCGAGTCGGCGACGGATGCCGCGGCCGCCCTCTCGCCCGAGACGACCGTGCGGCCCGTGGCGTACCGGTTCACCGCCGAGAACGCCGATGAGCTGCTCGCCGACGCCGACCTCGTGATCGACGGCACCGACGACCTGCCCACCCTCTACGTCGCCGACGAGGCGGCCGCGCGCGCCGGTATCCCGCTCGTGTGGGGCTCCGCCGCGCGATTCTCGGGCCAGGTCGGCGTCTCGTGGGAGGAACGGGGCATCTCGTATCGCGACCTGTTCCCCGATCCGCCCGCAGACGGCGGTCTCAGCTGCGAGGTCGACGGGATCCTCCCGACGGTCTGCACCGTGACCGGCGGCATGATGGCGGGCGAGGCGCTGAAGCTCCTCACGGGCATCGGCGAACCGCTCATCGGGCGCGCGCTCGTCTACGACGCGCTCAGCGGACGCACCAGGGAGATCCGCTATCAGCGGGCGACGGATGCTGCGTCCGCGCCCTCCAGGTCTCCAGACGGCGCCGGCGTACCAACTCAACCACCGTTGCCGCCGCCCGGCGCCGTGGAGGCGCCCGCGCTCGCCGATGAGCTCGCGTCCGACTCCCCGCCGCTTCTCCTCGACGTGCGCGAGACGTGGGAGGCCGAGATCGTTGCCCTCCCCGGTTCGGTGCTCATTCCGCTCGGCGAGCTCGACGATCGCGTCGGCGAGCTCGACCCCGAGGCATCCGTCGTCGTCTACTGTCACCTCGGCGTGCGCTCGCAGCGCGCGGCCCAGCAGCTCGCCAGCAGCGGGTTCGCCGACGTGCGCAATCTTGCGGGCGGCATCGACGCCTGGTCGCGCACCGTCGACCCCGCCGTGGTGAGGTACTGATGGGGGCGCGCGTCCCGGTCGACGAGCACGCCGCGTTCGTGCGGTCGCTGCTCGCAGGTCTGGGCGCTCGGCCCACCGAGCGAGTCGTGCTCGCCGATGCGCTCGGGCGCATCACGGCCTCGCCCGTGGAATCGCCCATCGCGCTGCCGCCCTTCCGGAACTCGCAGATGGACGGATTCGCCGTGCGTTCCTCCGACGTGACGGATGCCCCGGTGAGCCTGCCGGTCGTCGGCGAGGTCGCCGCGGCGCCGGGCGCACCCGCCCCGCTGTCGCCCGGAACGGCCGTGCGGATCATGACGGGCGCTCCCGTGCCCGACGGTGCCGATGCCGTCGTGCCCGTCGAGGACACCGAGCCGGTCGGCGGGGACGTGGATGGCGTGCTGGTGCTCCATCCGCGCGCCGCGGGCGAGTACGTGCGCGAGGCCGGATCCGACCTCGACGCCGGGGCCGACGTGCTGCCCGCCGGGGTCCGCCTCGCCCCGCGGCACCTCGCGGCGGCCGCGGCATCGGGGCTCACCGAACTGCTCGTGCGCGAGCGGGTGCGGGTGGCGGTCGTGAGCACGGGGAGCGAACTCGTGCCGCCGGGCGCGCCGCTCGGGCCGGGGGAGATCCCCGACGCGAACGGCGTCGCGCTCACCGCCGCCGTGCGGGCGACCGGCGCGGTGGTGATGCACGAGGGGCGCGTGCGCGACGATGTCGAGCGCCTGCGCGCGGAGTTCGACGCTGCCCGAGAGGCGGGTGCCGAGCTCGTGCTGACGAGCGGCGGGGTGTCGAAGGGGGCGTACGAGGTGGTGCGCGAGCTCCTCGAACCGGCGGGCGGCTGGGTCGGCAGTGTGGCCATGCAACCGGGCGGACCGCAGGCGACGGGCGCGTACCGCGGCATGCCCGTGATCGGTTTCCCGGGGAATCCGGTGAGCGCGCAGCTCTCGTTCGAGTTGTTCGTCGCGCCGACGCTGCGCGCCATCGCCGGGTTGCCGCAGGCCGCGACCGAGCGACTCGAGCTCGCCGAGCGGCTGACCTCGGTGCCCGGTCGTCGGCAGTTCCTCCGCGGACGACGCGACGAAGACGGGAAGGCGATCATGGTCGGCGGGCCCGGTTCGCATCTCGTGGCGGCGCTCGCGGCATCCGACCTGCTCATCGTCGTGCCCGAGGACGTCACGGAGCTCGACGCCGGCGCCCTGGTCGATACCGTGGTGTTATGACTTCGCTCACCCATCTCGACGATGACGGACGTGCACGCATGGTCGACGTCGGCGCGAAGCCCGTCACGCGGCGCGTGGCCGTCGCCGAGGGTCGGCTCGACACGACGGCGGAGGTCGTCGCGCTCGTGCGCAGCGACGGGCTGAAGAAGGCCGACGTACTGCCGACCGCCCGAGTCGCCGGCATTGCCGGGGCGAAGCGCACGAGCGAGCTGATCCCGCTGGCGCACATCGTGCCACTCGACGCGGTGTCGATCGACTTCGGCTTCGAGGAGAGCGCGGTGACGATCCGCGCGACCGCATCCACGACGGCGCGCACGGGCATCGAGATGGAGGCGCTCACTGCTGTGGCGATCGCCGGGCTCACGCTGCACGACATGGTGAAGGCCGTAGACCCGGCCGCCCGCCTCGGTGACATCCACCTCGTCGAGAAGCGCGGCGGCAAGCGAGGCGTCTGGCGAGCGGATGCCGCGGCCGAGCCTTCGACGGCTGTGCCCACGGATGCCGCTCCGACCGCTGCGATGACGGAGGGTCGCAACGCCCTCGTGCTCGTGGCCTCGACGCGCGCGGCCGCGGGGATCGCGGTTGATGCGACCGGTCCGGTCATCGCCGAGTGGCTGCGGGAGCGAGGCTTCGACACCGCCGAGCCGGTCGTGGTCGCGGACGCCGACGTGGCTGACGCCGTGCGTCGTGCGGTCGCCGCTTCGCCGGCGGTGCTCATCACGACCGGGGGGACTGGCGTGAATCCCACTGACCTGACGCCCGAGGCCACCCTGGCCGTGCTCGATCAGGAGCTGCCGGGCGTCGCTGAGGCGATCCGTGCCGCCGGTCGCGCGGCGACCCCGACGGCCGCGCTCAGCCGCGCACGAGCGGGCATCGCCGGACGTACGGTCGTCGTCAACCTGCCCGGATCGCGCGGCGGCGTCGCCGACGGACTCGCCGTGCTCGACGAGCTGCTGCCGCACCTCATCGACCAGCTCGCGGGCGGCGACCACGCGCTCCGCCCCGCACACTCGGAGGTTCCGGATGTCTGAGCCCGACGTCTTCGCCTTGGTCACGACCGAGCCGCTCGATCGAGTGGCGATCGAGTCGTTCGTCACCACCCGGCAGGACGGCGCAGTCGTGTCGTTCGAGGGCGTGATCCGCGACCACGACCGCGACCAATCGGTCACCGCGCTCGACTACGAGGCGCACCCCGAGGCGCAGCGGTTCCTCCGCGAGACGTGTGTCGACGTCGCGCGCGAGACGGGGCTCCGCGTCGGAGCCGCGCACCGGGTTGGTGCGCTCGCCATCGGCGATGTCGCTCTCGTCGCCTGTGTCGCCGCTCCGCACCGCGCCGAGGCGTTCGCCGCGTGCGCGCTGCTCGTCGACCGCATCAAGGAGCGCACTCCCATCTGGAAGCGCCAGTACCTCGAGGGCGGGGCCACGGAGTGGGTCAACCTCTGACCTGATGATCGGGTCGGCGCCTTGCCGGCATCCTCGACGGGCGACGCGTCCGTTCGGCCCGCGAGCCGTCCCGAGCGACAGTTTCCTTCTCGAACCCGACCCACTTCGGCACTTCGGCACCGCGGCACTCGGGCACTTCGGCACCGTGACACTTCGGCACTTCGGCACTTCGGCACTTCGACACTTCGGCACTCCGGCACCGCGGCACTTCGGCACTTCGACACTTCGGCACTCCGGCACCGCGGCACTCGGGCACTTCGGCACTTCGGCACTCGGGCATTGTGGCACTTCGGCACCGGGATCGCGGGAGGGAAGGTTCTTCGGATCGCTCGAACAGGCCGGCTACGCGCGATCGACCGGAGCTCGGGCGAGTCCGAGCGCGTCAGCCGCCGGCGAAGGGCGGCAGCACGTCGACGCTTCCGCCGAGCCGAGCGGCGGGGTCGCGCTGCACGATGCCGTCGACGAGGAACGAGCCGTTCGCGACCACCCGGGCCATCGCGGCACCGTAGCGGTGCACCAACAGGTCGCGCAGCTCGCCGACCGTGCCACCGACGGCGTCGGGAGCGAACGTCTCCTCCTCGACACCCGCCGCCTCGGCGGCCGCCGCGAAATACCGCACGGTCAGCGAAGTCATGTCAGCCACCGATCCCGCCCATCGAGCGCACCGGGCGCACGAAGTCCTCGTCGTCGATGCCGTGTCCGGCCTTCTTGCCCCACATGGCGGCACGCCAGCGGTCGGCGATCTCGGCGTCGTCGGCGCCGCCGCGCATCAGTCCGCGCAGGTCGGTCTCGTCGTCGCCGAACAGGCAGGCCCTCACCGAACCCTCGGCGGTGAGGCGGGTGCGATCGCACGCGCCGCAGAACGAACGCGTCACCGAGGCGATGATGCCGACCGTCGCCGGCCCGCCGTCGACGAGCCACTCCTCGGCGGGTGCCGACGGGTCCTCGCGGCCGACCGGCTCGAGCGTGAACTGCTCGCCCAGTACGCGTAGCAACTCCTCGGCGTCGACCATGTTCTCGCGCGCCCAGGTCTCGTCGGCGTCGAGGGGCATCTGCTCGATGAATCGGAGCCGGCAACTGTGCTCGATCGCCCACGCCAGCAGTGCGGGCGCGTCGTGCAGCGTCTCCCGCATCGCGACGGCGTTGACCTTCAGCGGCCCGAGGCCAGCGCCATGCGCCGCGGCGATTCCGGCGAGCACCCGCGGGAGCCGGTCGCGGCGGGTGAGCCGGGTGAAGTGCTCGCGGTCGAGGGTGTCGAGCGACACGTTCACGCGGGTCAGACCGGCAGCGACGAGGGCCTCCGCCTTGGCGTCCAGCCCGATCCCGTTCGTCGTCAGGGCGAGCGGGGTGCCGGGCGCGGCCGCCGCGCTGAGCGCGATGATCTCGACGAGGTCAGGCCGTGTGAGCGGCTCCCCGCCCGTGAACCGCACCTCGCGGACGCCCAGGTTGTTCACTGCGATGCCGACCAGGCGGGCGATCTCAGCCGCCGACAGCAATTCGTCACGCGGGACGAGCGGAAGCCCCTCGGCCGGCATGCAGTACGTGCATCGCAGGGAACACGCGGTCGTGATCGAGACCCGCAGGTCCTGGGCGACCCGGCCGAAGCGGTCGACGAGCCCGGGCACGTCGGGACGACCGTCGACCGACGGTGCCACCGAGGGCGACCGCCGAACCGTCGGCATCCCGAGCGCGAGCGTTGTCATGCCTCCACCCTAAGCGCCCGATGCGGGAACTGGTCCGTGCGTTTCCACCTGCCGAAGTGCCGCGGGCACGGCCTCAGCGGCGAACGCGTGTGCGCTGGCGATGCTCCGGCGGCGCCATCGGCTCCCAGCCACGACGTGCGGGCTGCGACGCGCGGCCGCCGTCGCGCGAGCGATACACGATGTACGGACGGAAGAGATAACCGACCGGCGCCGAGAACACGTGCACGAGCCGCGTGAACGGCCACAGCGCGAACAGCGCCGTCGCGGTGAGCACGTGCAGCTGGAACGCGAGCGGCACCTCCATCATGAGCTCGGGCTGCGGCTGGAACAGGAGCAGGCTCCGGGTCCACGGACCCACCGTCCCGCGGTATTCGTAGCCCGCGCCGAACACCTGGTAGAGCACCGTCGCCGCCGTGCCGAACGCGATCGTCAGGCCGAGGAAGACGTACATGGTCTTGTCCATGCGCGTCGTCGCGAGGAACACGGGCCCGGTGGTTCGCCGACGGTAGATGAGGATGACGAGCCCCACGATCGTCAGCACCGCGGCGGCCGTTCCGAGCACCGTGGCGGCGATGTGGTACATCTCGTGCGTGATCCCGATGGCTTCGAGCCACTCGGCCGGCACGAGCAGCCCGCCCGCGTGGCCGACGAGGACGAACAGGATGCCGAGATGGAACGCCGGCGACCCGATGCGCAGCAGGCGGTTCTCATACACCTGGCTCGATCGGGTCGTCCAGCCGAACTGGTCGTAGCGGTACCGCCAGATGTGGCCCACGATGAACACCGCGGCCGCGGCATACGGGAACGCCACCCAGAGAAGCACGTCGAGCGGTGTCATCAGCGGACCTCCTGTGCAGCACGACCCACGGGGATGAACGGTGGCAGGTCCACCGGGCCGCCGATCCCGACCGACTCCGACGGCGGGCCCTCGTTGATCAGACGCAGGTAACGCTCACGCGTCGCCTCGTCGATCTCGGCGAGCGACATCCCCACCGCCTCGATGAGCCTCGCGTACGGGCTGCCCACCGCGAGGAGCGCCGCGCGCAACACCTCGATGCCCTCCCGGTGGGAGGCGAGCAACCGGTCGGCGATCGGCGATCCACTGCGTGCCGCGAACTCCAGCACGGCCGGCAGGTAGTCGGGCAGCTCTTCGGCCTCGAACTCCCAGCCCGCGGCACGATACGCCTCGTGGAACGCGACGAGCGCCGCCCCCCGACGTCGGGTGTCGCCGGCCGCGTAGTAGGTCAGATACATGCAGCACTTGCGCTTGAGGTCGAACGTCGCGACGTAGCGGCGCTCCCGTTCCGCCACCTCGAGCGGCTCGATGGCGTCGAGGAACTCCACGATGGCGCTGCGCACCGGCGCCGGCAGCGCCAGCACCTCGGCCCGGAGCATCCGCAACCGAGCGTCGAACGCCTCGTCGGGGTAGTCGAGCAGCAACGAGACCGCCATCTGCGTCGTCGCTCGCTCGGACCGCGACATCCGCACCGACCGTACGGGCTCGGGCACCTGCCGCACGCGGATCTGCGGAGTCCGGATGCCGCTCACGACGTCGACCCCGAACCGGACGCAGGGTTCTCAGGAGCGTCGGACTTCGGCGGGAACAGCCCATCGGGCGGATCCCCGAGCCCGTCCCAGTTGAGCAGGTTCACGCGGCCGGGTGTCGACGGGCGATCGGCCGTCTGGCGCTTCTGCAGCGCGTGGAACGTCTCCACTGCGACCGGCACCGTCGGCCCGCTCGACGAGCCGAACGGCCCGGCACCGCCCATGCCCGGCCCGCCCTCGAAGTCGAGCGAGCACGCGAGCTCCTCGAGGGCTTCCGCCTGCTCGACGTGCGCGGTCGGGATCACGTACCGGTCCTCGTACTTCGCGATCGCGAGCAGGCGGTACATCTCCTGCACCTCCGCCCCGGTCATGCCGACGGATGTCGCGATCGCCTCGTTCGGCTCCTCGCCGAGGTTGAGGTCCCGCATGTACGAGCGCATCGCCGCGAGCTTGCGCAGTGTCGCCTGCACCGGCTGCACATCACCCGCCGTGAAGAGGCCGGCCAGATACTCGATCGGGATGCGGAGCTTGTCGATCGCCGCGAACAGGTTGCGTGCGTCCTCGCCGTCGGCGCCAGAGTCGGCGACGACGTCGACGACGGGCGAGAGCGGCGGGATGTACCAGACCATCGGCATCGTGCGGTACTCGGGATGCAGCGGCAGTGCGACCCGGTATTCCTGGATGAGCTTCCAGATCGGGCTGCGCTGCGCCGCGTCGATCCAGTCCTCGGGGATGCCCTCGGCGCGTGCCGCGGCGATCACCGACGGGTCGTGCGGGTCGAGGAAGACGGCACGCTGCGACTCGAGGAGCTCATGCTCGTCCTCGACGGATGCCGCGGCCGCGACCTTGTCGGCGTCGTACAGCACGAGGCCGAGGTAGCGCAGGCGCCCCACGCACGTCTCCGAGCACACGGTGGGCAGGCCCACCTCGATGCGCGGATAGCAGAGCGTGCACTTCTCCGCCTTGCCGGTCTTGTGGTTGAAGTAGACCTTCTTGTAGGGGCATCCGGTCACGCACATGCGCCAGCCGCGGCAGGCGTCCTGGTCGACGAGCACGATGCCGTCCTCGACGCGCTTGTACATCGCGCCCGACGGGCAGGACGCCACGCACGACGGGTTCAGGCAGTGCTCGCAGATGCGCGGCAGGTAGAACATGAAGGTCTGCTCGAACTCCATGGCGACGTGCTCGCTCATGTGCTGGAGGATCGGGTCGTCGACCGCGGTCGCGGTGGAGCCGCCGAGGTTGTCGTCCCAGTTCGCCGACCACGAGATGTTCATGTCGTCGCCGGTGATGAGGCTCTTCGGCCTCGCGACGGGCGTGTGATCGCCGGCGGGGGCGTTCAGGAGCATGTCGTACTCGTACGTCCACGGCTCGTAGTAGTCGGAGATCTCGGGGAGCTTCGGGTTGGAGAAGATCTTCGAGAGCTTCGAGAACCGGCCCCCCGCCTTGAGCTTCAGGCGACCGCGCTTCGTGCGCTCCCAGCCGCCCTGCCACTGCTCCTGGTCCTCGTAGCCTCGCGGGTAGCCGATGCCCGGACGGGTCTCGACGTTGTTGAACCAGACGTACTCGACACCGGTGCGGTTCGTCCACGCCTGCTTGCAGGTGACGCTGCAGGTGTGGCATCCGATGCACTTGTCGAGGTTCATCACCATCGACATCTGCGCCATGACCTTCATCAGTACGTGACCTCCTGGCTTCGGCGGCGGATGACGGTGACCTCGTCTCGTTGGTTGCCCGTCGGGCCGAGGTAGTTGAACGCCCACGACAGCTGCGCGTAGCCGCCGATGAGGTGGCTCGGCTTCAGCAGGATTCGCGTGAGCGAGTTGTGGATGCCGCCCCGAAGCCCGCTCGTCTCGGTGCGCGGCACGTCGACCGTGCGATCCTTCGCGTGGTACATGTACACCGTGCCCTCTGGCATGCGGTGCGACACGATCGCGCGGGCGACGACGACGCCGTTGCGGTTGTAGGACTCGATCCACTCGTTGTCGCGCACGCCGATCTTCGTGGCGTCCTGCGGACTCATCCAGATCGTCGGCCCGCCTCGCGAGAGCGAGAGCATGAACAGGTTGTCCTGGTACTCCGAGTGGATCGACCACTTGGAGTGCGGCGTGAGGTAGCGCACCGCCACTTCCGCGTGGCCGGCGGAGTTCGGCGCGCCACTCGGGGCGGTCGAACCGACCTCGGGGGAGTCCTCGAACAGGCGGTGCAGGTCGAGTGGCGGGCGGAAGATCGGCAACTGCTCGCCGAGCTCGCTCATCCAGTCGTGGTCGAGGTAGAAGTGCATGCGGCCCGTGAGGGTGTGCCACGGTTTCAGGTGCTCGACGTTGATCGAGAAGGCCGTGTACCGGCGTCCGCCGTGCTCCGAGCCCGACCACTCGGGCGAGGTCATCACGCTCACCGGGCGCGACTGCACGTCGGCGAAGGTGATGCGGGATGCCTCGTGGTCGAGCGCGAGCTGCGCGATCTTCTGTCCGGTCTTCTGCTCGAGCTGCCGGAAGCCCTGTACGGCCAGTCGTCCGTTCGTCGTGCCCGACAGGGCGAGGATCATCTCGCAGACACGCATATCGGTGTCGAGCCGCGTGGCGCCGGCCGTCGGCCCCGAGGTGAACGTGCCGTTGCGCCGTGCGAGGTCGGCGAGTTCGGGCTCGGGATGGAAGATGATGCCCTTCGTCACCATGCCGAGCTTCTCGGTCAAAGGCCCGAGCGACCCCAGCCGCGCGGCGGTCGCCGGGTAGTCGCGCTCGACCACGACGAGCTTCGGCATCGTCACGCCCGGCTTCAGCGGCGCACCTTCGACGACGGTGCCGTGCGGTGTCGCCATCGCATCGGGCGTGTCGTGCGTGAGCGGGGCGGCGACGAGGTCGCGTCGTACGCCGAGGTGGACCTCGGCGAGCTCGCTGAGCTTCGCGGCGATCGTGTGGAAGATCTCGAAGTCGGTGCGCGTCTGCCACGGCGGCTTGATGGCCGGGTTGAACGCGTGCACGAACGGGTGCATGTCGGTCGACGAGAGGTCGTGCTTCTCGTACCAGGTCGCGGCCGGCAGCACGACGTCGGAGAAGAGCGTCGTGCTCGTCATCCGGAAGTCGCTCGTGACGAGCAGGTCGAGCTTGCCGGTGGGAGCGTCGTCGCGCCAGCGGACGTCGCGGGGTCGTCGATCGGGAGCCGACTCGGAGGCCAGCACCGCGGCATCCGCCCCCAGCAGGTGCTTGAGGAAGTACTCGTTGCCCTTGCCCGAGGAGCCCAGGATGTTCGCGCGCCAGATGTTGATGACCCGTGGGAAGTTCTCGGGTGCGTCGGGGTCCTCGGCGGCGAAGTGCAGCGTGCCGTCGTTCACTCGGTCGACCACGTACTGGGCCGGATCGATGCCCGCGGCATCCGCCTCGTCGACGAGGTCGAGTGGATTGCGGTCGAAGGTGGGGTAGCTCGGCATCCAACCGCGCTTGGCCGACTCGACGAGGCAGTCGGCCGTGGTGCGACCCTCGAACAGGCCCTTCGCGAGCGGAGACGCGAGCTGATCGGCCGGGAGTCCGTCGTAGCGCCACTGGTCGGTGGCGAGGTACCAGAATGCCGTGCCGATCATCGCGCGGGGCGGTCGGACCCAGTCGGCGGCCCCGCCGTACTGGTTCGAGCCGGTGACGGGGCGAACCTTCTCCTGCCCCACGTAATGCGCCCAGCCGCCGCCGTTGATGCCCTGGCATCCGGTCATCGTCGTGAGCGCGAGGAAGGTGCGGTAGATCGTGTCGGCGTGGAACCAGTGATTCACGCCGGCGCCCATGATGATCATCGATCGGCCGCCGGAGCGTTCGGCGTTGTCGGCGAACTCGCGGCCGATGCGCTCGGCCTTCGCCGCCGGCACCGAGGTGATCTCCTCCTGCCAGGCGGGCGTACCGGGCGAGCTCGCGTCGTCGTAGCCCGTCGGCCACTCCCCGGGAAGGCCTTCGCGGCCCACGCCGTACTGGGCGAGCAGCAGGTCGAACACGGTGGTCACGGTGCGTCCGGCGACCTGTGCGACGGGCACGCCGCGGCGCATCGTGCCGGCGCCGCCCTCGTGCTCGGCGCCCGGCTCGGGGGCCACGTCGAACCTGGGCAGGTCGACGGCGACGGATGCCCCGCGCCAGACCTCCCCGTCGGCGACCGACAGCAGGGGGTCGACGTCGCCGAGGTCGAGGTTCCATTCGCCCGTGTTCTCGGTGTCGAACCGATGGCCGAGCGAGCCGTTCGGCACGACCGGTTCGCTGTCCTCGCTGAGGAGCACGGTCTTGAAGGCGGCGTTGGCGACCCGCGCTCCGAAGCCGCCGAGATCGGCGGCGGTGAGGAACTTGCCCGGCACCCACGCGTCGCCGCGCTGCTCGAGCGAGATGAGGTACGGGGCATCCGAGAACCGCTTCAGGTAGTCCACGAACCGCTCGGTGCGGCGGTCGACGAGGAACTCCTTGAGGATGACGTGCCCCATCGCCATGGCCAGGGCGCCGTCGGTGCCGGGGTGCGGCGCCAGCCACTCGTCGGCGAACTTCGTGTTGTCGGCGTAGTCGGGCGAGACCGTCACGACCTTCTGGCCGCGGTACCGGGCCTCGGTCATGAAGTGCGCGTCAGGGGTACGCGTGACCGGCACGTTCGAGCCCCACATCATGAGGTACGACGAGTTCCACCAGTCGGCCGATTCGGGCACGTCGGTCTGGTCGCCGAACACCTGCGGGCTCGCGACTGGCAGGTCGGCGTACCAGTCGTAGAACGACAGCATGGTGCCGCCGATGAGGTTGATGAAGCGCGCGCCGACGCCGTGCGAGACCATCGACATCGCCGGAATCGGCGAGAAGCCCGCGATGCGGTCGGGGCCGTACTGCTTGATGGTGTGCACGTGGGCGGCCGCGACGATCTCGGATGCCTCGTCCCACGTGGTGCGCACCAGGCCGCCCTTGCCCCGCGCGCTCTTGTAGCGGCGGGAGGTCTCGGGGTTGGACGTGATGTCGGCCCAGGCCAGCACCGGATCCCCCAGCCGGGACTTCGCCTCGCGATACGCGGCCGCGAGGGTGTCCCGGATGTAGGGGTAGCGAACGCGGGTCGGGGAGTACGTGTACCAGCTGAAGGCGGCACCGCGTGGGCATCCGCGAGGCTCGTACTCGGGTGAGTCGGGACCCACGCTCGGGTAGTCGGTCTGCTGCGTCTCCCACGTGATGATGCCGTCCTTGACGTACACCTTCCAGGAACAGGAGCCCGTGCAGTTCACGCCGTGCGTGGAGCGCACGACCTTGTCGTGCGACCAGCGGTCACGGTAGAACGCGTCGCCCTGACGCCCGCCCTCGAGGAACACCGATCGCTGGTCGTCCGAGAATTCCCCGGGCCGGAGGAACCTGCCCATCGACAGCAGGGTTGAAGCGAGCGGCCCGTCGGTCGCCGGTTCCGTCGAGGTGCTGCTGGGCGCTTGGCTCACGGAGGCCTCCTCTGAACGGGCGGCAGTGTCACCATGAAGCTCGGCGATGCTGCCGCGGTCCTGCCCATTATGGACGTGTTCATGCAGAGTCGGAAGGGACCCGCCCGCAACTGACGATCCCGTGCGAAACACCCGGCAGATGGTGCTGGCGCAGTACGCGGCGCACGGATATCGTCGGCACGAGGCAGCGGGGCCGTACGATTCCCGAGGAGCAAGGGAGCACCATGCAGTCGACGTCGACGCAATCGGAACGCACCGCCCTGCGGGGCCAGTTCGGCCAGGTCCTGCTGGCGACCTTCGCGTCGACGATCGGCTTCTGGGCATGGATGGTGATCGCGCCCCTCCAGAAGACCTACGCCACCGAACTCGGGCTCGACGAGGGGCAGATCTCGCTGATGCTCGCCATGCCGGTGCTCGTCGGCGCGCTCGGCCGGATCGTCGTGGGCGCACTCGCTGACCGGTTCGGCGGACGCAGGATGTTCGCCATCGTGCTGCTCGCGGCGGTGCCGCCCGTGCTGCTCGTCGCCCTGGCGGGCAGCCTGCGGAGCTTCCCGCTCCTCCTGGTGGCCGGCTTCCTCCTCGGCGTGGCGGGCACGATCTTCGCCGTCGGCGTGCCGTTCTCGAGCGCCTGGTACGACGCCAAGCGCCGCGGCTTCGCGACGGGCGTGTTCGGCATGGGCATGATCGGCACTGCGGTCTCGGCGTTCTTCACGCCGCGACTGGCCGAGAGCATCGGATACGTGCCGACGCACCTGCTCATCGCGGCGATCATGGTGGCGACGGCCATCGCGGTGTGGGTGTTCCTGCGGGACTCGCCCGCCTGGGAGCCGAGCCGCCAGGCGCTCATCCCGAAGGTCATGGGCGCGCTGCGACTCCGCATCACGTGGGAGATGTCGTTCCTCTACGCGATCGTCTTCGGCGGCTTCGTGGCCTTCGCGACCTTCCTGCCGAAGTACCTCACGACGATCTACCCCGACGACGTCGATCCGATCGGGGCCGGTACCCGCACCGCACTGTTCGCGGTGGCGGCGGTGATCGCCCGCCCGATCGGCGGCGTGCTCTCGGACCGTTTCGGGGCGAAGATCGTCTCGCTCGTGTCGCTGGCCGGCATCGTGTCGCTCGCCTACGTGGTGGGCCAGCAGCCGCCTGAGGGCATCGTCACCGGGATGACCTTCATCGCCATGGCCGGGGCGATGGGCCTCGGCATGGGTGCGGTCTTCGCGTGGGTCGGCCCGTCGACGCCGAAGGACAAGGTGGGTGCCGTCACGGGGGTCGTCGCCGCGGCGGGCGGCCTCGGCGGGTACTTCCCGCCCCTCGTGATGGGTGCCACGTACTCCGCCGAGACGAACTCCTACGCCCTCGGGCTGTGGCTGCTCGTGCTCGTCGGTGCCGTCGCGCTCGTCGTCGCCGGGATGCTGCGCGACGCGCGGCCGGCGGCCTGAGCGGGAGCGTGCGGTCGGGGCGAGCGGTGATCAGGCCGTCTCGTCGGGCGACCAGCCGTCGGCGAGCGCGGTCGCCCGCGCGGACAGCTCGTCGAGCGAGCCCTTGCCGGCACCGACCGCGAGCCCGACGACGAAGGTGCTGAGCGGAGCGGCGGGCCGCGCCACCCCGTGCGCGACGTCGCGCGCGAGGTCGAGGACCGCGCCGACGGGAACGGAGGCCGGGTCGATCCCGAGGTCGGTCGCCAGGGCGGCGAGCCATCGGTCGAGCGTCTCGGGGGACTGCGGGGTGTCGTCTGACATGTCGTGCTCCTCCTGTCGGGTCGTGCGTGAGAGGTCGTCCCACGTGTCGATGTCGTGCGTCGTGCCGTCGTCGGCCACGGCGGTGAGGTCGACGGATGCCGCGAGGCGGCGCATGGAGGCACCGTCGATGTCGCTCGCAAGCGCGTCGAATGCCCGGCCCAGGGCCGAGCTCGAGTAGATCGCAGCGAGCCACTGCTCGCGGCCGGATTCGTCGACGAGGCAGACGCCGTCGGACCCGGGGTTCGCTCCGCGCGCCGCAACCAGGAGCTGCGCCGCTGATCGCGCTTCGGGCATGTCGCAGGCGAGGACGAGCACATCGTGCCCCGGCTCGTCGGGGAGCCCGTCGAGGGCCGCCAGGCCGACGGCGAGCCCCGCGACGGGCCCGCCGAACGGCGGGTCCTCGCGCACCAGGAGGCAGCCGGGCGCGTCGAGCGTGGGCGGACCCACGACGACGACCTCGCGGCATCCGACCGACCGGGCCGCCTCGATCGCCGTCTCGAGCAGCCGCCGGCCCCCCACGACCAGGTCGGGCTTCGACGCGCCGTCCAGGCGTGCGGCGCGGCCGCCCGCGAGGATGATCGCATCGAGGCCGCTCACCGGGTGACCGCCACCTCGACCACATCGCCGGCCGCGACCTCGACGACGTCCTCTGGGACGATCGCGAACCCGTCGGCCATGGCGAGTCCGCCGACCAGGTGGGAGCCCGAGCCGCCGCCGGTCGCGGGCCGCACCGTCGGTGTGCCGTCGCGGTCGCTGCCGAGTGCGATGGGCATGTACTGACGACGACCCGACGGGGACCGCCAGCCGAGGTCGGCTTTCACGCGCCAGGTCGGTCGCCGCACCTCGGCACGGCCCGCGAGGCGCAGCAGCGCCGGGCGCACGAACGCCTCGAACGACACGGCGACGGCGACCGGGTTGCCCGGCAGGCCGAAGACCGGGGTGCCGTCGGGCAGCACGCCGAACGCCTGCGGCTTGCCGGGCTGCATGGCCACCCGCGGGAAGTCGACCGTGCCGAGCTCACCGAGCACGTGCCGGACGACGTCGTACGCGCCCACGCTCACGCCGCCCGAGAAGACCACCGCGTCGCACTCGGCGCGCGTCTCGAGCCAGTCGCGCAGGTCGTGCGGATCGTCGGGCAGGTGCAGCGCCTCGGTCACGACGCATCCGGCCTCGGCCACGAGTGCCGCGAGCAACAGCGAGTTCGAGTCGTGGATGAGGCCCCGGGCGAGCGGGGCGCCCGGTTCCACGAGCTCGCTGCCCGTTGCCACGACCGCGACCCGGGGCACGGCGACCACGGGCAACTCGGCGAGTCCGGCGGCTGCGGCCGCGGCGACGCGGCGTGCGTCGAGTGCCATGCCCGCCGAGAGCAGGCGGTCGCCGGCGCGGAGGTCCTCGCCGCGGAGGCGGATGTGGTGGCCGGGCCGAGGGGCCGCATGGATCGCGACGCGCGCGGTGCCGGCATCCGTGCGCTCGACGGGCACGACCGCGTCGGCGCCGGCAGGGACGGGCGCGCCGGTCATGATGCGGGCCGCCTGGCCCGGGCCGATGGTCACCTCCTCGGCGGTGCCCGCCGGCAGGTCGGCGACCACGTCGAGCACGACCGGTGCGTCGTCGTCGGCGGCCGCGACATCCGCTCGCCGTACGGCGTAGCCGTCCATCGCCGAGTTGTCGAAGGAGGGCAGGTCGACGAGGGCGTCGATATCGCTCGCGAGCGTGCGGCCGGCGGCATCCGCAAGTCGTACGACCTCGACGCCGCTGAGGGGTACGACGGTGGCGAGGATCCGCTCGAGGTGCGTCGACACCGGAACGAGGGGCGCCACGCCGTCGGGCGCCGACTGGAACGTCGACATACGCTCCACGCTAGTCGCCGACCCGTGACAGCAGGCGTCGACGTCACTAATGTGAAGCGCACGAAGCGCAGCCCCAGCGGGAGGAGACGCGATGTCATTCATCACTCGAGGGTTCAGCGGACGCAGCCGCGAGCGCGACGATCGCCTGCCTCCCGGCCAGACGCTCGTGCACGATTTCCCCGTGCTGTCGGCCGGCCCGACGCCCGACGTGGACACCGCCGACTGGGAGTTCACGATCCGCACCGAGTCGGGTGAGCACCGCTGGAATTGGGACGAGTTCATGGCGCTCGACATCGAGGACGTGTCGACCGACATCCATTGCGTGACGCACTGGTCGAAGCTCGGTACGAGCTGGCGCGGCGTCTCGCTCGACACGCTCTTCGCCGACGTCGAGACCGAGCTGGAGTACGTCATGGCGCACAGCTATGGGGGTTACACCACGAACGTGCCCCTCGAGGAGCTGCTCGACGGGCAGGCGTGGGTGGCGTTCGAGTTCGACGGCGAGCCGCTGGATCCCGAGCACGGCGGGCCCGCGCGGCTGCTCGTGCCGCACCTCTACTTCTGGAAGAGCGCGAAATGGGTGCGCGGGCTCGAGATGATGGACCAGGACGAGCCCGGCTTCTGGGAGCAGAACGGCTACCACCTCCACGGAGATCCGTGGAAGGAGGAGCGGTACTGGTGAGCGACGCGGCGGGCGGGTCGACGCAGGTGGCCTCGCCAGGTGCGGCGCTGCGGGCGGTGCCCCGCGCCGGCTGGCATGCTGCAACGGTCGCCGCGACGCGCCGCGAGACTCCGAATGCGACGCGGCTCGAGCTCGACGTCGACGGCTGGCCCGGCAACGCGCCCGGCCAGCACCTCGACGTGCGGCTCACGGCGCCCGACGGCTACACAGCCACGAGGTCGTACTCGATCGCCTCATCCGGGCCTTCGACGCGGGTGGTGCTCGCGATCGACAAGCTCCCCGACGGCGAGGTGTCGCCGTTCCTCGTCGACGAGGTGCGTGCGGGCGACCAGCTCGAGGTGCACGGCCCGCTCGGCGCGTTCTTCGTGTGGCGGCCCGGTTCACGACTCGGCGCCGCGGCCGATGCGCGCCCGGTGCAGCTCATCGCCGGCGGCTCGGGCGTCGTGCCGCTGTACGCGATCGCGCAGGCGCACGCCGACGCCGGCGACCTCGCGCCGTTCCGGCTGCTGTATTCGGTGCGCACGCCCGAAGACGTCTACTTCGCCGACGAGCTGCGCGAGCTCGTCGCGGCATCCGCGCCGCTCCGGCTCGACCTCGTCTACACGCGGCGCACTCCCGAGGGCTGGTCGAAACCGGCGGGACGCATCACGCGCAAGGCGTTGGAGGACGCGGTGATCCCCGCCGGCGAGCGCCCGCTCGTCTACGTCTGCGGGTCCACCGGGTTCGTCGAGCGCGTCGCGGACTGGTTGGTGGAGCTCGGCCATGAGGCGCGGTCGATCCGCACCGAGCGTTACGGAGGCATGTGATGGAGCACCTCGACGGTAATTCCCTCGCCGGTCCGCTCGCCGAGTTCTTCACGTTCGACGTCACGATGGCCCGGGCGCGCTGCGGCGGATGCGGCGAGGTGGCCGAGCTCGCGCGGGCGATGGTCTACCCGAGCGGCGCCGGCATGGTCGTGCGGTGCGGCTCGTGCGACGAGGTGCTCGCGACCCTCGTGGAGTCGGACGACCGCGCGTGGATCGGGTTCAGCGGCGTGACCACGATCGAGGTGCGGCGGGAGCCCTCCTCCTCCTCCTCCTCCTCCTCAATCTGAAGCGCGCCGGCCACGCGCGCGCCCGCGAGCCGCATGACGCACGAATCGGCGGATATACGATCCGCCACCCCGGCTCGTCGGCTGGATGCGCGGCGCGCCGGATCGTATATCCGCCAGAACGTGCACTTCGCCGGCGAGAGCGGCTTCTGCGAGGCTTGAACCATGTGGATCGGCTGGATCGCGTTCGACCTGCTGCTCGGCGACGTGCACTCGCTGAAGGAGAAGCGCGCGGTGCTCCGTCCCATCCTCGCCGAGTTGCGCAGGGTGACCGAGTCGAGCGTCGCCGAGGTGGGTGATCAAGACCTGCATCGGCGCGCGGAGATCGGCGTCGGCGTCGTCGCGTCGAGCGCCGATCGGATCACCGACGTGCTCGACCGCGCCGAGCGGCTCGTGGCCGCGCGGCCCGACATCATGCTGCTGTCGGCGAGACGGCGAATGCGGCGCAGCGACGACGACTGACGACGACGCGTTCAGGCGAGCGTCGAGGCGACGACGAGCCACCACGCCGGGAACGCGAGCCAAGCCAGGCCGGCGATCGCGGCGCCGAAGACGTAGAGCGTCGTCTGAAGCATGGACCCGGCCGGTGCGGCGTACCCAACGCTCGCGATGACGGTCGCCACGATGAGCGCGGCCACCATGGCGACCGCGACAACCGAGACCCACGACGGGAGGGCACCGGCGACGTTCGCCGCGCCGGCGGCGACGGCCGCCCAGACGAACGTGACGAGGGTCGCACCCACCGCGACGACGGACTGCACCGACAGGCCGACCACGCCCGTGATCATGAGCAGAGTCACGATCGCAATCGCCGCCGCTCCGACCGACGCAGCGATCGTCAAGGTCCAGAGCCACGGACCTCCGCCCACGTACAAGGTCAACAGGATCATCGCCACCACCCAGGGGCCGGCGCCGAGCACCGCGAGCCAGTCGTTGACCGGCCCGAGCCACGCCCACCGGGTCTGCGGGGTGCCGAACGGCGTGGCGAGCAGGAAGAAGAGCGCCAGGGCGATGAGTGCGGCGAGGCTCAGGAATCCCTGCAGGCCCGCCCAGACGCGCACCTGCTCGCTCGACACGACGGGTTCGATGGCGGCGACCTCCATGATTCGCACCTTCCGGACTCACCGCCGATCGTCCACCCGAACGACCGTGATGTCACGCGACGAGCGCCCCGTCCTTCCACACGCGCGCGACGAGCGGCACGCCCGGCCGGTACGCGAGGTGCACGTGGCTCGGGGCGTGGAGGAGCGCGAGGTCGGCGCGCGCGCCCGGACGGATCGCCCCGACATCCGTTCGCCGGAGCGCCGCCGCACCACCCGCGGTCGAGGCCCACACCGCCTCAGCCGGGGTCATGCCCATGTCACGCACGGCGACGGCGATGCAGAACGGCATCGAGCTCGTGAAGCTGGACCCCGGATTGCAGTCGCTCGCGAGCGCGACGGTGACGCCCGCGTCGATGAGGCGCCGCGCATCCGGGTAGGGCTGGCGGGTCGAGAACTCGACGCCCGGCAGCAGGGTGGCGACGGTGTCGGATGCCGCGAGCGCCGCGACATCCGCCTCGCTGAGGTAGGTGCAGTGGTCGACGGATGCCGCGCCGAGCTCGACCGCGAGCAGAACTCCGTGACCCTCACCGAGTTGATTGCCGTGCACCCGGACGCCGAGCCCGGCGGCCGCCCCGGCCGCGAGGACGCGACGGGACTGCTCGGCTGTGAACGCGCCGCGCTCGCAGAAGGCGTCCACCCAGCGTGCGTGCGGAGCGCACGCGGCGAGCATCTCGCCCACGACGAGGTCGACGTAGGCGTCGGACTGATCGGCATACTCGGCGGGCACCACATGCGCGCCGAGGAATGTGACCTCGTCGGTGACCTCGCGCGCGAGTCGGAGGAGCCGCTCCTCCTCGCCCACCGAGAGGCCGTAGCCGCTCTTCACCTCGAACGTCGTCGTGCCCTGCGCATGCAGCTCGGCGACGAATCCCGCCAGCCGCGTGCGCAGGTCGTCGTCGGTGGCAGCCCTCGTCGCGGCGACCGTGGAGCGGATGCCGCCCGCCTCATATGGGCGCCCCGCCATGCGCGCGGCGAACTCCTCGGCGCGGTCGCCGCCGAACACGAGGTGCGTGTGGCTGTCGACGAAGCCGGGGATGACGGCCCGCCCGCCGACGTCGACGACCTCGACGTCCGCGTCCCAGAGGGTGCGGTGCTCGTCGCCCTCGCGTCGGTCCTCGCGCTCGTCGCGTCTGGCGAGATGCTCGGTCGCCTGCGTTCCCCGGCCCACCCAGGCGATGCGGCCGTCTTCGACGAGCACGGCAGCGTCGCGGACGATGCCGAGTGGTCCGCCCTGACGGTCGGGCGCCGGTTCATTCGTGACGAGTTCCCCGATGCCCGTGAGGAGCATGCGTTCCGTGGCAGCGCCGTCGCTCATGCGTCGAGCATAGGCACGCGCAGCCCGCGCTCGCGGGCGACCTCGATGGCGCGCTTGTATCCCGCGTCGACGTGGCGCATGACGCCCGAGCCCGGGTCGTTCACGAGCACGCGCGCGATCTTCTCGGCGGCGAGGTCGGTGCCGTCGGCGACGACGACCTGCCCGGCGTGGATCGAGCGTCCGATGCCCACGCCGCCGCCGTGGTGGATCGACACCCACGTGGCGCCCGAGGCGGTATTGAGCAGCGCATTCAGGAGCGGCCAGTCGGCGATCGCGTCCGAGCCGTCGGCCATCGCCTCGGTCTCGCGATACGGCGAGGCGACCGAACCCGAGTCGAGGTGGTCACGGCCGATGACCACCGGCGCCGAAAGCTCGCCCGACGCGACCATCTCGTTGAACTTCAGCCCGGCGAGGTGGCGCTCCTGGTAGCCGAGCCAGCAGATACGCGCGGGCAGGCCCTCGAAGTGCACCTTCTCGCCGGCCTGGGTGATCCAGCGCCGCAGGTGCTCGTCCTCGGGGAAGAGTTCGAGGATCGCGCGGTCGGTCGCGGCGATGTCGGCGGGGTCCCCCGAGAGCGCCGCCCAGCGGAACGGCCCCTTGCCCTCGGCGAACAGCGGGCGGATGTACGCGGGCACGAAGCCGGGGAAGGCGAACGCGCGCTCGTAGCCGCCGAGCTCGGCCTCGCGCCGGATCGAGTTGCCGTAGTCGAAGACCTCGGAGCCCGCGTCCATGAAGCCGACCATGGCCTCGACGTGCCTGGCCATGCTCGCCCGGGCTCGTGTGGTGAACCCTTCGGGGTCGGATGCCGCGAGCGCGTGCCATTCCGCGACCGACACCCCTTCAGGCAGGTACGACAGCGGATCGTGCGCGCTCGTCTGGTCGGTGACGATGTCGATCGCGACGCCCCGCGCGAGCAGCTCGGGGAACACCGTCGCGGCGTTGCCGACGAGTCCGACGCTGAGCGGGGTGCCCGACGCCTTCGCGGCGAGCACGCGAGCGACGGCATCGTCGAGGTCGTCGGCCAGCTCGTCGAGGTAGCCGTGGTCGACGCGGCGGCGGAGGCGCGTCTCGTCGACGTCGACGATGAGCACGGCGCCGCCGTTCATGGTCACGGCGAGCGGTTGCGCGCCGCCCATGCCACCGCAGCCCGCCGTGAGCGTGAGCGTGCCCGCGAGGGTTGCGGCTGCGGCATCCGCTGCGCTCTCGCCCCGCTTGGCGGCGAGCGAACGCGCGACGGCGCCGAACGTCTCGTACGTTCCCTGCAGGATGCCCTGCGTGCCGATGTAGATCCACGAGCCGGCGGTCATCTGGCCGTACATGGTGAGGCCCAGCGCCTCGAGCCGGCGGAACTCGGGCCACGTCGCCCAGTCGCCCACGAGGTTCGAGTTCGCGATGAGCACGCGCGGCGCCCATTCGTGCGTGCGGAAGACGCCGACGGGTTTGCCCGACTGCACGAGCAGCGTCTCGTCGGACTCGAGGTCCTCGAGCGTGCGCACGATCGCGTCGTACGCCTCCCAGTTGCGGGCGGCCTTGCCGGTGCCGCCGTAGACGATGAGGTCCTCGGGGCGCTCGGCCACCTCGGGATCGAGGTTGTTCATGAGCATGCGCAGCGGCGCCTCGGTCTGCCAGCTCTTCGCGGTTAGCTGCGAGCCGCGGGCGGCCCGGACGGTGCGCGCGGGGGCGGTGGGTGCGTCGGTCATGCCTCGATCACACCGCACCCGGCATCCGGCGACAACGGATGCCGCGTGGCGCGCGTCCGGGATCCCAGACGCGGTGCTCCCGTGATCGACGAGTGCTTGGTCTGGACGCCGGCGCAGGCGCGCCTCTCGACCGTCGAGGGCCCGCTCAGCCGAGCGTGATGCCGCGGGCCGCCATGAACGGGATGGCGTCGACCGCGATGCCGCCGAGCCGCACCTCGAAGTGCAGGTGGCATCCGGTGGAGGCGCCCGTCGAGCCCACGGCGCCGATGAGCTGCCCCGCAGCGACGCTCTCGCCGGGCGACACGGCGATGCCGCCATCGATGAGGTGCGCGTATCCGGTTGCGACGTTGGAGCCGTGGTCGATCAGGACCCAGTTGCCGTAGGTGCCGTTGCGAGCCGCCTGGACGACGGTGCCGCTCGTCGCGGCGAAGATGGGCGCGCCGCACGACGCCGAGAGGTCGGTGCCGCGATGGAAGTCGTTGACGCCCGCGACCGGCTTGTTCGGCCTCGGGCCGAACCCGTCGGTGAGTCGGCCCGCGACGGGAAGTGCCCAACCCTGGTCGCTGAGCTGGCCGGCGTCGGTGGGCAGTGACGCGATCAGGGCGGTGCTGCTGCTCGAGGCCAGCCTGCTCTGGTCGCTCGCCTGGGACTGTGCGTCGTCGAGGGCTCGTCGCGCCTCGGCCACCGCACGCTCGGCTGCGGCGACCTCGGACTCGAGCGCCTCCACGGGTACCGCGTCCACGGCGGCCAGCGCGGCATCGGCTCGCTCCTGAGCGGCGTCGGCGTCCTTCGCACGTGCCTCGGCGATCTCGAGGAGCTTCGCGGCGTCGCCGTGCACCTGGGCGACTCGGGCGACACCGCCGAGGCCCGCGAGCAGATCGTTGCCGGCGCCGAAGACGGCGTCCATCGACGAGATGGTGGTGCCGTCACCCTGTGCGGCGGCGAAGTACACGCGCCCGGCCGCGTCGGCTCGGAGCTGCGCTTCGTCGGCCGCCTCCTGCAGGACCCCGGCCACCGCACGGGCCGCCTCACGCGTGGAGCGGGCGTCGGCGAGTGTCGCCTCGGCCTCGCGGAGCGTGGCCAGGGCTCGGTCGAGCTTCGCACGGGCGGAGACGATCGCAGCCGACTCCACCGTCGGCGTGGTGGTCGACGTCGTCGCCCGCACGACGGGTCCGTCGCCGGAGAAGGTCAGCGGCGCGCTCGGCAGCGGCGCGCCCGTTGCGGGCGGAACACTGGCCGGCGGCGGCGTCGGCTCGCCGGTGGCGGGCGGAGGTTCCGTGGGCGGAGGTTCCGTCGGCGGAACCTCGGTCGGCGGCGGCTCCGTCGGCGGCGGTTCCTCGGTGGGTGGAGGTGGTTCCTCGGTCGGAGGCGGCGGTTCCTCCGTGGGAGGAGGTGGCTCTTCCGTCGGCGCCGGCTCCTCGGTCGGCGTCGGTGCCGGTTCCTCGGTCGGAGCGGGGGCCGTCGGCTCGGGGCTCGGGGTCTCCGACGAAAGCGCCGGATCGGTGGGCACGACCTCTTCCGCATACGCCGGGCTGACCCCGCAGAACCCGAACAGCGCGACCGCGGTGACCGTGGCCACCACTGCACCTCGACGACCGCCGCCGCGTGCGTACCACGGGCGTTGTGGGGCGAAGTCCAGGCGATCGGGCGTCATATGATCCGTTCGGCGGTCGGCCCGGGAGCCGATCTCGTCCAGTCTTACACCGGGTCCCGATGGAGACAACACCCTCATCCGCCCGATTTCGCCCAGTTCGGGGCACACGGGCGGGAAGGCGGGATCGACTCAGTCGAGCCGGCCCGCGGCGGATGCGGCGCGATCGCGTACAGTTCCGGACGCCACGAGCCCGCTGATCGCCTCGATCTCCGGGGAGAGGAACCGGTCGGGTCCGGGCACGCTGCCGACCTCCGCCACGAGCGACACCACCGCGCCCGTCGCCGGGCCCGGCGACAGTGGCGCTCGCAGCGCGAGCCCGCGCGCCGCCGTCATGACCTCGATCGCCAACACGCGGGTGAGTCCGTCGATCGCCCGCCGCAGCTTGCGAGCGGCCGCCCAGCCCATGGACACGTGGTCCTCCTGCATCGCCGAGGACGGAATCGAATCGACGGATGCCGGTACGGCGAGTCGCTTCAGTTCCGACACGATGCCCGCCGCGGTGTACTGCGCGATCATGAGCCCCGAGTCGACGCCGACCTCGTGCGCGAGGAACGGTGGCAGCCCCTGATTGCGCGCGCGGTCGAGGAACCGGTCGGTGCGCCGCTCGCTCATGCTCGCGACATCCGCTACCGCGATGGCCAGGAAGTCGAGCACGTACCCGACGGGGGCGCCGTGGAAGTTGCCGTTCGACTCGACGCGCCCGTCGAGCGTGAGCACAGGGTTGTCGATCGCGCTCGCGAGCTCGGCCTCGGCGACGGATGTCGCGTGCGCGACCGTGTCCCGTGCGGCGCCGTGCACCTGTGGAGCGCACCGCAGCGAGTACGCGTCCTGCACACGCGTGCACTCGGGACCCTTGTGGCTCGCCACGATCGGCGACCCGGCGAGCAGCCGTCGCAGGTTCGACGCGGATGCCGCCTGCCCGCGCTGCGGGCGCAGTGCATGCAGGTCCTCGGCGAACACGGCGTCGGTGCCGAGGAGCCCCTCGATGCTCATGGCCGCGGCGATGTCGGCGGTGATGAGGAGCATCCGGAGGTCGTCGATCGCGAGCGCGAGCATGCCGAGCATGCCGTCGGTGCCGTTGATGAGCGCGAGGCCCTCCTTGGCGCCGAGCCGCAGCGGAGTGATGCCTGCGGCGGCGAGGGCGGACGCCGCATCCGACACACCGCCGGACGTCACCCGCACCTCGCCCTCGCCCATGGCCACCAGTGCGCAGTGCGCGAGCGGCGCGAGATCGCCCGAGCAGCCGAGTGACCCGTACTCGCGCACGACGGGGGTGATGCCGGCGTTGAGGATCGCCGCATACGTCTCCGCCGTCTCGCGGCGCACGCCCGTGCGTCCGGTCATGAGCGTCGACAGGCGCAGCAGCATGAGCGCGCGCACCACCTCCGTCTCGACCTCGGCGCCCGATCCTGCGGCGTGCGAGCGCACGAGGCTCGCCTGCAGCTGGGCGCGGCGGTCCTCGGCGATGAACGTGGTCGCGAGCGCGCCGAAGCCGGTCGAGATGCCGTAGTGCGGCTCGGGATCGGCGGCGAGTCCCTCGATGATCGCGCGACTCGCGGCCACACCGTCGAGCGCGGCCGGGTCGAGGGCGACGGATGCCCCGTGGCGGGCCACCGCGACGACGTCGTCGATCGTGAGCGGCCCGGCGCCGACGGTGACGGATGCCGCGGCGGCGCGGGCGGGCGTGGGCGCGATGGTGCTCATGCCTCCGATTCCACACCGCGCCCCCGCCGTGGGAAACGGTGGGCCCGTGGCATCCGTCCGGGATCCCAGACGCAAGCGTAGGCTGGGCGTGCCTCGAGGAAGGAGCGGACGATGGAACCGGCATCGAAGGTGCCGGCGGCCGACCAGGCGCTGGCGATCCTCACGCACCTCTCGTCGCAGCGCGGCCCGGTGCCGGCGGCGACCATCGCGACCGCGCTCGGCCTGCCCCGCTCGACCGTGTACCACCTGCTCTCCGTGCTGCAGCACCGCGGTTTCGTCGTGCACCTCCCCGAGGAGCGCCGGTACGGCCTCGGGATCGCCGCGTTCGAGCTCTCGAGCGGGTTCAGCCGTCAGCAGCCGCTCGCGCGGCTCGGGCGTCCGCTCGTGGCGGGACTCGTCGACCGACTCGGCGAGTCGGGCCACCTCGGGGTGCTGCACGGACGCGACGTGCTCTACCTCGTCGAGGAGCGGGCGCCCCGCCGTCCGTCACTCGTGACCGACGTCGGCGTGCGTCTGCCCGCACACCTCACGGCGACCGGGCGGGCGATGCTCGCCGCGCTGCCGGCAGCCCAGCTGCGCGCCCTGTATCCCGACCGGGAGGCGTTCGCTTCGCGGCATCCGCTCGCCGAGACCGACGAATGGAGCTATGGCCGGTTGAAGCGCGTGCTCGCCACGGTGCGCGAGCAGGGCTGGGCGGGCGAGCACGGCGAGGTCACCGAGGGACTCGCCTCGGTCGGGGTGCCCGTGCTCGACCACCTGGGGTGGCCGGCCGCGGCGATCGCGGTGACGTACCCCGAGGCTTCCTCGCCCGAACTGCAGCCGCTCGTCGTGCCGGCGGTGCAGGATGCGGCGGCCACGCTCTCGAAGCGGATCCTCGGCGCACGGCAATAGGCCGGCGAGCATGCGCGCGTATGGGCCGCGTGAGAAACGGGCTAGCGTGGAAAGCCGGTGCGGCGACACGACGAGGAGGCGACGATGGCCCGGTTCATCCGATTCAGCGAGCACGGTGGTCCCGAGGTGCTCACGCAGCTCGAGGGCCCGGCGCCCGAAGCCCCCGCTGACGCCGTGGTCGTGGAGGTTCGCGCGGCCGGTGTGAACCCGGTCGACTCCAAGATCCGCAGCGGGAAGCGCGGCAGCCTCGACTTCAGCGAGCCCGCCGGCATCGGCGCGGATGCCGCGGGCGTCGTCGTCGCCGTCGGCGAGGGCGTCGACGGGGTGCGGGAGGGCGACGAGGTCATCGTGCACGGCGCTTCGGGCACGTACGCGAGCCACGTGGTCGTGAAGCCCGCCAAGCTCCTGCCGATGCCCGCGGGGCTCGGCTTCGAGGAGGCTGCGGCGCTCGGCATCCCGGCTGGGACCGCCTACCAGGTGCTGCGGTCACTCGGCCTGCGCGAGGGTGAGACGCTCCTCCTGCACGCCGGATCCGGAGCGGTCGGCCTGGCCGCCATCCAGTTCGCGCAGGAGTGGGGCGCGAAGGTCGTCGCCACGGCGTCGCCCGCGAACCACGAACGGCTCCGCCGGCTCGGCGCCGTGCCCGTGGCCTACGGGCCGGGCCTCCTCGACCGGCTGCGCACGGCCTCGCCCGAGGGCTACGACGTCGCGCTCGACGGGGCCGGCACCGACGAGGCCATCGAGGCCTGCCTCGAACTCGTCCCCGACCACTCGCGCATCGCGACCATCGTGCGCATGGCCGACGCCGACGCCCTCGGGATCCGCACGTGGTCGAGCGCCATCCCCTCCACCATGGGTCCCGAGGAGCTCCGGCTGCGTGCCGAGGGCGTCGCCGAGGCGGCTCGTCTCGCCGCCGAGGGCCGGTTCCACGTCGAGATCGCCTCGCGCTACCCGCTCGCCGAGGCCGCCGACGCGCAGCGCGAGAGCGAGACGGGACATCCGCGCGGAAAGATCGTGCTGATCCCCTGAACCGGTTTCGCTAGGCGGCGGCGGCCGGTGCAGCGCCGCCACGCGCGGACATCGCCATCCCGCTGCGGCGCGACCTGCGCTGAACCACCGCCGAGATCGCGTGGCTGCCCTGCAGCGCGATCGTCAACAGCACGAGCGCGGCGACCGCCTGCAACGGCCCGAATCCCATGACGAGCACGACGGCCACGCCGGCGGTGCCGGACACGGCGTCGATGGCGGTCCACCAGCCGGATGCCCCGAGCACGGCGGTCGACGCGCTCGGCGAGCCGGCGCGAGACATCCGACGCCCTCGCTCGAACCGGGCGAATACGAGCACCGCGGGCACGACGACGGCCGCGCCCACCCCGAGCCACAGCGGACGGGAGGCCCACCACGCGAAGCTCATCGGCTCGGGCAGCGCGAATCCGAACGTCGCGTTCGCGACGAGCAGCACACCGGCCAGCGCGACGAGCATGGGCATGTGCCACAGGTAGATGGTCATGGCACGATCGCCGATCGCGGCGATGGCGCGCGAGGCATCCGCTCGCTGGACCCAGGCGCGGAGGCGCGGGCGTGCCAGCTGGAAGAGCGCGAGCTGCGCGACGCCGAGCACGACCAGGCCGACCGAGGGCGGGTTGAGGTTCTCGTACATGTCGACGGGGTACGGACCCACGACCGTGAGCACGGCGAGGAGCGCGAGGGCGCCCGCGGCGATGCCCCACAGGGTGCGGCGCGAGAGCCGGTCGAGGCCGCCGTCGGCGAGGTGGAAGCCCAACTGCTGCACGAGCAGCCACACGAGCAGGAGATTCGCGAGGCCGATGGCCTCGATGCCCGTCGAGAGACGCGTGACGTCGACGGCGACGACCGCAGCGAGGAGTGCGAGCGGCGTGAGCACGCGGGCTCGTTCGTGCGCGCGCACCATGAGCGGCACCAGCGCCGAGAGGCCGACGTACACGGCCAGGAACCACAGCGGCTGGCCGACGCGGAAGCCCGCGGTGGCCACGACATCGGCCGGCACGCCGGCGAGCGAGAGCGCGACGAGTCCGGTGGCGACCACGGCCACGACCGCGATCAGCGGACGCACCAGCCGGCCCAGCCGGCCCCGGACGTACTCGGCCGGCGCCGCACCTCGCGAGCGCATCGAGCGCCAATGGTGGAAGCTCGAGAAGCCCCCCGCGATGAAGAAGAGCGGCATGATCTGCACGACCCAGCTGACCGGGCCGAACCAGGCCTGGTTCGCGAGAGCGTTCTCGAGCACCGGCCCCTCGGGGCCCATGGTCACGCCGAACATCATGGCGTGCAGGCCGAAGACGACCACGAGCAGCACCACGCGGATCGCGTCGACACTCGAGTCGCGCGCGACGCCTGAGCGTTGCCGAGCGGATGCTTCGCCGCGAACGGATGCCCCTGCCGGACGTGCCAGGGTGTCGGTCATGATCGTGCCCCATCCGGGCGGCCCCTCCGCCCATGCGTGAGCAGGTTACGAACGCGGTTCCGGCCGTCACATCCCCCGGTGGGGGCGTTCCGCCCCCGTACCCCGGTATGGGGGTCAGCCGCCTGGCTGCACGAGTCCCGTGTCGTAGGCGAGCACCACGGCGTGCACGCGGTCGCGCAGGCCGAGCTTCTGCAGGATCTTCGAGACGTGCGTCTTCACGGTCTGCTCGGCGATGAAGAGCGCCGTCGCGATCTCGCTGTTCGACATGCCGCGGCCCACGAGCGTCAGCACCTCGCGTTCGCGCTCGGTGAGCTCGTTGAGCCGCGTCGTCGAGGGTCGCGCGGGCGGTGCCGAACGGGCGAAATCCTCGATGAGCCGTCGGGTCACACTCGGCGCGAGCAGTGCGTCGCCCGCCGCCACGATGCGGACGGCCGTGGTGAGTTCGTCGGGCGTGGCATCCTTCAACAGGAACCCGCTCGCTCCGGCACGCAGTGCCTCGTACACGTACTCGTCGATGTCGAAGGTGGTCAACATGAGCACGCGCGGCACGTAGTCGGAACTCCGCGGCGGGGTCTGCAGGGCACGGGTCGCCTCGATGCCGTTCAGCTGCGGCATCCGCACGTCCATGACGACGACGTCGGGTCGCAGCTCGCGTGCGAGCGCGACCGCCTCGGCGCCGTCGGCGGCCTGGCCGACGACGTCGATGCCGGGCTGCGCGGCCAGCACCGCCGCGAACCCGGCACGCACCATCGCCTGGTCGTCGGCGACGAGCACCGAGATCGTCACGTCGTTCCTCCGTCCGACCCGAGCGGAAGGGTCGCGAGAACACGGTAGCCCCCACCCGGCCTCTCCCCGTACTCGGCGTGTCCGCCGAGGAGCGCCGCGCGCTCGCCGATGCCGATGAGACCGTGTCCACCGCCGTTCGTGTCGGGCCCCGGGGCATCGGTCGCCTGCTCGTTCTCGACCGAGACGATCAGGTCGCCCGCGAGCACCTCGACCGTCACGTGGGTCCTCGCACCCGGCGCGTGGCGCACGACGTTCGAGAGCGCCTCCTGCACGATGCGGTAGGCGGAGGTCGCGGCGAGTCCCGACGCGGGCAGCCCGTCGCCGAGTTCGAGCGTCACGGGGACTCCGGCGCGGTCGACGGATGCCACGAGCGCGGGCAGCTCGCGCACCCCGGGTTGCGGCGCGGTGTCGGGCGCCGCCTCGGCGCTGCGGAGCACCCCGAGCAGTTGCCGCATCTCGGTCATCGCCGAGCGGGCGGACGTCGCGATCTCGTCGAACTCGGCCTTCGCCGCATCGTTCAGCCCCGCCACGCGGTAGGGCGCGCTCGTCGCCTGTACGTGGATGATCGAGAGCCCGTGCGCGACGACGTCGTGCAGCTCGCGCGCGATGCGGTTACGCTCCTCGACGAGCATGCGACGCTGCTGCTCGGACGCGGTGTCGGCCCGTGCGCGGAAGAGCTCGTCGCCGATGAGCCGGCGCTGGGCGATGAGCAGCGCCACGGCCAAGGCGAGCGCGGTGACCGCCCCGGCGGTGACGAGGTTCGCGGCCGCACCGAGATCGACGAAGGCGAACGGCGTGGTGACCACGACGCCCGCGATCCACACGGAGAGGCCCACCCACCAGGTGCGCATGACGCCGAGCACGATGAGCAGAGCGCCCTGCGTGATGATCGTCGTGACCGGCCAGGGCCACGGGGCACCCGCGGAGTCGATCGACAGGATCGCGAACCAGAGCAGGCCCGCGGTCGCGACCACGCCCGCGGCCCATGGCCAGCGCACCGCCAACGGCAGCGCGCCGGCGAGCATGAGGCTGGTGGCGAACGCGGCGAGCAGGTGCACGCCGTAGAGGGTCGCCGCGAGCGGCACCGAGACCGCCACGAGCAGGACGGCGAACAGGGATGTCGCGACCCACGCCCACGCGCGGAACAGCCGTTCGTCGACCGTCCTGGGAGCAGGCGGAACGGGCGGCGGCGTCATCCGCTCGTGGTGGGTCGGGTTCCGGTGCTGGTGGTCCATGGTGGCAGCAGCCTGTCATGCGCGGCGCATGGGTGCATCCCTCCGCGGAGCCATCCGGGATCCCTACCTCGGTACGGGGGGCTGGTCTCTGCTAGCGTGTGGCCCGTAAACGGTCGATGCGCGCCCGTGATACCCACGGGTGGAGGTCCGGAAGGGGTCACGTGTCCGAAGTACAGGTCGACAGATTGCCATCGCGTCCACGCGAGCAGTGGACGGGTCAGGTCGGATTCATCCTCTCGGCCATCGGGTCGGCCGTCGGACTCGGCAACATCTGGCGGTTCCCGGGCGTGGCGTACGAGAACGGCGGGGGCGCGTTCCTCATCCCGTACCTCGTGGCGCTGCTCACCGCCGGTATCCCGATCCTGTTCCTCGACTACGCGATCGGGCATCGGTTCCGCGGGTCCGCGCCGATGTCGTTCCGCCGTCTCGGCGGCAAGGCCCTCGAGAGCCTCGGCTGGTTCCAGGTGATGATCTGCTTCGTGATCGCCCTGTACTACACGGTCGTGATCGCGTGGGCGCTCAGCTACTTCGTGTTCTCGTTCGATCTGCGCTGGGGCGACGACCCGGCCGCCTTCCTCACGGGCGACTACCTGCAGGTCGGCGAGCCGGGCCTCAGCTTCGAATTCGTGCCGAGCGTGCTCATCCCGCTGGTCTTCGTCTGGGCGGTGACGATCCTCGTCCTCGCCGCAGGCATCGCGAAGGGCGTGCAGCGGGCGAACGTGATCTTCCTGCCGCTGCTGTTCGTCGCGTTCCTCGTGCTCGTGGTGCGCTCGCTCTTCCTCGACGGCGCGGCGGACGGCCTCAACGCGCTGTTCACGCCCGACTGGGCGGCACTCGCCGACCCCGACGTCTGGATCGCCGCCTACAGCCAGATCTTCTTCTCGCTCTCCATCGCGTTCGGCATCATGATCACCTACGCGTCCTACCGCACCCGCAGGGCCAACCTCACGACCCCCGGGCTCGTGGTCGCCTTCGCGAACTCGTCGTTCGAGATCCTCGCGGGGATCGGCGTCTTCGCGACGCTCGGGTTCTTCGCGTTCCAGCAGGGCATCGCGGTCGGCGAGCTCGAGGGACTCACGGGCGTCGGACTCTCGTTCGTGACCTTCCCGGCGATCGTCTCGCAGATGCCCGGCGGCGAGATCTTCGGGGTGCTGTTCTTCGGCTCGCTCACGATGGCGGGCTTCACCTCGCTGCTCTCGGTGCTGCAGGTGGTGTCGGCGGGCTTCCAGGAGAAGTTCGGGCTCTCGCCGCGGCAGGCGGCTGCCTGGGTGGGCGGGGTCGCCGCCGTGCTCTCCATCCTGCTCTTCTCGACGACGACGGGCCTCCTCGCCCTCGACGTCACCGATCAGTGGGCGAACAACATCGGCATCGTGGCATCCGCGGTGCTCATGAGCGTGCTCGTGCTGTGGGTGCTTCGGCGTGGGCGAGAGTTGGAGTATCACCTGAACTCGGTCTCGACGTTCCGCGTGGGTCGCATCTGGGTGGTGCTCGTCTCCGTGCTCGCGCCGGTCGTGCTCGGCTACATGCTCATCTCGCGCATCATCACCCTGACGGTCGAAGGCTACGCGGATCTGCCCGGCTGGTACCTGCTTGCGATCGGATGGGGGGCGATCCTCGTGATCGTCGTGGGCGCGCTCGTGCTCACCGCGACGCGGTGGCGTTTCGATCCCGACCGGTTCGACGTGTGGCCGCCGTACCCGCCGGGGCCCCGAGCCGAAGTCGCCGCCGGGGCAGCGACACGACCTGAAGGCCCGACCTCGAATGGAGGAGCGTCATGAGCCCGCTCGCCGTCTTCTTCCTCGTGCTCGCGTTGGTGCTCGTCTGGGGTGGACTCATGGCGAGCGCGCTCTTCCTGCGTCGACGTCCGCATGCCGAGGGCATGCCGCCCGGCGGCGAGGACGACCACCGCGAAGACGACGCGCCCGTCGAGCGCGACACCTGAATCGCCCGCGTCCGCCCGCCTACGTATCCTGCTCGGCGGCGGCGGCGCGCATTTCGGCGGAGGCCCGGATGTCGGCCTCACGCTGCTTCCGGTTCTTCTCGATGCGACGCTCGCTCCGGAGCGGGAGCTGCATGCGCTCTTCCGCCGCGATGCCGGCGCGGAGCTGGCGGGCCCGCTCGACCTCGGTGTCGAGCACGGCGCCGAACAGCAGGGCGAGGTTCGAGAGCCAGACCCACAGGAGGAAGGCCACCACGACGCCGAGGCCACGATACGTCCCCTCGAAGGTGCCGAAGCTGAACACGAACGCGCCGAACAGGGTCGTGGTCCCGACCCACGACAGGAGCGCCACACCTGCGCCGACGCTGAACCAGCGCAGGTGACGCCGCTTCACGTTCGGTGCTGCCCAATAGAGCAGTGCGATCACGACGATGCCGATGGCGGCGAGCACAGGGAGCTTGCCGAGGTCCCACCAGAACACGACACCCTCGTCGAGACCCAGCGTCCGGGCGGCGGACTCCGCTGCCGGGCCGGTGAGCAGCAGTGCGAGCGCCGCGGCGGTCATCAGCACGACCACGATCGCGGCGACGCCGCTCATCTTGAGCTGCATGAACCAGTACCTCCGGCCCTCCTCGACCCGGTAGATGCGGTTCATGCCGCGACCGAAGGTGCCGACGAATCCCGACGTCGCCCACACCGCGCCGACCACGCCGATCACGAACGCCGTCGCCGCGTGCGAGGCATCCAGCAGTTCCTCGACGACCTCGCGGACCGGACCCATGGCGGATGCCACGGCCAGGGTGTCGATCACTCGCAGCACATCGGTCGCGACCGCCTCGGCGTCACCCACGATCCCGATGAGGGCGAGGAGCGCGAGGAGCGCCGGGAAGATCGCGAGCACCGCCGTGTAGGTGAGGGCGGACGCAAGGTCGACGACCTGGTGGATGCGGTATTCGTGCACCGTACGGGTGAGGATGACCCGCCAGTCCTCGCGCGAGAGTTGCACCGGGGAGTCGGTGTCGGTCATGGTGCGGGCGCCTCCTCGCCGAAGTGGCTGACGAGAGCCTACGCCCGCGGCCACTCCCTGCGGCAGGGCTTGCGCGACGCGTGAGCCGAGGTGCGCGTGCGAGCCGCGGCGGGATCGTGCGGAACAAATAGAAAGTGACGCTATCGATAGTGTTACTCTCAGTAGGTGAAGATCTCGGAGGTATCGCGACTGACAGGGGTTCCCCCCACGACGGTGAAGTACTACCTTCGCGAGGGCCTCGTCCATGCGGGCGAGCGCGTCGAGCGCAACCAGACCGCATACGACGACACGCATGTGCAACGGGTACGACTCGTGCGGGCGCTGATCGAAACGGGAGGCCTGTCGATCGCAGCCGCCAAGGAGGTGCTCGCCACACTCGACGCCGACGACTCGTCGCTCGCCGACACCTTCGACGTGGCGTGCCGGGCCATCAGCGTGGGCGGCGCGGCTGCCGGGGCATCCGACGCGGGCGCACGCGAACGGATCGCGACCTTGGCAGCCGCCCACGGCTGGCGCACGACCCCCGAGAACCCGGGCTTCGCTGTGGCGGCGCAGGTGCTCGACGCCTTCGCCGCGACCGGGTACGAGCCGTCCCGCGGGTTCCTCGACGCGTACGCGTCCGCGGCATCCGTCATCGCCAGGGCCGACCTGGAGGCCCTGACGACCCGCACTCGGCCCGACCTCGTCGCCGAGCTCATGGTGGTCGGAACCGTGCTCGGCGATGCGCTCATCGCGGGGCTCCGCCGGCTTGCGCAGGAGCACGAGACCACGCAGTTCTTTCCGGTGCCCACCGGACTCGACGACCAGGAGGAAGCGAAATGACCATCACACATGTCGTGCTCGGAGCGAACGGCGTGGTCGGCCGGGAGACGACCGCGGCGCTTCGCGCGAGAGGACTCGCGGTCACGGCGGTCGCGCGATCGCGACGGGCCATCGACGGCGTGACCTCCGTCGCCGCCGATCTTCTCGATGCGGAGTCCGCCGTGAACGCCCTGCGCGGCGCCCACGCCGCCTACCTCACGGTAGGCCTGCCGTACTCGACGAAAGCGTGGCGCCACGACTGGCCGATCGTCATGCGGAACACGATCGACGCCTGCCTCGCGAACGGCACGCGGCTCGTGTACTTCGACAATGTCTACGCCTACGGCAAGGTGGATGGGCCGATGACGGAGTCGACGCCCATTCGGCCCAGCAGCGGGAAGGGCGAGGTGCGCGCCTCGCTGCTCGCGTTGCTCGACACCGCCGTTCGCGAGCGCGGACTCGAGCTCACGATCGGGCGAAGCGCGGACTTCTACGGTCCGGATGCCGCAACGAGCGCGTTCAACATGTACGCGATCGACCGTGTGGTCGACGGAAAGCGCCCGGTGTGGCTCTTCGACTCGCACCAGCCGCACTCGATGACGTACACGCCCGACATCGGTGAAGCCCTCGCCGTACTGGGAATCGACGAGCGCGCCCTCGCGCGGACGTGGCACCTGCCGACCGCGCCCGCCCTGACCGGAGCGGAATACCTCGAGCTCGCGAGCGACGGCGCACTGCGCGGCACGACGATGTCCATGGCCACGATGCGCCTGGGCGCCCTGTTCGTCGGCGCGGCGCGCGAGTCGCTCGAGATGGCGTACCAGTACACCGCGCCGTACGTGTTCGACTCCAGCGCGTTCGAGAGGACGTTCGAGATGGCGCCGACACCGTATCGCGACGGGATCGCGGCGGCGCTCGGCCGCGCGCGGGTCGGGGCGGGAGCGTAGCGCGTCGTGAGTGGACGCTCGGCGATCAGCCGAGGTGTGCGTGCAAAAAGGCCGCGACGCTTGCGCGAAGCGTCTCATCGAGGATGCCGATCGAATGCTCGTCGCCCGGCACGATGGCGAACTCGACCGGGATGCCTGCCGTGGTCAAGGCTGTGGCGAAGCGCTGCGACTGCCCCAGAGGCACCGCCTCCTGCTGGGCGTGCCCGATGAAGACGGGCGGGTCGCTGGGGTCGAGGAATGTCGCGGGGGAGGCATCCGCCGCCTGCGGGCACGCCTCGAGGCTCGCGCCGGGCTCGCAGTCGAGGTAGTCGGCGACGATGCCGTGGAGCCACGGGGTGGCGGCATCGGCCGCGAGCTCGGCTGGGGTGAGCCCGACCGGGCCCGACAGCTCGGCGACCGCCGCGACGCGGGAGCCCTCGTCGAGCGGTCCTTCGCCCGTGGCGCCGAGGAGCGCGGCGAGGTTGCCGCCGGCCGACCCGCCGAACACCCCGATTCGAGCCGGGTCGATGCCGAACCGTTCAACTTGCTCTGGGGCGCGCAACCACTCGACCGCCAGGGCGACGTCCTCGATGGCGGCCGGGAATCGCACGTCGGGCACGAGCCGGTAGTTGACGGATGCCGCGACGAAGCCCTCGCTGGCCAGCCACAGGCACACGTTGCGCCAGTCGGTGTTCGCCTTGTCGCCCCGCGCCCAACTGCCCCCGTGGATCGACACCACCGCGGGACGTGTCGGCGTGAGCGCCTCGGCGGGAGGAGCGCACACGTCGAGCGTGAGGAGCGTGCCGTCCTCCCGGGTGCCGTACTCGAGGTCGGCCTGCACGTCGAGCCCCGCCGGTGCCGTGAACGTGCGGATGCCGATCATCTGCGCGCTCGCGATCTCGCTCGCGACATCGGGACCCTGCGGATCGATCTCCCGCAGCGGCAGGTGGAAGCCCGAGAGTGCGCTGACGCCCACGATGGCCGCCATGACGGCAAGCGCGGCCGCCGTGATCCGCCTGGCGCGGATGCCGGAGCCGCCTGTGATTCGGGTCGAGGTCACACCGGCTCCGGGTTCAGGGGTGGAGTGATGCTATCTCACGTTCGGGCGCTGTCGAGACCTGTCGGCCGCGTCGGCGCTCCTCAACCCGCGGACTCGTCGCCGAGGGCACCGCTCAGGAGGGACCCCGGCTGGGACACGGCGCAGACGACGACTCGGTCTCCGGACTCCCATTCCTCCTTCGTGGGAAGGAACCGCTCGATGGCGAACTCGGTGTCTTCGGGGCGGTCGCCGTTCCGTCGGAGTCGGTGAAGCAGTCACCGACGGTGAGCGGATGTCGACGGCCTGCCCGTAGTCCGCCGTCGACCCGTCCCATGCGTCGATCGGGGGCAGTCCGTCGGTCGCGCCGATCCACTCCCAGGCCGTGGCTGCCTGCCCGGTATGCGTCTGCACCGGAATGGGTGCGAACAGTCCCGATTCGAGGGCGGTCTGTTCACGCCGGTCATGGCGGAGACGCCTGCGGGGGTCCACCAGCCGCGAAATCGTGAGCGCTGATGAGCCGCAGCGGGGAGGGATCCGGCGCGGCGTCGGAGCCGGAGGCAGTCGGCGGCGGATCGGGCTCTGGCGAAACGGGAGTCGTCATGGGCACCTCGCGCGACGTCGGGCGTCCGGGCCCGTGATCGAAGGTCGCCGCGGTACCCGTCGGATGCGCTCACGATAGCCGCGATGTCGGATCTCGAACGGCGGTGGCGCCGCGACCTCGGGGCGCTTTCCCAGCCGAAATCCGGTATCGTTGCCGAGTCGGTTCTGGACACCGCGCTGTGCGCGGATGGGTTTGTGAGTCCAAAGGGCCGGTTTCGAGGCATGGGCCTCGGATAGTCACCGTATGTGAACGGCCCCGGTCGACGATGTTCCGGGTTCTCAGTGTGCTGCCCCCGCAGCGGTACTGCCATGTACACGAGTACAACCCAGGAAGCACGACCATGCCCAAGAACAAGAAACCCGCGGGTGGACGCCCCGCCAGGAACTTCGACCCCTCGTACGCGAAGGGCGGCTCGAAGGGCGGTCCGGCCCGCGCCGGATCGGCCAAGCCCGGCTCGCGCAGCGCCGGGCACCGCGGCTATCGCCCCGAGGAGGCGGATGCCCCCCGCAAGGAGCGCTGGTCGCGAGACGAGCGCGTCGCCTCCGGACGCACGCCGCACCGCGCCGACCGTGAAGGCCGCGACATCCGCCCGGCCCGCCCGCACTACCGCGAGGACCGTCCCACCCGCTCCTTCGACCGTGATGACCGTGCGCCCCGCCGCGACCGCGACGATCGCCCCGCCCGCTCGTACGACCGGAATGATCGGAACGATCGCCCCGCCCGCTCGTTCGACCGCACCGACCGGAACGTTCGCCCCGCACGGTCGTACGACCGGAACGACCGGAACGACCGGAACGACCGGAACGACCGGAACAACCGGAACAACCGGAACGATCGCCCCGCGCGCTCGTACGATCGCAGCGACCGTCCTGCGCGATCGTTCGACCGTTTCGACCGCGCCGACCGCCCGGCCCGTCGGGACGACCGGGCTCCCCGCGACGAGTTCGATCGCCCCGGATTCAACGAGTCGGGCCGCCGCGCCTCCGACTTCTACCCCGCCAAGGACCAGGCCCGTTTCACGCCGGCCGACGACGTCGTGCTCGAGCGCCTCGAGGCCGAGGCCATCCAGGCCGAGGCGGTCGACGGCGTGACGTTCGCCGACCTCGGGCTCGGCGGCAACGTCGTGCGCGCGCTCAAGGATCTCGGCGCCGAGTCGCCGTTCCCGATCCAGGCCGCCACGATCCCCGCAGTGCTCGAAGGTCGCGACGTGCTCGGCCGCGGCAAGACCGGCTCCGGCAAGACCATCGCGTTCGGTGCTCCCGCCGTGGAGCGGCTCATGCAGCTCTGGACGGAGTCGGGCAAGTCGGGCGGCAAGCGTCAGATGGGCCGCAAGCCCCGCGCGCTCATCCTCGCCCCGACCCGCGAGCTGGCCCTGCAGATCGACCGCACGGTGCAGCCCATCGCGCAGAGCGTCGGCCTCTTCACCACCCAGATCTACGGCGGCGTGCCCCAGGGTCGCCAGGTCGGCGCGCTGCAACGCGGCGTCGACATCGTGATCGGCACGCCCGGCCGCATCGAGGACCTCATCGAGCAGCGTCGCCTCGACCTCTCCGAGGTCGTCGTCACCGTGGTCGACGAGGCCGACCACATGTGCGACCTCGGCTTCCTCGAGCCCGTGCAGCGCATCCTGCGTCACACGGCCGATGGGGGCCAGAAGCTGCTCTTCTCGGCGACCCTCGACTCGGGCGTCGCGGAGCTCGTCAATGAGTTCCTCGTCGATCCGGCGGTGCATGAGGTCGCGGGCGAAGACCAGGCGTCGTCGACGATCGAGCACCGCGTGTTCATCATCGAGAACCGCGAGAAGCGCGACATCGTCGCCCAACTGGCCAACCGCGAGGGCAAGACCCTCGTGTTCAGCCGCACGCGCGCGTTCGCCGAGGATCTCACCGAGCACCTCGAGGACTACGGCATCCGCGCCGTCGCCCTGCACGGCGACCTCAACCAGTCGCGCCGCACGCGCAACCTGCAGCAGCTCACCTCGGGTCGGGTCAACGTGCTGGTGGCGACGGATGTCGCGGCCCGCGGCATCCATGTCGACGACATCGATCTCGTGATCCAGGCCGACGCTCCCGACGAGTACAAGACCTACCTGCACCGGTCGGGCCGCACCGGACGCGCCGGCAAGGAAGGTCGCGTCGTGACGCTCATCCCGGGAAACCGCCAGCGTCGGATGACCGACCTGCTCGGTCGTGCCGAGATCGACGTGGCCTTCGAGCGCGTGGCGCTCGGCGACGACCCGTTCGCCCAGGCGGAGCCCGCCGGCGAGCAGCTGGCCGTCTGAGGCATCCGCCCGACTGATCCGCCGAAGGCTCGCTCCCACGTGGGCGAGCCTTCGGCGTCGGGCGCAACCGCCCGGTCGCGCGTCAGGCTCCCTTGCGGGGGCGGAGCACGTTCTCCTGCGCCTTCTCGCGCTTCGCAGCTCGCTTGTCCTTGAGGGTGGTCTGGGCTTGCTTCTTCGCGCCGTCGCGGCGCGCCGACTTGGCCATGTTCGCTCCGTTCACTTCGCGTCCATGCCCTCGCGGGCACGAACCTCCATCACATTGCGTGATGCCGGACTCCCGGCATGAACCCTCGACCATAGCCCACCCACGAGAGAAAGTCATTTCCGTGCTGACCGGGAAATTTCCTACGATCTGGGCTATTCTGGTGGGTCACGTGAAAGGAAGGTCGCAACGATGGAAGGATTCCTTCGGAAACTGCGGACGCTCGACGCGGACGATTTCGCACGCCTCGCCCAGGAGCAGACCAACACGCGACGACGTCGTCGCGATCCTGCGTATCGGGCGGCGCGCGAGAAGCTCACGCGCCTCGACGACGGCGGCGCTGTCGGCATCATGATCCGCGAGGCGGTGCTCGAGTCGATCCGCGAGAGCGGCTACTCGGGCGAGCAGCTCCCGGCCATCACAGCGTCGTGGTGGACGGGTCTCGCGCGCGCGTTCGAGGCCGAGCTCAGCGCGGAGGAGTACTCCGCGCTGACGTCGGTGTGGGATTCGGCGGTGGGCCGGGCAGCGCGCGTCGCCGCCGCCGACGAGAATCTGGCCAGCGCCGGCTGACCGGGCGCCGGCGTTCCGTCGGCATGGATGAGACGGATGCCCCGACCGAGTGGCGGTCGGGGCATCCGTTTGCCATGCGCCTGTGATTCTCGTCTCACATCTCTCACGGCTCGTCGGAGAGCATGCGTATGACGAGCGCGACCATGAGGTCCTTCTCCTTCGGGTCGCTCATGGCGACCATGAGCGTGATGGCGGCGAGCGCGTTGTTCGTGATGCGCGGCAGTCCCCGATGGTCAATGAGGGTGCCGTTCTTCGACAGGAAGTGCACGAAGAGCGCGGCGGCGCTCCGCTTGTTCCCGTCGGAAAGCGGGTGATCCTTGACGACCAGGTACAGCAGGTTCGCCGCTTGGTCTTGCACCGTCGGATAAAGTTGCTGACCGCCGAATGTCTGGTAGATCGCGGCGACGACGCCCTTGAGCGCGTCCCCGCGTTCCCTGCCGAAGAGCTGATCGTCGGAAAATTCGGCGCCGACCTGAGCGATCACCGAACGCGCTTCGCCGTAGCTCAGCACCCAGCTGGGCGCATCACCGGTGGGGGAGGTGATGGTGCCCTCGTCGTAGTCGCGGAGCGCTGTGAGCCCGGGCAGGTACCCCGCGAGCACATCGGCGACACCGGAGACCAGCTGGTCGCTGGATCTGGCGAGGACCCGCACGATGGACCCGAGTTGTTCGAGCCGGCGCTCGTTGAGGGCGGCGCCCTCGATCACGTAGCGTTTCAATGTCTCATTCGCCCACCGACGGAAATGGATGCCCTCGGGCGATTTCACGCGATAGCCGATCGAGAGCACGGCATCGAGGTTGTAGTGCTCGACTTGGTAGGTCTTGCCGTCGGTGGCAGTTGTCGCATATTTTGCGACAACTGGGATCCCGTCGAGTTCCTCCCGCCGAGCGTTGGAGAGATGCTTCCCGATAGTCTTCACATCGCGACCGAACAGGGCCGCCATCTGCAGACGCGTGAGCCATACCGTCTCGGCGTCCGAACGGACTTCGAGGGTGATGGATCCGTCCTTCGAACGGTAGAACTCGACGTGGGCAGGCTCGTCCATGGCTTCCTTCGTTCTGGTGGCGTTCTCTCGGGTGTCCGGCACTGCGTTGAGTCAGCGTATCGGCCGGCACCCACAGCGTGACCGGCTCGCGGCGTGGGAGCGATGCCCCGACCGAGTGGCGGTCGGGGCATCCGTTTGCCATAATTACTACCTGAACGGTCGGTCACTAATTCCTGCCCTGATTGCGGGGCGGACGCCTAGTCTGGGCGTGAGCGATCCATCACAGACAATGCGGTCAGGAGTGAGACATGGCGGAGGCCTACCTCGTCGGCGGAGTGCGCACCCCGGTCGGTCGTTACGGGGGTGTGCTCGGGAGCGTGCGGCCCGATGACCTCGCCGCGCTCGTGGTCGGCGAAGCGCTGCGCCGTGCGGGTCTCGACACCGACGAGATCGCCTCGGGCGCCATCGACGAGGTCATCCTCGGCGCCGCGAACCAGGCCGGTGAAGACAACCGCAACGTCGCACGGATGTCGGTGCTGCTCGCCGGCCTTCCCGACTCGGTGCCCGGCATCACCGTGAACCGCCTCTGCGCTTCGGGCATGTCGGCCATCACCATGGCCGCGCAGGCGATTCGCGCGGGCGACGCCGACCTCATCGTGGCCGGCGGCGTCGAGTCCATGACGCGCGCCCCGTGGGTGCAGGCCAAGCCCGAGAAGGCGTGGGCCAAGCCCGGTGCGGCGTACGACACCTCGATCGGATGGCGGTTCCCGAACCCCAAGCTCCTCGCCCGCGACAAGGCGACGTACTCCATGCCCGAGACGGCCGAGGAGGTCGCCCGGGTCGACGGCATCACGCGTGGTGAAGCCGACGCCTTCGCCCTGCTCTCGCAGCAGCGAGCCGTCGCGGCGATCGAGGCCGGTCGTTTCGAGGCCGAGATCGTCGGCGTGCCCACCGCACGCGGCGAGGTCCTCGTCGACGAGGGGCCGCGTCCCGACACCACGATGGAGGCCCTCTCGGGCCTGCGTGCGGTCGTCCCCGGCGGCTCGGTCGTGACGGCCGGCAATTCGAGCTCGCTCAACGACGGGGCATCCGCCATCGTCGTCGCGAGTGCCGAGGCCGTCGAGCGGTACGGGCTCACACCGCGCGCGCGCATCGTCGTCGGTGCCTCGGCGGGAATCGCCCCCGAGATCATGGGACTGGGCCCGGTGCCCGCGACCCAGAAGGCGCTCGCCCGTTCGGGCCTGACGGTGCACGACCTCGGGTCGATCGAGCTCAACGAGGCGTTCGCGACGCAGTCGATCGCCTCGATGCGGCGCCTCCACCTCGACGCCACGCGCGTGAACGCCGACGGTGGGGCCATCGCTCTCGGGCATCCGCTCGGCTCGTCGGGTTCGCGCCTCGTCGTGACGCTCCTCGGCCGCATGGAGCGCGAGGACTCGCGCTACGGGCTCGCGACCATGTGCGTGGGCGTCGGACAGGGCTCGGCGCTCATCGTGGAGCGCATGTGATGTCGGCGACGGATGCCGCGGCGGCACGTCATTCCTCCGCGGCCGGCGACGAGGGTGGGACCGCGCCGTTGCTCATCGAGCGGCGGGACGACCGCGTCGTTGCGACCCTCAATCGCCCCGAAGTGCGCAATGCGATCGACCAGGCGACCATCGACGCACTGCACGCGCTCTGTGCCGAGCTCGAGGCCGACCCGCGCATCCTCGTCCTCACCGGTGCGGCCGGCGTGTTCGCGTCGGGCGCCGACATCTCCCAACTGCGCGACCGCCGCGCCGACGACGCTCGCGCGGGGATCAACGCCAACGCGTTCGTGCGGGTCGCCGAACTGCCGATGCCCGTGATCGCCGCGCTCGACGGCTTCGCGCTGGGCGGCGGTGCCGAACTCGCGTATGCCGCCGACATCCGCATCGCCACGCCGTCGCTGAAGATCGGCAACCCCGAGACCGGTCTCGGCATCATCGCGGCCGCAGGCGCGAGCTGGCGTCTCAAGGAGATCGTGGGCGAGGCGCGCGCCATCGAACTGCTGCTCACCGGCCGGGCGATCGGCGCCGGGGAGGCGCTCGAGATCGGCCTCGTGACCGAACTGCACCCCGCCGACGAGCTGCTGCCGGCCGCGCACGCCATCGCCGACCGGATCGCCCGCAACGACCGCGCCGCGACGATCGCCACGAAGCGCGTGTTCCGCGCGCCCCGGGAGGCGCACCCCGCCGTCGACCTCGAGGAGCAGGCCGTGCTCTTCGAGAGCCCCGAGAAGTACCGACGCATGACCGAGTTCCTCGAGAGGCGGAAGACGTGAGCGACTCCAACGGCGGGGCCCCCGCGAGGCGAACGGCGAGCGGAGCACCGTCCGACGTCGGCGTGCTCGGCGGCGGGCGCATGGGCGCGGGCATCGCGCACGCATTCCTGCTGGCCGGCTCGCGGGTCACGGTCGTCGAGCGTGACGCGGATGCCGCGGCCGCGGCGTCGAAGCGGGTGCTCGAGTCCGTCGAGGCATCCGCCGCCCGCGGCACCGCCGACGAGGACGCACGCGTCATCGGCGCGCGATTCGCGACGAGCACCGACGTGGCCGACTTCGCCCGCTGCGACCTCGTGGTCGAGGCGGTGCCCGAAGACCTGGACCTGAAGATCGACGCGCTCACCCGCGTCGAGGCGGTGCTCGGGCCCGACGCAGCGCTCGCGTCGAACACGTCGTCGATCTCGATCGACCAGCTGGCGGCGCTCCTCGAGCGTCCGTCGCGGTTCCTCGGCATGCACTTCTTCAACCCCGTGCCCGCGTCGCAGCTCGTCGAGATCGTTCGCGGCGACGCGACCGGCGGCGTGCTCGTGGCCGAGGCCCGGGAGTGGGTCGATGCCATCGGCAAGACGCCCATCGTCGTCACGGATGCCCCGGGCTTCGCGTCGTCGCGACTGGGCGTCGCCCTCGGCCTCGAGGCCATCCGCATGCTCGAGGACGGCGTCGCGAGCGCCGAGGACATCGACAACGCGATGACGCTCGGGTACAAGCATCCGATCGGCCCGCTGCGGCTCACCGACATCGTCGGACTCGACGTGCGACTCGGCATCGCCGAGTACCTCTCGTCGACGCTCGGCGAGCGATTCGACCCGCCCACGCTGCTGCGCCGCATGGTCGCCGAGGGCAAGCTCGGCCGGAAGAGCGGCGAGGGCTTCTACCTGTGGGACGCCCCGTGACGCAGTCATGCCCAGCGACTCGATGAAGACGAAGACGAAGACGAAGAAGAGGGACGAACGATGAACGAGATCCTGCCGAGCTACGTGAACGGCCAGTGGTGGACCCCGACGGTGCCGGCTTCAGCTGGTGCGGCGGCGACCTCCGCAACCGAGGTGCGCGACGCGTCGACGGGCGAGGTGGTCGCGCGCGTCTCGACCGAGGGGCTCGACCTCGGCGCCGCGCTCGAGTACGCGCGCACGGTGGGTCAGCGCTCGCTCGGAGCCATGACGTTCCACCAGCGCGCCGTGCTCCTCAAGCAGATGGCGCTCGCGCTCACCGAGCGCAAGGCCGAGCTCTACGAGATCTCGAGCCGCACGGGCGCCACCAAGCAGGACTCGTGGGTCGATATCGACGGCGGTATCGGCGTGCTCTTCACGTACTCCTCCAAGGGTCGCCGGGAGATGCCGAACTCGAAGGTGTATGTCGACGGCAACGTCGAGAACCTGTCGAAGGACGGCTCATTCCTCGGACGGCATATCTACACCCGCCTGCCCGGCGTGGCCGTGCAGATCAACGCGTTCAACTTCCCGGTGTGGGGCTCCCTCGAGAAGTTCGCGCCGGCGTTCCTCGCCGGCATGCCCACGCTCGTGAAGCCCGCAACGCCCACCGGCTACCTGGCCGAGGCGTTCGTGCGCATCCTCGCCGAGTCGGGCCTGCTGCCAGAGGGATCGCTGCAGTTGGTGTCGGGCAGCGTGCCCGACCTGTTCGACCACCTGCGCCTCGGCGACCTCGTCGCCTTCACCGGCTCAGCGTCCACCGCCGAGCGGCTGCGACAGCACGAGTCGGTGCAGACCGGAGGCGTGCGGTTCACCGTCGAGACCGACTCGATCAACGCGTCGGTGCTGGGCACGGATGCCGCGCAAGGCACGCCCGAGTTCGACGCGTACGTGAAGCAACTCGTCGTCGAGATGACGTCGAAGGCGGGGCAGAAGTGCACGGCGATCCGTCGGGCGATCGTGCCCGCGGCATCCGTCGACGCCGTGATCGACGCGGTGCGGGCGCGCATCGAGGAGCGTGTCGTGCTCGGCGATCCGCGCGCCGAGGGTGTCACCATGGGTCCGCTCGCGTCGGTCGGTCAACGTGATGAGGTGCTGCGTCAGGTCGGCAAGCTCGAGGCGGCCGGTGGCGAGCTCGTGATCGGTTCGACGGATGCCCCGAGCGTGATACGTGCCGACGGAGAGTCCGGCGCGGCATCCGACGGCGCCTTCGTCGCCCCCATGCTGCTTCGGTTCACGGATGCCTCGAGCCCCGCGCTGCACGAGGTGGAGGCGTTCGGACCGGTCGCCTCGATCGTGGGCTACGACACCACCGACGACGCTGTACGGCTCGTGGCCCGCGGTGGCGGTTCCCTCGTGACGAGTGTCGCGACGCACGACCCCGAGGTCGCCATGGCGATCGCCGGCGGCATCGCCGCCTACAACGGCCGCGTGCTCTTCCTCGACCGTGACGACGCTCGCTCGTCGACCGGCCACGGATCGCCGCTCCCGAACCTCGTGCACGGCGGGCCGGGTCGCGCCGGCGGTGGCGAGGAGCTCGGCGGCATCCGTGCGGTGCTGCACCACATGCAGCGCACGGCCGTGCAGGGCTCGCCCGAGATGCTGACGGCGCTCACGGGCGTCTGGCACCAGGGTGCGGAGTCGCGCCCCGGCGGCGAGCACCCGTTCCGCAAGTCGCTCGCCGAGCTGCGCATCGGCGATCAGGTGGTCAGCGAGTCGCGCACCGTGACGCTCGAGGACATCGAGACGTTCGCGAAGTTCACCGGCGACACGTTCTACGCCCACATGGACGAAGAGGCGGCGGCCGCGAACCCGTTCTTCCCGGGTCGGGTCGCGCACGGCTACCTGCTCGTGTCGTGGGCGGCCGGGCTCTTCGTGGATGCCGCGCCCGGACCGGTGCTCGCGAACTACGGCCTCGAGAACCTGCGGTTCATCACGCCCGTCTCGCCCGGCGACTCGATCCGCGTCGAGCTCACCGCCAAGGAGATCTCGCCGCGCGAGACCGACGAGTACGGCGAGGTGCGCTGGGATGCGGTGCTGAAGAACCAGAACGACGAGATCGTGGCGACGTACGACGTGCTCACGCTCGTGGCGAAGGAGCTCGCGCCGCAGCCCGCGTAGGATCTGGGGCCATGAGCGCTGAACGCATCGAGCGGATTCGGTCATCGACGTTTCCGGGGATCTCCGACAGCGTCCGCGTTTCCGCGGGCGACCTCCTCTTCGTCTCAGGAGCCGTGGGATTCGAAGAGGACGGCTCGGTACCCGGCGACTTCGCGCGGGCCGTCGAGCTGACCCTTCGCGAGTTGCAGCGCGCGCTGAACAGCGGAGGCGCGGAGTTCGCCGATGTGGTGCGCATCAACATCTACATCACGCAGCTCGACGATGAACGGCTCAGGGTGTTCCGCGAGGTGCGCGACCGGATCATGGACGTGGAGAACCCTCCGGCGAGCTCGTTGATCGGCGTGCAGTCGCTGGTCATGGGAGCGACCGTCGAGATCGACGCGATCGCGGCGCTCCCGACGCACTGAGCGAGGACGCTGCCGAGGCGTCGGCTCTCGGGGTGCCCGACGCCGACGGTCAGCCGCGGAGCGCGAGCACGAACGGGAGCACCTCGGTCGCTCCGGCCTGGCGCAGCGCGCGTGCGGCGACCGTGAGGGTCCAGCGGCTGTCGGCCTGATCGTCGACGAGCAGCACCCCGCCGGCCGGCACGTCGAGGCCGTCGGCCGAGAAGCGGTTCCACACGCCGGCGAGCCGGAACGCGCTGTTGCCGCCCGGCTGACCCATCGGTCCACCGTCGACGGCCGAAAGCTCGCCCAGGTAGGGGAGACGGCCGACCTCCGCGAGTCCGCGGGCCAAGGAGTCGACGAGCAGCGGGCGCGAGCGCGACGGCACCGAGACGACCGCCACCGGACGCTCCGCCCACCCCCACTCGGCGAGCACGCGCACGCACGCCGCAAGCACCTGCTGGGGCACCGGGGCATCGGGCGCGCCCGCGGCGAAGAGCTCGCGCAGCGTGCCGCCCCAGCCGAGATCGGTGAGCCGGGCGAGCGCGCGACCCTCGCCCGCCTGCTCGGCCGGTGCGATGCGTCCCTTCACGGGCACGCCGAGCCGGTCGGCTCCGGTCGGCCACGCGCGGCGAGGTTCGATCGGCACGCCGACCCGGTCGAGGGCGACGGATGCCGCGTCCGCGGCTCCCTCGGCGAGATCGCCCGGATACCAGGCGCCCGCGCAGGAGTCGCAGCGGCCGCACGGTGCGGCCGTCTCGTCGTCGAGCGAGCGCTGCAGGAACTCCATGCGGCATCCGCCCGTCGTCTCGTACTCGATCATGTGCTGCTGCTCGGCCTCGCGCTCGGCGGCGATGCGGCCGTACCGCTCGGCGTCGTACGTCCACGGGGCACCGGTGGCGACCCAGCCGCCCTGCACCCGGCGCACGGCGCCGTCGACATCGAGCACCTTGAGCAGCAGCTCGAGCGGCGTGCGCCGGATGTCGACCCGCGCCTCGAGGGCCGGTGTCGAGAGCGGCACGTCGGAGAGCTCGTCGATGACCCGCCGGGCGCGCTCCTCGTCGGGCATCGAGGCTGTCGCGAAGTAGTGCCAGATCGCGCGGTCCTCGGTGCCGGGCAGGAGCAGCACGTCGGCGCTCTCGCTCGCGCGACCCGCACGGCCGACCTGCTGGTAGTACGCCACCGGCGACGAGGGTGCGCCGAGGTGCAGCACGAAGCCGAGGTCGGGTTTGTCGAATCCCATGCCGAGCGCGCTCGTGGCGACGAGCGCCTTGACCTCGTTGCGCTTGAGCATGCCCTCTGACTCCTCGCGCTCGTCGGGGTCGGTCTGGCCCGTGTAGACGCGAACGTCGTGTCCGCGTTCGCGCAGCAATCGTGCGGTGTCGTTCGCCGCCGAGACCGTGAGGGTGTAGATGATGCCCGATCCGGGCAGGTCGTCGAGGTGGCTGAGCAGCCACGCGAGCCGCGTCGGCGCGTCGGGCAGCCGCAGTACGCCGAGCCGCAGCGAGGTGCGGGCGAGCGGCCCGCGGATGGTGAGCACGTCGCCCGACGAGCCGAGCTGCTCCGCGACATCCGCCACCACCCGGCTGTTCGCGGTGGCCGTCGTCGCGAGCACCGGCACGTCGGCCGGGATCTCGGCGATGAGGTCGCGGAGCCGCCGGTAGTCGGGCCGGAAGTCGTGGCCCCAGTCGCTGATGCAGTGCGCCTCGTCGACCACGAGCATGCCGATGCGGCGCACGAGGGCGGGCAGCTGCTGCTCGCGGAACGCCGGGTTGTTGAGCCGCTCGGGCGAGACGAGCAGCACGTCGACGTCGTCGGCGGCGAGTCGTGCCTGCACGTCGGCCCACTCGTGCGGGTTGGTCGAGTTGATCGCGACGGCACGCACCCCGGCGCGCTCGGCGGCTGTGATCTGGTCGCGCATGAGGGCGAGCAGTGGCGACACGAGCACGGTGGGCCCCGCCCCCAGCCGCCGGAGCAGCAGCGTCGCCACGAAGTACACGGCCGACTTGCCCCACCCCGTGCGCTGCACGACGAGCGCCCGGCGCCGCCCGGCGACGAGCGCTTCGACGGCCTCGAACTGGCCGTCGTGGAAGTCGGCGTCGTCGCGCCCGACGAGTTCGCGCAGCGCCGCGAGGGCGGAGGCGCGGAGGTCGGTGGAGGGAGCGACGGTGGTCATCACCCCACTCTGGTCGATCCCCCTGACAGTCGCCTCCCCGCATCAGGCCCGGTGGGCTCGAGTCGACGTGAGGCGCCCGCCGAGGCGACCGCCGTTTCGGTTCCGGCCGAGCGGCTCGCACGGACCTCAGGCCGGCGAGGCCGTCACGAGCCCGAGTCCGTCGGCCGCGTCGAGCAGGCGTCGGCCATAGGCCCAGACCTGGTCGGCCTCGAGGAGCGTCGCCGTCGCGAGATGTATCGCATCGAGCGAGCGAAGCGTCGGCGGTCCGATGCGCCGCGCCACCGCCGTGACCTCGGGCCCGATCGGTGCCTCCTGCAGACCGGAGAGGGCATGATCGCTGAGCCTGGCGATCAATCGGGGGTCCGTCGAATCGAGTCGTGTGCGGAGCGCTCGGGTGACCTCGATCCACGCGAGCGTGGAGGAGGCGATCACGTCGCCGGCCGCAACGGCGGATTCGAGTGCGGCCTCGACGGCTGCCGACTCGGCCTCATCGACGGCGCGCTTGAGCAGCGCACTGCTGTCGACGTAGATGAGCATCAGATCCGGTCATCGCGGTCGAGCAGCGACTCCGAGCTCAGGCCGTGTGGGAGCGTGAGACGCTCGGTCGTGGTTGCGAAGGGGCGGCGGGCCGGGAGCACTTTCGATCGATAGCCGGATGCGGGGGGTGCAGGCGCCTCGGCGTGGAGGAAACGTTCCAGCGCTCGTCGGAGGATCTCCTGCTGGCTCACGCCGGTCTCACGTGAACGCTCGCGGAGGTCCTCGGCGAGGTCGTCACTCAGACGCAGGTTGAGGGCCATACCACATGGTACCGAGTGGTACCGCCGGATGATAACCCGGCTGCGACAGACGACTCAGTCGCCGCGGCGGATGAAGCGCGCCACGAGCTCCCCGATGAGCACAGCGGTCGCGGCCGGCCCGCGCGACGGGGCATCCGGGAGCATGGACGTGTCGGCGACCCGCAGCCCCGCGACCCCGTGCACGCGTCCGAAGCCGTCGACCACCGCGAAGGGGGCCGCCGCGGGCCCCATCGGGGCGCTGCCGCACAGGTGGATCGCGGTGCCGAGGTGCGTGCGCATCCACCCGTCGAGCGCGTCGTCATCGTCGAGCGTGGCGTCGTCGAGCTCGGTGAGCCGCTCGAACAGCTCGGCGAACGCGCGCGTGCGCAGCAGTGCCGCGGCGGTGCGGATGCCGAGCCGCAGGCGCTCCCGGTCGTGCGCGGTCGACAGGTACCGGTAGTCGATGCGGGGGTACACGGTCGGGTCGCCGGACTCGAGCGTGATCGAACCGCGCGCCTCCTCGCCCTGCAGCCCGACGAGGAGCACGAGGTCGCGCCCGTGCACCGCCTGCTCCCGCAGCCGCGAGAGCGACGCTCCGCGCAGGGCTCGCACAGTGGCGATCGGATGCCGCAGCGCCGATCGGGCGCCGCCGGCCACCATGCCGGGCGACCCGGTGAGCAGGTGGTTCATGGTCTTGACCGAGACCATGATCTCGAGGTCGCCCGCGGGATCCCCGCCGGGCGACGAGAAGTTCAGCGCGGTCGTGAACGTCTCGGGCGTGTGCGGATCCATGATCTCTCGCCGGGCGCGCCAGCCGACCGACAGGTCGGGGTGGTCGCTGAACGCGCGCCCGACGCCCGGCGCGTCGCGCACCACGGCAACCCCGTGGGTGCGCAGCTGCTCGGCGGGCCCGACGCCCGAGACGAGCAGCAGGTGCGGCGTGCCGATGCCGCCGGCGCACAGCACGACCTCGTCGGCGTCGATCACCCGAGCGGATGCCCCGGCGCGCGCGCTCCCCGCGGCGTCACCGCCGCCCGCGACCTCGACCCCGACCGCCCGCGTGCCGTCGAACACGACGCGCAGCACGCGGCATCCGCCGATCACCTCGAGGTTCGGCCGATCGCGCACGGGTTCCAGGTAGGCGAGGCCCGTGTTGATGCGCACGCCGTCGACGACGTTCTGCGGCACGGGCCCGACGCCGGGCGTGCCGGACGCGTTCTTGTCGGGTTCCGCGGGGAATCCGAGCTCGAGCGCGGCGGCCCTGAACGCGCGGGCGGCGAGGTTCGCCTGGGAGGCACGCTGCACGGGCATCGGCCCTGCATCCCCGTGCGCTGGACCCGCGCCGAGGTCGAGGTCGCGTTCGAGGTCGCGCAGCACGGGCAGCACGCGCTCGTACGTCCAGTCGGGGCCCGCGGCATCCGCCCACCTGGCGAAGTCCTCGGGGCGGGCGCGCACGAAGTAGCCGCCGTTGATGGTCGACGAGCCGCCGATGATGCGGCCGCGCGCGATCGTGTACGGCAGGTCGGGCGTGAGGTGGCCGAGGTACGACCAGTTCGCCGGATGCCCCGGCATCGCGCCCTGCACCGTCGAGGCGTCGAGCAGCTCGGGCGGGAACTCGCCCCGAGACCGTGGCACGGCCCCCGCCTCGAGGAGGACGACGCGGTGGTCGGGGTCCTCGCTCAGCCGCGCCGCGAGCGCCGCCCCGGCGGCACCCGCACCGACCACGATCGTCGTGCGGGTCGCCCCTGTCGCGGCGTCGCTCACCGCGTCACGCCTGCACGTCCCGGTGCGCCTGCACCACCTTGGTGTCGATGCGCTCGTCGATGAGCCGGAACGCCTCGTCGAGGATGTCGAGCAACGGCGTCTCGCCGTCATCGAGCCACTGCTCGTAGGCAGCAAGGCACACGCCGAGGCAGGTCCAGGCCATGGTCTGCGGAATGAGGTCGTGCTCGGGCAGTTCGAGTCGGCGCGCGACGTGCTCGGCCACGACCTGCCGCCACGACGCGTATCGCAGCGTCGAGTGGGCGAGGAGCGTCGGCACGTGCAGCAGCAGGTCCATCCGGCGCCGGTGGTAGTGCCACTCCTCCTCGGGCACGCGGTTGAACTCGACGATCGCGACCCGCAGCTGCTCCATCATCGGGATGTCGTCGGGCATGCCGGCCAGGTGTACGCGCATGCGATCGAGGAGCGTGTCGAAGTCGCCCCACGGCAGGTCGTTCTTCGAGGGGAAGTAACGGAACAGCGTGCGTCGCCCGATGCCGGCCTCGCGGGCGATGTCGTCGATCGTCGTGTGGTCGAAGCCCCGCTCCATGAACAGCGTGAGTGCCACGTGGCTGATCTCGGCGTGCGTGGTGGAGGGGGCGCGTCCGAGTCTTGCTCGAACCGGCCCATCCTCGCTGCCGACCGTCACAGCCGCAACCCCCTTCCCAACGGCACTGAGTGTCATTAGTATCGTCCTCACACGAGAGATCGCCAAGGGCGGCGATCCTGCACATGAGGAGCATCCCATGACTCGAACCGACCAGCTCGTCGAACCGCAGGCTGAGATCGAGGATGTGATCGAGACGGATTCACTCGTCGAAGAGGTCTCGATCGACGGCATGTGCGGCGTCTACTGACGCCCACGCCATCGCCACCGACACTGACGTCGACGCCATGAGCGCCATCGATCCTGAATCCGCCTGGCAGCTGCATCCCCAGGTCTCGGTTCGTCCAGAGCCGTTCGGGGCGTTGCTGTATCACTTCGGCACCCGCAAGCTGTCGTTCCTCAAGGACCGCACGCTGCTCACGGTCGTCGAGGGCCTGGCGGATGCCACGAGCGCGCGTGCCGCGTGCGAAGGCGCCGGCATCGCCCATGAGCACCTGCCCACCTACCTCCGGGCGCTGGGCACGCTCGCCGATTCGAAGATGATCGTGGAGCGTACGGCATGACCACCCTGACGACAGCACCACCGCCGGCGTCGATGCGCCTGGTCGACCACTTCGAGCGCGGACTCGACGCCCCGATCTGTCTGACCTGGGAGCTCACGTACGCGTGCAACCTGTCGTGCGTGCATTGCCTGTCGAGCTCTGGCCGGCGGGATCCGCGCGAGCTCTCGACCGAGGAGTGCAAGGCGGTCATCGACGAGCTCGAGCGGATGCAGGTGTTCTACGTGAACATCGGCGGCGGGGAGCCGACCGTGCGCAGCGACTTCTGGGAGCTGCTCGACTACGCGACCGCGCACCACGTGGGCGTGAAGTTCTCGACGAACGGCGTGAAGATCACGCCAGAGGTCGCGGCGAAGCTCGCTGCGAACGACTACGTCGACGTGCAGATCTCGCTCGACGGCGCCACCGCCGAGGTGAACGACTTCGTGCGCGGGCCGCGTTCGTACGAGACGGCGTTGCGGGCGCTGCAGAACCTGTCGGATGCCGGGATGCGCAACTTCAAGATCTCGGTGGTCTGCACCCGGCAGAACATCCCGCAGCTCGACGAGTTCAAGGCGATCGCCGACCGGTACGGTGCGCAGCTGCGGCTGACCCGCCTGCGTCCGTCTGGTCGCGGGGCGGATGTCTGGGACGAGCTGCACCCCACGCAGGCGCAGCAGCGCGAGCTGTACGACTGGCTCGTCGCGCACGGCGACAACGTGCTCACCGGGGACTCGTTCTTCCACCTCTCCGCGTACGGGCAGGCCCTGCCGGGCCTGAACCTCTGCGGTGCGGGCCGAGTGGTGTGCCTGATCGACCCGATCGGCGACGTGTACGCCTGCCCGTTCGCGATCCACGACGAGTTCCTCGCCGGCAACGTGCGCGGCGAGGGCGGCTTCCAGGAGGTCTGGCGCGAGTCGGAGTTGTTCACCAGGCTGCGCGAGCCGCAGTCGGGTGGCGCGTGCACGTCGTGCCAGTTCTTCGACACCTGCAAGGGCGGGTGCATGGCCGCCAAGTTCTTCACCGGCCTGCCGCTCGACGGACCCGACCCCGAGTGCGTGCAGGGCTACGGCGAGCAGCTGCTCGCGGAACGGGCCGACAAGCTCAGCGTGCCCAAGCATGCCGGCGACCACTCGCACCGCACCTCGCCGCCGCGCCCCCGCACCGGCATGGGCCCGGTCAAGCTCACCCTCTCGCGACGGGAAGACCTCCAGGCTCCGCCCGTGAACGCATGCGCCGAGGACCCGCTCGCCGGCTTCACCGCCGCAACCGACGACTTCGCAACGAAGGAACCCGGCGCCGACCGGCGCCACCAGGGAGGCATCCGCTCCGAACTCGCGTGACGTCCGACTCACCTCGACGACCGTGATGGCGCGGTCGCGGTTGGTCGTGCCGCTCGCACGAGGTGGTTCGGCGTGCCCTGAGACAGGAGGAACGAGTCATGGGAATGCTCGATGGCAAGGTCGCCCTCATCACGGGCGGATCGCGTGGCCAGGGCCGCGCGCATGCGGTGACCTGCGCGCGCGAGGGCGCCGACGTGGTGATCATCGACACGCTCACGCAGATCGAGACCGTGCAGTACCCGATGGCGAAGCAGGAGGACCTCGACGAGACCGTCCGGCAGGTCGAAGCCCTCGATCGACGCATCATCAGCGTGGTCGGTGACGTGCGCAAGCAGGCCGACCTCGACGAGGCCGTGAGCCGTGGCATCGCCGAACTCGGCCGCATCGACATCCTCATCGCCAATGCCGGCATCTTCTCGCTCGCCCCGGCGCACGAGCTGACCGACGAGATGTGGGACGACATGATCGCGGTCAACCTCACGGGCGTCTGGAAGTCGGCGAAGGCCGTGCTCCCCCAGATGATGGAGCAGGGCGGCGGGTCGATCGTCATGACCTCGTCGATCAACGGCCTCGAGCCCGGCGCGAACTACGTGCACTACTGCGCCGCGAAGTTCGGCGTCGTCGGCATCATGAAGACGCTCGCGCTCGAGTACGCCCGCCACGGGATCCGCGTGAACGCGATCCACCCGGGAGCGATCCTCACGCCCATGACGAGCTGGCAGGGCGCCTGGGACATGATGAGCGGCAAGCCCGCCGGCGAGGGCACCGAGGAGGACATGCTCCAGGCCGGGTACGCCTTCCATGCGCTGAAGGGCAACGGATTCCTCGACCCGCAGCGCATCGCCGACACCGCGCTCTACCTCAACTCCGACCTCGCGTCGTCGGTGACGGGTGTCTCGATCCCGGTCGACGCCGGCCACCTGCTGCTGCCGGGCTACAACCCCGACCCGGTGAAGTAGCCGGTCGCACCATCACGGCCATCATCCACAACCGCCACGAGACGAAGGAGTCATCCATGGCAGGCCAACTCGAAGGCAAGGTCGCCTTCATCACCGGTGCCGCACGCGGACAGGGCAGGTCGCACGCGATCCGCCTCGCCCAAGAGGGCGCGAACATCATCGCCGTCGACATCTGCAAGCAGATCGACACGGTGCCGTACCCGATGTCGACGCCCGACGACCTGAGCGAGACCGTGAAGCAGGTCGAGGCGCTCGACCGTCGTATCCACGCGGTCGAGGCCGACGTGCGCGACCGCGACGCACTGCAGGCCGCATTCGACGCGGGTATCGCCGAGCTCGGTCGGGTCGATATCGTGCTCGCCAACGCGGGCATCGCGCCACTGTCGGCCGACCCGCAGCCGAAGGAGTGGCAGGACGTCCTCGACGTGAACCTCACCGGCGTCTACTACACCGTGGAAGTGGCAAAGCAGTCGTTGATCGACGGCGGGGGTGGCGCGATCGTGATCACGAGCTCGACCGCCGGGCTGAACGGCATCGGCGGAGCGACGCCTGGAGGCCTGGGGTACACCGCGGCGAAGCACGGCGTGGTCGGGCTGATGCGCAGTTATGCCAATCAGCTTGCAGAGCACTCGATCCGGGTCAACACCGTGCATCCGACCGGCGTGGACACACCCATGGTGGTCAACGAGGCCATGCAGAAGTTCTTGGAGACCGACCCGCAGTTGAGCCAGGCCATGGCGAACGCCCTTCCCGTGCCCATGATCGACGCCGTGGACATCTCGAACGCGATCCTCTTCCTCGTGTCGGACGCCGGACGGTATGTCACCGGCGTGACGCTGCCCGTCGATGCGGGCTTCACCAACAAGAAGTGACCAACGGGACCACGAGAGGAAGGACACAACATGGCTGGACGAGTAGAGGGCAAGGTCGCGTTCATCACGGGCGCGGCACGAGGGCAGGGCCGGGCGCACGCGCTGCGGCTCGCCGAAGAGGGCGCCGACATCATCGCGATCGACATCTCGGAGCAGGTCGAGGGCGTGCCGTACGACACGGCGCGGGCCGAAGATCTGCAGGAGACCGTGCGGCAGGTCGAGGCCCTCGACCGCCGGATCGTCGCGGAGAACTGCGACGTGCGCGAACTCGAGAACATGAAGTCGGTGCTCGAGAAGGGCGTCGCCGAGCTCGGTCGACTCGACATCGTCTCGGCCAACGCGGGCGTCGACATCGTGGGCCCGTGGGATTCGATGACACCCGAGATCGTGCGCACGACCCTCGACATCAACCTCATCGGCGTGTGGAACACGGTGATGGCGTCGCTGCCGCACATGATCGACGGCGGTCGCGGCGGATCGATCATCTTGACGAGTTCGGCGAACGGCCTGAAGGCGGGCCCATGGAACATCGCCTACAACATGTCGAAGTACGGCGTGACCGGGTTGGCGAAGTCGTTCGCCCAGGAGTTGGCGAAGCACAACATCCGGGTCAACAGCGTCCACCCCGGCGGCGTCGACACCCCGATGGCGCAGGGGATCATGGGTGTCGAGGACAGCGGGTTCACCAAGGGCATGGCGGCGAACCCCGACCTCGTCGGGATGCTCACGCAGTGGATCCCCGGCATGATGCCCGCTCGCGAGATCTCGAACGCGGTCCTCTTCCTCGCCTCCGAGGAATCGGCGTGGGTCACCGGCCACGCGCTGGCCGTCGACGGCGGCATGACGCAGTACTGACCGACGGATGCCGCGGCCGCGACATCCGATGAGGAATCGGCCGCGGCATCCGGAACCACAAGAAGGGAGCACGACATGGGACGAGTAGAGGGAAAGGTCGCGTTCATCACGGGCGCGGCACGCGGACAGGGTCGGAGCCACGCGCTCCGGCTGGCCGAAGAGGGCGCCGACATCATCGCCATCGACATCTGCGAGGCGATCCCGGAGAACAACTACCCACCTGCCACTGAGGAGGACCTGGCCGAGACGGTGCGGATGGTCGAGGCGCTCGACCGTCGGATCGTGGCCGAGAAGGCCGATGTGCGCAATTTCGATCAGCTCAAGGCGGCGGTCGACAAGGGCGTGGCCGAGCTTGGACGGCTCGACATCGTCTCTGCGAACGCGGGCATCGCCGGATCGTTCAACAAGGCGGAGGACATCCCCGATGACGAGTGGGTCAACATGCAGGAGATCAACCTCTCGGGCGTGTGGCGCACCTGCAAGGCCGCCATCCCGCACATCCGCGCCGGAGGTCGCGGCGGCTCGATCATTCTCACGAGTTCGGATGCGGGACTCTTCGCGTTCCCGAACATCGCGCATTACGTGTCCGCGAAGCACGGCGTGGTCGGGCTGATGCGCACGCTCGCGCTCGAGCTCGCGCCCGACATGATCCGCGTCAACTCGGTGCACCCGACCGTGGTCGACACGCCCATGGTCAACAACGAGGCGACGTTCAAGCTGTTCCGGCCCGACCTCGAGAACCCCACGGTCGACGACTTCAAGGAGGCGGCCGGTGGCATCAACGCCTTGCCGATCCCCTGGGTCGAGGCACGTGACATCTCGAACGCCCTGCTGTTCCTGGCGTCCGACGAGGCCCGGTACATCACGGGCGTTCCGCTGCCGGTCGACGCCGGCGCCGCGGTGAAGTGACAGAAGACGACTGAAGGGGGAATCATCATGGGACGTCTTGACGGCAAGGTCGCGTTCATCACGGGCGTGGCTCGTGGGCAGGGCCGGTCGCACGCGTTGCGCCTCGCGCAGGAGGGCGCCGACATCATCGGCGTCGACATCTGCGAGGCGGTGCCGACGAACGACATCCCGCCGGCGACCGAGGAGGACATGGCCGAAACGGTGCGCCAGGTGGAGGCGCTCGATCGGCGGATCATCGCGACGAAGGCCGATGTCCGCGACTACCAGGCGGTGAAGGCCGCGGTCGACGCGGGTGTCGCCGAGCTCGGCCGGCTCGACATCGTCGCTGCCAACGCCGGCATCGCGGGCACCCCGGCCAAGGCCGAGGATCTTCCCGATGTCGACTGGGAGACGATGATCGACGTCAACCTCACGGGGGTGTGGCGAAGCTGCAAGGCGGCGATTCCGCATCTCCGGGCAGCCGGCGGGGGTTCGATCATCATCACGAGCTCGACTGCAGGACTGAACGCGTACCAGAACCTCGCGCACTACGTATCGGCCAAGCACGGCGTCGTGGGCCTGATGCGCACGCTCGCGCTCGAGCTCGCGCCCGACATGATCCGGGTCAACTCCGTGCATCCGACCAGCGTCGACACCGACATGATCCAGAACGATGTGATCTACGCGCTCTTCGCTCCCGACCTCGCACCCGAGCAGCGCACCCGCGAGGCGCTCGCCGAACGGTTCACGACGCTGAACGCGCTTCCGATCCCGTGGGTCGAGGCTGTCGACATCTCCAACGCCGTCCTGTTCCTCGCCTCCGACGAGGCGCGATACATCACCGGTGTGACCCTGCCCGTCGATGCCGGGCAGACCACCAAGTAGGAGGAAGCAAACGTGACCGACACCACTCGAGCGGATGCCGCGCCCGGCGAGCTCGCGGCGAACCGAGAACGCATCGCCACGCACATCGTGGGGCGAGAACGCGAATTGGAGCTCACGCTCGCGGCCGTCGCGGCCGGGCGCGACATCCTGCTCGAGGGGCCGCCCGGCACGAGCAAGACGACGATGCTGACGGCGATCACGGAGGAGTGGGGCATCCCGCTGCTCTTCGTCGAGGGCAATGCCGATCTCACTCCGGCGAAGTTGGTCGGCCACCACAATCCGGCTCGCGTGCTGAAGGAGGACTACAGCGCGGAGAACTTCGTGGCCGGGCCGCTCGTGGAGGCGATGTCGAAGGGCGGGTTCCTCTACATCGAGGAGTTCAACCGGGCCCCCGAGGACACCCTCAACACGCTGCTCACCGCGATGGCCGACCGGTCGATCGCGGTGCCGCGCGTGGGGAAGATCAAGGCCGAGCCGACGTTCCGGGTCATCGCCTCGATGAATCCGTACGACAACGTCGGCACGACGCGGCTGTCGACGAGCGTGCACGACCGGCTCAACCGGCTGGCGGTCGGCTATCAGGACGCCCCAAGTGAGGAGGCCATCGTCCGACTCCGCACGGGAGCGAAGGGCGCGCTCGGCGATCGACTTGTCGGCGATGCGGTCGCGGTCACCAGGGCGACGCGGACGCACCCCGACATCCGCCAGGGATCGAGCGTGCGAGGCGCGATCGACTGCGTGCTCGTGGCGCTGCAGCTCGCGGAGCTTCGCGGCATCCGTTCGCCGGAGCAGGAGGGCTACGCGGAACTCGTGTTCGACGCGATGATCGTGTCGCTCTCGGGACGCATCCACATCGACGAGGCGATCGAGACGACGCCCGAGAGGGTGCTGCGTGAGATCTGGGAGGACCGATTCATCCTCGAGCCGGCTGCGGCGGCGCCGGGATGAAGGGAGGTTCCGGCGGACTCGCCGCTGCAGCGCGAACGGCCCGACCGGCGCGGTGCGCACGGCAAGCCGTTGCGCCGCAAGCCGAAGCAGCTCGACGAGGACCCGACCGTGTTCGAGGCGACGGCCGGCGCGGGCGGCGGAATGCTGCTCCGCCCGAGCGGCGAGGGCGGGCGGGCGGCGGCGAAGCCGATGCCGGGAAGCAGCGCGATGGGATTCACTGACGAGGCGGCATCCGTCGTCGTACCGGATGCGAACGTGGCGATCGACCCGGTCGCGCGAACCCGGGCTCGGCAGATCGCGTCGCGCCTCGCCATCCGGCGGCCCCGACGCGATGCGACGAGTCGGCGCGGCATCGGCGAGCTCGGCAGCCTGCCGTACCGGGCCGGCTCCGACGAGATCGATCTCGACGCCACGATCGAGGTGCTCGCTGAACGACCGGTGCCCGAAGACGAGGACATCGTCGTGCGCGACCGCATCCGCACCAAGCGCTCGGTGGTGCTCGCGGTCGACGTGTCGGGGTCGATGAAGGGCGAGCGCATCGCGACGGCCGCGGCGACGGTCGGCGCGCTCGCCGGGGAGCTGGAGCACGATGACCTCGCGGTGGTCGCATTCTGGTCGGATGCCGCGATCCTGCTGAACCTCGGCGAGCTCGTGAAGCCCATGGAACTGCTCGACGCGATCATGCGGATCCCGGCGCAGGGCCTCACCAACGTGGCGTTCCCGCTCGAGCTCGCGGCGAAGCAACTCGCGCGCGTTGCCGTGCGCGATGCCCGTGTCGTGCTGCTCTCCGACTGCGTGCATAACGCCGGACCCGACCCGCGGCAGTTCGCCGGGCGGCTGCCGCGGCTCGACGTGCTGCTCGACGCGAGCGGTGAGAAGGACGTGGAGCTCGGACGCGACCTCGCGAGGATCGGCCACGGCACGCTGCACGTCGTGCACGACTATCGAGGGGTCGCCCCCGCGATCAGCGCCATCTTCGGCGGATGAGCACGAGAACGAGCACGAGAACCTCAGACAGATACTTCGCGGGTTGAACTTCGCGGGTGGAACAAGGAGAGAGACGATGAGCAACGACTGGTTCGAGACCGTGGCCGTGGCACAGCGCCGCGCAAAGCGACGGCTGCCGAAGTCGGTGTACGGGGCGCTGATCGCAGGATCCGAGCGCGGCCAGACCTATCAGGACAACATGAAGGCGTACGGCGAACTGCAGTGGGCTCCGCACGTCGCGGGGCACGCGGCCGAGCGGCGCCTCGACACGACGGTCATGGGCATCCCGATCTCGCTGCCCGTGATCATCTCGCCGACGGGCGTGCAGGCCGTGCACCCCGAGGGCGAGGTGGCCGTGGCCAGGGCGGCCGCGAACCGGGGAACCATCATGGGCCTCTCGTCGTACGCGTCGAAGCCCGTCGAGGACGTCGTCGCGGCCAACGGCAACACGCTGTTCCAGGTGTATTGGAGCGGCACGCGCGATGCGATGCTGCACCGGCTCGAGCGGGCGAGGGCCGCGGGCGCCAAGGGCGTCATCCTGACCCTCGACTGGTCGTTCTCCAACGGTCGCGACTGGGGGAGCCCGTGGATCCCCGAGAAGCTGACCCTCCAGGCCGCGATGCGATTCGCCCCGCAGGCGGTGACGCGGCCGGCGTGGCTGCTCGACTTCCTGAAGACCGGGCGGGTTCCCGACCTCTCGACGCCGAACCTCGCGCCCGCCGACGGCGGACCGCCGCCGACGTTCTTCGGTGCCTACGGCGAATGGATGTCGACCCCGCCCGCGACCTGGGACGACGTGGCGTGGCTCCGAGAGGAGTGGGGCGGCCCGTTCATGCTGAAGGGCATCACCCGACTCGACGACGCCAAGCGCGCGGTCGACGCCGGGGTCACCGCGATCTCCGTATCGAACCACGGCGGCAATAACCTTGACACGACGCCGGCGTCGATCCGCATGCTCCCGGGCATCGCGGATGCGGTCGGCGACCAGGTCGAGGTGCTCCTCGACGGCGGCATCCGACGTGGCGGGGATGTCGCGAAGGCGCTCGCGCTCGGCGCGCGCGCGGTGATGATCGGTCGAGCGTACCTCTGGGGGCTGGCGGCGAATGGACAGGCTGGGGTCGAGAACGTCTTCGACGTGCTGCGCGGCGGGCTCGACTCGGCCGTGCTCGGCCTCGGGCACTCCTCGATCGACGAGCTCAGCCCGGCCGACTTCTACATGCCGCCGTCGTTCCGGCGCGACCTCGGCACCGGTGCCACGGCCGAGAAGCCGGCGACGAAGCCCGAGCCCCGCAAGGCGCGGCCCGCGACGACGCGTCGCACCAAGCCCGAGCCTGCGGAGCCCCGGCCCGACGACGCGGTCGCCCTCGGCAACGTCTAGGGCGGCAGCGTGACCCGGGGCGACGCGAGGCGCCTCGCGGATCGGCCGTGGCCCGACATCGCGCGACCGGTGCTGCTCGTACCGCTCGGATCGACCGAGCAGCACGGGCCGCACCTGCCGCTCGACACCGACACGACCGTGGCATCCGTCGTCGCCGACGCGCTCGCCGCGCGTCTCGGCGGCACCGGTGTCGATGCCGTCGTGGCGCCCGCGATCGCCTACGGCGCGAGCGGCGAGCACCAGGACTTCCCCGGCACGATCTCGATCGGCACCGAGGCCCTCACGATGCTGCTCGTCGAATACGGACGCTCGGCGTGCGAGTGGGCCGCCCGGGTCGTGTTCGTCAACGGGCACGGCGGCAACGTCGAGGCACTCACGGCGGCCGTGCCGAAGCTCATCGCCGAGGGCCGCCCCGCGGCGTGGCTGCCCTGCGCGGCCGACGTGCCCGGCGATCCGCACGCGGGTCGCACCGAGACGTCGCTGATGCTCGCGACGGATCCGGCGCGGGTGCGGGCCAGGCGCATCGCGGCGGGCAACGACGCGCCGCTCGCCGAGCTCATGGCGGACCTGCGGGCCGGGGGCGTACGCCATGTTTCACCCAACGGCGTGCTGGGCGACCCGCGCGGCGCGACGGCCGAGGAGGGCGAGCAGCTGCTCGGCGCGATGGTGGCGCACGCCTGGTTGCGGCTCTCCAAGGGCGCGGTCGATGGACGCGGATGCCTCGTGCCCGACGCGCGGCCGGGGGCTGTCTCGTGACGGCGCGGCTCCCCGACGGCTTCGTGGTGCGCCTCAACCGGCACACGCGCGTCATCGACGACGGCGCGGTGCTCGTGGGCGGCTCGCCGACCCGCATCTCGCGCCTGAAGCCACTCGCCCGCCGCGCCATCCGGGGCCGCTTCATCACGGTGACGGATGCCTCGAGCCGCGCGCTCGCCGACCACCTCCTCGTGACGGGCATGGCCGACCCGGTGGTCGTCGAGCTGCCGACCGCCGACCTGGCGCTCGCGACCGTGGTCATCCCCGTGCGCGACCGGCCGCGCCAGCTCGAGCGCCTGCTCGCCGGCCTGGGTGGCGCGCTGCGCGTGATCGTCGTCGACGACGACTCGATCGACCGCCCGGCCGTCGCGGCCGTCGCCGTCCGGCACGGTGCAGAGCTGCTGCCCCTCGCCGAGAACGTCGGGCCCGCTGGTGCGCGCAACGCCGGGCTCGCGCGCGTCACCACGCCGTACGTGGTGTTCGTCGACTCCGACGTGGTCGTCGAGCCGGCGGCCATCGAGACGATGCTGCGACACTTCGCCGATCCCGAACTCGCGATGGTGGCGCCCCGGGTGCTCGGCCTCGAGAGCGACCGGCCCAATTGGATCACGCGCTACGAGGATGCGCGCTCATCACTGGACCTCGGCAGTGACTCGTCGATCGTGCGGCCGCGCTCGCCGGTGACCTGGGTTTCGAGCACGTGCCTCGTCGCCCGCGTCGACACGCTCGGAAGCGGGTTCGACGCGTCGATGCGCGTCGGGGAGGACGTGGACCTCGTATGGCGGCTCGTCGACGAGGGTCGGCGAGTGCGCTTCGAGCCCGCGGCATCCGTGCGACACGAGCACCGTTCGACCCTGCGCGCATGGATGGCGCGCAAGGCGTTCTACGGCACCGGGGCGCACCCGCTCGCCGTGCGGCATCCCGACGACATCGCGCCCGTGGTGCTGGCGCCGTGGGGCGCCGGGCTCCTCGTCGCACTGATGGCGCAGCGGCGCTGGTCGCTGCCCGTCGCGGGCGTCATCGCGGGCGTGACGATCGCGCGCATCGGGCGCCGGGCGGCCGGTGTGCGGCATCCGTACCGCCTCGCCGGACGGCTCACCGGCTACGGTGCGATCGCCGCGGTCACGCAGGGGTTCGCGCTGCTGCTGCGGCACTGGTGGCCGCTCGCGGCGATCGGATGCCTCGTGTCGCGCCGCGTGCGGCGAGCGGTGCTCGTGGCGGCCCTCGCCGACACCGTGATCGAGTACGCGCGTACGAAGCCGCGTCTCGACCCGATGCGGTTCGCGCTCGCTCGGCGACTCGACGACGCGTCGTACGGGGCGGGCGTATGGTGGAGCGCGATCCGCGCGCGCTCGCCCAAGGCGTTGCTGCCCGACCTGCGGCGCCGCCGCTGACCTGACCTGCCGGTCAGTCGGCTGGTGCAGGAGAATGGGCCGCATGTCGCCCGTGGCGGGGGCATGGGGCCCATTCTCCTGCACGAGCTACCGTCGGGCGGGCTCCCAGCCGATGGCGGGCGCCACGTGCTCGGCGACCGTGGCGAGCAGCCGCGTGTTGTAGTCGACGCCGAGCTGGTTCGGCACCGTGAGGAGCACGGTGTCGGCCGCGGCCACGGCGGCATCCTGCGCGAGGTCGGCCGCGATCTCATCGGGCTCGCCGATGTAGCTCTTCCCGAACCGGGCGAGGCCGCCGTCGAGGAAGCCCACCTGGTCCTGCGTGTCGTGGCCGAGACGGCCGCCGAAGACCTGGCGATCCTCGTCGGTGACGAGCGGGATGACGCTGCGCGAGACCGACACCCGCGGCGTGCGCTCCCAGCCGGCCAGGGCCCACGCGTCGCGGTAGAGCTGGATCTGCTCGGCCTGCAGCTCGTCGAACGGCACGCCCGTGTCCTCGGTGAGGAGGGTCGAGCTCATGAGGTTCATGCCCTGCTCCGCGGTCCACGTGGCGGTGGCTCGCGTGCCGCTGCCCCACCAGATGCGGTCGGCGAGGCCCGGCGACTGCGGCTGGATGGGCAGGAGACCGGTCGTGCCCGTCATCTTCGGGTTGGCGGGCACGACCCCGGCGCCCGAGATGGCGAGCCGGAACGTCTCGGTCTTGGCACGTGCGAGCGCGGCGTCGTCCTGGCCTTCGGGCGGCACGTACCCGAAGCTGTGTGCGCCGTCGGCCGCGGGCTCGGGGGACCCGCGGCTCACACCGAGTTGCAGCCGGCCCTCGCTGCTCGAGTGGGAGCTGATGAGGTCGGCGGCCGCCGCCTCCTCGGCCATGTAGAGCGGGTTCTCATAGCGCATGTCGATGACGCCCGTGCCGATCTCGATGCGGCTGGTGCGCGCCGCGATGGCGGCGAGCAGCGGGAACGGGCTCGCGAGCTGGCGCGCGAAGTGGTGCACGCGGTAGAACGCGCCGTCGATGCCGAGCTCCTCGGCGGCCACCGCGAGCTCGATCGACTGCACGAGCGCGTCGCGGCCGCTTCTCGTCTGCGACTGCGGCGACGGATGCCAGTGGCCGAACGACAGGAACCCGATGCGCTTCTTCACATCGGGTACAGCGGTCTCAGGCATCCACCCATTCCCTCCAGCACGGAAACCCGAGAGAAACTCCGTGATCCTACGGATGCCGCGCGGTGGCCTCAGGGAGGAGCTTGGGGGAAGGACCACGAGCAATCGGAGTCAGACATGTACGTCTCGGACATGAGTTTCCCGCACCTGCAGGCGGATCGCGAGGCGCGCCTCACGCGCGAACGCGAGTGGCGACGCATCGCCGACGAGCGTCGTGCCGACGTGGCGGACGCCGCAGCGGCGACCACTGGGGCGGGAGGCGCGGCGCCGTCGGGGCGGGCATGGCTGCGCCGGTGGCGACGTCACCCGGCCCGCGTGCGCGACGCCACCACTTGACCTGTAAGAATGTGAGCGACTAACATTCTTGCGTGGCCACCGACACGCGGCGCCCCTCGAAGCGCGAACGCACGCTCGCGGCGCTCGTCGAGCACGGGCTCGATCTGTTCGAGCAGCAGGGTTACCACCGGACAACCGTCGCGCAGATCGCACGTGCGGCCGGCGTCACCGAGATGACGTTCTTCCGCTACTTCCCGGCGAAGGAGCATCTGCTCCTCGACGACCCGTACGACCCCGTGCTCACCGCCGCGATCGCCGACCAGCCGCGCACGTTGCCCCCCTTCGTGAGGGCAGCCCGTGGCCTCCGGGCGGCGTGGCACGCCCTGCCCGAGCCCGAGACGCCGATCATCCGTCGCCGCGTGCGCATCGTCGCGCGCACGGCGGCGCTGCGTGGGGCGATGTGGCGGTCGACCGGCAACACCGAGCGTGCGATCGTCGACCAGCTCGTGGCCGACGGAGCGCCCGCCGACGAGGCACGAGTGGCCGCGGCATCCGTGCTCGCGGCACTCGTCGCCGGCCTGTACTCGTGGGCTGACGAGGAAGATGGCACGGGCACGCTCGCGGCTGCGATCGAACATGCACTCGACGTGATCGACGTGTGCCATGACTGAGCCGGCAGGTGCTCCGCGCCTCGAAGCGCGCGGTCTCGTGCGCGAGTTCCGCGGCGGTGCCGGCGTCCACGGCATCGACCTCGATGTCCTCCCGGGCGAGGTCCACGCGCTCGTCGGACTGAACGGCGCCGGGAAGACCACCCTCCTGCGGCTCCTCCTCGGCATGCTGCGAGCCGACCACGGCGAGGTGCGCATCGACGGCGTCGACGTCCGCTCGGCCGGGCCCGGGACGTGGCGCCGCGTGGGCCATGTCGTCGAGCACCCGCTCGCCTACGCCGAGCTCACGGGGCGGGGGAACCTCGCCATCGCCGCCCGCCTGCACGGCGAGCGACGCGACGACCTCGACGCGGCCGTCGACCGGGTCATCGATGAATTCGACCTCGCGCGGTACGCGAACGTGCGGGCGAGCCGGCTCTCGCTCGGCAATCGGCAGCGCCTCGGCCTCGCCGCCGCGCTCCTGCACGAGCCGTCGTTCGTCGTGCTCGACGAGCCGACGAACGCGCTCGACCCGGCGGGCGTCATCCTCCTGCGCGAGTCGCTCGTGCGCCGCGCCGCCGCGGGCGCCGGCATCCTCGTCTCGAGCCACCACCTCGACGAGGTCGCGCGTATCGCGCACCGCATCACGGTGATCAACGACGGCCGCGTGATCGGCGGGCTCGACCCCGCCGGCGTCGACCTGGAGCGCGCGTTCTTCGCGCAGGTGCACGCCGATGCCGCCGGGAGGGTCGCATGAGCGCGGGGCTCGGTTCCGCCATCGCCGTGGAGGCACGCAAGGCGGCGGCCTCGCGCGTCATGGCGTCGGTCACGGCGCTGCTCGTGCTCGGGGTCGGGGCGCTCTCACTCGGGATGCTCCTCGCCGCGGCATCCGGCGACGAGCAGGTGCTCGCCAAGCTCGGTCCGCTCGCCGACGACGGCGGGTGGGGTGGGCTCATCGGCGTCGTGCTGCAGATCACCGCGGCCGGTGGCCTGCTGGCGTTCGGCGTCGCCCTCAGCTGGCTCTTCGGGCGCGAGTTCGCCGACGGCACGGTCGCCGCGCTCTTCGCGCTGCCCGTCTCGAGGCCGGCCATCGCGATGGCGAAGCTCGTGGTCTACCTGGCATGGGCGATCGGCGTCGCGCTGGTGCTCACGGGCGTCGTTGCGGTGCTGGGGTACGCGATGGGCTACGGGGTGACGGATGCCGCGGGCGTCGTCGGCCTCCTCCGGATCCCGGTGCTCGTGGTGCTGACCGCGCTCATCGCGGTGCCTGCCGCGTGGGCGTCGACCCTCGGGCGAGGGCTGCTGCCCGGCATCGCCGCCACGGTCGGCATCATCGTCGTGGCACAGGTCTTCGCCATCGCGGATGCCGGAGCGTGGATCCCGATCGTCGCGCCCGCGCTCTGGGCGATCGCGCCCCAGTCGGTGCCCGCGGCCGCGCTCCTCACCGTGCCGTCGGTGCCGATCGTGTTCGGCGGGCTCTGCGCGCTCGCGTGGGCGCGGCTGCAGCTCGACCGCTAGGCTCGCTCATTCGACCTCGTCGGCTCGACCATGGCGTGCGTAGTGCCGAGCCGCGCGGGCGCGGTTGCCGCAGCCGTTCGAGCACCATTCGCGACGGGGGTGGTCCTTGATGAAGTAGAGCACGCAGCCGGGCGCGAGACACGCGCGCAGGTCGAGGTCATCCCATGGCCCGAAGAGTTCGATCGCCTCGTTGGCGATCGCGCTCATGAGCAGCGCGTCGGGAGCTCCGGTGGTTTCGGGCCGCTCGACGATGCCACCGCCTTCGGTCAGTTCGAGCATCGGCCGGATCTGCGCCAGGCGTGCACCTTCGTTGACCGTCTGCACGGCCGTTCCAAGGTCTGCCATCGCCGACCTCGCCTGCTCCCGGGGATCACCGGTGCGTTCCGCGGCGATCCGACGCACCGCATCGCGAAGGTCACGCAGGCGGGTGAGACCGTCTTCGTCCAGTGATTGGGCGTTGGCCCGAACGGGGGCCTCGAGGCGTGGGTTCACGGCGGTGATCCAACGCTGCGCGTCTCCGAGCGAGCCGAGTGAGTCGTGAACGCCATGCCGGTCGGACCAGAACGTGTTCATCAGCTCGACCGGCAGGGCCTGCCCCAGGAGTGGAGCGTCGGGGAGCTGCGAGCCGGTCATGATCCCATTCTAGCGCTTCTAATGGGTAGTGCCACATTCAACCGTTGACATCGCCGTGGGAGTGTTGCTATGTTCTAACGGCAGAAAGATCAATTAACCATTAGAACTACGGAGATCACCATGAACACCACGCTCACTCCCGTTGACCCGGCCACCGCGACCGGCGCCCCCAAGGAACTGCTCGACCAGGTCCAGAAGGCGCTGGGCGTGACACCGAACATGACGAAGGTCATGGCGAACAGCCCGGCGCTGCTCCGCGGATACCTCGCCCTGTCCGGAGCCCTGGCCACGGGCGCCCTCAAGGCGCCCGTTCGCGAGCAGCTCGCGATCGCGACCGCCGAGGCGAACGGCTGCGCCTATTGCCTGTCGGCACACACGTACGTCGGCGGCGCGGTGGCGAAGCTCCCCGAGTCCGAGCTCGAGGCCGCTCGAGAAGCGACGTCCACTGACCCGCACACCGCCGCCCTCCTCCGCCTGTCGGATGAGATCCTGCGCAGTCGGGGCTCGGTGAGCGCAGACGCGATTCCCACCGCGCGGGCCGCGGGGGTGACCGACGCCGAGATCGGCGAGATCGTCGGACACATCGCGCTCAACGTGCTGACCAACTACTTCAACGTGATGGCCGACGTCGAGAACGACTGGCCGGTCGTGACCCCGCGCAGCACGCGGCGCATCGCCGCGTGAATGCGTGCGACCGGTGGGGGGCGGGCCGCCACACGCCCCGTCCCCGCCGGTCGCTCAGCCGAGCAGTTCCTCGACGCGGTTCGAGGTGGGCATGCGGAGGCCGTCGAGCGCGACCGCGATGACGTCGTCGGCCAGGCGGTCGGCGTCTTCGCGGCCGCCGGTGCGATACCACTCGACGATCGAGTTGATCATGCCGAAGACGAGACGTGAGACGACGCTCGCGTCGATGTCGCTGCGGAGCGATCCCTCGGCCTGCGCCTCCTCGACGAGCGCGGTGACCGCGCGGTCGAAGGCACGTCGGCGGGCGAGCGCACGACGCTCGATCTCGGTGTTGCCGCGGACTCGCAGCAGCAGGGTCACGTAGGGGAGCTTGTCGACGAGCACGTGCACGCCGCCACGCAGCACGTGGTCGAGGCGGTCTGCGGCGCGCCCGTGGGTGGACTCGTGCTCCTGCAGCACGCCCTCGAGTCCGCCCAGTGCTTCGTCGAGCGCCCGCTCGAGGATCTCGTCCTTCGAGTCGAAGTGGTGATAGATCGCCGACTTCGACAGGCCGAGCCGGTCGGCGAGCACGCCCATTGAGGTCGCGTCGTAGCCGTACTGGTTGAAGGCGGCGACGGCGACCTCGAGGATGCCCTGCTGGTCGTAGCCGGGTCGGCCTCGCCGAAGGGTTCCATTCTCAGACATCGTTTTCTCAGTCTCGCATGCTCGCGCCGCCCGGCCCAGCCGAACGGGTCCGCGCGCGGGCGCGGAACTCGGCGACGAGTCGACCGCCGGCGCCGTCGCGATCGCCGTCGTCCGTTGCGATGGCCACGTCGATGAGCAGCGAGCGTCCCGATCGGGAGCGCAGCCGCGCGGTGGCGACCAGGACGTCGCCGACTCGGGCGGGGGAGAGGAACGAGACATCCGCCCCCGTGGTCATCGCGGTCTGGTCGACGGCGATCGCAACCGCGCCGCTTGCGGTGTCGGCGAGCATCATGACGAAGCCCGCGTGCGCGAAGCCCAGGCTGGTGGCCATCTCAGGGTCGACCGGCATCCGCAGGGTCGCGCTGCCCTCGTCGACGTCGACGACCTCGATACCCGCAGAGCGGCACACCGGGTCGGATGCGATCAGCTCGCCGGCCGCGGCGGGCGTCATCGAGCTGCGTCCGGGAGAGCGAGCAGGCTCACGACCGCCGCGATGCCGTCGTGCGTGGCCACCCCGCCGCCGACGGTGTGCGCGAGCGCGACGCCGGCTCCCGGGGTCGGGTTCTCCGAGCGGCCCTGCAACTGCCGGCTCAGCTCGACGACCTGTGCGACACCGGATGCCCCGACCGCGTGTCCGCGGCTCAGCAGCCCGCCGCTCGTGTTCACGGGCAGCGCACCACCGGGCGAGGTCTCGCCGTCGAGGGTCATCCGCCAGGCCGCGCCCCGCTCGACGAGGCCGAGCGATTCGATCGCGATGAGCTCGCCGATCGTGAACGCGTCGTGCACCTCGGCGATGTCGACGCGCGAGCGTTCGATGCCCGCGTCGGCGAAGGCGCGATCGCCGGCGGCTGCGGTGATGCGGGAGTGGGAGAGGTCGTAGTCGGCGTCGATGCGGAACCCCGAGGAGACGCCGGTGCCGAGCACGCGGACCGCGTCGGGCCGGGCGTCGTCGGCCGGCAGGAGCACGACCGCCGCCGCCCCATCGGCGTTGGCGCAGCACTGCAGCAGCGTGAGCGGCTCGGCGATCGGCTTGGAGGCGAGCACCTCGTCGATCGTGACGGGCTCGCGGAATCGTGCGCGCGGGTTGTTCACGCCGGCCGCGTGGTTCTTCACCGAGACCGCCGCGAGCGCACGCGGGTCGGCGTCGTACTGGGCGAGGTAACGGCTCGCGTTCATGGCGTAGATGCCCGGCAGGTTGAGTCCGAGCCGGGTCGGCTCGTCGTCGCGGTCGAGGGTGATGAGGCCGCCGTCGAACGCGGTCGTCGCCGACTCCACGCCGAGCACGAGCGCAGCGCGGACCCGGCCGGTGCGGACCGCGTGGAACGCCTCGGCGAACGCGTGCGAGCCGCTCGCGCAGGCGTTCTCGATGTTCTGCACGGGGATGCCCTGGATGTCGGTCCCGGCGAGCGAGCGTTGCGCGGCCGCACCGCCGCCCAGCACATTGCCGCACCAGACGGCGTCGAGGTCGCCCGCGGTGAGCCCGGCGTCGGTCAGCGCATCGGCGACGGCACCGACGCCCATGACCTCGATGCGCCGGTCGGGGAACCGGCCGAACGGGGTCATGCCGACGCCCGCGATCGCCACGTCGATCATGCGCTTCTCCGATGCGTCGCCACGAGGCCAGACGCCGAGGCCGGGTCGTCGACGAGCGCGACCCGTTCGCCGACCTCGACCCGCCCGTCGACGGGCGCGAGCACGCGGCCGCCGTCGAAGTCGACGTACGCGAGCGTGTACGGCGCCACGTGGCCGGGCAGGCCCACGTGGATCGTGGTGGTGGCGTAGACGACGCCGGGCCGGTCGGTCATCTGAGCACTCCGTGCAGGAAGATCTCGGCCATCTCGTCGCCGACCTGCTCGGCGGTGCGAGGGCCGTCCTCGCGGAACCAGAAATGCGTCCAGTTCGTCATGCCGATGAGCGCGAACGCGGCCACCGGCACGTCGAGGTCGGCGAGCATGCCGCGTCGCTTCAGGGTGTTGAGCTCGCTCTGCAGGAGCACGGTGGCCTCGTGCTGCTTCGCTCGCACCTCCGCCTGGTGCTCGGGCGTGAGCTTGTCGGTGTTCTCGAAGAGGGTGTGCACCGCCTCGCGATGCTCGATGGCGGTGGCCACGAGGGCCTTCACGATCGCCCGCACGCGGTCTTCAGGGGCATCCGTCGACGCCACCGCATCGCGGAGCGCCTCGACGAGGTGGTTCACCGCGGTGTCCACGATGGCCGCCAGGATCGCGCCCTTCGAGGGGAAGTAGTGGTAGAGCCCGGCGATGCTGATGTCGTTGATGGCCGCGAGGTCGCGCATGGATGCCTCGCCGAAGCCCTGCTGGCTGAACAGCCGGGCCGCGTTCTCGAGGATGCGGGTGCTGCGCGAGGCCTCGTCGGGGGCGAGTTCGGGGATCGTCATGGCGTGCGCTCCAGGATCTTCGTCTTGTGGCTCGAGCGGCCGAGCGAACCGGCCGGGACGAACTCGACCGTGGCACGGAACCGCAGCAGATCGCGAATCCGGCCCTCGATGGTCTCGGCGAGGCCCGACTCGGCGGCGCGGTCGGGCTCGTCGTGCGACTCGATGCGAACGTGCAGCGGCGGGGCGACCCGTGGGCCATCGCCGGGGGCGAGAATGCGGATGGCCCCGGTGACCTGCGGCGCGAACTGCGCGACGACGTCGCGCACGGCCGCGGGGTGCACGTTGATGCCGTTGACGATGAGCATGTCGTCGGCGCGTCCCAGGATGCGGTACCTGGGGCCGGTTCGACCGCAGGGACACGGATCGGTGACGACCTGCACGTCGTCGCCCATGTTGTAGCGCAGGATGGGGCCCGCCTGCCAGTCGAGCGACGTGTGCGTCATCTGTCCGACGACGCCGTCTGCGAGCGGCAGCGGTGCGCCGGTCTCGCCGTCGAGCAGTTCGATGAGGTGGTGCTCGGGCGCCATCGGATGCATGCCCGTCTGATGCTCGCAGGAGAGCATGAAGTGCCCCCACGCGCCGCCCATCCCGTCGAACACCCGGGCACCGTACGCCTCGGCGATGCGTGCGCGCACGGCCGGGTCGCCGGCGCCGGGCTCGCCGCCGCACTGGATGATGCGGATGCCGAGCGAGGAGACGTCGGCGCCGATGACCTCGGGCGCCCGCTCGATGAGGTGTTCGGCGAATGACGGCGTGCAGAACAGCGCGGTCGGCCGGGTGAGCCTCGCGATCGTGAGGAGGCGTGCCGTGCCGCCCTCGGCGCCCACGGGGAGCGCGCGGATGCCCGCGCGGTCGAGTGCCCGCAGCCACGGCACGCCGCCGACGAACATCGAGAGGGCGTACGCGTGCAGCACCGTGTCGCCGCGGCGCAGGCCCATCGCGGTGAACGCGCGGCCGAGCACCTCGTCGTTGACCTCGGCATCGTGCGTCGTGAACGTGTAGAACGTCGGCTCGCCGCTCGTGCCCGAGGTGGCGTTGACGTAGCGCACGTCGCCGACGTCGGCCGTGAGGTGCGCACCGTACGGATGCCCCGACTCCCGCATCGACGTCTCCTGCGACATCCGGTGCTGCGTCTTGTCGAACGTGGGGATGACCGCGAGGTCGGCCAGCGTGCGGATCGACGTGGGATCGATGCCGGCCAGGCGGTCGCGGTAGAACGGGCTGCGCTCGATGAGGTACGCGAGCTGAGTGCGGAGCGCGGCGAGCTGCTTCTCGACGAGAGCGCCGGAGTCCAGGTTCGCCGCCGTTGGCGAAATGTCTGTAGTCATGGTCCAATCCGTTAGAACGTTCGTTTGGTCTCAAGGTACGGATCGCGATACGCCTCGTCAACCCCGACTCACCTGCTGGCCGCACAATCCGCATGTTTCCGCCCGACTTCATCGAGAAACTCGCGCTTGACACTGTTCCGCCCTCGGGTTACCTTGGCACCGAACGATCGTTCACTCGACATCCGAATCGCGAGTGTGACGAGTTGACGAGCTGACAAGGAGGTTGGCTGTGGCCGCAATGACCCTGGAGGCGGTGACCGTGCCGACGGCACGCACCGAGTCCGAGCCGAGCGCGCACCGCGGACGGTACACGATCGACATCGACACCGGCGGGACATTCACCGACGGATTCATCGCCGATCACCAGACGGGGCGCGTCGTGCTCTCGAAGGTGCCGAGCACCCCGCACGACCCTTCGCAGAGCCTGCTGGACTGCACCGCCTTCGCGGCCGCTGAGCTCGGCATCGAGCTGCGCGAGTTGCTCCAGGGTGCCGGCGTCGTGCGGTACTCGAGCACCATCTCGACGAACGCGATCATCGAGCACCGGGGCCTGCGCGTCGGCCTGCTCGTGGCCGAGGGCACCGAGGAGGCGCTCGGCCTGAGCGGTGACCGCCGGCCGCTCGTCGTCCAGGGCTTCCTTCGGCCCGAGCTCGTCACGACCGTCGCGGTGCCGAGCGACGGCGAGCCCGACGCGGGCGCCGTGGTCGGTGCGTTCCAGCGTCTCGTCGAGGCGGGTGCGCAAACGGTGCTCATCGCCTTCGCCGGCTCCGGTGGCGACGAGACCGCCGAGCGCGCCGCGAAGCGCGCCATCCGCGTCCAGTACCCCGCGCACTACCTCGGTGCGGCTCCCGTCTTCACGACGGCGGAGATCGTCTCGGGCGGTGACGATGCGCTCCGGGTGAACACCGCGTTCCTCGCCGCCTACGTGCACCACCACCTCGCCAGGTACCTGTTCCGAGCCGAGGAGCGCCTGCGCGCCGCCGGCCTCAACCGCCCGCTGCTCGTCGTGCACGCCGACGGCGGTGTCACCCGCGTGGCCAAGACGCACGCGCTCGACACGTACAACTCCGGCCCCGTGAGCGGCCTGCAGGGCGCACGCGCCCTCGCCGAGCGCCGCGGCGACGACCTCGCCGTCACCATCGACATGGGCGGCACGAGCGTCGACATCGGCGTCATCGCCGGAGCCGTGCTGCCGCAGGTGCTCGAGTGGGAGCTCGCGGGCCTGCCCGTGCGACTGCCCACCGTGCGCGTCGAGGCGGTCGGCGGCGCCGGCGGCTCGATCGCGCGCGTCGTCGACGGCGAGGTGCGCGTCGGCCCCGACAGCGCCGGCGCCCGGCCCGGGCCCGCGTGCTTCGGCCTCGGCGGCACGCTTCCCACGGTCACCGACGCCGATCTCGTGCTCGGCTACGTCGACCCCGCCGGCTTCCTCGGCGGCCGCATGCGACTCGACCGCGCACGCGCCGAGGCAGCGGTGGCGACCATCGCCGACGAGCTCGGCATCGACCTCGTCGAAGCCGCCTGGCGCATCAAGGACGCGGTCGACCGGCAGACCGCCGAGGAGATCGGCACGCACGTCGGCGAGGCGGCCGCGGGCGAGGCATCCACGGCGACGCTCCTCCTCTACGGCGGCGCCGGACCGGTGCACGGCGGCGGCATCCTGTCGCACGTCGGCGCACGTCGAGCCGTGATGACGCGCACCGCCTCGGTCTTCAGTGCCTTCTCGAGCGCCTCGATGGACGTGCTGCACCAGTACCCGGTGCCCGCGCCCGAGTCCACCGGGTCGGATGCCACGGCGTGGGCCTCGTCGATCGCGACCGACCTGCCCGACCGCATGGCCCGCGCCGAGCGCGACATGCGCGGCGAGGGATTCGCGGCCGGCTCGCTGCGATACCGGTTGCACGCGCTCGGACGCGACGGCGACGGCCGCTCCACCAGCGTGAAGGTCCCCCTCGAGCTCGGTGCCGAGTCGGCGTCGCTCGAGCAGGTGCACCGCTCGCTCGCCGAGGCCGGCGCCGAGGTGCAGCTCCTCGCGCTCGAAGCCACCGCCGGCGTGCCGCATCACGAGGTCACCGCCGCCCCGCTCGGCGACGAGGATGCCTCCGAGGCGATCGTGGGCGAGCGCGAGGCGTACTGGGGGCCCGAGACCGGCCTCGCGACCGCGCCCGTCTACGACCGCGACCGCCTCCTGCCGGGCAACGTGCTCGAGGGCCCCGCCCTCGTGCAGGGCTCGGACACCACCATCGTCGTGCCGCCCGGCCAGCACCTCGCGGTCGACGAGTGGAACGACGACATCCTCACCGTCTCCGGCGCCGACTCCGCAGCCGATTCCGACAACTCCGAAGCCAACTCCGAAGGAGGAGCACGATGACCGAGAGGGTCCGCGTCACCGAGACGCTCGACATCGACCTCGACGCGGGTCGCTGGACCTGCAACCGCTGCGGTCAGGACATCGGCGACGCCGAGCACAGCTACAAGGAGGGCCTCCTGGTCGCCGAGCGCGATCCCGAGGAGGTGCACCCGCGGCGCGCGCCCGAGGGCTCCGCGTACTCGTTCGCGCCCGACCCCGAGTGGTGCCGCGTGCTCGAGTTCTACTGCCCCGGATGCGCCGTGCTCGTCGAGGTGGAATACCTCCCGCCGGGGCATCCGATCACGCGCGACCTCGTGTTCGACCTCGCCTCCCTGCGGGCTTCGGCCGGACGATGAGCCGCATCGCGAGCGTCGTGCGGGGAGACGCGCTCCCCGCGCCGATCTTCACGCCGCTCGTCGGCGGGTTCGCGGCGACCATCACGCAGACCTCGCCCGAGACGTTCTGGCGCTCGGCACCTGCCCAGGCGGCCGCCCTCGCCGAGACGGCGCGCCTCTTCGGACTCGACGCGATCACCGTGGGCCTCGACCCGGCGGCGCTCGCCGAGGCCGCGGGCGCCGAGGTCGACTGGTCGACCGGGCGTGGCATCGTGACGTCGGGCGTGCCGGCGGCCGACGCCGAGCTGAGCCTCGACCCGGGTGCCACGACCGTGCTCGATGTGGCGCTGCGCCTCGGCCAGACCCTCGGCGGGGTCACCGACGTGATCGGCGTGGTGCCCGGCGTCGCGACGCTCGCACGGCTGCTCGCCGGTGATGAGCAGAGCGCACCCGATGCCGCGGAGCGACTCGCCGCCCGTCTCGTGATCGAGGCCGCGCGCGGCTACGGCGAGGTCAGGGTCGCCGCCCTGCTCGTGCTCGACGACGCGGAGGGGTTCGCCACGGCGGAGTCCGCGGCCGTGCGGCGCGCGGAGCGCGTGCTCGCGAACACGGCGCGGTTCTTCGACATCCCGCTGCTGCGCTCGGTGCCGGCCGGAGCCGACGCCGACGCCGAGCGCATCGCCCCCGCGCACGCGGCGCTGCCGGCCGACGAGCCGGTGACCGGCGTGCCGAGCGCTGTGCCCGTCACCCCCGGCGAGCCCGTCTCGGTGCCGTCCGCGTGGTACACGAGCGCGGGAGAGCTCGACCCGGCGCTGCCGCCAGAACTCCTCCACGACCTCGTCGGGGCGCTCCGCACCGACGCCTGATCCCGGCGCGGCATCCGTCGCCCGACCACACCCTGAGGCGGCGCCCGCCGCCCGACCCACGACCGAAGGAAAGGACGCCCGATGGGCAACACAATCGACATCGATGTCGGCGGAACGTTCACCGACTGCTATATGCGGCGCGGCTCGCAGGTGATCACGGCGAAGGTGCCGACGACCCACTACGACCTGTCCGTGTGCTTCCGCCAGGCCATCGAGACCGGTGCCGAGAGGTCGGGCGTCGACGTCGCCGCCCTGCTCTCCGACACCGAGCTGATCCGCTACTCGACGACCATCGGCATCAACTCGCTCATCGAGCGCACGGGGCCGGCCCTCGGGCTCATCACGACCCGCGGCTTCGAGGACACGGTGTTCATCGGACGCTCACGCCAGTGGGCCGACGGCATCCCCATCGAGGAGACGCGCGACCTCTCGCGCATCCAGAAGCCCGTGCCGCTGCTCGACAAGTCGATGGTCGTCGGCGTGCGCGAGCGCGTCGACTGCTTCGGCAACGTGCTGATGCCGCTCGACGCCGACGACGTGCGCGAGCAGGTGCAGGCTCTCGTCGACCGCGGCGCGCGCGGCTTCGTGGTGTCGCTCCTGTGGTCGTTCCTGAACCCGCAGCACGAGCTCGAGATCCTCGACATCATCCGGTCGGAGTATCCCGACACCTACCTCGGCAACGTGCCGGTGGTCTGCTCGCACCAGATCTCGCCGCGCGGCGGCGAGTACACGCGCACCATGACATCCATCGTCGACGCCTACACGCACCAGCAGATCTCCTCCCAGCTGTGGACGATCGGCGAGATGGTGCGAGACGCCGGCTACACGAAGCCGCTCGCCCTCGTTCACAACAACGGCGGTTCGAAGAAGGTCGCCCGCACCCGCGCCATCGACACGCACGGCGCGGGACCCGTCGCGGGTGTGCTCGGCAGCGCGTACCTGGCGAGGCAGTACGGCCTCGACCGGGTGGTGTTCACGGATGTCGGCGGCACGAGCTTCGACCTCGGGGTCGTCACCGACGGCAGCGTGTCGAGCTACGAGTTCCGTCCGGTGCTCGACCGCTGGCGCGTGCAGGGCTCGTTCGTGGAGACCCGCTCGATCGGCGCCGGCGGCGGTTCCATCGCCTCGGTCGACTCGAGCCTGGGCCGGCTGAAGGTCGGACCGGCCAGCGCGGGCTCGATGCCCGGACCGGCGTGCTACGGCCTCGGCGGCGAGCGTGCGACGGTCACCGACGCCGACCTCGTGCTCGGGCTCCTCGACGCCGACAATTACCTCGGCGGCCGCATGCAGCTCGACATCGAAGCGGCGCGCGACGCGATCGAGGCCGACGTGGCCGAGCCGCTCGGCATCTCCGTCGAGGAGGCCGCGTGGCAGATCCGCCGACTCGTCGACGCGACGATGGGCCAGGAGATCTTCAAGGAACTCGCGCTCAAGGGTCACGACCCGCGAACCTTCACGATCTTCGCCGCGGGGGGCGCGGGAGCCACGCACGCCGCGGGCTACGCCGAGGCCGTCGGTGCGACGAGCGTGATGACGTTCCCGTTCAGCTCGGTGTTCTGCGCATTCGGCGCGTCGACCACCGACGTGCTGCACATCTACGAGCGTTCGCGCCACCTCACGGTGACCCAGTTCATGCAGCCCGGCTTCGCGCTCGACACCGAGACGTTCAACGCGATCGTGGCGCAGCTGCTCGACGACGCGAAGCAGGACTTCGAACTCGAAGGCTACGCCGCCGACCGCCTGCACTATTCGCTCGAGCTCGACATGCGCTACAAGACGCAGCTCAACCAGACGCGCGTCACGGTGCCGAAGGCGTTCCTCGAGGGCGACGACGACGTGCGCGAGCTCTGCGACGTCTTCAACGAGGCGTACGCCAGGCAGTACAGCCCCGAGGCGGCCTTCCCGCAGGCCGGCATCGACATCGAGGAGTTCCACCTCAAGGTGTGGGTGCCCGCCGACCACGAGCCCGCGGTGACGCAGGAGCTCGTGCCCGGCGACGGCGGCGCGGCGAAGACCGGCGAGCGGCACGTGTACTGGGGACCGGCGGGCACCGTCGCGACCGGGGTGTACGACCGCCTGCGACTGGTGCCGGGCGACGCGTTCGCGGGCCCGGCGATCGTCGAGTCCGACGACACCACCACGGTCGTGCCGATCGGCTGGCACTACCGCATCGACGAGTACGGCAATGGCGTGATCGAGCGTGGCCTCCACGGCGACGCTCGGAAGGGAACGGAACGATGAGCGGCAGGGACCTCGAGGTCATCACCCGGCTCAAGCCGGAGGCGTGGACGGAGCGCGAGCAGCAGGCGGCGGTCGACCTCGACCGGCTCGAGCTGTCGATCTTCAGCCACAAGCTCGAGACCACCACGGTCGAGTGCCAGGAGCTGCTCGCGCGGCTCGGCGCGTCGACGGGCGCCCGCTGGGGCGACTCCGGCTTCGCGTTCTACACGGCGCAGGGCGACATCTCGGTGTGCTCCACGGGCATCTACTTCCACGCGTTCCTGCAGCAGATCCCCATCAAGTACACCGTGAAGCACTGGACGAACGACCTCACGGTCGGCGTCGAGGAGGGTGACGCGTTCTTCTCGAACGACCCGCTCTACGGCGGCGTGCACGCACCCGACATGACGCTGTTCGTGCCCGTGTTCGTCGACGGCGAGCTCATCGCGTGGACCGGTGCGGTCATCCATACGGGCGAGTGCGGTGCGAACGTGCCCGGCGGCGTGACCCTCCAGGCGCGCAGCCGCTACGAGGAGGGCCTGCACATCCCGCCCGTGAAGGTGGCCTCGAAGTACCGGATGCGCGAGGACGTGCTGAACCTCCTCGCCAACGGCGTGCGCGACCCGCGCCTGCTCATGCTCGACATCAAGGCGCGCCTCGCGGCGTGTCGCCGTGGCGAGGAGCGGCTGAAGGAGGTCGCCGCCGAGCGCGGTGCCGACTTCGTCGTCGGCGCCCTGCGCACCCTGATCCAGGATGCGACGGATGCCGCACGCGACCGGATCGCGTCGCTGCCCGACGCCACCGTGCGCCAGGTCGCGTTCATGGACACGGTCGGCACCGAGGACGCGCTGATCAAGCTCGACCTCGTGCTCACGAAGACGGGTGACACGATCCACTGCGACCTCAGCAACAGCTCCCCCGAGGTCGTCGGTCACCCGGCGAACAGCTTCGCGCACACCATCATCGGCAAGTCGGCGAACTTCCTCTGCAGTTACCTGTTCCCCGACCTGCCGATCAACAGCGGCCTGAGCGAGGTCTGCGACTGGACGTTCCGGCAGGGCACCTTCGTGTCGCCGAGCCCCGACGCGCCGATCTCGCTCGCGCCCAACGTGATGGCGACCTTCAACCTGGCGTTCTCGATGGCCTGCGCGAAGCTCATCTACTCGCAGATCCCCGAACGCGCGGTCGCGCCGTGGTTCAACGGGTTCAACATGCCGGTGTACGGCGGCCTGAACCAGTGGGGCGAGCCCGTCGGCGACATCTTCAGCGAGATCAACGGCGGCGGCAGCGGCGGCCGGCCCACGAGCGACGGCGTGAACGTCGCGGGGTCGTACTTCGCGACGCTGTCGGACTCGGGCGAGGTCGAGATCATCGAGAACGGCGCTCCCGTGCTGTACCCGTTCCGCAGCCAGTTCCTGGCCGACTCGTGCGGCCACGGGAAGCACCGTGGCGGCGCCGGCATGGACACGGCCTACATGGTGCACGGGGTGCCGTGGGTGCTGCTCGGCGCCTTCGGGTTCGGCTCGAAGCATCCGGTGTCGCTCGGGCTCTTCGGCGGCTACGCCTCGGCGTCGATCCCGGCGGTGCGTCGCAGCAACACCAACCTGCTCGAGCTCATGGCCTCGGGCAGCGCGTCGGTGCCGACCAATGCGGAGGAGCTGATCCGGGGCGACGACGTCACGGGCACCGTGTCCTTCCAGTCGGTCTCGGCACCGATGCAGCCGAGCGCCGAGGGCGACGTGCTCATGGTGGCGACCGGCGGCGGCACCGGGTACGGCGACGTGCTCGAGCGCGAGCCGGCCCCGATCATGGAGGACGTGCGGTGGGGGATCACCAGCCAGTGGGCGGCTGCCGAGCTCTACCACGTGGCCTTCGACCCCGAGACGCTCGAGGTCGACGAGGCCGGGACTCAGGCGGCCCGCGAGGCCGTTCGCCGCCGTCGCCTCGAGCGTGGGCGCCCGCTCGCCGAGTTCGAGGCGGACTGGAACGAGCGCCGGCCCGACCCGTGGGTGACGCGCCACTACGGCGCGTGGCCGAACCCGGCCGAGGCGGAACTGCCCGCACCGGCGATGCTCTGACCACGCGGCATCCGCGATATTCAGCATGACGTCGGCGCAACGGAGCGCGCGACGCCGAGAAAGGAACCCCGAATGAAAGCCCTCGTCCTCGACGAAGGGGGAGCGGTCTCCCTGCAGCAGGTCCCCGACCCCGAGGCGACGGATGCCGGTGACGCCGTCGTGCGGGTCACGTCCACCTCGATCTGCGGCTCCGACCTGCACCTCATGCACGGCGCCCTGCCGAGCAAGCCGCCGTACGTGCTCGGACACGAGTACGTCGGCGTGGTCGCGGAGGTCGGCGCCGGCGTGCACGGCATCGCGGTCGGCGAGCGGGTCGTCGGCCCGGCCGCACCGTGGTGCGGTGCCTGCGCGATGTGCCGTCGCGGCCAGATCCAGCTGTGCCAGCGCGGCGGCGTCTTCGGCAGCGGTCCGACCTTCGGTGGACTCGGCGGCGCCATGGCCGAGTTCCTCCGGGTGCCGCACGCCGACACCGTGCTCTCGAAGATCCCCGACGCTGTCACCGACGAGCAGGCGTTGCTCCTCGGCGACGTGGTCTCGACCGGCATGACCGGCGTGCGGCACGCGCTCGCCGGACCTGGCGGCGTGCTCGTGGTGGTCGGCTGCGGACCGGTGGGCCTCTCGGCCGTGCACACCGCACGACTGTTCGCGCCCAGCGAGATCATCGCCATCGATCGCGTGCCCGGACGCCTGCGCGTCGCCGAGCAACTCGGCGCCACCCGCACGATCGACGCCTCATCCGAGGACGTCCCGGCGATCGTCGGCGAGCTCACCGGCAGCCGCGGTGCCGACGGCGTCGTCGAGGCCGTGGGTCTGCCCGCGACGATCGCCCAGGCGGTCGACCTCGCGGGCGTCGGCGGACGCATCGCCGTGGTCGGCATCGCGCCCGGACCGGTCGAGCTGCCGATGCCGCAGATGCTGTTCAAGAACCTGACGCTCTGGACCGGTCTCGGCGACCTCGGACACATCGACACGCTGCTCGACCAGGTCGCCCGGGGCGTGCTCGACCCGTCGCCGATGATCACCGACCGAGTGTCGCTCGACGACCTCGTCGGTGCGATCGAGCGGTTCTCCGACCCCGCAAACGGCGTCGTCAAGTACGCCGTCTCGGTCGGCTAGGAGCCTCGGAGAGACGCAGCGCAGAGACGCGGATGCCGCGGCCGATCGTCGCCGGCCGCGGCATCCGCTTCGTTCGAATCACACGTGAGAACACATGAGAATCCGGGTTACGTCGCCGCCCACAGCGGGCGAACACCGGATGCTCATGTGTTGTTGCGGATGCCCCCGCGTGCCCTACTGGTTGCGCAGGTCGTAGACGCGCTTGTACTTGCCCTCGCTGCGGGGCAGCGTGCCCGGCTCCTCGAGGACCACGGCGACCGACGAGCCGACGAATTCCTTGATGCGCTCGGCGAGCACGACCGTGGCGCCCCGGCTGTCCTCGACGGACAGGTCGGGGTGGCGTTCGATGCGCACGGTGAGGTCGTCCATGGTGCCCTTGCGGGTGAGTTCGAGGATGAAGTGCGGGGTGAGCTCCTCGAGGCCGAGCACGATCTCCTCGATCTGCGTCGGGAACAGGTTCACGCCGCGCAGGATGATCATGTCGTCGTTGCGGCCGGTGATCTTCTCGATGCGCCGCATCGACGGACGGGCGGTGCCGGGCAGCAGCCGCGTGAGGTCGCGCGTGCGGTACCGGATGACCGGGAACGCCTCCTTGGTGAGCGTCGTGAACACGAGCTCGCCCATGGTGCCGTCGGGCACGCGGTCGAGGTTGTCGTCGATGATCTCGGGGAGGAAGTGGTCCTCCCAGATGTGGGGGCCGTCCTTCGTCTCGATGCACTCGTTGCCGACGCCCGGGCCCATGACCTCGCTGAGGCCGTAGATGTCGACCGCGTCGAGGCCCATGCGCTGCTGCAGCTCGCGACGCAGCTCATTGGTCCACGGCTCGGCACCGAGCACGCCGACCTTGAGGCTCGTCGAGTGCGGATCGATGCCCGCGGCGACCATGGCGTCGGCGATCGTCAGCAGGTAGCTGGGCGTGCACAGGATCGCGTCGGGCTCGAAGTCGCGGATCAGCTGCACCTGTCGCGCGGTCTGGCCACCCGAGACCGGGATGACCGTGGCGCCGAGCTTCTCGATGCCGCCGTGCGCCCCGAGTCCGCCGGTGAACAGGCCGTAGCCGTAGGCGTTGTGCACCTTCATGCCCGGACGCACGCCCGAGGCGCGCAGCGAGCGCGCGATGAGCGTCGCCCAGTGCTCGAGGTCCTGCTTGGTGTACCCGACGACCGTGGGCCGGCCGGTCGTGCCCGAGGAGGCGTGGATGCGCGCGACCCGCTCCATCGGCACGGCGAACATGCCGAACGGGTAGGTCTGGCGCAGGTCCTCCTTGGTCGTGAACGGCAGCTTCACGACGTCGTCGAGCGAGCGGATGTCGTCGGGGTGCACGCCCGCGTCGTCGAACTTCTTCGTGTAGAGCGGCACGTTCTCGTAGGCGTGGCGCACGGTGCGCTGGAGGCGCTCGAGCTGCAGCGCCTCGAGCTCGGCGCGGCTCATCCGCTCCTCGGGATCGAGTTCGTCGAGGGTGGGCGGGCGGATGCCCGAGACGGTCGCGGAGGAGACGGTGCTGGGGGTGGTCGACGTCGACACGGTGTGCTCCAGGGGTGAGAAGTGGCTGTGGATGCGGCGCGCTACGCGCCCCGCTGCTCGGCCTGCAGTGAACGGTTGGTGGTGATGGATCGGCCGCGGAACTCGGCGACGGCGTCGCCGTGCTCGTCGACGACCGACACGTCGTAGAGCCCGGTGCGGCCGCTGCGGGTGCGGCGCACCGCCGTGGCGGTGAGCGTCTGCCCGGCGACGGTGGACTTCAGGAAGGTGATGTCGGCGCCCGCGGCGACGGTGATGTTGTCGTCCTCGTTGCACGCGATCGCGAACGCGGTGTCGGCAAGCGTGAACACGAGGCCGCCGTGGGTGATCTTGAATCCGTTGGTCATGTCCTCGCGCACGCGCATGGTGACCACGGCGTGACCCGGGTCGTCGCGTTCCACGACCATGCCGAGCGATGACGACGCGAGGTCGCGGTCCATCATGGCGCGATTGGCGGCAGGTGACGCCGCCTCGGCAGCAGCGGCATCGGTGGTCGTCGCCTCTGTGGCGGCATCCGTCATCTTGAAGCTCCTCATCGAGTTCGCACGCCGTTGCAGTGGCGCTGCATTCGACTATATACTAACTGAACGATCGGTTAGTAATACCGAGTACCCGACGTGCCCGGATGCCGCGAACACTACAGGAGTCGACGATGACCTCTCCCGCAGACCTCAGCCTGGTCGAGCGCGAGCTCTCCCCCGAGGAGGCCCAGTTCAACGACCTCATCGAGAAGGACTCGCGCATCGAGCCCCGCGACTGGATGCCCGACGCCTACCGCAAGACGCTGATCCGCCAGATCTCGCAGCACGCGCACTCCGAGATCATCGGAATGCAGCCCGAGTCGAACTGGATCTCGCGCGCGCCGAGCCTCAAGCGCAAGGCGATCCTCATCGCCAAGGTGCAGGACGAGGCCGGCCACGGGCTGTACCTCTACTCGGCCGCCCAGACGCTCGGTATCACCCGCGAGGAGATGACGGACCAGCTGATCTCGGGCAAGGCCAAGTACTCCTCGATCTTCAACTACACGACCCCGACCTGGGCCGACATGGGCTCCATCGGCTGGCTCGTCGACGGCGCCGCGATCGCCAACCAGGTGCCGCTCTGCCGTGCCTCCTACGGCCCCTACGGCCGGGCGATGGTGCGCATCTGCAAGGAGGAGTCGTTCCACCAGCGTCAGGGCTTCGAGATCCTCCTCGAACTGATGCAGGGCACCGAGGAGCAGCGCCGCATGGCCCAGGAGTCCGTGAACCGCTGGTACTGGCCCGCGCTCATGATGTTCGGTCCGCCCGACGACGAGTCGCCGAACTCGGCGCAGTCGATGGCATGGAAGATCAAGCGCTTCTCGAACGACGAGCTGCGCCAGCGGTTCGTCGGCATGCTCGTGCCGCAGGCCGAAGTGCTCGGCGTGACGCTGCCCGACCCGAACCTCAAGTGGAACGAGGAGAAGCAGGCCTACGACATGAGCGAGATCGACTGGGACGAGTTCCACGAGGTCATCGCCGGCCGTGGGCCCGCCAACGCCGAGCGGATGCGCCGTCGTCGCGAGGCCCACGACAACGGCGCCTGGGTGCGGGAGGCCGCCGCGGCCTACGCCGCCAAGCAGGCCGCGAAGCAGAAGGTGGTGGCGTGATGTCGACGCCCGGTGAGATGGGAACCGAGTCCTGGCCACTCTGGGAGGTCTTCGTGCGGGCCAACCGCGGCCTCAGCCACGTGCACGTCGGCTCGCTGCACGCGCCCGACGCCGACATGGCCGTGCGCAACGCCCGCGACCTCTACACGCGCCGCAACGAGGGCGTGTCGATCTGGGTGATGCCCGCCGACGCGATCACCACGAGCGACCCCGACGCGAAGGGCGCGTACTTCGAGAGCCCCGCCGGCAAGAACTACCGGCACGCCGTGTACTACACGAAGAGCGAAGGGGTGAAGCACCTGTGAGCGACCAGCACGACCTCGACCTGCACGGCGAGGTGTCGGTCGACCGGCTCCGGCTCGCCGACGAGTACGCGGGCGACAGCGCGCGCCACGGCGCGGTCGCGTCGCCGGATGTCGCGGAGTACGCCATGCGTCTCGGCGACGACGCCCTCGTGCTCGCTCAGCACCTCGGCGACTGGGTCTCCCGCGCGCCGGAGCTCGAGGAGGACGTCGCGCTCGGCAACATCGCGCTCGACCTCATCGGCCACGCACGCTCGCTGCTGCACTTCGCGGGCACCGCGTCCGGGCGCAGCGAAGACGACCTCGCGTACTTCCGCCACGAGCCCGACTTCCGCAACGCGTGGCTCTTCGAGCAGCCGAACGGCGACTTCGCGCACACGATCGCACGTGGGCTCGTGGCATCCGTCTACCTCGTCGAGCTCTACGCCGCGCTGACCGACTCGACCGACCCGACGCTCGCGGCCATCGCCGCGAAGTCGGCGAAGGAGGTCGACTACCACCGCGACCACGCGATCCAGTGGACGCTCCGCCTCGCCGGCGGCACCGACGAGTCGCGTCGCCGCATGATCGTGGCGATCGGCGACACGTGGCCGTACGTCGAGGAGCTGTTCCACGACGACGAGCTCGTCGAGCGGCTCGCGGCCCAGGGCATCGCGGTGCTGCCGTCGTCGCTCCGCGCCGGGTTCGACGCCGCGATCGCCGACATCTTCGCCGAGGCGAAGCTCGAACTGCCCACCGGCCGGCACGCGTACATCGCGTCCGGCGGTGGCCGTCAGGGCAAGCACACCGAGCACCTCGGGCCGCTGTTGGCCGAGATGCAGGTGCTGGCCCGTGCACACCCGGGGGCATCGTGGTGACCGCGCATTCGACAGGCTCAGAGACCGTCGCACGTCCGCTGCCCACCGACCCGGCCGCCCGCCGGGCGTGGGATATCGCCGCGACCGTGACCGACCCCGAGATCCCCGTGCTCACGATCGAAGACCTCGGCGTGCTGCGCTCCGTGTCGGTCGAGGATGGCGGCGCCGTGCACGTCGAGCTGACTCCGACGTACAGCGGATGCCCCGCCATGGACGCCATGCGCGACGACGTCGTGCTCGCCCTCACCCACGCCGGCTACCCCGACGTCGACGTGCACCTCGTGCTGGCACCGGCGTGGACCACCGACTGGATGAGCGAGGACGGCAAGCAGAAGCTCCGGGAGTACGGCATCCAGGCTCCGACCGGCCACGCGGCCGTGCGCGGCGGACCCGTGCGCGTGCAGATGGCGGTCAAGTGCCCCCGCTGCAACTCGATCAACACGAAAGAGATCGCCCGCTTCGGCTCGACCTCGTGCAAGGCGCTCTACGAGTGCCGTGACTGCCTCGAGCCCTTCGACTACTTCAAGGTGCTCTGATGGCTGCACGTAATCTCGGGTCCTTCGCTGCCCGCCCTTCGGCGAGCGCCAAGGGGGCCGAAGCGGATGCCGCGACGGCGTCCGCCTTCCTGCAGAGCGCGGTCGGGGGCGAGCACGTGGCCAAGCGCCACCGTGCCCGGTTCCACACGCTCGACGTCGCCGAGGTGCGACCGCTCACGGATGACGCGGTCGAGGTCACCTTCGACGTGCCCGACAAGCTCGCCGACGACTACGCGTACCTGCCGGGCCAGTACGTCGCGATCCGTGCGACGCTCGAGGGCAAGGAGCTGCGACGCAGCTACTCGCTGTGCCGGCAGCCGAGCCGTGGCAGCATCTCGGTCGCGATCAAGCGCGACCTCGGCGGCCGCTTCTCGACGTGGGCGAACTCCGAGCTGAAGGCGGGTGACTCGCTCGACGTGATGAGCCCGCAGGGCACCTTCACGTCGGGGCTCGAGGCGCTCGACGGCAAGCACATCGTCGGCATCGCCGCCGGATCGGGCATCACGCCGCTGATGGCGCTCGCCCACACGGTGCTCGCTCGTTCGGACTCGGCCCGGTTCACCCTCGTCTACACGAACCGCTCGACGCGCGACGTGATGTTCCTCGAGGAACTCGCCGAGCTGAAGGACCGTTACCCGTCGCGGCTCGCGCTGCACCACGTGCTCTCGCGCGAGCAGCGCACCGCGCCGCTCCTCTCGGGTCGCATCGACGCCGAGAAGCTGCAGAAGATGCTCGAGATGCTCATCCACCCCGAGACGGTCGACGAGTGGTTCCTGTGCGGGCCGTTCGAGCTCGTGCAGCTCGCGCGCGACACGCTCGAGACGGCGGGTGTGCCGACGAAGCACGTGCGTTACGAGCTGTTCACGACCGACTCCGCCGACCGCGTCGAGGGCGAGCACGGGCGTCCCGTCGTCGTGCAGCGTGGCGAGCCCACGGTCGCGATCGAGTTCAACCTCGATGGGGTGACCTCGAGCGTCGAGAGCCCGGTCTCGGCGAACGAGTCGATCCTCAACGCCGCCCTGCGGGTGCGGTCGGATGTCCCGTTCGCCTGCGCGGGCGGCGTGTGCGGCACCTGCCGGGCCCGCGTGGTCGAGGGCAGCGTGAACATGACCGAGAACTACGCGCTGGAGCCCGAGGAGCTCGAGCGTGGATACGTGCTCACGTGCCAGTCGCACCCCAAGTCCGACCGCGTCGTGGTGGACTACGACGTCTAGGCGGGGCGATTCCATTCCCGAGGGTCGTTTCCGGCCAGAATGATCGCGCGGGCGTTGCGCGGAAGGCCGGAAGCGACCCCGATGCGTGATCGAACTGGAGGAACCCGCATGATCGAACTGGAGATCCACGGCGGCGTCGCCGAAGTGGTGCTGAACGCTCCCGACAAGCTCAACGCGCTCGACGAGGCGGCGCTCGCCGAACTCGCCGCCGCGTACGAGCAGGTCGAGGCTGCGGCATCCGAAGGACGCGTGCGCGCGCTCGTGCTGCGCGGCGAGGGGCGCGCGTTCTGCGCCGGCCGCGACATCTCGGGCGTCGACCCGCGCAACGACGACGTGCAGGGGTACCTCGGCGGCAAGGTCGAGCCGCTGCTGCAGCGGATGTCGCGCCTTCCGGTGCCGACGTTCGCCGTCGCGCACGGCGCGTGCCTCGGCGTGGGGCTCGGGCTCCTCATCGCGAGCGACATCGTCTACGTCGCCGACAACGCCAAGATCGGATCCCCGTTCAAGAACCTCGGCGCCACCCTCGACTCGGGCGGTCACGCGCTCTTCGTCGAGCGGCTCGGCGCGCACCGCACGATGGACCTCATCGTCACCGGCCGGCTCATGTCGGGGTCCGAGGCCGTGGCCGCGGGCCTGTTCTCGCAGGTGTTCCCCGCCGATGAGGTAACGGATGCCACCCGCACGGCGGCCCACGCCGCGGCATCCGGCCCCACCCTCGCCTTCGCGGCGTCGAAGCGGCTCGTCGCCGAACTCCGCGACGAGCGTCTCGGCCTGTGGACGTCGATGGCGAACGAGAACCGCGCGCAGGCCGAGCTCTGCGATACCGATGACTACCGCGAGGGGTTCGCCGCGTTCCAGGAGAAGCGCACGCCGACGTTCACCGGGCGCGCCTGAGGCGCGTCGGCGGGCGGCTTCAACGCGTCAGCCCGCCGAGCCCGGCCCGCGATCGTGCTCGGCGATGTCGCGGCCGAGGTCGTCCTCGATCAGGAGGTCGAAGCGAACGTGGTCGCTGCGGTAGGCCGAGCGGCCGAGCATGTGCGCCGTCATGGGCTGCGTGAGCAGCTGGAACGTCATGATGAGCACCACGGTCGACAGCACGCCCCATGACGGAACGCGCAGCACGATCGCGAGGAGCACCACCGCGAGTCCCAGCACCTGCGGCTTGGTCGCGGCGTGCAGGCGCGTGAGCACGTCGGGGAAGCGCAGCACGCCGATGCCGGCGGACATCGAGAGAAAGCCGCTCAGCAGGAGGAGCGCGCTGATCCCGAGCTCTGCGGGCGTCATGATTCGTCCTGCTGTCCGATGAACCGGGCGATCGCGATCGAGCCGAGGATCGCGAACACCGCGAGCACGAGCAGCACCACGAGCGTGTCGGTGTGCCGGTTGACGGCCATCTCGGTGCCGAGGGCGCAGATGGCGATGGCGAGCAGCACGTCGGTTGCGAGCGCCCGGTCGAGGATCGACGGGCCGCGGATGATCCGCACCACCGCGGCGACCGCACCGATGACGAACATCGCGCCGGCCACGAGGCCGATGAGCTCGAGCGGGGTCATTTGCGGTCTCCCTTCGTGGGATCGTCGCCGCGGCCGCGGCCGCGGCCGCCGGTGCGGGGGTCGTCGTCGTCGAGCGGATGCCGCTCCGCCGTCTCATGCGGCGCCACCTCGCGAACCCCGCGCGGCCTCGGTGGCTCGATCGGCGTGGACCGACCCTTGCGGCGCTCCCGACGCGCGTGCCGCACGGATGCCGCCTGCTCGCCGGTGCCCATCGCCAGCACGATGAGCTCCTCGATGCCGAGCACGTGTTTCCTCACCTTGTCGAGGTCGGCCTGCGTGCGGGTGCCGAAGGCGTGCAGGTAGAGCAGCCCGCGCTCGCGGTCGATGTCGACGACGACCGTGCCGGGCACGACCGTGATCGCCTCGGCCGTGAGCGTCGTGATGAGGTCGGAGCGGGTGAGGAGCTGCACGGCGATGATCGCGTTCATCGGCTGCCAGGTCGGCCAGACCGCGCGGGCGGCGACCTGGATCGAGGCGACCGCGACGTCGAACATCATCCTGAACCCGAGCACCAGCGCACGCCCCGGATGGAACCGGCCGCTGAGGAGCACGGGCGGCAGGTACAGGAAGCGGGTCACGAGCACGCCGAGCAGCACGCCCGTGGTGATGGTGAGCACGTCGACGTGGTCCCACAGGAACACCCACAGCACCACGAGCGCGATGAGCAGGGGGAGCTGGCGCCACACCGCCTCCCAGCGGGAGAACTCGGGGGCGTCGGGCTCGTCGGGCAGGTGGTCGGCCGGCAGGCCGTCGGCCGGCAGGCCGTCGCGTGGTTCAGCCGGCGACGCCGTGGCATCCGCTCTGCTCATTCGACACCTCCCGGGAACACGAGCGACACGTACACCGCCGGGTCGCGCAGGTTCTCGGCGGCCCGGGTCGCGAGGTCGAACAGGGGCCCGGCGAAGACCGTGAGCAGCAGCGTCAGCATCACCATGCCGGTGGTGACCCCCACCATCAGCCAGGGCGTGGTGCGGGTGGCGGTGACGACGCCGCCGTCGGGTGCCTCCTGCACGGACGAGAGCAGCACCGACTCGTAGCCCGCCAGCTCGTCACGGCCGCGCCAGAACGCCATGTTCCAGAAGCGCGCGAGCGCGTAGAGCGTGATGAGCGAGGTGAGCGCACCCACCGCGATGACCATCCAGATGAGCCAGCCCGGCGCGGACGTGCCTGGGCCGATCGCGTCCGCGGCATCCGCACCCCCGGCCGCCTCCGCCCCGGCGACGAACAGGCCCACCTTGCCGAGGAACCCGGAGAACGGCGGGATGCCGCCGAGGTTCAGCGCCGGCACGAAGAACAGGATCGCGAGCAGGGGGGATGCCGCGAGCAGGCCCGCGAGCCGGTTGATCGACGTGGCCCCGCCGAACCGCTCGATGAGACCTGTCGTGAGGAAGAGCGTCGTCTGCACGGTGATGTGGTGCACGACGTAGTACACGGTGGCCGCGAGGCCGAACACGCTCGCGAGCGCGATGCCGAAGATCATGTAGCCGATGTGGCTGACGAGCGTGAACGACAGCAGACGCTTGATGTCGGCCTGCGTGAGCGCGCCGAGGATGCCGATGAGCATCGTGAGTCCGCCGAGGACCATGAGGAGCGGCGTGAGGTCGTTCTCGGCGAAGATCACCGTCTCGGCGCGGATGATCGCGTACACGCCGACCTTCGTGAGGAGACCCGCGAAGACCGCCGTCACCGGCGCAGGCGCGGTCGGGTAGGAGTCGGGCAGCCAGAACGAGAGCGGGAACACGGCCGCCTTGATGCCGAACGCGATGAGGAGCAGCAGGTGCAGGATCAGCTGCACGTCCTGGGGAAGCTCGGCCAGACGCACTGAGAGCTGCGCGATGTTCGCGGTGCCCGTGGCGCCGTAGATGAGGGCGATCGCGCTCAGGAAGAACAGCGACGAGACGAGGCTCACGATGATGTAGGTGACGCCGGCCCGGATGCGCTCGCCGGTGCCGCCGAGGGTGAGCAGCACGTAGCTCGCCGACAGCAGGATCTCGAACCCGACGTAGAGGTTGAACAGGTCGCCCGCGATGAACGCGTTGAAGACGCCCGCCGACAGGATCAGGTAGGTGGGGTGGAAGATCGAGACGGGCGTCTCGCGGTTCCGGTCGGCGACGCCCTGCCCGACGGCGTAGAGGAGCACGCCGAGGAGCATGAGCGCCGAGATGATGATCATGATCGCGCTCAACCGGTCGACCACCAGCACGATGCCGTACGGCGCCGGCCAGGCACCGAGCACGACCGCGACACCGGTGCCCGATCGGTCCACCTCGGCGAGGAGCACCGCGGCGATGGCCGCGACGGCGGTGAGCACGGTGCTGCTCACGATCATCTGGGCGCGCCGGTACCTGCCGAGGATCAGGGCGGAGGCAGCCCCGAGGAGCGGGAGGAGCACGACGAGGGGAACGAGGGCGGCGCTGGTCACGGGGTCCTCCTTCCACGCCGGCGATCGGACGCGCGTTCGCGTTTCGCGCTTCGCTCATCGCCGCCAGGTCCTGCGGACGGATCGAATTCCTCGTCGACGGCGCGGAACTCCTCGTCGCTCGCGTCGATGATCTCCTGCACCGCCTGATCGTCGGCGGCGGAGCTGCGGATGAGGTCGGCGGTCTCCTCGGCGTCCTCGACGTGCTCGGCCGAGTCGTCGACGAGGTCGCCGCGCGCGCCGAGCTGCGCGAGCCACCAGCTGCGGTACAGCAGCGCCAGCAGGAAGGCCGTGATGCCGAGGTTGATGACGATCGCCGTGAGGATGAACGCCTGCGGCAGCGGATCGGAGATCTCGGATGCCTCCACGCCCTCGCTGAGGATGGGCGCCAGTCCGGGCGTGCCGCTCATGACGTAGATGAGCAGGTTGACGCCGTTGCCGACGAGCAGGAAGCCGATGAGCACGCGGGTGAGGCTCCGCTCCATCATGATGGCGATGCCCGAGCCGAAGAGCACGCCCATGACCAGCACGAGGGTGAACGAGGCGGTCATGTGCGGGCCTCCTCGTCGGCAGCGGTACCCATGGAGGCGGGCGCGGCCCGGCGCTCGTCGTGCGGGGTGTCGGGGTGGAGCGAGTCGTCTTCCGGGGCGATGGCATCGGGCAGCCCGTGTTCGTCGGCGTCTTCCCGCTGGCGGTCGATCTCGGCGCCGAGCGAGCGGAGGATGTCGAGTACGAGTCCGACGACCACCAGGTACACCCCGATGTCGAAGAGCGTCGAGGTGCCGATCGAAAGCGTCCCCAGTACCGGCACGTCGGCCTCGAACCACGACGACTCGAATGCGGTGGCACCGAAGAACAGGGGCAGCGTCGCCGTTCCGGCGGCGAGCAGGAGGCCGACGCCGAGGAGACGGCCGGCATCGATCGGAGCCGCCTCGCCCAGTTCGTATCGACCGCCGGCGAGATAGCGCGCGACCAACGCGAGTCCCGCCACCAGACCTCCCGCGAACCCGCCGCCCGGCGCGTTGTGCCCCACGAAGAGCAGGTACACCGAGATCACGATGGCCGGGTGGAAGAGCAGCCGTACGAGCACCTCGACCAGGATGGAGCGATTGCGAGGCGAGAGCGTGCGGCCCGCGAGGAGCCAGGTCTGGCGCGTCGCTGCGGCCTCCCCGGCGACATCCGTCTCGTCCGCCGTGTCGGCGAGGCTCGCCCGCGCGCCGCGCATGGTGTCGGCCGGTTCGGGGAGCGGTCGCAGCCGTTCGCGGCGCATCGTGGGCACGTCGAGGCGCGGCGCACCCCCGGTTCTGCCCGAGATGAAGATGAGGCTCGCGACACCCGTCGCCACCGCGACCAGCACCGAGATCTCGCCGAGCGTGTCCCACGCCCGGATGTCGACGAGCATCACGTTCACGATGTTCTTGCCGTGCGCCTCGACGGCGAGGGCGGGCAGTCCTTCGGCGATGGTGGGTCGCACGCGAGCGCCGAGCGCGACGAACCCGATCACCGCCATGACCGTGCCCGAGAACACGCCGATCGCGATGCGCACCGGCGTGCCGACCCCTTGGCTGCGCACGGCCACCTGGCGGGGGAGACGGCGCAGCACGAGTACGAAGACCACAACCGTGATCGTCTCGACGAGCGCCTGGGTGAGGGCCAGATCGGGTGCGCCGGTCGTGCCGAACAGGAGGACGAGCCCGTAGCCGGTGACACCCGCGAGCAGCACCGCGGTCATCCGTTGCCGCACGATGGCCGCGGCGATCGCCGCGATGGCGATGACGGCCGCGATGAGGGCTTGCCCGGGCGCATCCCAGAGACGGACGTCGGCGGGCCAGGTCGAGTTGCGCAGCGTGGCGACGCCGAGCCCCGCGACGAACACGGTGGTGATGACGGCGACGTAGCCGGCGACGCCGCGTGCCTGGATGAACGTGGTGAGGGCGGCGGCGAACCGGTCGAGCGCCCCGACGATCACGAGGTATCCGCGACCCGAGTCGATGGCGTGGGGCACCGACGACTGGAGGCGTGCGACGCTCACGCGCGTCCAGACGAGCAACGCGCCGAGGGCGAAGACCAGCGCGGAGATCGCAAGTGCGGGCTCGAATCCGTGCCACAGCGCGAGGTGGTACTCGTTCGGGCCGGGCAGTTCGTCGGCGTAGGCGGCGAGCAGCGGCTCGACGAACGGGACCGCGAGGGCGAAGGCGAGGCTCGCGATGGCGAGCGCGCCCGGCGCGATGCCGATCAGCGGGCCCGTGGGGTGCAGCGTCGTGGGCCCGGCTCCGTGCTTGGCGAAGAACGCACCCCAGAGGAACCTGGCCGTGTACGCCACCGTGAGCACCGAGCCGAGGAACGCCCCGGCGAGGGCCGCCCATGCCCACACGTCGCCGTCCACCGCTGCCTCGAGGAACGCGGTGAACACGCCCTCCTTGGCCACGAAGCCCAGGAGCGGCGGAAGGCCGGCCATCGATGCGGCGGCGAGGAACGCGATGGTCGCGATCACCGGCATGCGACGGCCGACCGCCGAGAGTCGGCGGAGGTCGCGGGTGCCCGCGGCGTGGTCGACGATTCCGACGACGAGGAAGAGCGCCGCCTTGAACAGCGCGTGCGCGATGAGCAGTGCCACGCCGGCGAGTGCCGCGTCACGGGTACCGAAGCCGGTGACGAGCACGAGGAAACCCAGTTGGCTCACCGTGCCGTAGGCGAGCAGCAGTTTGAGATCGGACTGCCGCAGCGCACGCCAGCCACCGACGAGCATCGTGAATCCACCGATCACGATGATGAGCGGATGCCACACCGAGATGTCGGCGTAGCCGGGCGAGAGCCGGGCGACGAGGTACACGCCCGCCTTCACCATCGCCGCGGCGTGCAGGTAGGCGGAGACCGGCGTCGGCGCGGCCATTGCGGCGGGCAGCCAGAAGTGGAACGGCACGAGCGCGCTCTTCGAGATCGCGCCCACGAGCACGAGCGCGATGCCCCACTCGGCCGCGGGCCCGGCGACCGGATCGGCGATGAGTTCCGCCAGCGACGTCGTTCCGCCGGCGACGACGAGCACCACGAGCCCGACGAGCATCGTGAGCCCGCCGAAGGTCGTCACGGTGAGCGCCTGGAGCGCCGCACCACGGCTCTCCTTGCGACCGGTGTAGTGGCCGATCAGGAGGTACGAGAGCACGCTCGTGGCCTCCCAGAACGTGAACAGCAGGAACACATCGTCGGCGGTGACGAGGCCGAGCATGACGCCCGCGAACGCGAGGAGCAACGCCGCGAACCGGCCCAGGGCGGGCTCGTCGTCGTCGAAGTACTGCGTGCAGTACAGCAGCACGAGTGCGCCGACACCCGTGACGATGAGGGCGAGCAGCAGCGCCAGCGCGTCGAGCCGGAACGAGATGGCCAGGTCGAGCTGCGGGATCCACGGAACGACCTCGACGACGGGATCCCCCGCGAGGACGCCGGGAAGCCACGTGAGCAGCAGCACGAAGACGACGGCGGGTACGAGCGCGATGACGGGGAACACACGGCGGCCGAGCCACCTCGTCAGCAGGGGAGTCAGCAGTGCGACGGCGGCGAAGACAGCGAGGCTGGTGATCATCCCACTCTCCCCGCGCTCGCAACGTCCCGTCCGGCCAGTTTACCGGGGCGCACCGCGGCCCGAATCGGCGAGTCGCATGCTCAGAGCGGAATCGAGAACGGCGACGGATGCCGCCGGCGGGACATCACCGCGGCATCCGTCGCCGTGCGTGGTGGGCGGTACCTAGGCGGCCGCGCCTCCGAGGTAGGCGTTGCGCACCTCGGGCAGCTCGACGAGCTCGGCTGGGGTGCCCTCGAGCACCACTCGTCCGCGCTGCATGACGATCGCGCGGTCGGCGATGCCGAACGAGGCACGTACGTTCTGCTCGACGAGGAGCACCGCGAGGCCCCGCTCGCGCAGTTGCGTGAGCACCTTCATGATCTCGGCGACGACCTTCGGCGCGAGGCCGATCGAGGGCTCGTCGAGCATGATCGCCTTCGGCGAAGCCATCAGGCCGCGGCCGATGGCGACCATCTGCTGCTCGCCGCCCGAGAGCGTGCCCGCCGCCTGCCCGAGCCGCGGCTGCAGCCGCGGAAAGAGCTCGAGCACGGCATCGAGGTCGCCCTTGCCGCCCTTGCTCCACGCGCCGAGCATGAGGTTGTCGCGCACCGTGAGCGATGGGAAGCAGAGTCGGTTCTCGGGAACGTGCATCAGCCCGAGCGCCGCCATCCGCTCCGTCGACCGGCCCGTGATGTCCTTGCCGTCGAGCGTGACCGTACCGGACGTCGGCCGGATGATGCCGTTCAGCGCGCGCAGCAGGGTGGTCTTTCCGGCGCCGTTGGAGCCGACGACCGTCAGGATCTCGCCCTCCGAGACCTCGAGGCTGACCTCGTGCAGGATCGCGAGCTTGCCGTAGCCCGCGTCGAGCGAATTGACGACGAGGGTCATGCGTGCTCCTCCAGTTCCTCGAGTTCGTGCTTCGCCTCTTCGGCGTCGGTGCCGAGGTACGCGACGATGACCGCGGGATCGTTGCGCACCGACTCGGGGTCGCCGTGCGCGATGAGCACGCCGTCGTCGAGCACCGCGACGCTGTCGGCGAGCGCCAGGACCTGCGCCACGTCGTGCTCGACGAGCACGATCGTGAGGCCGGCATCGCGGAGCGCCCGCAGCAGGTTCGCGAGCATGTCGCGCTCCCGGCCCGAGAGGCCCGCCATCGGCTCGTCGAGCAGCAGCAGTGCGGGCTCGGAGGCGAGCGCGCGACAGACCTCCATCATGCGCTGGCGGCCGAACGGCAGGTCACCGGCCGGCAGCGTGGCGACGTCGCCGAGGTTCATGATGTCGAGGATGTCGCGCGCGATCTCCTCATTGCGGTACTGCTCGCGACCCTGCAGGCCGAGCATGCCCCGGATGATGCCGGCGCGGCCCTTGCGGTAGCGACCCATGTACACGTTGCCGAGCACGTCGGTCGACGAGAACACCTGCAGGTTCTGGAAGGTGCGCGACAACCCGCGAACGGCGCCGACGTGCGGCTTCCGGCCCTGCACCTCCTCGCCGAGGAACGTCACCGTGCCGGCCGTCGGCGTGATCGCACCCGTGATCATGTTGAAGCACGTGGTCTTGCCGGCGCCGTTCGGTCCGATGAGCCCCATGATGCGTCCGGCGGGAACCGAGAAGCTCACGTCGTCGACGGCCACGACGCCGCCGTAGCGCTTCGTGAGCCCCTTCACCTCGAGGATCGGCTCACCAGCGGTGAGCGGGGTCGAAACGGTCGGCACGTTGAGCACGGCCTCGACCTCGTCCTCGACCGGCGCAGCGCCCTGGGGCACGACCGGCTCGCCCGGTACTCCGCCGAACGCGCGCGTCGGCGGTTCGCCGGTGCCGGCGTCGGCCGTGCCGTCGGCGGTCTTCGCCGCGGCTTTCGCGGCCGCCGTGGTGCGTCGCGCCTCAGTACGACGTCGGATGCCCGCCCAGATGGTTTGCACCGCCTGGTAGAGACCACCGGGAAGCAGCAAGATGACGAGGACGAGCACGAGCCCGTAGCCGATCAGCTGCACCTCGCCGGTTGCGCCGGGGATCAGCGCAGGGATGACGTCGCGGAGGCCCTCGGAGAGGAGTTCGACGATGAAGGCGCCGGCGACGGCGCCCCACACCGAACCGAGGCCGCCGATGACCACCATGAGGAGCAGCTCCACCGACACGTGGAACTCCGCCATCTGCGGCGACACGATCTGCACCTGGTAGGCGTAGAACACGCCACCGAGGCCGGCGAAACCCGCCGAGAGCGTGAAGACCTTCACGCGCAGGGCGTAGGTGTTCACGCCGAGCGACTCGGCCGCCAGCTCGGAGTCGTTGACGGCCGAGAGCGCTCGGCCCGCCCGTGAACGGGTGAGGTTCAGCGCGAGCACGAGGCCGATGATCACGAACGGGGCGACGTACCAGAAGAACAGCCCGTTGTTGTCGATCGGGATGCCGAAGACCTCGGGTCGTCCGAACCCGTAGATGCCGGTCGTGCGACCCGTGAACTCCCATTCGCGCACGGCGATCATGACGATGAAACCGAGTCCGAGGGTCGCGAGCGCCAGGTAGTGCCCGCGCAGGCGGAGCATCGGCAGCCCGACGAGGAGCGCCGCCAGCATGGCGGCGACGACCCCGCCGGTGGCGGCGACGACGCCCGGCATCTCGAACTTCTGGAGCAGGATCGCGTGCGTGTAGGCGCCGATTGCGAAGAACGCGGCCTGGCCGAGCGACACCTGGCCCGCGAGGCCCATGAGCAGTGACAGTCCGATCGCGGGCAGCGCGAAGATCATCGAGAAGACGGCGATGTTCATCATCGTCGAGCTCGCCGTGAACGGCACGAGGATCACGATGATCACGAGGATCGCCACGCCGATGATGGTCGAGCGGTTGTTGGGCCAGAACCCGGTCTTCGACCGGACGGCCGGGGAGGATTTCTCGAGGAGCGACACGTCAGACCCTTACGGCACTGGGGCGCAGCATGAGGCCGGCCGGACGGATGATGAGCACGACGATGAGGATGACGAACGCGACGCCGTCCTTCCAGCCGGATGCCACGTACCCGGCGACGTACGACTCGAGCACGCCGAGCAGCAGTGCGCCGACGATCGCGGCCCGGAACGACACGAGGCCGCCGAGCACCGCCGCCACGAACCCCTTGAGACCGAGCAGCAGGCCGCCCGACCAGATCGAGAGGTAGATGGGCGAGGAGACGACGCCCGCTGCGGCACCGGCGAGACCGGCGATGGCGAACGCGATCACGGATGCCAGGGCAGGTGAGATGCCCACGATCCGAGCGGCGACGGGTTGCTCCGCCGATGCGCGGAGCGCCTTGCCCCAGCGGGTCTTCTCGTAGAACAGCAGGATCCCGCCGCCGACGACGACGAGCGTGCCGAGCATCCAGAGCTCCTGCGAGCGGATGCTGACGCCACCGATGAGGAGGTCGTCACCGGGGAAGGCGGGCACTCGGCGCCCCTCGGCGCCCCACACCAGCAGCATGATCGCCTGCAGCAGCGTCGAGACGCCGAGCGTGAGGATGATGGACACGAGCGTGGTGAGGTTCTTCACGCGCGCGATCACGACGCGTTCGATGAGCACCGAGGCGAGCGTGACGGAGATGAGCGCGATGAGGATGGCGATGGGCAGCGGCAGGCCGGCGCTGAGGAGGGAGATGGTCCCCAGGCCGGCCAGCATCGCGTAGTCGCCCTGGGCGATGTTCACGACGTGCCGCACGGTGTACGTGGCGATGAGGCCGACGGCGAGCAGGGCGTACACAGAACCCTGTGACAACCCTGCCGCCGTCAGCTGGAGGAAATCAGTCAACGGACGTGGCTCACTCTTCGTGGAGGTTCCAGCGGCCGCCCTCGGCGATGGCCAGGATCAGCGCATCGGCGGTGAGGCCCGAGTGGTTCTCGGGGGTCATCGTGAAGACGCCTGAGATGCCGACGAAGTCGCTCGTCGCCTCGATCGCGTCGCGCAGCTCCTCGGGGTCGGTGCCGGCCTCCTCGATCGCCGCGACGCCGATCTTCCAGGCATCGTACGCGTGGCCCGCGAAGCTCGAGGGCGGGTTGCCGAAGGCCTCGGTGTAGTCCGCGATGAACTCGTCGATGACCTCCTTCTGCGGGTCGTCCTCTTCGAGCTGGTCGGCGACGAGCAGGCGGCCCATCGGCGCGATGGCACCCTCGGCGGCGTCGCCCGCGGCCTCGAAGAACGCGGCGTTCGCGACACCGTGCGACTGGTAGGCGGGCTTGCCGACACCGATCTGCACGTAGGCAGCCTGTGCCAGGCCGGCCGACGGCGTGATGCCCCAGATGATGACCGCGTCGGCGTCCGCGCCGCGCAGGTTCGTCATCTGGGCGGTGAAGTCGGTCGCGCTCGGCTCGAAGGCCTCGGTCGCGGTCAGCGTGATGCCGCGCTCGGCGCCGAGCTCCGTGATGATGTCGGCGATGCCCTCACCGAAGCCGGTGGCGTCGCGGGCGAGGGCGATCTTGGTGTACCCCTGCGACTCGGCGTGGTCGAGAATGCGCTCGAGCACGACGACGTCGTTCTGCGCGGTCTTGAAGACCCACTCGGAGCCCTCGACGATGGCGGCGTTCGCCGCGATCGAGATCGTGGGCAGCTGCGCCGCCTCGACGAGCGGACGCATGGCCAGCGAGGGGCCGGTGCGCGACGCTCCGATGATGAGGTCGACCTGCTCGTTCTCGATGAGTTCCGTCGTGGCCTTGGCGGCGCCATCCTCGGTGGACTGGTTGTCCTTGATGATCAGCTCGACCTCGCGGCCGTTGATGCCGCCGTCTTCGTTGAGCTGCTCGGAGAGCATGTTGAGCGTGTTCTGCTCGGGAACGCCGAGGTTCGCACCGACACCGGTGATGTCGAGCACGGCGCCGATCTTGATGGGGCCTTCTTCGGCGGCGCCGTCACCGTTGTCTCCGCCGCCGCCGCCGAAGTTCGACGATGAGCAGCCGGTGAAGGCGAGCGCGATGGATGCCGCGACGGCGGCGGGAATGAGCAGGCGGCGCTGCGCACGGTGCATGGTAGAACTCTCCTTTGAGCCCGAGTCGGGATCTCGTCGCTGAGCAGGGTCCGAGTTCATGACCGACCATTCGGTCACTATTTCGGTTCTTCCGACGATACGTTGCGTCAGGAGCGCTGGCAAGCCGTCGTGATGCAACTGATACACATCATCCCGCGTGCAGCGCACGGGAGAGGATGGGGCCATGCCGCTGCTCATCTCCGCCGACGAACTCGCAGGCCGACTCGACGACGAGCGCGCCCGACGAACGGGCGCCCGCACCGTGGTGCTCGACGTGCGCTGGAGTCTCTCGCAGCCCGACGGCGCCCCGGCATTCCGCGACGGTCACGTCCCGGGAGCCGTGTACGTCGACCTCGATCACGAGCTGGCCGACCACGCCGCACGTGGCCAGGGGAGACATCCGCTGCCGTCGGAGGCGGACTTCACCCGCGCCATGCGTTCATGGGGGATCAGCGACGGCGACACCGTCGTGGTGATGGACGACCTCGGCAACCAGTCGGCGGCCCGGGCGTGGTGGCTGCTCCGCCACGCCGGCGTCGGGGACGTTCGCATGCTCGACGGCGGGCTTACCGCATGGGCCGGCGCGGGGCATCCGCTCGAGACCGGAGACACCGAGCCCGCGCCAGGTGACGCGACCGCGCGCTTCGGAAGCATGCCCGTGATCGACGCCGACGGCGCCGCGGCCCTCCCGCTCCGCGGCGTGCTCCTCGATGCGCGCGCCGCCGAGCGGTATCGCGGTGAGGTCGAGCCCGTCGACCCGAAGGCGGGACACATCCCGGGTGCACGGTCGGCGCCGAGCGCGGGCAACCTCGACGGCGAGGGCCGGTTCCTGCCAGCCGAGACGCTGCGCGCGCGGTTCGCCGCACGCGGCGTCGAGCCCGGATCGCCCGTTGCGGCGTACTGCGGTTCGGGCGTCACCGCGGCGCACGAGGTCGCGGCCCTCGCCATCGCGGGCGTCGATGCGGCACTCTATCCGGGCTCCTGGAGCCAGTGGTCGAACGACCCCGACCGGCCCGTCGCCACAGGCCCCGATGCGGGCCCTACTCCTCCTCCGGCCGATGCCCCACCGCGATGAGCGTCGTGATGTCGGCCGTCCGCACCTCGCCGTCGTCGAGCGCGGCGAGGTAACGCTCGCGCACACCTTCGAGCTCCGCGTCGTCGACCCCCGACACGATCGCTCGGAGCCCGGTGCCGCGCACGAGCATCCAGGCGAGCTCCGGTGTGAGGTCCAGATGCCGCTTCACGGATTCGGCGCGCACGTCGGTGAGCCCGAGGTCCGTGAGCCAGCGAGCCAGGCTGCCTGCGGTGTCGGCGTCCTCGATCGTCGGCCTGGTCAGCTCCTCGAGATCGAGCTCGGATGCCGCGTCATCGGGCAGCGCCTGCACGAGCAGCTCGGGCAGCGGCTCGATGGCGCCGCGCGCCCACACGGTCACCATCACGCGGCCGCCGGGGCGCGCTCGCTCGATGAGATGCCGGGTGCCGGCTTCGATATCGGGGAAGAAGAAGACGCCGAGCACGCACTGCACCAGGTCGTATCCCGTGGGCTCCCAGGTCGTGACATCCGCGACGTGCAGATGCAGTTGCGGCATCCGCTCGCCCGCTCGCTCCCGTACCAGATCGATGAGCGGCTCCGAGAGGTCGACGGCATCCACCAGGCCGCCGACGCTCACGAGCTCCGCGGTCGGCAGGGCGGATGCCCCGTCGCCGCAGCACGCGTCGAGCACGCGTTCATCGAACTGCGGGCGTGATCGCGCCACCGCCGCGGTCGAGATCGGATTCCAGAGCACCTCGTCCAATTCCGCGAACGCCGCCGCCCCCCTGGCGAACTCCTCCGCGAAATCGGGTACCGTCGTCGTGTCCCCCATTCGCCCATTGTCGCCCTGATCTGGCAGAACGCGAAGACTCAGGCAATCGAAAGCCGGAGCGGGCAGACTGGGACTCCCGCCTTTTTCCGATCGAAACGAGACCTCCCGTCATGAATCGTGCCCTGCGCCGTGCCGCGCCCGTCGCACTCGCCGCCGCAACCGCCCTCGTCCTCGCCGGCTGCGCGGGCGGGTCCGAGCCGGAAGCCCCCGAGACGACCGCCGCGGCGGACTGCATGGATCTCTCCTCCGGGTCGCTGAGCGACGGCGTCACGGTCGAGGGCGAGTTCACCGACGTGCCCGCCGCCACCTTCACGACTCCGCTCGAGGCCGACGACCTCGAGCGGACGATCGCCATCGAGGGCGACGGCGATGAGACGGTCGCCGGTGACCCCGTCAACGCCATCGTCAGCGCATTCTCGGGCGTGAGTGGCGAGCAGCTGTTCTCGCAGCCGGCCACCATCACCGCCGGCGACAGCACCGTGTTCGAGGCCTTCCTCGCCGGCATCGACTGCGTGCCGATCGGTACGCGCACCGTCACGGTCGCACCTGCTGCGACGCTCTACGGGGATGCCGGCAACGAGACGATCGGTGTGGCCCCGGGTGAGACCGTCGTCATCGTCGTCGATGTCGTCGAGGTGCAGGAGGCGCTGAAGCCCTCCGAGTGGACCGAGAACGTGCCCGAGGTGAAGTTCGGCGCCGAGGGCGAGGCGCCCACCGTGACGCTGCCCGCGACGCCGCCGCCGGCCGAGCTCCAGTTGAGGGTGCTCGAGAAGGGCGACGGCGACGAGGTGCAGGCCGGCGACAACGTCACGCTGCACTACCAGGGCACGAGCTGGGACACGGGCGAGGTCTTCGACGAGAGCTATGGCGGCGAGCCGGCGCAGTTCCCGACCGACCAGGTCATCCAGGGCTTCGGTGCGGCGCTCGTCGGCCAGCAGGTCGGCACGAAGCTCATCGTCACCATCCCGCCGCAGTACGCCTACGGAGCGGAGCAGAGCGAGCAGAACCCGCTCGGCGGCCAGACGCTCGTGTTCCTCGTCGAGATCGAGGACACCGCGTCCGTCGAGTAGACAGGCCGGCTGGGCCCCGAACGAACGACGCGCTTCGGCCAGCCCCGGATCATGCGGCGAGCAGGCCCGCCCACACGATCGCGGCCGTGGCGAGCCAGAACACGGCCACGAACGCCGTGTCGCGCAGCCGCCACCGGCTGAGGATCCGCTCGGTGCGAGCGTCGTGCGCGCCGAACGCGCGAGCCTCCATCGCCAGGGCGACGCGTTCGGCGTGACGGATCGCGCTCGCGAGCAGCGGGATCGAGTACGAGATGAACCGCCGCACCGCGTCCACCGGGCCGCGGCCCGTGTCGATGCCGCGCACCCGGTGCGCGGCCCTGATGACCTCGAGCTCGTGCCGGAATCTCGGCACGAAGCGGAGGGCCGCGAGCGCGGTGTAGCCCACCCGGTACGGCACCCGGAGGTTCTGCACGAGCGCGCGCACGAGTTCGGGCCCCGAGGTGGTGAGTCCGGCGATGAGCGACAGCAGCACGATGGCCGCGACGCGCAGCGCCGTCGCGAGTCCGATGAGGTAGGCCGCGAGCGTGAAGCGCCAGCCGCCGACCTGCATGAGCACGAGGGATGCCCCGGCCGTCGTGTCGTCGATGCGCGACGGGTCGACCCACACGCCGAACGTCGCACCGAGCACGGCGACCCCCGCGACCGTGCCCACGACGAGTGCCGCGACGACCGCAACCCGGAGCCGCGCGCCGACGAGGAGCAGCACGAGGGCGAGCACGACGAACGCGAGCGGGGTGGCGTGGTCGCGGGTGAACACGATGAGGATCATCGCGGGCAGCGGCGCGACGAGCTTCGCGAGGGGATTGAGCGCGTGCAGGAAGCGCGCGGGAGGCACGGGCGCCTGCTCGGCGTACGGGTTGGGCGAGGTCGCCACGGTCGACGCGGCCGTGCTCACGAGACCGCACCGACCGAGTGCGGCAGCTGCGACATCCGGGTCACCTGCTGCCATTCGGGATGCCGTACGAGGCTGCGGGTCGCCCGCGCGAGCGGCGGATGACGCAGCCCCGCAGCCTCGATGAGCGGGCCCTCGAGCACCTCGCCGGTGGGGCCCGCGCCGATGACGCGCCCGCCCTGCATGACCGCGACGCGGGTCGCGTGGTCGGCGACGAGCTGCAGGTCGTGGGTGACGACGATGACCGTGGTGCCCTCGGCGTTCAGCCGGCCGAGGATGCCCAGGAGCTCCGCGGCGCGAGCGCGGTCCTGGCCGAACGTCGGCTCGTCGAGCACGAGCACGGGGGCGCCGGCGACGAGCGCCGTGCCCACCGAGAGCCGCCGCTTCTGCCCGCCCGAGAGCAGGAACGGATGTTGGTCGCGCAGCTCCTCGAGGCCGAAGCGGCGCAGCATCCGCTCGACCTCGGCCGGGCGCTCGTCGTCGGGCACGCCCTGCAGCCGGAACCCGAGGTCGAGTTCCTCGGCCACGGTGTGCGCGACGAACTGGTGCTCGGGGTTCTGGAAGACGAAGCCGATGCGGCGCGCCCGCTCGCGTGCGGAGGTTCGCGAGGGGTCCATGCCGAGCACGTCGACCGTGCCGCGCGGCGCCGGGATCACTCCGGCGATGGCCTGCACGAGGGTGGTCTTGCCGGCGCCGTTGGTGCCGACGACGGCGAGGAAATCGCCGGATGCCACGTCGAGGTCGACCCCGTCGACGACGACCGGCCCGCGCCGTCCGCCGCGGCGCACCGAGCAGTCGCGCACGGTGATCGCGGGCGAGGCGGCAGCGGACTCATCGCGCGCGGACTCGGCGACGGGTGCGGGCAGCGCCTCCACGGCCTCGAGGGCGGCGGCGAGCTCCGACGGGGTGAGCGGCAGGGCGCCGATCGGCACGCCGGCCGCGCGCAGCCGCATGCCGGCGAGCGTGGAGACGGGAAGCCATACGCCGAGCGCGACGAGCTCCTCGGCGCGATCCCGCAGCACGTCGTCGACGGATCCGTCGGCCACCATGTGGCCTGCGGCGTCGAGCACCACCACGCGGTCGACGATGTCGACGGCGGCGTCGAGGTTGTGCTCGACGAGCACGATGGCGTGGTCGCGCTCGTTGGCGAGTTCGCGGAGCACCGCGTACACCTCGTCGATGCCGGCCGGGTCGAGGTTCGCGGTGGGCTCGTCGAGCACGAGCACGGGGGAGGCGAGGGCGAGGGCGCACGCGATGGCGAGCCGCTGGCGTCCGCCGCCCGAGAGCACGTCGGGGTTGTCGCCGCGGCGGTCCCAGAGGCCGACGAGCTTGAGGGCGCGCTCGGCCCGCTCCAGCACCGCCTCGGCCGGGAGGAGCAGGTTCTCGGGGCCGAAGGCGACCTCGTCGAGCACGGTCCCCGTGACGACCTGCGCGTCGGGATCCTGGAAGACCATGGCGACGTGCTCGCTGAGCCGGGCCACCGGGTGCTCGCGGGTGTCGAGCCCCGCGACCCGCACGGTGCCGTCGAGGTGCGCGGCGATCGCGTGCGGCACCAGGCCGTCGAGCGCGAGCGTCAGCGTCGACTTGCCGCAGCCCGACGGCCCGAGCAGCAGCACGACCTCGCCGGGGCGGATCTCGAGCGACACCCCGTCGGGCGTGGCACGCGTCGCTCCCTCGTGGCGGATGCGCACGGCATCCAGCTCGAGCAGCGGGGCGGCTGGCATGGGCGGGTCCCGGATCGGGCCGGCACGGGAGCCGGCGGAGACGAAGCCGACGGCATGGCGTCGGCTCAGGCCAGCCTAACCGCCTCACACGAGGTGCGGTCGAGTCGCGCCGGAGGCGGCCTCGAGTTCGGACTCGATGAGGCGGAACGTGTCGTACTGGCGGATCCGCGCGGCGAGCACCTGTGCGCGGACGCGGTACCCGTGGTCGTTGAGCACCGTGTCGACGGCGCGCTGCACGGCGCCCGCCGTCGGCGTGCCGGTGCGGAGGTTCACGCCCACTCGGGCCCATTCGGCGCGTCTCGACACCTCGGGCTTGTCTTCGGTGTCACCCGCCGTCACGAGCGGAACGCCGTGGCTCAGGGCGTACTGCGTGCCGCCGTAGCCGGCGTTGGAGACGAACACGTCGGTCTTCGGCATCAGCCGGTGGTAGGGGAGGAACTCCGCCGCGCGGGCGTTCGCGGGCAGCGGGCCGAGTTCCTCGACGGGGCGACCGCCGGTCGCCACCACCACGAGCACGTCGCGGTCGACGAGGGCGTCGAGGGTCGGGCGCACGACGCGGCCGAAGTCCTTGTTGTCGATCGTGCCCTGCGTGACGTGCACGACCGGTCGGTCGCCGTCGAGCTCGGGCCACCACTCCGGCAGTGAACCGGTCACGGGCGCCGGCGGCAGCACGGTGCCGACGAACCTCAGGTTCGGCGACAGGTCGCGACGCGGATACTCGAATTCCTCGGGCGAGAGCTGCAGGAACCGGTCGAACAGGCGTGAGAGGTCGAGCACGAAGTTCGAGAGCTGCGGCCGGCCGAGTTCGGCCATGATGTCGTCGGCGAGCTCCTGGGTGCGGCGGAACACCACCTTCTGCACGAACGCGTTCAGTGCGCGGTTGCGCATCCGTCCGATGGGCGACGCGCTCGGCGCGAGCCCGAGGCCGTACGGTGCGGCATCCGTGCTCGACTGGCTCAGTGGGATGACGCCCGCGGCCAGCACCGGCGGACGGCTGGCGGGATCGTCGAGGAGCAGCGGGAGGATGCCCGCGAAGGCCGCCTCGACGAGCACGGCGTCGGGATCCAACTCGGCGATGGCCGCCTCGAGCGCGCGCGTCTGGTCGGGCACAGGGCGGATGAAGATGGTCTCGACGTCGTACCGGAGCCTCGCGATGCCGCGGTGCTGGTCGCGGTCGGGCAGGTGGTCCTGCACCACGCGGTCGTCGAAGTCCGCGATGCCGGCGAGCGAGCGGTGGTCGGCGCCCGTGGCCGTGACGGCATCCCGGAAGCGCGAGCCGGTGAGCACGGTGACGTCGTGGCCTCGCGAGACGAGGTGGCGTGCGATCGCGATGATGGGGGCGACGTGGCCCTGGATGGGGTTCGCGCACAGGAGGTAGGTCGACATCAGCTGGTCTTTCGGGTTGGATTCCGACCGGCGCGGGGCCGCGCCGCGCCATGCGGCCGAAGCCGTGTACGAGCAGCGAAGCTAGCAAGACGAGGTTTTCTCGACAAGCTACTCCGGTGCCGTCCAGTGCTGCCACCACGGGATTTCAGGGCTGGCACCGAGCTGGGCTGTCGCACGGTGTCTCGATGTCGAAGGATTCCGGGAATGTGCCGGTCACGGGGGGTGTTGTACCAGTGTCCGGGCGTGGAGCCACCACGTCGGAAGGAGGAGAACGTGGGCATCAGTTACGTCGAGTTCGAAGACGAAGCCGGGGTCCTGCGTCGCTACCGCAAGCACGTGAACGGTCGCGGCCTCGTCGCCACGACCGCCAAGGTCGACCCGACGGCCTTCGTCGACCCGACGGCCTACGTCGATCCCGGTGCCGAAGTGCAGCGCGGGGCGCAGATCGGGCCGCGTGCCTGGGTCGATCGCGACGCCATCGTCGCCGAGCGCGCCGTCGTCGGCGTCAACGCGCACGTCGGCCGCCACGCGGTCGTCGGCCGCAACGCCGTCATCGGCCCCTATGCGACGGTCGGCGCCGATGCGCGCGTGCAGAACGGCGCCCGGGTACCGCGCGAGACCACCGTGGCCGACGGCGACGAGTACCGCGCGTCGACCGAGGACCTGCGCCGGCTCGGCCTCGCCGCCTGAGCGAGCCCTGCCGACGACATCGAGGCAGACGGGTGCCCCGGGCCGAATGGCCCGGGGCATCGCCATGTCGTCAAGCCAGCAGCTCCTCGGCGAGCAGCGTGAGCGTCTGCTCACGACCGGGCGCGGCATCCGTCGCCTCGGCCCCGAAGGAACCCGCGATCGGCGACACCATGACCTCGTCGATGCCGTGCCGCTCGGCGAGCGCGCGCAGTTCGCTCGCGGCGCCGTCGGCGTCGGCGATGATCCAGCGACGCTCCATGCCGGCGATGAGCTCGTCGACGACCGAATCGGCGGGCGCCGACTGCGCCTCCTCCACCGTCTCGAGCGGCCGCATGGGCCGGTTGGTGCGCAGGCGCGCCATCGAGCGCAGCTGCGGCAGCGCGCGGGCGCGGGCCTCCTCGACGGTGGGGGCGACCGACGCGTTCACCGTCAGGAACGTCTCGGGCGTCGGATGCCGCTCGCTCGGCCGGTACCCGGTGCGGTACAGCTCGAGCGCCCGCTCGAGTCCCTCGCCCGAGAAGTGGTTCGCGAACACGTACGGCAGCCCGAGCTCGGCGGCGAGCTTCGCCGAGTAGTCGCTCGAACCCAGGAGCCAGAGCGTGGGGACATCCGTCGCCGCCGGTGTCGCGGTGATCGCGTACTCGCGCCCGCTCGTGAGCCGCAGCGTCGCGCCGTCGGGTGAGAGCAGGCTCAGGATGTCGGCGACGTGGTCGGGGAACCGGTCGACGTCGGCGGTCGGACCCGAGATGCGCAGCAGCTGCGTGATGACGGGGTCGCTCCCCGGCGCCCGGCCGATGCCGAGGTCGATGCGGCCCGGAGCGAGCGCCTCGAGTGCCGCGAACTGCTCGGCGACCACGAGCGGTGCGTGATTCGGCAGCATGACGCCGCCGGAACCGACCCGGATCCGCTCCGTCCGCGACACGGCCGCGGCGACGAGCACCGGCGGGGTCGTGGAGGCGACCGCGGGCATGTTGTGGTGTTCGGCGAACCAGTAGCGCGTGTATCCGAGCCGGTCGGCGACCTGCGCGAGGCGAACGGATGCCGCGACCGCGCCCGAACTGGGCTGGCCGCTGCGCACGGGAACGAGATCGAGCACGGAGAGTCGGAGGGAGGAAGCCATCCACAACGGCAACCGGCACGCCGTCGGCGGTATTCCGCGAGCCCGAGGCGAGGCCGCGGCCCAGCTGGGGCCCGACCGCGGGATAACCCTGAGGTGATCGGAGGGCGCACCCTGTCGTCCGGGCGTCGCCCCCGCCGTTGGATGGGAATCGCGTTCGTGTGCGCCGTCGGATTCTCCGCGGCCGACGCGGTCGGCCCGGACGCCGACTGCGCCCTGCTCTCGGCCGAGATCCGCCACCTCGGAGGCGGCGTCCGGCCCGAGGTCGCGCGCGTGTCGGCGATCGGTCGCGGCACGCCCGAGCCGGGCGTCGTGGCCGGTCTCGACGCGGCATACCTCGTGTTCGGCGTGGGCCTCGCGATGCCGGGCGCGGGCGAGGCGCTTGCGGCATCCCTCGGCCGGCTGCTCTCGCGGGTCGAGCCCTGGCGAGCCGAGCTCGACTACCTCAACTTCGCCGAGCACGGCCGCTCCGCGGCCCAGTTGTTCGGCGACCGGGTCGAACGTCTGCGCGACATCAAGCGCCGGTTCGACCCGACCGGCGTCATCCGGTCGAACCACCCCGTGGCTCGCTGACGGGGGGTGTCGCTCGCGCTCGGGCCTTCATAGGCTGGGGGCGAGCGACACCGCTGTCGCGTGATCCTGGGGGAGGGACTGAATGACGCTCCACTACGAACTGCCCACGACCGCCGATTTCGCCAAGCTGGCGGGTCCGCAGCATCCGGCCGTCACCATCTATGCCTCGACCTCACCCGTCGTGAGCGAACGCGAGCGTGCCGAGGTCGCGGTGAAGAGCGCGTTCGACGCCGCGATCGAGCAGGTGAAGGCGACGGATGCCCCGGGGCACGTGATCGACGACCTGCGACGCGGGCGCGACGCCATCCTCCTCGACCAGAAGCTTTGGGGGCGACTGTCGAGGTCGCTGGCGATCTTCGTCGCTCCCGGATTCAGCGAGGTGTACGTGCTGCCCAACCGCCTCGACGACGCCGTGCACGTGGGCACCCACTTCACGCTCGGGCAGCTCCTGCGGGCTCCCAGCCAGGACCAGGAGGCGTTCGCCGTCGCGATCTCGGGGAACGAGTGGTCGCTCTGGCACGCGACCGCCACCGACCGTGCCGTGCAGATGCCGGTGGACCCGTCGCTGCCGAAGAACGCCGACGATGCCGCGAACCGCGCGCCCGGCTACACGGGCCGCCGTCGCGGCGGCGGCCACGGCGATCGGGGTGTGAACGAGGAGGATCGCAAACCCGCCACGCTCGACACCTATGCCAAGCGGGTCGCCGATGCGGTGCGGCAGGAGCTCGCCGTGCATGATCCCGACGAGCGGGTGCCGCTCTTCGTCTTCGCGGCCGAGCCCATGCTCAGCCAGTTCATGGAGCGCGCTCGCAACGGCCGACGCATGGCGGCGGTGCACGGCGGACCCGACCGGTTGAGCCCCGCCGACATCGACGAGGCCATCCGGGAGGAGCTCGCCCGGCTCAACGTCAACGAGGCGCACGAGGCGCTCCGCGGCCTCACCGAAGGCAGCGCCGGTCGCGTCGAACGAGACCTCGCGGCGATCGGCCGGCTCGCCGCCGATGGCGCGGTCGAGACGCTCTGGTTCGACTTCACGAGTTCGGTCAACGGCACGCTCGACCAGGAGTCAGGCGCCATCGAGTTCGCCACGGGCAACGGCAGCGGCGAGCACCTCTCCGACGGCACGGTCGCGGGCGACGTGCTGCCCCAGCTCGCGCTTCTCGTCATCGCGAAGGGCGGCAAGGTGGTCACGGTACGTGGCGAGGACCTCGACGGGGCGGTCTGGTCGGGTCCGGCGATGGCCGAGCTGCGGTTCGCGCTCGGCTGACGGCTGGGACGGCTGGGACGGCTGGGACGGCGGCTGTCGGCGTGCTGACGGCGCCGACCGCGCAGCGGTGATCAGCGAACGGATGTCGCGACGCGATCGGATGCGGCATCCGCTCGCCCGCGCAGCGGCGACCTGACCCCGCGTCGCGGCGCGCCCTCGCGCACCGGGATGACGAAGCCCTCGCGCCAGCCGAACCGGATCTCGACCTCGACGGCACGCGTGTCCTCGATGGTGACGTCGACCGTGGTCTCGGTGAGGAGGCGCGGCGCCGTGCGCGGCGGAGCCTCGCGGAGTTCGAGCCGCAGGCGGCCGGGGTGCGGCAGGCCTCCGCGCCCGGCGGCGACCAGACGCAGCTCCCAGCCGGCGGTGGGGCAGAGACCCGACCCGCTGACCTGCACGAGCCGGCCGTCGGAGGTGCGGATGGCGGTGGCGCTGAAGTCGTACGGCGAGAAATCGCAGTGGATGGGGGTCGTCATTCAACCGAAGCTACGGATGCGCGGCGTCGGCGTCCTCAGGGCTGGCGCTGATTCTCCGTCGTGCTCCCGCGTTCCCGGGTAGCTTGCCGGGAAGCGCTTTCTGGGTGGCATCGCCGGCCCTAGGCTGGAGCGCATGCGATTCGGAATGTTCATTCCCCAGGGTTGGCGTCACGATCTCGTCGGCATCGAGCCGGCCGACCACTGGGAGGTGATGCGCTCCCTCGCCCAGTCCGCCGACGCGCCCGACTCGGGGTGGGAGTCCATCTGGGTGTACGACCACTTCCACACCACCCCGGTGCCGAGCGAGACCGAGGCGACGCACGAGGCGTGGTCGCTGATGTCGGCCTTCGCCGCGTCGACGTCACGCGTGCGGCTCGGCCAGATGTGCACGTGCATGGGGTACCGCAATCCCGCGTACCTCGCGAAGGTCGCCGCGACCGTCGACATCGTGTCGGGCGGGCGGGTCGAGATGGGCATCGGCGGCGGATGGTACGAGCACGAGTGGCGGGCCTACGGCTACGGCTTCCCGCCGGTGCCCGACCGGCTCGCGATGCTGCGCGAGGGCGTCGAGATCATGCGTCAGGCCTGGACCACCGGGACGGCCACGCTCGACGGCAAGCACTACCAGGTCGATGGCGCCATCGTGCGGCCGCTGCCTCTGCAGGAGGGCGGACTCCCGTTCTGGATCGCGGGTGGCGGCGAGAAGGTCACGCTCAGGATCGCCGCGAAGTACGCGTCGTACACGAACTTCACCGGAACGCCCGAGGTGTTCGCGCACAAGAGCGACGTGCTGCGCGGGCACTGCGAGGCGCTCGGCACCGACTTCGACGCGATCGTGCGTTCGTCGAACTTCAACACCGTGATCGGCACGGATGACGCGGATGTCGCGCGCCGGCTCGACGCCATCGAGGCGCGGCTCGCGCCATTCCTCGGCACCGAGAAGATGGCGGGCTACATGGCCGACCTGCATGGACCGCTGGCGCTCGTCGGCACCCCGTCGCAGGTGGCGGCGAAGCTCGCGGAGCGTCGGGAGCTCGGGCTCTCGTACGCGATCCACTACTTCCCCGAGGCGGCCTACGACCGCTCGGGTCTGGAGCTCTTCGCCTCGGAGGTCATGCCCGCGCTCCGCTGAGCCCTCGGCGGCCCGCCTACGCGGCTTCGGCCTCGTCGAGCTTCGCCCGGAGCTGCGCGTCGGTGGGCTCGGTGAGGTGCGTGCCGTCGGGGAACACGATGACCGGGATGTTCGTGCGGCCCGAGATCGCCTTGGCGCGCGCGGCGGCCTCGACGACCCGTTCGAGATCGATGTACTCGTAGTCGATGCCGTGGCGCTCGAGGAGCGCCTTCGAGCGGCGGCAGTCGCCGCACCAGTCGGCGCCGTACATCGTGATGCGGGCAGGGCTGAGGTCAGTCGTGGGGGAAGTCACGTCGTTACCCTACGTATCGAGCCTGTGCGGTATTCCCAGCTTCGCGCGGCACTGGCAGACTCGGCCCATGCGGTTCGAGACGACGATGTACCTGTCGGGCAACAACACCGGCATCGAGGTGCCCCCTGACGTGATCGACGCCCTCGGCGCGGGGCGCAAGCCGCCGGTGGTCGTCACGGTCAACGGCTACGAGTACCGCAGCACGGTCGCCGTGATGGGCGGTCGCTACCTCATCCCGTTCAGCTCCGACAAGCGGGCGGCAACCGGGATCCAGGGTGGCGACCACATCGTGGTCGACCTCGAGGTGGACACGGCGCCGCGCACCGTCGAGGTTCCCGACGACCTCGCGGCGGCGCTCGACGCGGCACCCGGAGCGCGAGAGGCGTGGGATCGGCTGGCACCGAGTCATCGGAAGGCACACGTGACGGCGGTCGAGGGGGCGAAGACCGAGGAGACCCGGCAGCGTCGCATCGCGGCGGCGGTCGCCAAGCTCACTGAGTAGCGGCCACCGGCTCCGTCGCGGCATCCGTCGTCGACGCATCCGTCGTCGACGCATCGGTCGACGACGCATCGGTCGACGCACTCGTCGTCGCAGCCTCCGCTGCGGATCCCCGGCCGAACCGGGGGAGCTCGACACCCACGAGCCGCGCGAACGCGCTGAGCTGCGCCACGCCCTGCGGCGTGCGGGGGAGTGCGTCGAGCAGGCCCGGCGAGTAGACGAGGAACGCGGCGATCTTCGCGCGCGAGATGGCGACGTTGAGCCGGTTCTTCAGGAGCAGGAACTCGACCCCGCGCGGTGCGACGGTCGCCGACGACGCGGCGAGGGAGACGATCGCGACGGCGGCCTCCTGGCCCTGGAACTTGTCGACGGTGCCGACAGGCACGTCGGTGTGTCCTGCCCGGTCGAGCAGCTCGCGCACGAGCGCGAGCTGCGCGTTGTAGGGCGTGACCACGATGAGGTCGGTCTGCCGCAGTGGCCGCGGGGGAGCCTGGACGGGGCCGTCGGGCGACTCCCGGGTGCCGGTGTACGCCCGGCCGAGCAGGTCGCCCACGAGGCGCACGACCTCACGTGCCTCCTCGATCGACTCGGTGGTGTTGCCGTCGTGCTCGACGGGCACGGGCGTGAGTCCGGGTGCGACGCCCTCGATGCCGCGCAGTGCCGCGCAGTCGTGCGACCGCAGCTCGCCCTCGTAGGAGAGGTGCGAGACGGGGGCCGCGAGTGCCGGATGCATCCGGCGGCTCTCGGCGAGGAAGTACCCGTACTCGGCGGGCAGCACGTCATGGCCGTCGGCGATCCACCCGAGCGCCGAGGTGTCGACGGGCTCGGGGTGGGTGCCCTGACTCACCTGCGGAAGCTGCTGCGGATCGCCGAGCAGGAGCAGGCGGCGCGCCGCGACGGACGCCGCGATGGTGGCCGCGATCGAGAACTGCCCCGCTTCGTCGACCACGAGGAGGTCGAGTGCTCGCCGGCCCACCCGGTCGGCATTCGCGAAGTCCCAGGCGGTGCCGCCGTAGACGAAGCCGCTCGCCTCGTTCGCCGCGAGAAAGGCGGATGCCCCGTTCTTCTCGATGACGGTCCATCCACGCTCGACGCCGTCGTCTCGGTCTTTCGGCGCCTTCGCGACGAGGCGAGGGTCGAGTCCGGCGCCGACGACGGCATCGAGCAGGTGCTCGACGACGGCATGCGACTGCGCGACCACGCCGATCTTCCAGCCGTGGTGGCCGACGAGCCGGGCGATGACCCGGGAGGCGACGTACGTCTTACCGGTACCGGGCGGGCCCTGCACGGCCAGGTACGAGTCGTCGAGGTCGCCGAGGGAGCGCACGACGGCGCCCACGTACTCGTGGTCGGGAAGCGGCGCGAGCGCTCCCGAGCGGGTGCGCGGCGGGATGCGTCGGAGCAGGTCGACGGCCGGATCCTGCGGCCACGACGGATACGCGGAGGCGAGCGGTGCGGCCCACTCGGCGATCGCATCCTTCTGTCGCCCGGCGGGCGGGGGAGTTCCCGGAACGAGCGCCATGGGCAGGCCACGCCAGGTCTCGCCGGCGACCGATCGCTCCTGAATGCGGACACCGTCTGCAGTCGCCTCGATGACGGTCGCGTTCGCCGACGCGCGCGAGCCCGGCCGACGCGAGTTCGAGGGGAACGGTGCCGGCCACTCGTAGAGCACGAAGACGTCGGCTCCGGGGCTGAACTTCGAGCCCGGCGCGATGCGGCCGCGCAGCAGGAGCTCGCGGCGGTCGAACTGCTGCCGCCCGTCGCGGTACCAGTCCTGCAGCACGACGGTGCGCGCGGGGTCGACGACGAGCACGTCGCGGTGGTCCTCCCATGCCTCGAGCGGCTGCTCCACGCGGAAGAAGTGGCCCCACCAGAACGTCTTCGACTCGCGGTCGTGGTAGTCGATCGCGGCGGCCGCGAGGGCGAGCGCCGTGTGGTCGGCGTCTCGCTCGGGGTCGTCTGCCGGGCCGGCGATCCGTTGCAGCTGCACCGCAAGGGGGCTCGCCCCGTACTGCTTGCCCGTGGGCTCGGCGAGGAGCAGTGCCGGCACCGGCTCGATGTGCTCGCGACGCGCGATGTCGAGGAGCCAGTCGCGCAGCCGCAGCGTCGAGACGCAGTCGTAGCGGTTGTACTCGGCGAGGTCGTCGAGCACGTGCTGCGCAGCGGCGGCACCGGCCAGGCCCGTGGCGGGGTCGACGCTGCCGGTCGCGAGGAGCTCGCGTGCCCGCACGTATTCGAGGATCGAATCCCCGCCCGACTTCACGTCGGCCTGACGCAGTTCGTCGCCCATGTAGAGCGGCTCGAGCTTCTTGATGGAATACGACCGGCTGCCCACCCGCGCCGCGCGCTTCACGACCGGATAGAGGTCGACGAGCACGCCGTCGGCGAGCAGCTGATCGACCTCGGCCTCGCCGACGCTGTGGCGCGCTGCGATCGACGTGAGGTGCGTGCGTTCGTAGCTCGCGTAATGGTAGATGTGCATGTCGGGGTGCGCCGCCCGACGCAGCTTCACGAGTTCGAGGAAGCGCACGAGCGCCTCGCGCTCCTCCGCGAAGCTGTGCGCCCAGAGCGGCGTGAACTGCTCGTCGGTGTCGATCATGCCGAAGAGGTAATCGAGCCCCCAGTCGGTGGCCGGCCCCTCGGTGTAGAGGGGGTCGCCCTCGAAGTCGAAGAAGAGGTCGCCGGCGTCGGGTGTCGGGATGGCGGCGAGCGCGCCGGGTTCGCGGACGACGACGGGCGGCGGCAGCGGCGGGTCGTCGGGAGTGAGCTGCCCGGCCGCCTCGGCCGCGGCGGTGGCCGCCTCGGCGGCGAGTTGCAGCTTCGCCTGCAGCCGCAGGCCGTCGAGCGTGGCTTCGAGGATGCCGTCGATCGGGCCTTCAGAGGCGGCGAACTCGTCGATCGTCGCGATGCCCGCCTCGAAGAGGTGCACGCGCTGCGTCGTGCGCATGCCGGCGACGAGGAGTGGGTCGCGGTGGGCCTGCACCTCGAGGTCGCACGTGGGGCACCGGCCGTCGAGCGTGTAGCGCGGGTCGCCCCACCGAACCGGGCCGTCGTCGGCGACGCGGTCGGCCACGATCTGCTCGAGGCGCGCTCGCCGCAACAGGTAGACGGGCTCGATGTCGTCGAGCCGGTGCGAGCTCGTGGTGCCGTCGCCGAGCAGCAGCTCGACGGTGTCGGCGCGGGGGATGCCGAGCCGATCGAGCTGCGTCGCGTAGGCGGCGAGCTGCAGCAGCGCCGTGACGCGGGCACGGCGGGCGAGCTTCGAGTCCTGCACGAGGTAGCGGCCGTCGGGCTGGCGCACGATGAAGTCGGCGAACCCGACGAAGCCGTCGTCGACGAACGTCGCCTGGAACACCACGGGTGCGCCCGACTCGAAGGCCGCCAGTGTCGCGGCGACCGCCTCGGCCACCTGGTCGGCGTCGCGCAGGTCGGGTCGCTCGATCTCGGCCACGCCCGCGCCGAAACGCTCGCGGTACGACGCGAGCACACGGAGCTCGTGTTCGTCGCCGAGGCGGCCCGCCCGCTCGAGCATGGGGTCGGCGACGGGCTCGAAGAGCGTGTCGCGGCCGAGCTTCACGTCGAGCTCGCGCAGGAACGCGAACTCGCAGTCGGAGGCCTTCTTCAGGTCACTCGCGCTCGTGACGACGGTGCCGTCGACCAGGTACATTCGGCTTCCTCCCGTCGCCTCAGTTCTTCACCGTAGCCCGAGCATCCGACATCATCGGCCGCGATCGGATGCCTCGACCACGCGCCCGGCCGCGGGCTCGGCTGCCCGTGCGGCCGCGAGCGCACCGCGCGCGAGCCCGAGCATCCCCTCGACGGCCGCCCCGATCAGCGAACCGCGTGCTGCCGCATCCCCCCAGCGCACGAGCGCCAGCGCGTTGAGCCCGTCGATCATGCCGAGGACCTGCCAGGCGACGGCCGCGGCATCCGTCGCCTGGAACTCCCCGCCCGCGACACCCGCCTCGACGATGCCCTGCACGACGGCCTGCCAGGCGTCCATCTGCGCGCGCACCGATGCCGCGAGCACCTCGTTGCGCCGTCCGAGTGCCCACGCCTCGACCCACACGACGGTCACGTCGTCGCGCGTGCCGTCGAGGAGCGTGTCGATGAGGGCGGCGAGGCGCGCCGTCGGCGTCGGCGCGTCGCCGATGAGCCGTTCGACCTCGTCGATCTCGGCCGAGACGATCGTCGTGAAGGTGGCGGCGAGGAGCGCGTCCATGCTCGGCTCGTAGTGGGCGACGAGCGCCGGGGTCACGCCCACTCGGGCGGCGACGCTCCGCAGGGTCACGGCGGTGAGCCCGTGTTCGAGGGCGAGGACGCGCGCGGCATCCGTGATCTCGACGGCGCGCTCGGTGGGCGACTTGCGGGCCGACGGCCGGGGCTGCGCTCTTGACATCCGCACCTCTTGTTGATCGTATGATCAATAATAGTCGAACGGATGCCGCAGCATCCGTAACCCGCACAGGAGGTGGCCATGTCGTGGCGCATGCCAGCAGAGACCGCGCCGCACGAGCGCACGTGGATGGCGTTCCCCCGCCCGGGTCTGACGCTCGGCGACGACGCCGCGTCGCCCGAGGAGGCGTACGCCGCATGGACGGCCGTCGCGCACGCCGTCGCCCGGTTCGAGCCCGTGACGATGGTGATCGACCCGGTCGAGCGCGATCGCGCCCGCCGCATGCTCTCGGCCGACATCGAGCAACTCGAGGCGCCGCTCGACGACTACTGGATGCGCGACATGGGCCCAACGTTCGTCGTCGACGACGAACGCCCAGGCGTGCTCGGCGGCGTCGACTGGATCTTCAACGGCTGGGGGGCGCCGAAGTGGGCGTCGTGGGCGAACGACCGCGAGATCGGCCGTTTCGTGACGGATGCCGCGGGCGCCGAGCTCGTGTCGTCGGTGCTCGTCAACGAGGGTGGCGCGATCCACGCCGACGGCGAGGGCACCGTGCTCGTCACCGAGACCGTGCAGCTCGACCCCGGCCGCAACCCCCACGCCGACAGTGCTCGCGTCGAGGCCGAGCTCGCCCGCACGATCGGCGCGACGACGGTCGTCTGGCTCCCCCGCGGCCTGACCCGCGACTACGAGGACCTCGGCACGCGCGGCCACGTCGACATGGTGGCGACCATCGCGTCGCCGGGCACGCTGCTCCTGCACGAGCAGCCGAATCCCGAGCACCCCGATCACGTCGTGATGCGCGAGTTGCGGGCGTTCCTGTCGGAAGCGACGGATGCCGCGGGCCGCCGCTTCGAGATCGTCGACCTGCCCGCGCCCGCGCAGCTGCGCGACGACGAGGGCTTCGTCGACTGGAACTACGTGAACCACGTCGTCGTGAACGGCGGCGTGATCGCGTGCGGGTACGGCGACGAGCGAGCGGATGCCGCGGCGCGCGACCTGCTCGCGGCCGCCTACCCGGGGCGCGAGGTCGTGACCGTCGACGCCCGGCCGATCCTCGCGCGTGGCGGCGGTATCCACTGCATCACGCAGCAGCAGCCCCGTGTGGAGGCGGCGCGATGAGCGATGCAGTCGATTCCCAGCTCGCCTCCCTCTTCCGCCTGCAGTCCGCAGGAGGACGTCCGATTCGCAGGACGACAGCCCCCGCGACCGTCCTGCGAATGAGGCAATCTCCTGCACGTCGGATGGCCGGGGGCGGGCGATGAGCAGCTCGGGGTTCGACGTGGTCGAGGCATCCGTGGCCGAACTGCGACGCGCGCTCGAGGAGCGGCGCACGACCGCGGTCGAGCTCGTCGAGGCGTACCTCGCACGCATCGACGCGTACGACGCCCCGGGAACAACCACGGCGCTCAACGCCGTCGTCGTGCGAAACCCCGAGGCGCTGGCCGACGCCCGTGCCTCGGACGAGCGCCGCGCCCGGGGTGAGACGCTCGGCCCACTCGACGGAATCCCCTACACCGCCAAGGACAGTTACCTCTCGCGGGGCCTCACCGCCGCGGCCGGCTCCCCCGCGTTCGAGCACCTCGTCGCCCAGTGCGACGCGTTCACGATCGAGCGCCTCCGGGCCGCCGGCGCCGTGCTCATCGGGCTCACGAACATGCCGCCCATGGCGAACGGCGGCATGCAGCGTGGCCTGTACGGCCGCGCCGAGAGCCCGTACAACGCCGACTACCTCACCGCCGCGTTCGGCTCGGGGTCGTCGAACGGATCGGGCACCGCGACCGCGGCGTCGTTCGCCGCGTTCGGTCTCGGTGAGGAGACCTGGTCGAGCGGACGTGCGCCCGCGTCGAACAACGCGCTCTGCGCGTACACCCCCTCGAGGGGTGTCATCTCGGTGCGCGGCAACTGGCCGCTCGTGCCGACCATGGACGTGGTCGTGCCGCACACCCGCACCATGGCCGACCTGCTCGAGGTGCTCGACGTCATCGTCGCCGACGACCCCGAGACCCGGGGCGACTTCTGGCGCGTGCAGCGGTGGGTCGAGATCCCGGCCGCATCGTCGGTGCGGCCGACGTCGTACGTCGGATTGCTCCCCGGCGACGATCCGGCCGGGGCGGCCGCGGCCGGACGCGGGGCGGTCGCAGCACGCGGGGCGCTCGCCGGCAGGCGGTTCGGCGTCCCCCGCATGTACGTCAACGCCGACCCGGATGCGGGAACGGCCGAGCCGGGACGCACCCCGGGGATCGGCGGATCCACCGGGCAGCGCATCGAGACGCGGGCATCCGTCATCGAGCTCTGGGAGGCCGCCCGGCGCGACCTCGAGACCGCGGGCGCCGAGGTGATCGAGGTCGACTTCCCGGTCGTGTCGAACTACGAGGGCGACCGGCCCGGGGCGCCCACGATCGCGACGCGCGGGCTCGTCAGCCCCGAGTACCTGAAGCGCGAGATCCTCGACCTGTCGGCGTGGGCCTGGGAGGACTTCCTGCAGGCGAACGGCGACCCGGCGCTGCATTCGCTCGTCGAGGTCGACGGGTCGCGCATCTTCCCGCGGCCCGAGGGCGTGGTCGACCGCTACTCCGGATTCGACGACGACATCGCGGCCTACCCCGAGTGGGTTCGGTCGCACCCCGGGGCGACGTGGGCGGGTATGCCCGAGCTCGAGTCGGGGCTGCGCGGACTCGAGGAGACCCGCCGCATCGACCTCGAGGAGTGGATGGACGCACTCGGCCTGGATGCGGTCGTCTTCCCCGCGGTCGCGGACGTCGCGCCGGCCGACATGGACGTGAACCCCGCCTCCGCCGACCTCGGCTGGCGCAACGGCGTGTGGGTCGCGAACGGCAACCTCGTGCCGCGGCACCTCGGCATCCCGACCGTGACCGTGCCCATGGGGCTCTTGCGGGACATCCGGATGCCCGTTGGCCTCACGTTCGCCGGACGCGCCTACGACGACACGGCCCTCCTGGTGCTCGCCGCCGCGTTCGAGGCGACCGGCCGGCGGCGCGCGGAGCCGCCGCGTACGCCCCGGCTCGACTGACGTCGGGTCAGTCGTTCCGCCAGTCCTGCCAGTCCTGCCAGTCCCAGCCCGGCATCATGGGGCCCATGTTGTCCCAGAGTCCGCCGAATGCGGTGGAGATGGTGGAAGTCAGGAGCCACAGCCCGAATCCGGCGGCCGTGATGATCCAGGCGATCATCTTGTGCTGCTCGTAGTCGGGAAGCAGGCGCTCCTCCTTGTCGCGCTGCACGCCGGCGAGCGTGAGGATGAGGTCGATGAGCCACCAGATGCCGAGCCCGCCGATGGTGAGCAGCTTCAGGATGCCGGTGCCGATCTTGCCCAGGTAGAAGCGGTCGACACCGAAGAACCCGAGGAGCCAGGCGAACATCCACGTGGCGATGAAGGAGCGAGGCGACGGTTCGGTCGATCCCGTGCCCGTCGTCCTTGGCGGCACGGGCGCACCGGCGGGCGGCTGGTAGGCGGGTGGTCGGTTCGGATCTTCGGGCGGGTACGCGGTCATGACGGTTACCTCCTCGACCCGCCCAGTGTGCGCGACGCTCCGACGTTCGCGATGGGTCGAAGGTCCCGCCGCGGCATCCGAGCACGCCGAGGCTCTGATCCGGTTCCGCAGGTCGTGGGGGCTAGTCTGCCGCCATGGCGGTCAGTCGTTCCCGCTCGGCGGTGTACGCGCGGCGGCGCAAGCGTCGCATGGCGCGCGTCTCGCACGACCTCAGCGACGCGCAGTGGGCGGCGCTCACCGCGGAGTGGAGCGGCTGCGCCTACTGCGGCGCGACCGGGGGTCTGCTGCAGCGCGACTGCGTGCTGCCGATCTCGCGCGGGGGTCGGTACACACTCGAGAACGTCGTGCCCGCGTGCGCGTCGTGCAACGCGAGCAAGTGCAACGACGAGGTCACCACGTGGCTGCGGCACAAGCGGCTCGACGAGCGCGCCTTCCTGCTCCGGTACCGCGAGATCGCACTCGAGCTCGCCGCGCGCTTCGCCCCGCCGGGTGCCGCGACGTCCTGAGGAGCGGACGCTCGTTCCCGCGAGTCCCGGCGCGTCAGCCGACCCTCACGCTGCGCTCGTGCAGCCCCGTCGCGCCGTCGGGCACGACACCCTGCACGTCGGCCGTCTGCACCTCGCCGTCGGCGCTCACGGCTCGCACCCGCAGCGTGTGGGTCCCGGATGTCGCGTCCCACTCGTAGCGCCACTGCACCCACGTGTCGACCGAGATCGCGGTGGCGAGGGTGGTGGGCTCCCACGCGCCGTCATCGACCTGCACCTCGACGCGCTCGATGCCGACGTGCTGGTGCCAGGCCACGCCCGCGACCGTGATCGGGCCGGCGCTCAGCGACTGGCCACGGCGGGGCACGTCGATGCGCGACGAGAGCTTGATGGGGCCGCGCTCGCTCCAGCCCCGGTCGGTCCAGTAGGCGGTCGCGCGGTCGAAGCGCGTGACCTCGAGATCGACCACCCACTTCGTCGCGGAGACGTAACCGTACAGTCCGGGCACCACCATCCGCACCGGGAACCCGTGCTCGGCCGGCAACGGCTCGCCGTTCATGCCGACCGCGAGGATCGCGTTGCGGTCGTCCTGGAGCACGGCGAGCGGCGTGGACGCCGTGAAGCCGTCGACACTGCGCGAGAGCACCATGTCGGCGTCGGCGCTCGGTGCCGCGCGTGCGAGCACTTCGCGGATGGGATGGCCGAGCCACACCGCGTTGCCGATGAGGCCGCCGCCGACCTCGTTCGAGACGCAGGCGAGCGTCGTCACGCTCTCCTCGAGGGGGAGGGCCAGCAGTTCCTCCCACGTGATGGTGACCTCGCGCTCGACCATCCCGTGGATGCGGAGGGCCCAGCTCTCAGGGTCGACCGCCGGCACCGCGAGCGCCGTGTCGATGCGGTAGAACTGCGCGTTCGGGGTGATCACGGGCGCGAGGCCGTCGATGCCGAGCTCGGCCGTGCCGGGCACCTCCGCGGCGGCGGCGGCACGGGGCAGCGTGATGGTGTCGCGGATCGCGGTGACCGCGCGGGAGCCCGCCTGCAACGCGTAACCACCGATGGCGGCGATCGCGCCGAGCGCGACGGCGCCGCCCGCCCAGCCGAGGAAGCGGCGCCGGTCGACCGTCGCGGCGGTGTCCGCGGCTCCGCTTCTCGAGTCGAAGGATGCATCGGGCGACCCGCCGGCGTCGGCCCCGCGTGTCGCGTCGTTCGTCCTGCGACTCGGCACGCGCTCGAGCGGCGCCACGGGCACTCGTCGCAGCAGGAGCTGCAGCGCGAGCACGGCGGCGATGGCCGCGATCGCGGGCGGGGCGAAGGCGAGCATCGTCGCATTCGCGCGGGTCACGGCCGCGAGCACGCCGACGGCGCCGAGGAGCGCGATCAGCAGGCGCCCGAACGGCGGACGGCGCACCTCGAGTACCCCGGCAGCGCCCGCGACGGTGAGCAGCACGAGGCCGATGCCGACGAGCAGGGCGGCCTTGTCGGCGGTGCCGAAGAGCGCGATCGCGGCATCCTTCGCCCACGACGGCGCGAGGTCGATGAGGAGCGCGCCGACGACGACGAAGGGACTCGAGGCCGGTGCGAGCAGCGCCGCCGACAGCTCGCCGACGCCGGTCCCGAAGGCGACGGATGCCACACCCGCCGCGGCGGGCATCATCCATGGGCGTGCGCGCCCGTTCGCCTCGCTCATGTGTTCAGGCTACGCGCGTCGCGAGCGCCTCAGCCCACGGTCGGAAACGAGTTCCTCAGACCGTAAGGACTCGGCACCGTCCTTCACCCGTGGGCCGCTGAGCGGCGCCGGGTCACCCGGCGGGCGTCTGCGCCACGAGGAACGCCGCGACCGGCGCGGCGAGCCCCGCACCGACCTCCGCGGCCGGACGCTTCGCGCCCTTCACCTCGAACGAGTGGTTCGCGTTCTCCACCCACTGCAGCGTCGCCGTCGGCCCGATGCGCGCCACGACCTCGTCGAGCTGCTCGTTCGGGATCGCGAACGGGTCGTTGCGCCCCTGCAGGAAGAGCATCGGCACGGTGACCCCCACAAGGTGCTCGTCGCGCGCCTTCTCGGGCCTGCCGGGGGGGTGCAACGGGTACCCGAGGTAGATGAGGCCCGCCGCGGGCATTCCGTCGGCGACGGCCATCGACGCCATGCGGCCGCCGAAGGACTTGCCCGAGGCCCAGATGGGCTCATCGGGTGAGCCGGCCGCGGCGGCGCGAGCCGTGGCGGCAGCCATCACGGCGCGCCAGGTCGCGATCGCCACGGGCGGTCGGTCGGGGAACCGGCGTCCGGCCTCCCGGTACGGGAAGTTGAAGCGCAGGGTTGCGAACCCGAGCGCGTCCATCGCCCGCGTGAATCCCGACATGAACGGGTGCTCCATGCCGGCACCCGCGCCGTGTGCGACGACGATCGTGGCCGCGGCATCCGCGGGCCGGGCGTACACCCCCGAGACGGGCGTGCCGTCGACGTCGACGGTGATCCGCTGCTCGTCGGCCCGCCGCGGCTCCCCCGCCTGCCGCTGTTCGTCGGTCATGAGCTGAACGCATCGAAGAGGTTTCCGACGCCCTCGAGTACGGCGCCGCCCGCGTCGAAGAGGTCGCCGACGGCGGCGACGAGCTCCACGGCGCCACCCGCCGCGTCGAGGGCGAGCGCGACGTCGGCGGTGACGTCGATGGCATCCATGAGCGTGTCGAGGTTGCTGCGCTCGAGCGCTTCGTGCTCGAGGCGGAGCTGCGCCATCCACTCGCGCTCGAGCCCGAACAGCACCGCATACGGCAGCAGCCGTTCGTGCAGGTGGAATCGCGCCACCGGCTCGGTCGCGAGGTCGGCGGCGGAGCGCGTGGTCGAGGCATCCGTCGCCCGCAGCTCGGCGCCGCTCGGCGACTGGAGCACGCGCATCCGCTCGGTCTCGGCGAGCGCGAGGTACTGACGGAGTCCGTCGAGATGCTCCCGCCTCGGGCGCGCGGCCGGCAGGAATCGCCGCCACGACGACGGCGTCACGACGATGGTCGCGATCGTGGCTGCAAGCGCGATGAGGGTGGCGACGAGGGCAGGCCAGTCGGCGTTGACGAGGGTCACGACGATGAGCAGCGCCTCGACGAACATGCCGAGGTAGGCGAGCACCGTGAGCGTCATCCCGGGCCACGTGGTGCGGCGTTCGGCGATGAGTCCGTCGCGTGCGAGGGCGTGCTCGGCATCGGACACCACCGCGCGAAGTCGTGCCGCGAGGGCGCGCCGGTCTGCCGAGAACCGCCGCACCCGGCTGTGGGTGTGGTCGGGACCGAACAGCGCCTCGAGCAGCTCGAGTTCCTCGAGGGCGAACGTCGCCCCGGGCACGAGCTCGGCGCCGATGGGCTCGCGCTTCGAGCGTCCGCCGGCGAGGAGCCGCACCTTGCGTTTCACCGCGAGGTCGATGAGGGCAGCGGATGCCGCCCGCCGGTCGGCACCCATGAGCAGCGCGTCGCGCAGCACCGTCGACCCGCGCTCGGGTGCGTACTGCACGATGCGCCCGCTCACGCGTTGCGCGGCGACGGCGCGCGCCACGATCCCGAGCCCGAGGATGAGGAACGCCGGAACGATCGCGACCAGGATGACGGCGATGAGCACGGGCTCAGTCTAGGAGCGCGGAGGGCAGGGAGCGGGTCCGTGGAGGATGTGGGCATATCCTTCACGGACCCGCCGATCTCGACCCATCAGGGCCGATGGCGCCCAGCATAGGGAGTGGACCCGGTTCCCGCCCACCCGTTCTGACTGATTCCCAGCGATTGTTCACTTGACAGGCTCGTGGGGGTGCCCTATCGGGCCCGGGCCTACCAGCCCTCGACGAGCACCCGGTCGAGCATGTCGACGAAGAAGTCGGCCGACTCGCGAGCGAGGCACAGCGGCGGCTTCGTCTTCAGCACGTTCTGGTGGTCGCCGGTCGGCTGCATGATGACGCCGAGCTCGAGCAGCCGGTTGCAGATCGCGGCGGTCTCCTCGGTCGCGGGCTCGAGGGTCTCGCGGTCGCGTACGAACTCGACCCCGAGGTACAGCCCCAGTCCGTGCACGGTGCCGATGAGCGGATGCCGCGAGGCGAGCTCCTCGAGGCGGTGCTTGAGGTACCCGCCGGTTTCGGCGGCGTTCTCCTGCAGCCGCTCCTCCTTGAACGCGTCGAGCACGGCGAGCCCCGCGACGCTCGACGCCGGACTCCCGCCCGTCGAGGAGAAGAAGTAGCCCTGCGTGCGGAAACGGGCGGCGATCGCACGCGTCGTGATGACGGCACCGAGCGGATACCCGTTGCCGGCGGCCTTCGCCACGGCGACGATGTCGGGCACGACGCCCTGCTGCTCGAAGCCCCAGAACCAGTGGCCGAGGCGCCCGTATCCGGCCTGCACCTCGTCGGCGATCGCCAGCCCGCCGACCTCGCGAACGGCCGAGTACACCTCGGCGAGGTAGCCGTCGGGCAGCGGGATGCCGCCGGCGTTGCCGGAGAAGGTCTCGGCGATGAGGGCGGCGGCGGGGCGGCCGTCGGCGGCGAGGCGGCGGATGCGGTCGGCGGCCTCAGGCGCGTAGCGCGCGGCATCCGCCCCCCGATGGACGCCGCGGAACGGATTCGGCGCATCGAGAGCGTGCACCCAGTCGGGGCGCGTCGCGAGCGCGTTCGGGTTGTCGGCGGTCGAGGTGCTCACGGCGTCGGACGCGTATGTCCAGCCGTGGTAGGCCTCGAGCAGTGAGACGACGTCGCGGCGCGCGGTGGCGGCGAGGGCGACGCGGATGGCGAGATCGGTGGCCTCCGATCCGGAGTTCACGAGGAACACCGTGTCGAGCGGGTCGGGGAGCAGGGCGGCAAGGCGTTCGGAGAATGCGACGACGGCGCCGTAGTTGAAGCGGGAGTTGGTGTTGAGCGTGCGCAGCTGCTTCGCGACGGCCGCCGCGAGCTTCGGGTGGCCGTGTCCGAGCGGCGTGACATTGTTCACCATGTCGAGGAAGACACGCCCGTCGGTGCCGATGAGGTGCTCGCGCCAACCGCGCTCGATGCGGGGCGGGTCGGCGTAGTAGTGCCCCTGCACGTCGGCGAACGAGCGGTCGCGGCGGGCGATGAGGGTCGCGGCATCGCTCGTTGCGATGGTCGAGGGACCGGTGCCAACGCCACCCAGCCCCATTGCCTGTGCGGGATCTTCGGTCAGCGCGAGCCAGCCGGTCGCGTACTCGGGGCGCACGAGGTGCGGCAAGCGCGGGGCTCCCGGCTTCTCGAGCCGGATGCGCGCGCGTGTGCGCGCGAGCACTGCGCCGTCGAGGATGATCGCGCCGTCGGCCATCTCGATGACGAGCCGCGAGCCGCCGTGAGCGCTCAGCTTCTGCGGCTCGGCGAACCAGACGTCGATGCCCGTCGGCACGGTCGCCGACGACGAGGCCGAGCGGATGCGGCACGCGCTGAGCCGGGGCGTACCGCGCTCGAGCCAGGCGACGGATGCTCCGGCATCGAGCGCCGCCAGCGCCAGCCGCTCCTCGAGGTCGGCGTCGAGCCAGGCCCCGGCGTCGACGTCGTCGGACGTGATCGAGACGTCGAGGCGAACCGCGCGGGCGACGTCGCCCGGGGAGGTCTCGAGCCGCGTCTCCGTCGACGCTTCTGCAGCACCGACGTCGACACCCAGCGAGTCGGCGATCACCGCCGTCATCACGTCGATCGGCACCGAGACGGCCTGCTCGAAGATGCGCCACTCTCGTTCCACGCCGCTCGTGGCGTAGGCGTTGGCGCCGCCGTCGAGCTGCACCTGGTGCTCGCCGCTCACGACGAGTACCGCGCCGCGCAGCACCACGAGCGGCCAGACGGCGGCGATCTCGGCAGGTGAGAGCGGTCGCCGCTCGTGGAAGGCGCGCACGGCCGGCAGCACCGACGCGGGCTCGGCGCCCGCGTGGTGCAGCACCGACGAGATCGTGATCGCGAGCTCCGCGACGGCCCAGCTCCGCGTCACGTCGCCGAAGTCGATCAGCCCGTCGGGCGAGCGGATGCCGCGCTCGGTCGTGCAGACGACGTTGTCATCGGTCAGGTCGAGGTGCACGGCCTGCTGCGGCAGGTCGGCGGCAACGGTGGCGAGGCGTGCCCAGGCGGCGGCCGCGGCATCCGTCACCTGCGTGCGTCGCGAGGGATCGGGATGATGCGGCGCGAGGAGTTCGACGACACGGTCGGCGTGCCGCGGGTCCCACTGCAGCACGCGGTCGAGTCCGTCGTGCTCGAAGTCGGCGAGGGCGAGGCTCGTGCGTGCGGTGAGTTCGCCCATCCGGGCGATGGTGGGCGGCGAGAGGTATCCGCCGCCGGACAGGGTGCCACCGGGCAGGTAGTGGATGAGTCGGATGCTCCGGGGACCGTCGCTCGTTTCGGCGACGGCGTGACGTGGCGAGCCCGAGGCATCCGTCGTCGTCGTGGCGATGCGCAGGTCGGGCGCGCTCGCTGCGATGCGTGCCGCTGCCGCTTCCTGTGCCGCGAGCTCGGTCGCCGTGAACGCGGGGTTGGTGATCTTGACGACGCCGACGGGGGAGCCGCCGGCGCTGGCGAGGAAGTTCTGGTCCTGCTGGCTGCCGAGCGTCTGGAGCTCGACGTCGAGGCGCCAGTGCTCGCGCACGATGCGGGCGACCTCTGCGGCGGGCAGGTTCGGCGCGGGCAGTTCACCGGCCTCGAAGAAGTCGAATCCGGTGGCACCCGATCGGGCATCGCCGTCCGTCGTGCGACCTGGGTCTCCGTTGCTGGCGTGCGACATCCGCGCCCCTTTCCGCTTCGACGATAGCCACCCGGCCTGATGCGCCGGGATAGCCGCCACGTCGAACCGGCTGCCCGCCGTTCGCCGTCGCGCCGGTCAGAGCGGGACGGCCTCGCGCTCGAGGCGCTCGAGCCGGTCGGATGCGAGCAGCTGCAGCGCCGTCGCGTCGTGGAGATGCACCGTGGCGTCGAGCAGCTGTTGCGACTCGTGGATGCACTCCAGGAGGTTCCAGCGCGCTGAGACGAGGTCGCGTTCCACGAGGAGTTCGAGGATGTCGGTGTCGACGCCTCGCGCGAGGTCGCCGACGATGCGCGGATTCTGCGCGTCGTAGCGGCGGAGCACGTCGAGGAGTTGGCGGCGAAGCACGGTGATGCGGTCGCGGAGCGGCAGTGACCCGACGTCGCCGGCCGCCGCGGCCAGGAGTCGCGCCCCTTCCAAGGAGCCGGATGTCCCGGCCGCGCGGTCGGCCGAGACCGCGGCGCCGTGGGAAATCGTGCGTTCGTGCACCTCGGTGAAGGCGAGGACGGCCTCGTGCAGCACGGCCTTCTTCGTGCGACCCAGGAAATGCGCCAGGTCGGCGACCATCAGACCGGTCGACGCGTCGATCTTCACGCTGCGCTCGGACAAGTCGACTCCTGCTCTCTTCTGAGTTGGCCACCGCGAGTCGCGAGGGCGTGCCCACGCTAGCCGCGCGCGTCTGCGCCATTCGTCTGTGCGAACGAGATGTGAAACGCGACCGCCGCCGGGGACCTGTGGAGGACGCGTCGAGCGAACGACCGTTTCATTCACGGAGTCGGTGCCGATGTCCCGGAGTGCCGAGGTGCGGGAGTGCCGAAGTGTCGAAGTGCCGAAGTGTCGAAGTGCCGAAGTGCCGAAGTGCCGAAGTGCCGAGGTGTCGAAGTGCCGAAGTGCCGAGGTGTCGAAGTGCCGAAGTGCCGAAGTGCCGAAGTGCCGAAGTGCCGAAGTGCCGAAGTGCCGAAGTGCCGAAGTGCCGAAGTGCCGAAGTGCCGGAGTGCCGGAGGCGACCGCATCCGCCAGCGAAACTGTCGTCCGGATTGCGCGAGATCGCCCCCACGCGTGGCAGCGCCCGTCAGGCCGCCGCCGGAGGCCGTGCCGCGGCGCGACGCTGGCGCAGCTCCGCCGCCACGCGCGCCGTGACCGTCGCCACGAGGACGGCGACCACGGCGACGATCGCCGCCACTCCGGTGACGGTCGAGCCCGGGGCATCCGTCAGCCGAGCGATTGCGATCCAGGCGAGCCCCCAGCAGAGCGAGAGTGTCGGCGCGATGCGTCCGTGGTCCCACACGGCGAGCGCGCCGCCCACGAGACCCGCGACGGCGACCACGATCACCGCCCAGGTCTCTGGCGGGATCCCCCACCCGTCGAACCCCGCCGCCACGAGCGCTGCCGTCACGTTCGCGGCCGTCGCGACGACCACCCATCCCAGGTAGAGCCCCACGGTGCCATCGGTCACGATCCCGTCGACGACGTTCTTCGGCGGGTACTCCAAGCACTGACCGAACGCGTAGACGAGCACGACGAGCAGCACCACGATGACGGGCACGCTGAGCCAGAGCACGTCGAACTGGATGCTGAGGATCCACGCCGCATTGAGCACGAGCGACGCGGCCACCGGATAGCCGACCCGGCGGTGCCGCTCGTCGGTGCGCTGCCCAGGCAGGAACTGCCACACCGCATACGCAAGCAGCCCGACGTAGATGACCGACCAGATGCCGAACGCCGGCCCGCCGGGGGCGATGAGCGTCGCATCGGCAGCGAGCGCGCCGCCCGCGGCATCCTGGATCGGCGTCCCGCCCGCTGCGCCCGAGCCGATGAACGCTCCCACCACAGCCACCACTGCGCTCACCGCAACCGTGAGCTGCCGGACCAGGTCGCCGCCCGTCCGCTGTCCTGCCGCCGCTGACGTCGTCGTCATCACCGCTCCTGCCGTCGTCTCGTCGATCCCGGTCGTGTCGCAGTGCCAGCCTATGCAGGTGACGCGTCCACCCCCGTCAATCCGCGCGGAGTTCCTCGCGAATGCGCCGCAGGTCCTCCATGAGCGAGCCCACGAGGATCCAGTGCCCCGACTTCGGCGGTGCGACCACGAGCGCCGAGGTCAGTGCCGGCGTCTCCGACGTGAGCGGCTCGGGCTCGGGCTCCGCGACGCGCGCGGCCAGGCGTACGTCGTGCGCGACCCGGCGCAGCTGCTCGGCGATGGCGCGCACTGTCGGCTCGTCGTGCAGCGTCTCGTCGTAGTGGTCGGCGAACGCGCGCGTCATCCCGATCAGCTGGGTCACGATCGGGCTCAGCTTCGTGAGCAGTTCCCGCAGTTGCCGCAACTCGTCGCGGTGCGCGGAGCGGCGCGGATTGAGCGTGAGCGACTCCTCACCGGCGACGATCGCGGTATCCGCGGCATCCCGCATCGGACGCAGCAGCCGTGCCTCGATCATGAGTCCCTCGAGGTCGGCTTGCGAGCGCGCCTGCTCGAGCGCGTCGGCCAGCCGGTCGACGGATGCCGCGAGCTCACCGCCGAGGCCGGCGAGCTGCTCCCGAGCCGGCGTCACCGCCACGGGCGGCACGATGAGCGCGTTCACGATGATGCCGATCGCCGCACCGATGAGGGTTTCGAGCACCCGGTCGAGCGCGTACTCCGGCGAGGACGCGCCGAGCGCGAGCACGAGCATGGCGCTGATCGCCACCTGGTTCGAGGTCACGGGCGTCATCTTCAGAAGCCACGCGACGAGCATCGCGACGACGACCGCCACGAGGATCACCCACGTGCTCTGCCCCAGCGCGAGCGAGAGACCCGACGCGACGAGCACCCCGAGGATCACGCCGATCGACCGCTCCACGGCCTTGCCCAACGACTGGTTCACGCTCGGCTGCACGACGAGCAGGGCGGCGATCGCCGCGAACACCGGCAACTCGCCCTGCACCAGCCAGCCCGCGACCAGCCACGCGGCGATGGTCGCGACCGCCGACTTCAGGACCTGCAGCAGCGGCGCCCGCGTCGTCGCCCGGAACGTCGCCGTGATGCGCATGCGCCAAGGCTAGCCGCGTGCGCTCCCCACCGGTTCCACGGGCTCGGCCGGCCCCGCCGGCCCCGCCGGCCCCGCCGATTCCGGCGCCTCCACCGTGGGCACCCGCCGGATCGACACGCTGACGAGGGCGGCGACCACGCAGAGTCCCGCCGCGCCGAACCAGGCGAGCGTGTACTCGCCCGTGTTGTCGCGCACGAGACCGGCGACGGTGGCCGCGATCGCGGCGCCCACCTGGTGCGACGCGAACACCCAGCCGAAGACGATCGGCCCGTCGTGGCCGAACACCTCACGGCAGAGCGCCACCGTCGGCGGCACGGTCGCCACCCAGTCGAGGCCGTAGATGACGACGAAGACGATGATCGGCGGCTGCACGGTCGCGTCGAGGAGGAACGGCAGCACCGCGAGCCCGACGCCGCGTCCGGCGTAGTAGACCGCGAGCAGGATGCGTGGGTTCACCCGGTCGGTGAGCCAGCCGGATGCCACGGTGCCGACGATGTCGAAGATGCCGACGAGTGCGAGCAGGCCCGCGGCGGTCGTCTCGGGCATGCCGTGATCGTGTGCGCCCGGGATGAAGTGCGTGCCGACGAGTCCGTTCGTCGTGGCGCCGCAGATCGCGAAGCCCGCGACGAGCGCCCAGAACGTGCGCTTGCGGCTCGCCCGCACGAGGGTCGCGAGCGCGAGCCGGGCGGCGTTGCCGCTCGCCCGCGTCGGCGCAGTCCAGCCGTCGGGGGCGCCGAACGGGGTCGTGCCGAGGTCGGCGGGCCGGTTGCGGAGGAACAGGAGCACGAGCGGCACGACCGCGAATGCCGCGACGGCGACGAGGAGCGACGCCTGTCGCCAGCCCTGCTGCTCGACGAGGATCGCGATGAGCGGTAGGAACGCCAGCTGGCCCGTCGCACTTCCGGCCGTGAGCACGCCGACCACCAGGCCGCGGCGCCTGACGAACCACTGGTCGGCGACCGTGGCCGCGAAGACGAGCGCCATCGATCCGCTGCCGAGCCCGATCATGACGCCCCACGTGAGCACGAGCACCCACGGTGCAGTGGCGAAGATGCTGAGCGCCGCGCCGGCCCCCACCAGCACGAGGGCGAAGCTCGTCACCGCCCGCATGCCGAACCTCGCCATGAGCGCGGCGGCGAAGGGGGCCGTGAGACCGAACAGGAGGAGGTTGACCGTCACCGCGATGGAGAGCTCGGTGCGCGTCCAGCCGAATTCGGCCTCGAGGGGCAGCATGAGCACGCCCGGCGCCGCGCGGAAGCCGGCCGCCCCGACGAGTGCGAGGAAGGCGACCGCGGCGACGATCCACGCCGGGTGCAGGGAGCTCGTGTGCCGGGGCGTGCGCGTGGTCATCCCACGATTCTCACGTATGTCAGGCGAGCCCGGCGAGGGCGTCGGCGATCGGCTCGTCGCCCGAGACGAGATCGAACTGCGTGCGGGATGCCGCACCGGTCTCGAGGAGCAAAGCGATCGTCGCCGCGACATCCGCACGGGGGATCGAGCCCGCGGGCAGCGAGTCGCCCACGCGAACCGAGCCGGTGCCGGGATCGTTCGTGAGACGGCCGGGGCGCACGATCGTCCAGCCGAGGTCGCGGGATCGCACCGAGGCATCCGCTTCGCTCTTGGCGCGCAGGTAGAGCTGGAACACGTCCTGCGAATCGGGGTCGAAGCGGTCGGCGCTCATGGCCGAGATCACCACGAGGCGGGGCACGCCGGCCGCCTCGGCCGCATCCGCGAGCAGGATGGCGGCATCACGGTCGACCGTGAACTTGCGCGCGGCACTGCTCCCCGGGCCGGCGCCGGCCGCGAAGACCGCGGCATCCGCGTCCTTCAGCACCTGGCCGACCTCGTCGACGGATGCCTCCTCCAGGTCGAGCACGACCGCCGCCGCGCCCGTGGCGTCGATATCGGCGCGGTGCTCGGGGTTGCGGATGATGGCGATCGGCTCGTGCCCCCCATCGGCGAGCAGGCGCTCGAGGACGAGGGCGATCTGGCCGTGGCCTCCGGCGATGACGACGCGCATCGCCCCAGTCAACGCGGGCTCGCCGGGCACCGCAAGTCGCGCGGAAATTCTCCTCGAGGGGTCTTGGCACTCTCTACCCGAGAGTGCTAATCTGGAGGTACTTGAGTCGGATGGACTCAACTCTTGGACACACCGCCGCGAACGCGGCAGCGAAGAAGGAGGAGAAGCCATGGCCATGTACTGGGACCCGTTCCGCGACCTCGATCGCCTCGCGCAGGGGCTGCTCGACACCCGGCAGGCACCGCGCATGATGCCGATCGACCTTCACCGTGACGGCGACCACTATGTGCTCTCGGCCGATCTGCCGGGCGTCGACCCCGGCTCGATCGACGTGGATGTCGATGGGCAGCTGCTCACAATTCGCGCGGAGCGCACGCTGCGCTCCGACGACGTGCAGTGGCTCGCGCACGAGCGCCCGAGCGGTTCGTTCCTGCGCCAGCTCACCCTGGGCGACGGCCTCGACACCACCTCGATCAGCGCGCACTACGACAACGGCGTGCTGAGCGTGGTCATCCCGGTGAGCGAGAAGGCCAAGCCGCGCAAGGTCGAGGTGCAGAGCTCGCCGCAGACCGAGAAGGAGGTCACGACCGGCGCGAACGCGTCGAGCTGACCATCGGGGATGAGGCGGATGCCGCGGGCGGGGGCTCGCGGCATCCGTCGTCTCCGGGCCTCCACTGTGGGCGACCGCGTCGGCGGAGGGGGATAGCGTGGCCCGCATGACTGCGCTCGCCACAGACCTCGCCCGGCTCGCCACGGAGTTCTGGGAGTGGCGCGACGCGACGTCGTTCCGCACGTCCGACGACATCCCGCGCGTGGAGCGTCCGGCCGGTTGGGTACCGCGGTTCGACCTCGAGGCGATCGACGAGGTACGGCTGGCGTTCGCCGGGTTCACGGAGCGCTGGCGCGCGCTCGACGCCGCGGGCGTCGGAACGCTCCCGGTCGACGCGCAGGTGGATCACCGACTGCTCGGCGCGGCGCTCGCCCGCGTGCACTGGGAGCTCGACGTGCTCCGCAACTGGGAGCGTGACGCCGTGTTCCTCACGTCGCAGATCCTGGGCCCGTGGTTCGACCTCCTGCTCGCGCCGCCGCCGTTCGAGGCGTCGCGGCAGTCGGACCTCGTGCGCGTGCTCGAGGCTGTTCCGACAGGGGTCGACCAGGCGATCGCGAACCTGGAGCGCGCGGGCGTGGCGACGCTCGCCCGCGTCGCGGCCACCGAGCTCGAGGGCATCGGCGAACGGCTCGCCGCCTCCGTCACCGCGCTGACCCCGGTGCTGCACCGCGTCACTGCGCGGTCGCTCGCCGAGGCCCAGCCCGCGGCGAGCGACGCGCTCGAGCGGTATCGGACGTGGCTCGAGGCATCCGCCGACCGACTCGGTCCCGACGCGATCGTCGGCCGCGACGCCTTCGTCTGGTACCTGCGGCACGTGGCGCTCGTCACGGCGGAGCCCGAGGAGCTCGTGCGGGCCGCGATGCAGGACTACCACCGCAGCGTCGTCGGCGAGGCCGTATTGCGCACTCGGCACCGCAACCTTCCCGAGTCGCCGCTCGCGGCCGATGCCGCCGCCCTGGTCGCCGCCGAGGAGCTGGCGGAGGACCAGACGCGTGCCTTCGCTGAGGACTCGGGTCTCCTCAGCCAGCCCCCGTCGCTGCGTCGGTACCGGTTCGCGCCGACGCCGGCCTACCTCGAGCCCGTCGCGTTCCTCGGCGTCACCGATGACCTCACGAGCGTCCGGCGCGTCGGTGACGACGCGACGTCGTATGTGCCGGATCCGTCGCCCGACCTGCCGTACTTCGATGCCGCGAGCGCCCGCGACCCGCGGCTCGGCATCATCCACGAGGGCGCGCACGCCCAGCAGCTGGCGCTGTCGTGGGCGCACCCGGATCCGGCGCGCCGGCACTTCATCGACTCGGTCGCGAACGAGGGCATCGCCCACTACAACGAGGAGCTGATGCTCACGGCGGGGCTCTTCGTGGATGCCCCGCATTCGCGCACGACCGTGTACAACTTCATCCGCCTGCGGGCCCTGCGCGTCGTCGTCGACGTGAACCTGGCGACGGGCGTGTTCTCGTTGCACGACGCCGTCGACTTCTTCGTACGGATGGTGCCCATGGATCTCGAGACGGCCACCGAGGAGACGTCGTACTACGTGGCCACGCCGGGTCTGGCGATGGCCTATCACGTGGGCAAGCTCGAAGTGCAGCGCATGCTGGCGGATGCCGCGGTGGCCGCGCAGCTCGACGGTGCCGAGTTCTCGCTGCGGGACTTCCATGACTTCGTGTGGCGGAACGGCAACGTGCCGCTGTCGCTGCAACGCTGGGAGCTCCTGGGCGATCGCGGCGACGTCGACCTGCTCGACGCGGCGGGCCCGTGGTACTCGGGGCTGTCGGTGAGCTGAGCGTCGCGGGAGTCGTGGAGCTTCCGTTCTCGCTCGGCGGGTTCAGTCGTCGGTGTCCGAGTGGGCGTCGGAGTCGGGGTCCGCTCCATCGCCCGGGGCGTCGGGGTCGCGGTTCGACGCGGCTTCCGGATCTTCCTCGGGCTCGAACGTGGTCGCCTCGCCTGCGCCGACGCCGACGCTGCCGGGCTCGTCGGGGATGGTTCCGTCAGTTCCCAGGCCGCCCTGGTCGGAGGTGTCGTCGATGCCGGATGCGTCGGTCATGGGGTCTCCTGCTCGAATCGCGGTCGTCGTTCACGATGACACGCCGGGCCGTCCCCCGGCACGGCCTTGACAGGGGGCGCGGCGACCGCTCGCCCCGAGGCGCCGGCAAGCGGCATTCGACCGCCGAAGTGTGGTTCCGGTTCTCGAACCCGGTGCCGAAGTGCCGGGGTGCCGGAGTGCCAAAGTGCCGGAGTGCCGAAGTGCCGGAGTGCCGAAGTGCCGGGGTGCCGGAGTGCCGGGGTGCCGGAGTGCCGGGGTGCCGGGGTGCCGGAGTGCCGGAGTGCCGGAGTGCCGGAGTGCCGGAGTGCCGGAGTGCCGGAGTGCCGGAGTGCCGGAGTGCCGTGGTGCCGAAGTGCCGGAGTGCCGGAGTGCCGAAGGGCCGAAGTGGTGGAGTGGGGCGGCACGCGGAACGGAAACGATTCCTCGGGACATCCGCTCGACCGATTCCTGCCACTGATGCACGAATTGCTGCCGTGCTGGCCACAGCCTGAATACCCCCTAGGGGTACCAAGTTACATTTCCTCGAGTCATTCGTACTCGAGACAAGGAGCAACTCCAATGCCCGCACCATCCGTGAGTCCGCCCGCGCGTCGCCGCTGGCTGGGCCTCGCCCTGATCGCCGCCGCTCAGTTCGTCGTCATCATGGACACCTCGATCATCGGCGTCGCCCTTCCCGACATCCAGGCAGCGCTCGGCTTCACGCCCGAGTCGCTGTCATGGGTCTTCAATGCCTACGTCGTCGCCTTCGGCGGACTGCTCCTCCTCGGCGGCCGCCTCTCCGACGTGTTCGGAGCCCGGCGCGTCTTCGTCGCGGGCTGGGTGACGCTGCTCCTCGGCTCCGTGCTCGCCGGCGCCGCCGGCAATGCCGCCGTCGAGATCGCCGGCCGCGCCGTGCAGGGCGCCGGCGCAGCACTCATCGCCCCGGCCGCGCTCACCCTGCTGATGACCCTCTTCGGCGGAACCCCCGACCTCCCGAAGGCGTTCGCCGTCTACGGCGCGGCCGCCCCCATCGGCGGTACTGCGGGCGTGTTCCTCGGCGGCGTCCTCACCGAGTACGCGAGCTGGCCGTGGGTCTTCTACGTGACCGTGCCGATCGCGCTCGTCGTCATCGCGCTCACGCCCCTCGCGCTCCCGAGCGTACGCCCCGGACGCGGCCGCGTGGATCTCGGCGGAGCCGTCACGGCAACGCTCGGCCTCGCTGCCGTCGTGTACGGCGTGGTGCGTGCCCCCGAGGCCGGCTGGGCATCGGTCGAAACGCTCGTCGCACTCGCCGCGGGCGCAGCCCTGCTCATCGGGTTCTTCGCGATCCAGGCGCGCAGCCGCCAGCCGCTCCTGCGTCTCGGCATCTTCCGTGCGCCGCAACTCGGTGCCGCGAACCTCGCCCAGGTCCTCCTCGGCGCCGCGTGGGTGCCGATGTGGTTCTTCCTGAACCTCTACCTGCAGAACGTCCTCGGCGCGGGCGCGTTCGCCTCGGGCGCGGCGCTCCTGCCGATGACCGTCCTCATCGTGGTCGGCATGACGCTCCTGGCGCCCCGCCTCCTCGCGCGGTTCGGTGCGAAGCCGCTGATCGTGGCGGGTTTCGTGCTCCTCGCGGTCGGCCTCGGCTGGCTCGGATTCGCGCGGCCCGACGGCAGCTACGCTGTCGACGTGCTGCCCGCCTCGCTCGTGGCGGCGCTCGGCATGGCGCTCGCGTTCGTGCCGTCGCTCGGCACCGCGATCGGCGCCGCCCGCCCCGAGGAGACCGGCGTGGCATCCGGCCTCGTGAACACGAGCTACCAGATCGGCTCGGCGGTCGGGCTCGCGGCGATGACGGCAGTCGCCGCCGCCGTCGCGCAGGGTGGCACGGATGTCGCGGCCGCGACATCCGGTTACTCCGCCGCGTTCCTCGGGGCCGCCGCGCTCGCCGCCGTGGGCGCGCTCGCCGCTGCCGCGTTCCTCCGCCGGCCGACGGCCGCCGGCGCCGCCCCCGATGCCGACAGCACGGCGCGCGAAGAGGTCGCCGCGTAGCCGAGGCGTTCGGAACCACCGAGCGGGTGGGGCGCGATCGCCCCACCCGCTCGCCTGTACCGCCACGGCAGTAGCCGAGGTGCATCCGTTGGATGGATGTGCCGGCCGCCGCTCCCGACGAGGCTTGAACCAGACCTCGTCACGACAGGAGCGATCACACGATGACCACCCCGATCCTCTCGGCGCGCGACGTACGCAAGTCGTACGGCCGCGGGGCGAACCGATTCGACGCGCTGAAGGGAGTGAGCCTCGACATCCGCGAGGGCGAGAGCATCGCGATCATCGGCAAGAGCGGCTCGGGCAAGTCGACGCTCATGCACGTGCTCGCACTGCTCGACCGCCCGTCCGACGGCACCGTCGAGCTCGCCGGCACCGACACCCGCTCGCTCAGCGGCGCGGCGCTGAACCGCGCCCGCAACCAGACCTTCGGCTTCGTCTTCCAACAGTTTTTCCTCACGCCGAATGCGTCCGTGCTCGAGAACGTCATCCTGCCGCTGAAGATCGCGGGCGTCGGTCGAGCCGAGCGGAAGCGCCGCGCCCTCGCCGCGCTCGAGCAGCTCGAGCTCGCCGACAAGGCGAAGAACAAGGCCGTGAACCTCTCCGGCGGGCAGAAGCAGCGCACGGTCATCGCCCGGGCGCTCGTGAACACGCCGCGGGTGATCTTCGCCGACGAGCCCACCGGCAACCTCGACACCGCCACCGGGGCGGTCGTCGAGGACATCCTGTTCGACCTCAACCGCGAACACGGCATCACCCTCATCATCGTCACGCATGACGATGAGCTCGCGGCGCGGTGCGATCGCCGCGTGCACCTCCGCGACGGACTCATCGTCGACGTCGTCGAGGGCGCGACAGGGGCAGCGGCATCGGGGGCGGCTGCAGCGCCGGACGCGGCCGCAACCGAGGAGGGGCGGGCCGCATGAACCCCGTCGACCTCGTCGGCTCGGCGATCGGCAACACGTTCCGCTCGAAGACGCGCACGATCCTGACCATCCTCGCCATCTTCGTCGGCGCCTTCACGCTCACCATCACCAACGGACTCGGCACGGGCATCAACCGGTACATCGACGACACGGTGGCCGCCATCGGCACCGACGACGTCATGACCGTCACCAAGATCGCCGAGAATGCGACGGATGTCTCCGACGGCCCGCGTGAATACGACCCCGACGCGATCATCCGCCCCGAGAACGGCCCGCCCGGCACGACGAGCGTCGTCGCGCCGATCGGCTCGGCCGAACTCGACGAGCTGGCCGCCATCGATGGTGTCCTGCGGGTCCAGCCCGTGAAGAGCGTCGACGTCGACTACATCGCCCGCGACGCCGGCACCGAATACGAGATCGGCGTCGGCGGCTTCGTCAGCGGCATGCGGCTCCCGCTCGCTGCCGGTGAGCAGCCGGATGCCGCGGCATCCGGATTCGAGGTCGTCATCCCCGACTCCTATCTCGACGTGCTCGGCTTCGACGACGCGGATGCCGCGCTCGGCGAGCCTGTCACGCTCGCGGTGACCGATGCCGAGCGGACACAGCACGAGATCGAGGCCACGATCGTCGGGATCACCGAGGCGAGCCTCGGCACGACGAGCTCGGCCGTGCCGAACGATGCCTTGAACGACGCGCTGTTCGAGGCGCAGTCGACGGGACTGGATGCCGCCCAACGGGACATCTACAGCCAGGCGACCGTCTGGTTCGACGCCGCGTCGACCGAGGAGGAGGCGAGCGCCCTGCAGGACCGACTCGCCGACGCCGGGTACGACGCCACGACCGTCGCCGAGCGGCTCGGCGCGTTCAAGAGCGTGATCGACGGCATCGTGCTGGTACTGAACGCGTTCGCGATCATCGCGCTGCTCGCCGCGAGCTTCGGCATCGTGAACACGCTGCTCATGTCGGTGCAGGAACGCACGCGCGAGATCGGGCTCATGAAGGCCATGGGCATGGCCAGCGGCAAGGTGTTCGGGCTGTTCAGCCTGGAGGCCGTGTTCATCGGATTCCTCGGCAGCGCCATCGGCGCGGGACTCGGCATGATCGCGGGCAGCGCGATCAGCTCGACGCTCGGGGGAGCGCTGCTCGCCGACCTGCCGGGGTTGACGCTCATCGCGTTCGACCCGGTGTCGGTCGCGCTCACGGTCGTCGTGGTGATGGGCGTCGCGTTCCTCGCGGGCACACTGCCCGCGGTGCGGGCGGCACGCGCCGACCCCGTGGAGTCGCTGCGCTACGAGTGAGCCTCGGAGCGGGGCATCCGCTGCTCACACCCCGCCCCGCAGGGCCGCGATGGGTTCGATCCGCGCGGCCTTGCGGGCCGGGAACGCCCCGGCGCCGAGCCCCACGAGCGCGCCGAGCAGGGCGGCGCCGAACACCATCGGCAGGTCGATGATCGGCGTCCACTGCTGCACGAGCGCGACGGCCACCACGGCGAAGACGCCGACGGCGGCGCCGATGAGGCCGCCGAGCAGTCCGATGATCACCGACTCCACCATGAACTGCGCCGCGATGTCGCGCCGGGTGGCGCCGAGGGCGCGGCGCAGCCCGATCTCGCCGGTGCGTTCGGAGACCGACAACAACGTCACGTTCGCGATGCCGAGTCCGCCGGCGAGCAGCGCGATCACGCCGAGCACGAGGAAGACGACGTTGATGTCGGCCTGCACGTTCTCCTGCAGCTCCGAGCCCGAGCGCGGCGCCTCGACGTCGAAGTTCTCGGGTGCGTTCGGGTCGAGCGCGACCGGCGCCTGCTCGGCGACGAGCGCGCCCGCGCCGGGGGCGATGTGCACCTGCAACTCCTCGGCCGCGACGAGTCCGAAGTCGGCACGGGCCGTGGCGAGCGGCACGATGACCGAGTCGAGCAGGTCGGGTCGTCGCTGCACCTCGTCGACGATGCCGATCACGGCGTAGGGGCGCTCGCCGATGAAGATCGACGGCTGGCTGTCGACGCGGTTGAGCCCGAGCTTCTCGGCGGCTCGGGCTCCGAGCACGGCCACCCGATCGCCTCGGGTTTCGTGACCGGCATCGAAGTAGCGTCCGGTCACCACGGTGCCGCGTACGGCGTCGAGCAGCCCGTCGGAGGTCGCGAGCAGGGTCGGGCTCAGCACCTCGGGCGCCGAGGGGTCGTTGATGGGAACCGCGGTGATCTGCTGTTCGCCGATGGGCACCTCGCCGATGAGTCCTGCGCGTTCGACACCGGCGAGTCGTTCGACGCGGTCGGGAGCGTCCCACGGGAGCCGCGCGTTCGGCGTCTCGGTGCCGTTCATCGACCGCGTGGTCGCGGGCGAGATCACGGCCTGGGTCGCGGCGACGGCGTCGAACTGTCGGCTCAGCTGGCCCGCCGCGGTCTGCGCGAAGCCGATCGTGACGACGAGCGAGCCGATGCCGAGCACGGTGCCGAGCGTCGTCATCACGAGCCGGCCGGTGTGGCCGCCGATGCCGTGGCTCACCTCGACGAGGAGGTCCTGCACGGTGAACCGGTCGGCGCGCGGCGTGGGCGGGGCGGCCGGCTCGGGTGACGTGCTGCGGCGTCCGATGCGTGGGAACCTCGGGCGCCTCACGGCTCGCTCACCCGGCCGTCGGCGATGCGGATGCTCCGGGCCGCCCGGTCGGCGGTCGCCGCGTCGTGCGTGATCACCACGAGGGTGAGCCCGTCGTCGTTGAGCTCCTCGAAGAGGTCCATCACCTCATCGGAGGTGTGCTGGTCGAGATTGCCGGTCGGCTCGTCGGCGAGGATGAGCTGCGGCGAGGCGATGACGGCTCGTGCCACGGCGACCCGCTGGCGTTCGCCGCCCGAGAGCGTCGTCGGCAGGAACCCCATGCGGTGTCCGAGGCCGACGCGCTCGAGTGCCGCGGTCGCCCGCGACATCCGCTCGACCCTCGGCACTCCGCTGTAGAGGGTGGCGAGCAGGACGTTGTCGAGCACCGTTCGCCGGGGCAGCAGGTGGAACGCCTGGAAGACGAAGCCGATGGTGCGCGCGCGGAGCCCGGCGCGCTGTTCCTCGTCGAGCTCACCGGTGGACACGCCGTCGAGGCGGTACTCGCCCACGGTCGGACGGTCGAGCAGGCCGAGCACGTTGAGCAGCGTCGACTTGCCCGACCCACTGGGACCGACGATCGAGAGGTAGTCGCCACGCTCGATCGTGAGATCCACGCTCTTGAGCGCTCGCACCTCGGGTGGGCCGGGGAACGACCTCGTCACGTCGACGAGTTCCACGACCGGTGCGGCCCGGCTCATCGACCGACCACGACGCGGTCGCCCTCGGCGATCTCGCCGGTGATCTCCACGAACCCCTCGGCTGCGAGTCCGGTCTCGACCTCGACGAGGCGGGTCGCGTTGCCGTCACCACCGCCGTCGCCGTCGACGACCTCGACGCGCGACTCGCCGCCGGGACCCGCCGTGAGCGCCGCGAGCGGAACCGCCAGCACCTCCCCCTCGGTCGCGCCGATCGAGATCTGCACGCGCACGTTCTGCCCGCGGAGCGACTGCACCTGGGCGTCGGTGGGGGCGATGGGCGCGAGCACAACGTCATAGCGCGGGCCGCCCTCTGCGGATGCTCCTCCCTCGGCCTTGCGCGGTGCGACGGAGGTGATCTCCGCCGCCAGCTCGCCGCCGTCGGGCATGGCCAGGGTCGCCGCGTCGCCCACCTTCAGGAGCTTGGCGTCGCTCTCGACGGCCGAGGCGTTGATCGCGAGCGTCGCCCCCGAGACGAGCATCACCGCCGCGTTCACGATCGCGCCGCGCTGCACCATGACCTCGTCGACCCGGCGGGGGAGATCCTCGAGGTAGAGCACCTCGCTCACGGGGAGGAAGGCCTGCGTGCCCTCGAGCGCGTCGGCGAGCAGCTCCTGCGCGTCGGCGAGCTGACGGCGTGCCTGCTCGAGCGCGGCCTGCTGCGTGCTCGTGTCGCGGGTCGCGAGCAGCGCGTCGCGTTCCGCGCGGGCGAGTGCGAGTGCGTCCTCGGCGGCCGCGATCTCGGTCGGCGATCCGCCGCCGTTCCTCGCGTCGGCGAGCGCCCGTTCCGCGGCGCGCACGGCGTTGTCGGCCTGGATCCGCTCCACCGACGTCGGTCCGGTCGCCGCCGAGCTCACCTCGCGTTCGGCCGCGGCGACCGCGTCCTCGGCGGCGCGCACGCCGTCGCGGGCTGAACGCAGCGCCTCCTCGCTGCCCTCCGCGGCGTCGGGCAGCGGATAGCCGATGCGATCGTAGAGCGCCGCGACGGCCTCGGCGGTCGCCGTGTCGAACACGTCCGACGTGCGGTCGCCGGGGTCGATGCCGATCGCGGCGAGCGACTGCTTCAGTTGCGTCACGTCGGGTCCGGCGAGCCCGACCCGCAGGCTCCGGTAGGCGGGCAGCTCGCCCGGGAGCACGATGACCGGCCGACCGACGATCTCGAGGGCGACGGAGGCCGCGTCGAGCGTCGCTCCCACCTCGGGCACTCGACCGGTCACCACCGCCGGCCCGCCGAGGTCGCCCGTCTCGAGCTTCACCTCGACGGAGTCCGCGAACTCGGCGTCGCCACGGATCGTGACGTCGTTCGAGAGCACGCGGCGTTCGACGGGCACGGTGATGAGCCCCGGCTCGGGTGGGGCCGCGTTCGCCGCCGCCTGGCTCGGCGAGATGACGAAGAAACTGAGGCCCACGCCTGCGACGAGCGAGAGCACTGCGACGCCCGCGAGCACCCAGAGCACCCGATTGCCGTGCAGCACCCGACGCCAGCCCGCGACGGCCGGGTCGGCCTTCGGCTCGGGGGCACCGGGCGCGCCGACCGACTCGGCCGCACCGGCTGCACCGGCAGGCAGGGCATACGCGTCGGGCGACTCCTGTGGTTCCACTACTCGCCCTTGGCGTAGACGGCGAGGAGCTCGTCGAGCTCGGCCTGGTGGTCCTTGATGAACTGCTCTTCGAGCGCGAACTGCGCCCGGAACTGCGTCGTGTCGTAGTCGAGCTTCTTCGCACAGCGGAAGTCGGCGAGGGCGAGCTCGATCTCCTTCTCCTTCAGGGCCTGCAGCTCTTCCCCACTCGGCCCGGTGGGGTTCTCCTGGCCCTCCCAGAAGGTGTTCATCTCCTCGGAGATGGAGGTCTGGGCGTCCCATCGGAGTTCGAAGTCGGGGTGACCGGCATCGGCCATGCACTCCGACCACTGGCGGTTGAGCTCCACGACCTCTGGCTGCTTCGGCAGGTCCTCCCAGAGCGCGTTCATGTCCTGTACGAGTCCGGCGAACCGCTCGTCCTCCCAGTACGAATCGCCCTGCAGTTCGTGATTGGCGGAGCCGGTGCATCCGCCGTTCTCCCAGGTGTATTCGTACGAGCCGTCCTCGTTCATCTCCTCTTCGCTCGGCGGGGCCCCGTAGAGCGTGGCGTAGTAGGCCTCCTGCTCGCTCGGCGAGAGGGACTCGACGTAGGGCTGGTTGGGGTCGACGTACTCCTGTGCCTCGGCCTGCTGCTCCGCCATCTCCTCCTCGGTCTGCACCATGCCCCAGCCGTTGGCGGCGACCCACTCCTCGGTGTTGCGCTCCTCCATGTCGTCGGCGAACGTCATGTACTGGGACTGATCGACCGGAAGGTACTCGAAACCCTCCTCGGCCATGCATGCGGCGACCAGTTCCTCGACCTGCTGCTGCTGCTTGATCGCGCGCTCCTCGTCGAACGCGCCGCCGTTCGCGGCTTCGAGGTACCTGGAGAGGGGGCTGTCCTCGTAGGTGAGTTCGCCGCCTCCGCCCGGACCGCCGCCGCTGCAGGCGGCGAGGGTGACGGTTGCGGTGATCGCGATGGCGAGGGCGAGGGCGCGGGCGGATGCTCGGGAAGACACTGTTCTCCAGTCGTGGGGGTCGCCGATGAGCGCGAAGTCGCGCCCTACCGAAGTATGTCCCGCAGGAGTGGAGGCGTCTCAGATCCATGCACAGCGTCGGCGCCCCGGGTCGTCATGCGCCGACCCGTGAGCCCGCGTCGGTGACTCCTGCGGGTACACCCGCGGATGTCGGCACGCGACGGGAACGGACGCTCGTCACGGCCGCCGTGATGGTCGCCGCGATGAAGACGACCTGGAGGAGGGTCCGCGGCCACAGCTCCTGCATGGGGCCCAGATCGGTGCCGGTGAGTGCCAGGTGGACGTTCGCCGGGAACATGGCGATCAGCATCAGCGTCAGCCCGCCTGCCGCCAGGGGGGCTGTCCGCGGGATCAGCAGCCCGATGGCACCCGCCAGTTCCAGGACGCCCGTGATCGTGACGAGGAGCTCCGGCTCGGGCAGGAATGGAGGCACCATCGCGATCAGATCGTCGCGCTTGCCGACGAAGTGCGCGACGCCGGTCAGCACGAACATCGCGGCGAGGCCGCCCCTGAGGGCGACGGGCCACGGGTGGAGGATGCGCACGCCCAGTGCGCCGAGTGCGAGCAGGATCAACGTGACGATGACGAGCGTGATGAGTGGTTCCATAAATTGGATAGTACCACTATCTAATGTGGGCTGCCAGGCCCGTTACGATTCGGGCCGGAACCCTCGCAGCCGCAGGCTGTTCGTCACCACGAACACCGACGAGAACGCCATGGCCGCGCCCGCGAGGAGCGGGTTCAGGAGGCCCAGCATGGCCACGGGGATCGCCGCCACGTTGTAGGCGAACGCCCAGAACAGGTTGCCCTTGATCGTGCCGAGCGTGCGTCGCGCGAGCCGGATCGCATCGGGCACGAGCAGCAGGTCGCCCGACACGACAGTGAGGTCGCTGGCCGCGATGGCCGCATCGGTGCCGCCGCCCATGGCGATGCCGAGGTCGGATGCCGCGAGCGCCGCCGAGTCGTTGACGCCGTCCCCCACCATGGCGACGACGTGGCCGGCCGCCTGCAGCCGTCGTATCGCCTCGAGCTTGCCCGCCGGCGTCACGCCCGCCCGGACATCATCGATGCCGACCTCGGCGGCGACGGCACGCGCGGCACCCTCGTGGTCACCCGTGAGCAGCACGGGCCGGAGGCCGAGCCGTCGCAGCCGCCGAATCGCCTCGGCACTCGTTGGCTTCACCGTGTCGGCGACGCCGATGAGTCCGCGCACCGCGCCGTCCCACGCGATGACGACCGTGGTGATGCCGCGGGCCTCCGCCTCGTCTCGCGCTCCGGCCAGCGACGCCGGCAGCTCGAGCGACCACTGGGAGGCGAGCCAGTCAGGCTTGCCGGCGACGACCAGGCGCTCGTCGACGATGGCCTGTACGCCGAGTCCGGCGTGGGCGGTGAACTGCTCGGCGGCCGGATGCCCCGCTCCGCCCTCCGTTGCCGCGGCCACGATCGCGCGCGCCACGGGGTGCTCCGAGCCGTCCTCGACGGCGGCGGCGTAGCGGAGCAGCTCGGGCTCGGGGCATCCTTCGATCGGGTGCACCAGCGCCACGCGCATGCGACCGCTCGTCACGGTGCCCGTCTTGTCGAGCACGACCGTGTCGATGCGGCGGGTCTGCTCGAGCACCTGCGGTCCGCGGATGAGGATGCCGAGCTGCGAGCCGCGACCCGTGCCCACGAGGAGGGCCGTGGGCGTCGCGAGTCCGAGCGCGCACGGGCACGCGATGATGAGCGTCGCGACGGCGGCGGTGAACGCCACCTCGAGCGACGCACCCGTGAGCAGCCAACCGGCGAACGCGAGGATCGACAGCCCGATCACGACCGGCACGAACACCGCCGAGACACGGTCGGCGAGCCGTTGCACGGGCGCCTTGCCGGTCTGCGCCTCCTCGACGAGCCGGCCGAGGCGCGCGAGCTCGGTGTCCGCGCCGACTCGGGTGATCTCCACGACGAGGCGGCCGCCGACGTTGACCGTCGCGCCCACGACGCGGGACCCGGCGGCGACCTCGACGGGCACCGACTCACCGGTCAGCATGCTGGCATCGACGGCGGATGCCCCGTCGACGACGAGCCCGTCGGAGGGGAACGTCTCGCCCGGCCGAACGACGACCTGGTCGCCGGGCACCAGCGAGTCGACGGGCACGCGCGTCTCGCGGCCGTCGCGGAGAAGCGCGGCATCCTTCGCACCGAGCTCGAGCAAGGCCCGCAGGGCGGCGCCCGACTCCCGCTTGGCGCGCGCCTCGGCGTATCGCCCGGCCAACACGAAGACCGTGACGGCCGCTGCGACCTCGAGGTAGATCTCACTCGAGCCCGTCTCGGGCGAGCCGAACAGGGTGAGCGTCATCTGCATGCCCGGCATGCCGGCCATGCCGAAGAACAGGGCGTAGAGCGACCAGCCGAACGCGGCGAGTACGCCGACGCTGATGAGCGTGTCCATGGTGGCGGCGCCGTGCCGGGCGTTGATCGCGGCGGCCCGGTGGAACGGGTACGCGCCCCACACCGCGACCGGCGCCGCGAGCGTGAGCGCGAGCCACTGCCAGTTCGTGAACTGCAGCGCCGGGATCATCGACATGAGGAGCACCGGCACGGTGAGCGCCGCAGAGATGAGCACGCGTCGACCGAGTTCGCGGGCCTCGTCGCGCGCGGGGGCGCCAGCGGGTCCGCGTGCCTCCGACGACGACGCAGGTGGCGGGGGGAGCGTCGCGCGGTAGCCCGCGGACTCGACGGCGGCGATGAGCTCTGCCGGATCGAGCGCCTCGTCGGTGGACCAGCGCACGTGCGCCTTCTCGGTCGCGTAGTTGACGGATGCCTCGACGCCCGGGAGCTTGTTGAGCTTGCGCTCGATGCGGGTCGCGCACGACGCGCACGTCATGCCCTCGATCTCGAGTTCGAGCGGCGCGGCCGACGACGCGGGCATCGACGCCGCGGGGGTGCTCACGCCGCCGGCGCTGCCAGCGTGTAGCCGGCCTCCTCGACCGCGGTGCGCACGGCGTCATCGCTGATCGGCCCCGAGCTCCTCACGGTGACGACGGATGCCGCGCCCGGCCGCAGGTCGACGGCCACCTGCTGCACGCCGTCGACCTCGGAGAGCTCCTCGGTCACGCTCGACACGCAGTGCGAGCACGTCATGCCCTCGACCAGGAACTCGGCGCTGAGCGCACCTTCGGCGGAGGCGACGGCGCCGGCGGAGGCGACGGCGCCGGCGGAGGCGACGGCGCCGGCAGAGACGACGGTGCCGGCGTGCGAGCCGGCGCCGTGCGAGCCGTCCGTCGCGCAACAGCTGCACGCGGCGTTCGCGTCGGTGAGTCCGAGGTCGATGCGCTTGAAGCCGGTCATGGCCGTCCCTTCAGTGACGTGTGAATTCGCGAAATACCCCTGTAGGGTACCTCTCACGCTACACGAGTCCGAGCCGGATGAGGCTCTCGGCCGAGGAGATGATGGCCTCGTCGCGCGGGCGGGGCTGCCAGTCGAGCATCCGCTGCGCCTTCTCACCCGACGCATGTCGTGAGCGACCCAGCTCGGGAACGATCGCACGCAGGTCGCTGTTGAACCCCGCCCCGAGCCGCACCACCCAATCGGGAATCGTGAACCTCGGCACGCGACCGGCCACATCTCCGAGTTCCTCTCGCAGGAGCCTCGCGATATCGAGGAAGCTGATCGGAGGGCCCGACACGGCGAGGAACCGCTCGCCCGCGGCATCCGGATGCGTCATGGCCCGCACGTGCAGGTCGGCGACGTCGCGCACGTCGACGCCCGAGGTCTCGCCGTTCGGAACCGCGGGCACCTTCCCCTGCAGGAGCACGAGCAGCAGCGCGATGGAGCTCGAGAGATCGTCGCCGAGGACGGGGCCGAAGACGCCGACGGGGTTCACGGCGGAGAGCTCGAGATCACCGCCCTCCCGGTCGATGAAGTCCCACGCGGCGAGCTCGGCGATCGTCTTCGACTTCGCATACGGGCTGAGGCCCTGGGCATCCGGATCGGTCCAGTCCGCCTCGGTGAAGGGTCGATCGGGCCGGCTCGAGTAGCCGACGGCCGCGAACGAGGAGGTGAGCACCACGCGCCGAACCCCGGTGTCGCGCGCCGCGCGCAGCACCCGGAGCGCGCCGTCGCGGGCCGGCACGATGAGTTCGTTCTCGTCCTTCGGCTGCCGCACCGGGTACGGGGAGGCCACGTGCAGCACGCCCGCGGCCCCGGCGACCGCGGCGTGCCATCCGTCGTCGTGCAGCAGGTCGGCCTGGGCGTACTCGAGCCGTGTCGGATCGGCGCCGCCGGCGCGCACGAGGGCGCGCACCTCATCGGCGCGGGCGAGCGACCGCAGCGTGGTGCGCACCCGGTAGCCGTCGCCGAGCAGCCGCACGATGCAGTGCGCGGCGATGAAGCCGGTGCCACCGGTGACCAGAACGAGTTCGTCGGGCATGAGCGCCTCCCGCGACGGATGCTACTCGCGATCGTTCCGGCCCCGATGGGGGTTGACCGGGCTGATTGGCTCGAACGTTGCGTATCGTGGGCATCACGCCATCACCGAGGAGACCGGATGTCCCGCCAGCGCACCCATCGCGTCGCCGTGCTCGTGCTCGAGGGGGCCAAACCGCTCGATGTCGGCATTCCGGCGCAGGTCTTCACCCACCGCACGAGCATGCCCTACGAGGTGCGCGTCTGCGGGGCCGCGCCCGGACTCGTGACCGGCGGCGATGGGCTCTCGTACCACGTGGCCGACGGACTCGAGGCACTCGAGTGGGCCGACACGGTGTTCGTGCCCGGCTACCGCCACCCCGACATCGAGGAGGCGCCGCTCGCCGTGGTCGAGGCGCTGCTCGCGGCGCACGCGCGCGGGGCGCGGCTCGCGGCGATCTCCACGGGCGCGTTCGCGCTCGCCGCGACGGGGCTGCTCGACGGCCGGCGGGCGACCACGCACTGGCACTACTCGCACGCGCTCGCGCGGAAGCATCCGCTCGTCAGGGTCGACGAGAACGTGCTGTTCGTCGACGAGGGCCGCGTGCTCACCTCGGCAGGGGCGGCGTCGGGCATCGACCTGTGCCTGCACCTCGTGCGTCGCGACCACGGCGTCGGACTCTCCAACCACGTCGCTCGCAGGCTCGTCGCCGCGCCGTATCGCAGCGGCGGGCAGGCGCAGTACGTACCGCGCAGCGTGCCCGAGCCCCTCGGCGAGTTGTTCGCGGCGACGCGGCAGTGGGCGCTCGGCCGGCTCGAGGAACCCCTCACGCTCGCCGACCTGGCGCGGAACGCGAACGTCTCGCCGCGCACGTTCTCGCGCCGGTTCGTCGAGGACACGGGGTACACGCCCATGCAGTGGATCCTCCGCGCCCGCGTCGACCTCGCCCGCGAACTGCTCGAGCGCACCGACCTCGGCGTCGAGCAGATCGCCGACCGGGTCGGGCTCGGCACGGGGGCGAACCTGCGGCTGCACTTCCACCGGATCCTCGGGACGTCGCCGACCGAGTACCGGCACACGTTCGCACCGACCGCCGCGGCCGGTTGAGTCAGGTGCGGGGCGCCGCGACGATACCCGGTACGGCTGGGCTTCCGGTGCCGCCCTCCGTCCAGTTCGGCAGCATCGGGATGACGGTGTCGTAGTAGCCCGCCAGGATGAACGCGACCGCGGCGTAGACCATGAGGGCGAACGTCAGGATGCCGAGCGCGGCGCCGACCACGATCAGCCATGGCACCCGGCGGCCAGCCTCCCGGTAGCGCGGCACCGCCATGAACGCCCCCCAGATCGAGAATGTCGCGAACAGCACGACCCAGGTCACCCGCTCGAGTTGCAGGGCGAGGGGCACGGTCACCGACACGATGAGCGCCGCGAGGCCGAGGCCGACCGACGTCCACGCGAAGAACCGCGCCCAACCGACGCCGCGGGTGTGCTCGTAGGGGATCATCCCCCGATTCTGCCGTGCCGCGGCGATGATGGAGCATGGCCACCCGGCTCCTGCTCATCTCCGACACGCACATCCCAGCGCGGGCGAAGCGGCTGCCGGACGCAGTGTGGCGTGCCGTCGACGAGGCCGACGTCGTGGTCCACGCGGGGGACTGGATCGACGTCGCGACCCTCGACGCCCTCGCGGCGCGGGCGGCGCGGCTCGTCGGCGTGTGGGGCAACAACGACGGCCCGGCGCTGCGGTCCCGCCTGCCCGAGGTCGCGCACGTCGAGTTCGACGGCGTCCGGTTCGGCGTGGTGCACGAGACCGGCCCCGCGACCGGGCGAGAGGCGCGCATGGACGCCGAGCACGAGGGGCTCGACGTGCTCGTGTTCGGGCACAGCCACATCCCATGGGACACCGTGACGCCCCGCGGCATCCGACTGCTGAATCCCGGCTCGCCCACCGATCGACGCCGGCAACCCGTGTGCACGATGATGACCGCGGTGACGGATGCCGGGTCGCTGCGCGACGTGGAGTTGATCCCGGTCACGCGCTGACGGACGCCGGATGCCGCCAGCTGGCGCGATCCTTTCGACACATGTCCGCCCGGCCACTTCCGTCGGTGGTGCTTCGAGGCCAGAGTGGCCGGGTACTCGGGAACGAAAGGAACCCACACCCATGACCCGCATCGCCGTGAACGGCTTCGGACGTATCGGCCGCAACACCCTCCGCGCCCTCCTGGAGCGCGACTCCGACCTCGAGGTCGTCGCGGTCAACGACCTCACGGAGCCGAAGGCGCTCGCCCAGCTCCTCCGCTACGACAGCTCCCTCGGCCGCCTCGGCCGCACGGTCGAGGTCGACGGTGACACCCTCGTCGTCGATGGGCGCCGCATCAAGGTCCTCGCCGAGCGCGAGCCCGCCAACCTCCCGTGGAAGGAGCTCGGCGTCGACGTCGTGCTCGAGTCCACCGGTCGCTTCACGTCCGCCGAGGCCGCCAGGGCCCACCTCGCCGCCGGCGCGCGGAAGGTGCTCGTGAGCGCTCCGTCCGACGGGGCCGACGTCACCCTTGCATACGGCGTGAACACCGACGCGTACGACGCCGACAACCACACGATCGTCTCGAACGCCTCATGCACGACGAACGCGCTCGCGCCGCTCGCCGCGGTGCTCGACGAACTCGCCGGCATCGAGCACGGCTTCATGACGACGGTGCACGCCTACACGCAGGAGCAGAACCTGCAGGACGGCCCCCACCGCGACCCGCGCCGCGCCCGCGCCGCCGCCGTCAACATCGTGCCGACCTCGACGGGCGCCGCCAAGGCCATCGGGCTGGTGCTGCCGCAGCTCGAGGGCAAGCTCTCGGGCGACTCGATCCGCGTGCCGGTGCCCGTGGGCTCGATCGTCGAGCTGAACACGACCGTCTCCCGCGAGGTCACCCGCGACGAGGTGATCGCCGCATACCGCGAGGCCGCCGCCGGCAAGCTCGCCGGCATCCTCGAGTACTCGGAGGACCCGCTCGTGTCGAGCGACATCACGGGCAACCCGCACTCGTCGATCTTCGATGCGGCGCTCACCCGCGTCGACGGCAGGCACGTCAAGGTGGTCGCCTGGTACGACAACGAGTGGGGCTTCTCGAACCGCGTCATCGACACGCTCGAGATGCTCGCCAAGGGCTGAGGCCCGCGGCATCCGCTCATCGCTCCGCCTCATGTGAGATTCGCCTCACATGAGGCGGAGTCGTCTGCGCCGACCTCGTCGTCCACGGCGGCAGGATTTCGCGCTGGGTCGGCAGGCATGGTCGTGCCGATGTCGGTGCCGGGGTTCAGAATGGGCGGGTGACACGACGTGGCCTGATCCTCTTCGCCGCACTCGGCATCGCCTGGGGCATCCCGTACCTCTTCATCAAGGTCGCGGTCACCGAGCTCGACCCCGCCATGGTCGTCCTGGGGCGCTCGGCGCTGGCGGCGATCCTGCTGCTGCCGCTCGCATTCTTCCGGCGCGAGGTCGTCCAGGTCGTGCGCCGGTGGAAGCCGATGCTCGCCTACACCGTGGTCGAGATCATCATCCCGTGGTACTTCCTCAGCTCTGCTGAGCAGCGCCTGCCGAGCTCGACCGCGGGGCTGCTGCTCGCCACCGTGCCGCTGGTCGGCGTCGGCGTCGCGTTCCTGATGGGCAGGCCCGAGCGACTGTCGCGCGTGAACTGGCTCGGCATCCTGTCCGGCATGCTGGGTGTCGCGGCGCTGGTCGGCCTCGACATCGCCGGGTCCGATCTCATCGCCGTCGGCGAGATCGCCATTGTGGTCGTCGGCTACGCGCTGGGCCCGGCGATCCTCTCCCGCTGGATGTCCGACCTGCCGGGCGTCGGCGTCGTCGCGGTGTCCCTGGGCGCGACGGCCGTGGTGTACGTGCCGTTCGTGCTGATGACGGGCGCGTGGCCGACGGCGTGGCCGTCAGCGGCGGCCGTCTGGTCGATCATCGTGCTCGCCGTGATCTGCAGCGCCCTCGCGTTCCTGATCATGATCGCCCTGGTCGCCGAGATCGGACCGGTGAAGATGACGACCATCACCTACGTGAACCCCGCGGTCGCAGTGGCGGCCGGTGTGCTGATCCTCGGGGAGCGGATCAGCATATGGACGCTCGTCGGATTCGTCCTCGTGCTCCTGGGCTCCTACCTCGTCACCCGCCGCCGGCGGGAGCCGATCGCGGCGGAGGGGCCCGAAGAGGCGACGGCGGAGCTGCGCCTCTAGCGCGTGTCTCGCTCGCTGCGCACCGTCATCACTGGTGGATCGATGAGATCCTGCCGAGCCCGCCCGGAATCTCGATCCAAGAGGTACTGCAGGATCAGGCCGTCCACATAGGCGGTGATCCGGCGCGCGAGCGAATCGATGCTGCCCGGCTCGAGGAGTTCGGGGGCGATCAGTCGAGCGAGCATTCCCTCGACGATGGAGGCGTAGTCACGGTACTGCTGCCGGCCGCTCGACGGGTCACGTCGCAAGAAGTGAAGGGTGAGTTCGTACTGGACGATCTGTCGCTGCGGATCCGCTTCCACGAGCTCCCAGAGCGCGAGCAGGCATTCGGCGACCGCCTCTTCCACGGTGTGAACCGCCTGGAACTCCTTCTCGCTGAGATGCTGCGTGACGTCGGCCACGCTTCGCTGCAGTACTCCAGCCAACAGGTCATCGACGTCGTCGAAGACGTAGTGAACCGTCGCCAGGGCGCACTTCGCCTCCGCCGCGACGGAACGGGTGGTGAGGCCCCGCACGCCGTCCTTGACGAGGACACGTTCGGCAGCGTCGAGGAGCTGCTCACGACGCTCGGCCATCGGAACACGCTTCGATCTGCTGTCGACCATCCCGAACCTCCTCGGTAGATCCTACTAGTTGATCATTGACTCAGACGTACGTCCATAATATGCTGACGCGCGAACAAGGAGGTTCATCATGTCCGAACGTCGAACCGGCTACGTCTGGGATGAGCGGTACGGGTGGCACGACACCGGCACCTACGCGGGTGCGATCCCAGCCGGTGGATGGGTGCAGCCGTACCATCACTTCGAAAGCCCCGAGAGCAAGCAGCGCCTCGCTCAGCTCGTCGCGGCCAGCGGCCTGGAGCGCGAGCTTGCGGCCATCGATGCTCGCTTCGCGACGGACGACGAGATCCTGCGCGTCCACACCGAGGAGCATCTCGCCTACCTTCAATCGCAGAGCGACGCGCTTCGCGGCGGAGTGTGCGAGGACGGAATCTCGCCGATCGGTCACGGCAGCATGGAAATCGCCCGACTCGCGGCCGGCGGCGTGATGGAGGCGGTCGACGCCGTCATCGAGGGACGTGTCGAGAACGCGTATGCGCTCGTGCGGCCTCCAGGACATCACGCCACCGCCGACGCCGGCATGGGGTTCTGCATGATCAACAACATCGCGATCGCGGTCGCTCATGCCCGTCGGGTGCGGGGGATCGAACGCATCGCAATCGTGGACTGGGACGTGCACCACGGGAACGGCACTCAGGACATCTTCTACGAGGACCCGCTCACCCTCACGGTCTCCCTGCATCAGGACCGCTGCTACCCGCCCGACTCCGGCTTCCTCACCGAACGCGGCAGAGCCGACGGCGCGGGCGCCGCGCTCAACATCCCGCTCCCGCCCGGTTCCGGACGAGCGGCGTACCTGGACGCATTCGAACGTGGGGTCATCCCGGCGGTATCCGCGTTCCAGCCCGAGTTGATCATCGTGGCCAGCGGGTACGACGCGAGCATTCTCGACCCGCTCGGTCGGCAGATGCTGACCAGCGCGACCTACCGAACCATGACCGCCCGCATCCTCGAGCTCGCAGAAGCACACGCAGGGGGCCGGGTCGTCGTCGTTCATGAAGGCGGCTACTCACCGGCCTATGTCCCATTCTGCGGGCTGGCAGTGCTGGAGGAGTTGGCAGGCCGGAGCACCGACGTCATGGACCCGTTCGCACCATTCCTCGAAGCGATGGCCGGACAGGAACTGACGAACCAGCAGAAGGCGCTCGTCGACGCCGTCGTCAAGACGCTGACGAATCAGCCCGCTCCCGCATTCGCCTGAGGAACCTCGGCGACTGCGCCCAAGCCGGAACGAGCGGCCGCGCAGCCCGGGACCGGCCGCGACGAGAACTCCGGCAAGAATCCTTCGAGCCCGTTGTCGATCTCGCGACGCCGCCGTTCGACGTCCAGAATGAGAGACGGAACGCCCGCCTCGCACGGATCGAAGAAGGTATTGCCATGCGCACGCTCATCGTCACCGAGTTCATCACCATCGATGGAGTCATCGACTCGCCCGGCGGCGGAGACCACCCCCGCGCCGGATGGTCGTTCAAGGAGGTTCCCTTCGTGGAGGAGGCCTACGAGATCAAGGGCCGCGAGCAGGAAGAGGCCGGTGCGATGCTCCTCGGCCGGGTCAGCTACGACGAGTTCGCACCGGTCTGGCCGCAGATGGAGGAGTTCGCCGAGTACAACGCGATGCCGAAGTACGTGGTCTCGAGCACGCTCACCGACCCCGAGTGGAACAACACCTCGGTGCTGCGATCACTCGACGAGGTGGCCGAGCTCAAGCAGGGTGACGGCGGCTCCATCCTCGTGCACGCCAGCGCGACCCTGGCGCAGGGCCTGGCCGAGGCCGGCCTCGTCGACCGCTACCACCTGCTCGTGTTCCCCGTCGCCCTCGGCGAGGGCAAGCGGCTCTTCAACGGCCGCGAATCCGGCAAGCTGCAGCTCGTCGAGCACGAGGCGTACTCGAACGGCGTCGTCAAGGCCGTGTTCGACGTCGAGCACTAGACGGCTCGGTCCGGGGCGGTTCCGTCACGCGTCGGGGTCGTCCTCGTCCTCGATGGTGACGGGCTCCTCGTCGACGCCGGGCGGCTCCGGCACGTTGCCCGCGACGCCGAACCCGGTTCCGACGAGGCCCACCCCCGAGACGCCGTCGGCCGTGCCGATGCCGCCGTCACCCCTCGTGTCGGTGGGAATTCCGCCGGCATCGCCGGCCCGGACGGCCTCGTCGTCATTCGCCTTGCCCATGGTCGCTCCTTCCGTGGTCATTCCACCCTCGCCGACCAGCGCATGCCTCGCGCGGGGTTGACACCGGCGACGGATGCTTCGCGCGACGGACTCCCGGCCGAGGCGTCGAGGTCCGATTCCCGCTGCCGATTGCGGCGGCCGCACCGCGTCGCGGCGCGAGGATGGAATCATGACCCGCCGGCACGCCACGCTCCCGACCTCGCTCGGCCCACTCCTCGTGGTGGCCGACGAAGCCGCGCTCCGCGGCATCTACTTCCCGGGCCACTGGTACCCGCCGCCTGACGACGCCATCGGCATCGAGGTCGACCCGGGCCGCGACACGCTCATCGCGCGGCTGGGCGAAGAACTCGACGAGTACCTCGCCGGGGTGCGAACCCAGTTCGACGTGCCGATGGCAACGTCGGGCGGCGCGTTCCACGAGGCCGTCTGGCGGATGCTCCGGGAGATCCCATATGGCGACACCACGACGTATGGCGAGCTGGCGGCACGTCTCGGCGACCGCAATCTGGCTCGACGCGTCGGCCAGGCGGTGGGTCGCAACCCGTTGAGCATCCTCGTGCCGTGCCACCGCGTGGTGGGCGCGAGCGGGTCGCTCACGGGCTACGCCGGGGGTCTCGAACGCAAGCGGTTCCTCCTCGAACTCGAGGGCGCGCCGGTCGTGGCACAGCCGCGGCTGTTCGCCGACCCCGTCGGCTGAGCCGCACCGCCAGTGCTCAGCCGGATGCCCCGCACACACGACAGGGGCCGCGTCGCCGCAGGTGGTACGACCACGTCGCCATCCCGAGCCCGAGGGCCCACACGACCAACAGCACGCCGGGCAGCCACGTGCCCCAGTTCGCCCAGTCGTAGCCGCCGCTCGCGGCCGGCCCGAGCGACATGAGCGCCGTCGGCGGAAGGGTCACCGTGACGGCCGTTGCCGGGATGACCGCGAGGGGTGCCGGTACGGCGCGACCGGCGAGTGGGCCGAGCCAGCGCGGAAACCGCTCGCCCCAGGCGGCCACGAGCCCGTGCGTGAGGACGGCGCCCCCGATGGAGAGCATGGCGAGCAGCAGGCCGACGCTGAGCAGTTCTGGCGGGTCCTGCAGGCTCACGTACAGCTCGTCGGTGAGTCCGATCGGCCAGCCGGCGAACCAGGCGATGCGCGTCACCTCGTAGGGAAGCGTGGCCGCGATGGCCACCACCACCCACGCTCGACCCCACGAGCGGCTCGCCATCGTGGCCGTCCGATGCCCGGCCACGCCGTGCCGGCGACCGCAGTTCGGGCACGCGCCGCGGCTGCGCCGGCGGTAGGCCAGGGTCGCGGCCGCCCAGAGCAATCCGCCGGCGAACACGATGATGAGGTTCATCCGATGCCAGTAGAGGATGTCGCCGATGCCGCCTTGCGGGCCGGGAACCCCGAACACTGCGAACGCGATGAACAGCGGCCAGAGGGCGGCGACGGCGAGGAGTGTGTAGTCGGGCACGACCGTCGTGGCCGTGATGGCCAGGGCCACGCCGAACCCGGTGATCAGCCGCCGCGTGCCCGGAGATCCGATGCCCCGGAGCATCACCACCGCGCAGGCCGCGCCGAGGAGGGAGACCAACGTCATCACCGGGCCGAAGACCTCGACCGGCAGGCCTTCGAGGATCGACAGGCTCCGCCGATCAGGCGGGACCGGCGCGAACGGGTACCAGTCGGCCCCGGCCCACCAGGCCACCCCCATCGCGCCGTAGCCCAAGGCCCAAACGAGGGCGCCCCACGTCGTCCACACGGGCCAGGTCGTGCGCATGCGCACCACTTCCCGTTCCAGCAGCTGACCCATGCGTCCACCCTCGGCCACCGCCGCCGCCGTGACATCACCCGATCGGGTGAGGTGCGCGTCGGAGGCGCAGGGCAGGATTGAGGGAATGTCCGACCGAACCGACGATCGCCCGCTGAGGTCGATCTGGCGGTGGATCCGGCGCGTGCTCGTCGTCCTGCTCGTCGCCACGACGCAGGTGACCCTCGTGCTGGCGTCGGGCACGTTCGCCTCCACCCCGGCCCAGGCGATCACGATCGCGCTGACCGTCTCGGTCGTCGTCGTGCTCGCATGGACATGGCTGCGCACCCGCAGACGCCACGATGCCGGACGCCGCTACGCACGGGCCGGCCTGGCGCTCGGCGTCGCCACCGCCCTGTCACTCCTCGTGGTCCTGCCGACGACGCCGGTTCCGTTCGACCCGCCGCCGGGGGCGCTGCAGTTGGCCGACGGCACCTTCCTCGCGGTGCGGACGATGCCCGCCGTCGACGCCCACGCCGACGACGATGCGCGGGCCCAGGTTCCACTGATCGCCGTCCACGGTGGCCCCGGCGTGCCGTGGACCGCCCACGAGGAGCGCGTGCTCGAACGGCTCGCGACCGACCGCGACCTCGTCGTCTACGACCAGGTCGGCACGGGCGGCTCGGCCCGGCTCGACGATCCCTCGGGCTACACCTTCGAACGCGCCGTGCGCGACCTCGAGGCGGTGGTGGAGTCGACGGGCGCCGACCGAGTGACGCTGCTCGGCTTCTCGTGGGGTGCCCCGGTCGCGTTGGCGTTCGCCGTGGCGCATCCCGACCGCGTCGATCGCTTGGTGTTCCTGTCGCCCGGCGCGGTTCCCTGGCAGGGCGTGAGCCAGCCGCCCGGTTCCCCGCAGAGCCGCCTGTCGCCGCGTGACCTGGCGGGGCTGTACGCCCGGGCGCTCGAGCCGCGCAACCTCTTCGCCTATTCGATGACGCTCATCGACACGGAGCTCGCGCACCGCTTCATGCCCGATGCCGAAGCCGACGCCCGGTACCGCGAGCTCTACCTCGCCGCGGCGGGCGGTCTCGTCTGCGACGGGCACGCGGTTCCGGATGCCCCGGAGCGGCTCGGTCACTTCGCGAACCACGGGCCCGGGGTGGAGCGCGCGCCCCGCACGGGCGTCACGGCGACGAGCATCGACCGGCTGCGGGGGCATCCGGCGCTCATCGTGAGGCCCGAGTGCGACTATCTCGATGCGGGCATCGCCGACGCGTATGCGCGCGAGCTTCCGCTGGCCCGCGTGACGGATGTCGCGGACTCGGGTCATGCCCTGCTCGAGGAGCAGCCCGACGAGGTGATCGCCGCCATCCGCGCGTTCCTCGACGAGCCGGCGCCGGGCACGCACGTCGCCCCGGGTCGATGACCCGGGGCGACGGCACTGCGTGGTGGGATCGTCCTGCGATCAGCCGAAGTTCTCGGCCGTGTCGTAGCCCCTTCCGTTGTACTTCTGCACGATGACCGTGGAGACCGCCGGCTGGCCGTCCTCCGTGGTGTTCACCGCGGTGCCCTCGAGCATGAGCGGCGCCTGGAGGTCGGAGATGTTGCGCAGCGACTCCATGAAGCTCTCACGCGTCGGCTCCTCCATGTTCTCGAACGCCTCCTGCAGCGTGGCCCCGATCATGTAGCTCCACATGCAGTGCGGGAACGCGGGCATGTCGGGGTAGTTGCCGTACTCCTTGAGGTCGGAGAGGAACTTCACGACATCCTCGTCCTCGGCGAACGCCGGGCTCTGCGGGGCCTTCGAGAACGACACCGAGTAGATGCCGGGGAAGGCCGCACCGCCACCGGGCTCGAGGATCGCGGTCGGGCTCGAGGTGTTCGACGGGAGGAACCAGCTGGGGAGCCATCCGATCTGCTGCGCCTTCTGCAGCGACGAGATCACGAGCGGGGTGATCGACATCGCGTTGAAGAAGACGTCGGCGCCAGTGGCCGCGAGCTCGGTGAGCTGCGCGTCGACCGACGTGTCGGTGGCCTCGTAGGTGAGCTCTCCGACGACCTCGATGTTGTCGGCGCCCTCGATGGCCTCCTTGAAGCCCTCGACGTAGCCGTCGCCGTAGTCGTCGTTCTGCGACAGGATCGCGACCTTGTGGTCGGCGCCCGACGCGGCGAGCAGTTCACCGAAGGCGGCACCCTCGTTCTGGTAGACCGGCACGAAGCCGAGCGACCAGGGGCTCTCCTCCTGGTTGCTGAACAGCGGGTCGCCCGTCATGATGAGCACCTGCGGGAACTCCTCGTCGATCGCCGCCTCGCGCCAAGCGCGGTTCGTGGGCGTGCCGAGGCCAGACGTCGCCGCGAAGACCTCGTCGGAGACCATCTGCTGGAAGTTGGCGAGCGCCTTCTGCGGGTCGTACGTGTCGTCGTAGGTCTTGATCTCGACCTCGCGGGTCTGGCCGTCGCCGAACTCGATGCCGCCGTCGGCGTTCGCCGCGCCCATGTAGGCCTCGAGGCCGGCGACGGTGCAGGTGCCGGGGCCGGCCGTCGGGCCGCTGAGCGGCGTCGTGACGCCGAGCGTGATGGATTCGTCGGTGATGCCGGGGCTCGCCGCGGCACCATCGCCGCCGTCTTCGCCGCCGCCGCCGCCGCGAGTGCTGCAGCCCGAGACGGCGAGTGCGACGATCGACGCCATCGCGACGACGCCGACGACCCCACCTGCCTTCTTTCGAATGTTCATGGTCGAATCTGCCTCTCTGTGTTTTCTGGTCCCTCCTGCGCGGCATCCGCGGACGGCGGCTGCGCAGGAGTGGTCTGCGGGGAGTCTCCCTGGGGAGAATCCCCCTGCGATGAGCGAGGGGTCCGTCGACGGGTGAGGCGACGGATGACTCGCGGAAGGCTGACGAGCCCACCGGGGAGCAGGAACAGCACCGCGAGGAGGATCACGCCCTGGCTGATCGCCGTGAAGCTCGGGTCGATCGCGTTCGTCAGCTGCGGCACGAGCACGTAGTAGGCGCCGCCGATGAGTGAACCGGCGATGCTGCCGGCGCCGCCGATGACCATGGCGATGACGAGCCCGATGGAGTGCCCGAAGCTCAGCGTCTCGGGCGACGTGTACTGCACGGCGGCGAGGTACAGGAAGCCGCTCGCCCCGCCGAAGATCGAGGCGATGGTGAAGGCGAGCACCTTGTAGCGGTAGGGCGAGATGCCCATCGACGACGCCACGGCCTCGTTCTCGCGCACGACGGTGAACGCGCGTCCGAACTTCCCGCGCACCAGGTTGCGGGCGAGGATGAAGGCCACGGCGGTCACGACGAGCACGATGTAGTACTGCCACTGGTCGTTGAAGAGGCCGGTCCAGTCGGGGGCACTGGAGAACCGGGCGGATGTCCCCTGCGAGCCGCCCGTGAAGTCGGACAGACGCTTGGCCAGCGGAACGCCGACGATCGGGAGCGCGATGGTCACCATGGCGATCGCGAGGCCACCGAGCCGCGCCGCCGCGAGCGCGATGAGCAGGCCCACCACGCCGGGGACCACCAGGGACGCGATGAACACCACGAGGATGTTCCACTCCTGGTTGACGCCGTAGGCGGCGACGTAGGCGCCGAGGCCGAGGAAGAAGATCTGGCCGAGGTTGATCTGGCCGGCGTAGCCCATGACGATGTTCAGCCCGAGCACCGCGACCGCGTAGACGCCGATGCGGATCAGGGTCTGGTTGGCGAAGACGGGGAGCACCAGCGGTGCATAGAGGAGGATCGCCGCGACCACGACGACGAGCGCGAGCTGCACCCACTTGTTGCGCATGAGAGTCGAGAACCTGTTCATCAGACGCGCACCACGACCTTTCGCCCGAAGAGGCCTTGAGGACGGAGGACGAGGATCACGAAGATGAGGATGAACGGCACCGCGATCTTCAGGTCGTGTCCGATGAAGGGCACGTAGACGGCCGCGAGGTTCTCGAGGATGCCGATCATCCACGCCGCGACCACCGTGCCGAGCGGGCTCGAGAGTCCGCCGAGGATCACGGCGGCCAGTGCGTAGACGAGCGCGGTGTCCATCATGCCGGGCGTGAGGGTGAGCTGCGGCGCGACGAGCGAGCCGGCGACCGCGCCGAGGCTTGCGGCGAGACCCCAGCCGATCATCAGCAGCCGCCCGACCGGCAGTCCGGAGAAGGCCGCCGACGAGGGGTTGTCGGCCACCGCGCGGAGGGCGAGGCCGAGCTTGGTGCGGAGGAACAGGAGTTGCAGCACGACCATGATCGCGATGATCGTCAGCGTCGTGGCGATCGAGCGGACGCTCACCACCGCGCCGAGGATGTTGACGCTCGACAGGGGGAACAGCGACTCGAACTGGCGGTTGTTGTACCCCCAGAGCCATGCAGCGATACCGGTGATGAGCGTCAGCAGGCCGATCGTCACGACGACGGCGGTGTCGGGATCGCCCCCTTCGAAGCGGCGCATCAGGAAGCGCTCGACCACTGCGCCCATGGCGAACGAGATCACCACGGCCAGGAGGATCGCGAGCAGGATGGGCAGGCCGGCCTGTGTGAACGCGTACGCGATGTAGGCGGAGAGCACGGCCATGGCGCCCTGGGCGAAGTTGATGAGCCCGGTCGCCTGGTTCACGAGCACGATCGCGAGGGCGAGGGCGGCGTAGATCGAACCGGTCGAGAGGCCGTCGATGACGAGCTGGATGAAGGTATCCATGGTCTCAGCCCCCCAGGTAGGCGCGTCGGATCTCGTCCATGCCCTTGAGCTCGTCGGACGAGCCGGTGAGCACGTTGCGCCCGGTCTCGAGGACGGTCGCCGTGTCGACGAGGGTGAAGGCGAGGTTGGCGTTCTGCTCCACGACGACCATGGCGATGCCCGATTCGACCCGGAGCCTTCGGATGGCCGCGTACACCGCCTTCGCGGTGCTCGGCGCCAGGCCGAGCGAGGCCTCGTCGAGCAGCAGGAGCCGGGGCTTGGCCATGAACGCCCGGGCCACGGCGAGCATCTGCTGCTCGCCGCCCGAGAGGGCCGCCCCCCGGGAGTTGATGCGATCCTTCAGCTGCGGGAAGAGGTCGAGGCAGTAGTCGAGGTCGGTGGAGATCGCCTTGCGGTCCTTGCGGAGGTACGCCCCGACCCGGAGGTTCTCGCGCACGCTGAGCTGGGCGAGCGTGCCGCGACCCTCGGGCACGTGCGCGATGCCGAGCGAGGCGACCTTGTCAGGACGCGAGCCGCGGATGTCGCGGCCGTCGAACGTGATGCGCCCGCCCGTGCGCACCGTGCCGCTGATCGCGCGCAGCGTGGTGGTCTTGCCCGCGCCGTTCGCGCCGAGGATGCCGACGGCGCCGCCCTCGGGGACGCTGAGCGAGACGCCCTCCAGCACCTGGACGGGGCCGTACGAGGCGGTGACGTCGGTGAGCTCAAGCAACGTCATCGACGGCGTCCTTTCCGATGTAGGCCTCGATGACGCGCCGGTCGGACTGCGCCTCGGCCGCGGTGCCCTCCATGAGCTTCGCGCCGTGGTCGAGCACGACGACCCGCTCGGTGAGGGCGGAGATGAGTCCCATGTGGTGTTCCACGATCACGACCGTGATGTCCTCCTCGGTGCGGACGCGCCGCACGGTGCCGATGAGCTGCTCGACCTCGCCGTGCGACAGACCCGCCGCGGGCTCGTCGAGCAGCAGGAGCGCGGGCTTCATGAGCAGCGCGCGGCACAGCTCGACGCCCTTGTGCAGGCCGTGCGACAACTCATCGGCGGGCAGGTGCGCGGCCCAGCCGAGCCCGGCGCGTTCGAGGAGTTCGAGGGCCTCCGCGCGGATGTCGCGTTCGGAGCGAGCGGTGAACGGCAGACGCAGCGACCACGAGGCAGGATCTCCGGGCAGTCGGGTGTGGCCGCCGAGCAGCACGTTCTGCAGCACGGTCGCATCGAGCTGGAGCGCCGGATGCTGAAAGGTGCGGGCCAGGCCGAGTCGGGCGAGCCGGGAGGGAGCCAGCCCGACGACTTCGGTCTCGTCGATCGTGATCGACCCCGAACTCGGCTTGTAGTGCCCGCTGATGCAGTTGAACAGGGAGGTCTTGCCGGCGCCGTTCGGGCCGACGAGGCCGAAGATCACTCCGGGCTCGACGTCGAAGCTCACCTCTTGGAGCACGTTGACACCACCGAAGTGCAGGCTCACGTCGTGCAGACTCAGGCGTGCGGCCATCGTGCACCTTCCTGTCGCATCATTGCTCGGGTCTGACGCGATCTCACGACCGCACGAAATCGACGCTACGGATCGAAAACGAGATTGTCAACGATTTTGGAAACGACCCGGAGCGTCGATATCGAATCGAGATCATCACGTCGCGGAAACCCCTATTGACAGGATCGCCCGTTCGTGCCCGTGAATCAACGCCCTGTTCACGCGGGAGATTCATACGGTAAGTTGCGGCGGCGGCATCCGCTCGTTCCATTCCGTTCAATGGAAAGGAAGGTACGATGGTCGGGACCGGGCCGCCGATGGCCCTCCTGAGGAGACATGCGATGGCACGTTCGTCGAACGGTGAGTCGGTGCTCAGCAAGCACCTCCGCGTGCTCGGGGCGTTCGAGGCATCCGAGCCGTTCCTGACGCTCTCCGAGCTCGCGCAGCGCGCCGGCCTCGCGCTCTCGACCACCCACCGCCTCGTCTCGGAACTCGAACGCGAGGGCCTGCTCGAGCGGATGCCCGACCTGACCTACCGGCTCGGCGTGCGCCTCTGGGAGCTGGCCTGCCGAACCCCCGGGGCGCTGGGTCTGCGCGAGATCGCCCGCCCATGGCTGCAGCAGGTGCACGCGCGGGTGCGCCAGCACGTGCAGCTCTCGGTGCTGAGCGGCACCGAGGTGGTCTTCCTCGATCGGCTCTCGGCGCGCGACGCCGTCATCAACGCGACCCTCATCGGCGGGCGACTGCCGCTGACCGTCTCGTCGAGCGGACTCGTGCTGCTCGCGTACGCCGGCCCCGAACTGCTCGAGCAGGTGCTCAGCGCCCCGCTCGTGCGTTACAACGAGCGCACGATCCAGACGCCCGAGCAGCTGCGCGAGGCGCTGCGCCGCGTGCGCGCCGACGGCTGGGCCGTCACCGAGGGGCACATCCACGCCGAATCGCGGGGCATCGCCGTGCCGGTGCTGGGCGCGCACCACGATGTCATCGCGGCGCTCTCCGTCGTCGTGCCGAACGACGGCACGTCGGCGCTCGGCTACGTGGAGCTGCTCGCCCACGCCGCGCGGGAGATCTCGGTCGCCATGCGTGCGGCCTACCTGCCCACGGGACATCCCGCAGCGACGCCCGGCGGTCGGTTCCGGCCGCTCGTCGCGTCGTCGGTGCGGTCGATGGAATACCTCGAATCGCTGCCGGCCGGGACGCCGGCATCCGAGCCGTAATCCGGCGAAACCCCCGTGGACATCGGGGGAGTGCGGATTAGGGTGTTGTCATGTCTGTGAACCCGCCGTTCCGTGCCGACATCGTCGGCAGCTTCCTCCGGCCCGAGGAGGTCAAGGACGCCAGAGCGCGTCACGCCGCCGGTGAGCTCGACGACGCGGGCCTCCGTGCCGTCGAGGACACCGCGATCGAGCGCCTCGTCGAACGCGAGGCGGCCGCCGGGCTGAAGCTCGCCACCGACGGCGAGTTCCGACGCTCGTGGTGGCACTTCGACTTCTTCGGCATGCTCGACGGCGTGAACGTGGTCGAGCTCGACCACGGCATCCAGTTCCAGGGCGTGCAGACCCGCCCGCGCGGGCTGCACATCGACGGACCGGTCGGATTCCCGGCCGACCACCCCATGCTCGAGCACTTCCGCTTCCTGAAGCCCGTGGCCGAGCGGGCCGGCGTGGTGCCGAAGTTCAGCATCCCCGCGCCGACCGTGCTCGACTTCCGCCTCGAACGCGACGCCCTCGAGGGCTCGCAGTACTCCGGCCACGAGGACATCTTCGAAGACCTCGCGCAGGCGTACCGCGACGCGGTGCAGGCGTTCTACGACGCCGGATGCCGGTACCTCCAGTTCGACGACACCGCGTGGGCGTATCTCTGTTCGGAGGAGGAGCTCGCCAAGGCCGCCGACCGCGGCATCCGCACCGATCATCTCGCCGAGCGGTACGCGTCGCTCATCAACGCGTCGCTGCGCGACAAGCCCGACGACCTCGTGATCACCACGCACGTCTGCCGTGGCAACTTCCGCTCGACGTGGATCTCGTCGGGCGGATACGAGCCGGTCGCCGAGCAGCTGCTCGGCGAGTGCGACTTCGACGGCTACTTCCTCGAGTACGACAGCGAGCGCGCGGGCGGCTTCGAGCCCCTTCGCTTCCTGCCCGAGGGCGACAAGGTCGTCGAACTCGGACTCATCACGACCAAGACGGGCACGCTCGAGGACCACGACGAGATCCGCCGCCGTATCGACGAGGCGGCCACGATCGTGCCGATCAGCCAGCTCGCGCTCAGCCCGCAGTGCGGCTTCGCCTCCACCGAGGAGGGCAACGTGCTCTCCGAAGACGAGCAGTGGGCGAAGATCGACGCCGTCGTCGCGCTGGCGAACGAGGTCTGGGCGGACGCGTAGGGACGCATCGGCGGCGTTCCGCCCGCTACGAGGGGTCGGATGCCGCGGAGCGCGGGTCGTCGGCGTTGGCGCCGCCCGCGAGCGCGTGCAGCCATGCGATGGTGCCATCGGTCATCGGATGCGCCGCGCCGAGTGATTCGAGGAAGGCGAGCGCGTCGCGCATCTCCGCCTCACGGCGCACGGCGTGCACCGGCGTGCCGTCGAGCAGGCGCTGCACGAGCGCGCGGCCGCCGGGGCCGAGCTCCGACGCGATCTGCTCGGTCACCCAGTCTTCGGCCCCCACCTCGCGAGCCGCGGTGACGGCCTCGAAGATGAGGGCGGCGAGCCCCTTCATGAACACGCTGCGGAGCAGCTTCAATCCGGCGGCGGCACCGGGTTCCGCGCCGGCGGCGGTCGTCGGCACCTGCAGTTGCTCGAGGAACGTCTGCAGCCGGTCGGCCCCCGACCCGCTCAGCGCGAGCGGGGTGCGGAGCCGGGCGCGGGGCACGGGCGCGAGCACGGCGACGTCGACGAATGGGATGCCTCGCTCGGCGGCGAGCGCGCCGAGGCGTCGCTTCTCGTCGGGGCCGAGGGTGTTGAGGTCGGCGTAGACGCTCCCCGGCCTCATCGCCGGCAGCGCGACGTCGAGAGCGGATGCCGCGGCGCCCCCGCCGACCAGACTCAACACGATCTCGGCATCGCGTACGGCCTCGGGGATGTCGGAGGCCAACGTCACGCCGGGTGGGGCGGACGCGACCACGGGATCGGTTGCCGTGACCTCGGAGCCCAGCTCGGCGAGTTCTGCGGCATAGATGCCGCCCGCTTCCCCGAGACCCAGCACCGCGACGCGCACGTGGAAACTCCCTTGACCGGCGACTGCACGTAATATTGTAGACAATAGTGGTTCGCGCCCAGGCCCGATATCAGGTCCGGCGATTCGGGAGAGAGTGTGTGCGCATGACGATGACGGTTCAGGACTCACCCGCTGCCGGTGCCGCCGACGCCGCGACCCTCGACCCACGCGTGACCGACCTCATCCGCGATGCGATCATCCGCGGCGAGTACGCACCCAACCAGCGCCTGATCGAGGCCGACCTCAGCTCGACCTTCTCGGCCAGCCGCGCCACCGTGCGCACCGCACTGCTGGAGCTCGCGAGCGAAGGCCTCGTGGAGCGACTGCCGAACCGCGGTTCCCGAGTGCGCGCCATCTCGCTCGACGAGGCCATCGAGATCATCGAGGTGCGCATGGGGGTCGAGGGACTGTGCGCCGCCAAGTCGTCGCAGAACCTCACCGCCGGCGACGCCGCGGCCCTCGAGCAACTGCGCGATGAGATGATCCAGGCCGTCGCCGACGGCGACCTGCTCGAGTACTCGCGCCTGAACCAGTACCTCGACATGCGCATCCGCGAGCTCAGCCGGCATGCCACCGCGTCCGACGTGCTCGCACGACTGCACGCCCAGAGCGTGCGCCACCAGTTCAAGCTGTCGTCGCGCCCGCAGCGAGCCAAGGTCTCGGTGCTCCAGCACGCCGCGATCATCGACGCCGTGGTCGCCGGCGATGCCGACGCGGCCGAACAGGCCGTCCGCAGTCACCTGCGCAGCGTCATCGACGCTCTGCGCGAACTCGAATCCTAGGACTGCGCGGGCGCGGCTCCGACGAACGCCGGCCGCCGCCGGCGAGCACACCGCCCAGGTTCGCGGGGCCGGCGGCATCCGTGATCCACCGGTGGGCGGGCTGGTCGCCGTCGTGCATGGGGATGAGGCGGAGCGCCTCGCTGCGGAGGGCCGCGTCGCGGTAGATGCCGCGGCTCGCCATCGTGATCGCCCGGGCGTCGGCCTGCAGGGCACCGCGGTCGCTGAGGCATCCGTGCGACGCCTCGATCACCACGACGACGCCGCGTGCGTCGAGGCCCGACTCCACCGCATCGGCGAACTGGCCGGTCAGGCGTTCCTGCACCTGCAGGCGCGCGGCGAGCACGTCGAGCACGCGGGCGAACGATCCGAAGCCGGCCACCTGCTCGGAGGGCGCGTAGACGAGGTGCACCATGCCGCGGAACGGCAGCAGGTGGTGCTCGCACATCGAGCGGAACGACAGGCGCGAGACGACGACCGCCTCACCGTCGGCGATGCCCTCGCCCGGGAGCGCCTGCAGGAGACCCGATGCGTCGACCTCCGATCCTGAGAGCAGCTCGGCGAAGCTCTCGGTCACGCGTCGGGGCGTCTCGGCGAGTTCGGGTCGGTCGGGGTCCTCGCCGACCGCGAGCAGGAGATCACGCACGGCCTGGCGTACGGCGTCTGGGTTCACGGTCTGCCTCCACGGGTGGGGATCGGATGTACCGGCGGATCGTCCCTCCGCAGCGGGGTCTCGGATGCCCTGCGGCCCCTGCCGACGGATCGGCAGGGGCCGCAGGATGGTCAGGCGACCTCGGCGCTCAGGCGACGCCGGCCGTGCGCCAGCCGCCGTGGTACTCGGTGCGCGCGGTGACCGCGTAGGGCACCGGGCTCACGACCGCACGCACGGTGAACTGCTCGTGCGGCTCCACGGTGGTCTTCCTGCTCCCGCCGTCGGGCTCGCCCCAGATGACCTGCAGCTCGGTGCCGATCTCCACGTTCGCGTCGACCGTGGCGAGCGACAGGCCCCGTCGCTCGTTCGCCGTGACGCCCGTGAAGAGCGACAGGCCGACCGTGGTGCCATCGGCATCGACGACGGCGTCGTAGTTCGACGAGCCGTAGTTGGCGTTCGGCAGGTCGAAGAACTGCGCTCCGGGGCGGTCGCGGTCGAGGAACGAGGTCCAGATCGCGGCGAGGTCCTCGTCGTTCCAGGCGAGGGTGACCTTCTTGCGCTGCTGCGAGGCGTCGATCTTCTCGAGCGCGTCACGTCCGATGAAGTCGTGGTCGAACTTCACGAACGAGCCGTACCCGAGCTCCCACGGGTTGAGGTAGTAGTCCTCGATGTTCTCCGACACGAACGAGCCCGCGAGCGCGTTGATCGCCTCGTAGCTGTTGGCGGGCAGCCACTCGCGGTAGGCGCGCTCGGCCTCGCTCGAGTAGATGGCCGGCAGCGGCGACGGGATCCAGCCCGACTCGAGGGTGTTCGAGGAGTAGGCGCGGGAGCCGCAGGGCTCGATGCCGAACTCGGCACCCGCCTCGAGCACGGCGTCGCGGATCTTGCCGTGCTGCTCGTAGGGGCCCCAGATCTCGAGGCCGGGGGCGCCGGCCATGCCGTGGCGGAGCGTGCGCACCTGCTCACCGGCGATGGTGAGCTCGCCCATGTGGAAGAACTTCACCTGCTCGAGCGGTCCGCCGTTGAGCTTCTCGATGATCTGCCAGGCGTTCGGGCCCTGGATCTGGAACCGGTAGTACTTGCGGCTCACGGCCTGGCCGTAGGGGCGCGACGGCGAGCGGTCGTCGTAGGTGAACTCGACGTTGTAGCCGCCCGTCTCGGCGTGGAACTGGAGCCAGTTGGCGCCGGGCGCTCGTCCGACGTAGACGTACTCGCTCTCGGCCTCGTGGAACAGGATGCCGTCGCCGATCACGCCGCCGTTCGAGGCGGTGGGCACGAACTGCTTCGCGGTGTTCACCGGGAAGTTCTTGAAGCCGTTGATGCCGGTCTCGGCGAGCAGCTTGAGCGCGTCGGGGCCCTTCACGAAGAAGTTGACCATGTGGTGCGACTGGTCGTAGAGCACCGCCGTCTCACGCCACGCCTTCTGCTCACGGCGCCAGTTCGTGAACTCCGAGGGCACGACGGGGTAGATGTACGTGCCGAGCTGGGAGTTGCGCAGCATCTCGACGACGTTGCCCTTCTCGTCGAGCAGCTCTTGAAGATTGCTGGCCATTTCGTGGTCCTCGACTTCCTTGTCCTGCGTTGTCCGCGATGGTACGGGGGGAGTTTCCCTATGTCCAGAGTTATCCGGTCGCCAAGATTGTAGACATAATGTTGACCATTCCGCCAGAGCTGTGATTCACTGATGGCGCATCGACAGGTTGGAGTCCCTATGGCAGCGAACACCCTTCTGGTCATCAGTGCCCATGCGGGAGACTTCGTGTGGAGGGCCGGCGGCGCCATCGCCTCGGCGACGCAACGTGGCGAGCGCGCCGTCGTCGCGTGCCTCTCCTACGGAGAACGGGGCGAGTCCGCGAGCCAGTGGCTGCAGGGCAAGAGCCTCGACGAGATCAAGCAGATCCGACGCGACGAGGCCGAGGCCGCGGCATCCGCCCTCGGCGCCGAGATCGAGTTCCTCGACCTGGGCGACTACCCGCTCCGCGAGAGCCCCGAAGCGGTGGCCAAGCTCGTCGACGTGTACCGGCGCGTGCAGCCGACCGTCGTGCTCACGCACACGCTCACCGACCCGTACAACGGCGACCACCCCGCTGCCGCTCGCATGGCGCTCGAGGCGCGCGTGCTCGCGCAGGCGATCGGCGTGGCCAACGCCGACGGCTCCTTCCCCTCCAAGGACGACATCATCGGGGCGCCCCCCGTCTTCTTCTTCGAACCGCACCAGCCCGAGCAGTGCGACTTCAGGCCCGACGTGCTCCTCGACATCACCGACGCGTTCCCGCTCAAGCGCCAGGCGATGGAGTGCCTCCCGGCGCAGAAGCACATGTGGTCGTACTACACCGACCTCGCGGTGCGCCGCGGCGTGCAGGTCAAGCGCAACGCCGGCCCCAACCTGGGCCTCCCGCACGAGACGATGGGCGAGGCCTACGTGCGGTTCTTCCCGCAGGTGACGAGCGTGCTCGAATGACCGGTATCGTCGTCACCGACATCGCGCGGGCCGACCGCGACGTGGTCGACGCGCTCGCCGAGTTCGGCTCGGCCACGGTGCACGAGGCGCTCGGACGCATCGGCTACGCGGGCCCGCGAATCCGCCCGATCCAGCAGGGCGCCACGATCGCCGGCTCCGCCGTGACCGTGCAGACCGCGCCGGGCGACAACCTCATGGTGCACGTGGCCATCGAGCAGTCCACCTCCGGCGACGTCATCGTCGTCGTGCCGACGACCGATTCGGCGTACGGCTTCATCGGCGAGCTGATGGCGACGCAGATGCAGGTGCGCGGCGTTCGCGCCTACGTGACGTCGGGCGGCGTGCGCGACACCGCGGAACTCCGCGAGATGGGCTTCCCGGTGTGGACCGCCCATGTCAGCTCCGAGGGCACGGTGAAGGACACCGCCGGCTCGGTCAACGTGCCCGTGATCCTCGGCGGGGTCGTCGTGAACCCGGGCGACGTGGTCGTCGCCGACGACGACGGCGTGACCATCGTGCCGCGCGAGCGTGCCGGCGAGGCCCTCGAGGCGTCGCGCGCCCGCACCGCGAAGGAGGCCGCGAACCGCGCGAAGTACGAGTCGGGCGAGATCTCGATGGACGTGAACGCGCTGCGCCCCGTGCTCGACTCCCTCGGCGTGCGCTACCTGACGCAGGCGGAATACGACGATGGTCGGCGCTGACCCGGTACGCGACGGCATCCCGTGCATGCTCATGCGCGGGGGCACCTCCAAGGGCGCGTACTTCCTGGCGGCGGATGTCCCGTCCGACCCGCTCGAGCGCGAAGACCTGCTGCTGCGCATCATGGGCAGCCCCGACCCGAAGCAGATCGACGGCCTCGGCGGGGCGCATCCGCTCACCAGCAAGGTCGCGGTCATCTCGCGCTCGGAGGATCCCGACCTCGACATCGACTACCTGTTCCTGCAGGTAGGCGTCGACCAGCCGACGGTGAGCACCACGCAGACCTGCGGCAACCTGCTCGCGGGCGTCGGGCCGTTCGCGGTCGAGCGCGGCCTCGTGCCGGCGGGCGACACGACGACGACGGTGCGCATCCGGCTCGTGAACACCGGGGATGTCGCGACTGCCGTCTTCGCGACGCCGGGCGGCCGCCCCGACTACGACGGCGACGCTGCGATCGACGGCGTGCCCGGCACCGCGTGCAACATCGACCTCGAGATGGCGGCGGGCGACAAGCCGCTGCTCCCGACGGGCAACGTCGTCGACGAGATCGCCGGGCACCGGGTGACCCTCGTGGACAACGGGATGCCGGTCGTGCTGCTGCGAGCCGACGAGTTCGGCGTCGACGGCGACGAGTCTCCCGAAGACCTCGAGTCGCGCCCCGACCTCCGCCGGGAGGTCGAGGAGATCCGGCTCGAGGCCGGCCGGCTGATGGGGCTGGGCGACGTCGCCGAGCAGACCGTGCCGAAGATGTTCCTGCTCTCGCCGCCCCGGCACGGTGGCGTCGTCGGCACTCGTGGCTTCATCCCGGCGCGGGTGCATTCGTCGATCGGGGTGCTGATGGCGGCATCCGTCGCTGCGGGTGTCGGCATGCCCGGCGCCGTCGGCTCCGAGTTCGCCGACCTTCCCGACGACGGGCGTCCCTTCGACATCGAGCACCCGACCGGTTCCTTCCCCGCACGGGTCCGCGTCGAGCGCGGCGACGACGGCGTGTGGCGCGGCACCTCGACCTCGCTGCGCACCGCCCGCAAGATCTTCGACGGCACCGTGTTCCCCCGACCCCGGCTGTGACGCCATCCCGGCTGTGACGCCGAACCCGACCCCGTCTCTCAGAGAGGACACCTGAAATGACCGAGTACACCTCGTTCGACGTCGCCCACCTCGGCAACGTCGAGTTGCTGACCCCCACGTTCGACAAGAGCCTCTGGTTCTTCCGCGACCTGCTCGCCATGCGGGTGGTCGCCGAGGAGGGCGACTCGGTCTTCCTCCGCACGTGGGACGAGTACCAGCTCTACACGATCAAGCTCACGGCATCCGACGACGCCGGCGTGGGCCGCACCACGTTCCGCACGACGAGCCAGGAGGCGCTCGATCGTCGGGTCGCCGCCATCGAGGAGATGGGACTCGGCGAGGGATGGGTCGACGGCGAGGTCGGGGTCGGCCCGACCTTCATGTTCCGCGATCCCGATGGCCACACGATGGGCATCTACTACGAGACCGAGCGGTACGTCGCCACCGACGACAAGCCGGCGCTGAAGAACCAGGCCTCGGCGTTCCCTGGCCGTGGCGTGAACGCCCGCCGGCTCGATCACATCAACTACCTCGCGAAGGATGTCGTCGCCAACGGCGAGTTCGTCGAGCGGGCGCTGCGCGGGCGCGAGAGCGAGCGCATCGCGCTCGACCAGGGCGGGTTCGCGGCGTGGTGGTTCCACTTCAACAACAAGTCGTACGACATCGTCTACTCCGACGACTGGCTGAAGCACGGCAACCGCCTGCACCACATCGCCTTCGCGCCCGACACGCGGGAGGACATCCTCAAGGCGGCCGACATCTTCCTCGAGAACGGCATCCACATCGAGTCGGGCCCGCACAAGCACGCCATCAACCAGACCTTCTTCCTCTACGTGTGGGAGCCGGGCGGCAACCGCATCGAGTTCGCGAACGCCGGCGCGCGACTGCTGCTCGACCCCGACTCGCCCGTCGTGGAGTGGACGGCCGAGGAGCGCAAGAAGGGCCAGGCGTGGGGCATGAAGACCATCGAGACGTTCCACACGCACGGCACGCCGATCGTCAAGGAGTGACCCTCCCGGACGATCTGCGCGAACCGGTTCCGGTGACCTGGAACCGTGATGGACTGGAGACGAGCATGATCCCGAACACAGAGAGGTGGGGAGTCGCATGAGCGACATGGAGAACGCTGTAGTGAGTACGAATGCCGCATCCGGCGCCGCAGCCGATACGGACACGCGGGCCGCCGGCGGCGTGCAGACGTCCACGGGCGTCAGGACGGGGCTGTACATCGGCGGCGAGGAGCGGTTCACCGACGAGGTGTTGACGGTCGCGGACCCCGGCAAGCCCGGTGTGATCGTCGGTGAAGCCGCGTCGGCGTCCGAAGCGGATGTCGCCGATGCCATCGCCGCGGCCAAGGCCGCCTACCCGGCGTGGTCCGCGTTGACCGCGCAGGAGCGGGCGGCGAAGATGGCCGAGGCGATCGCCGGCATCGCCGACGACCGCGACACGGATGCCGCGATCCTCTCGCAGGAGAACGGCAAGATCCGGATGGAGTCCTGGATCGACGCGTTGGTCTTCGAGATCCGGTGGAATCTCGCGCTGATGCTGGCCGACGAGGTCGACACGGGCAAGACGCTGCCGGTCGTTCCCGGGAACATTCCGGTGACGACCGAGGTGGCATACCAGTCGATCGGTCCGGTGACCGTCATCGTGCCGTTCAACTGGCCGATCGCGATCCTCGGCGCTTCCCTGCCGCATGCCCTGCTGGCCGGGAACACCGCGATCGTCAAGCCACCGCCCTCGACGCCGCTCGCGACCACCCGCGTGGTGCAGCGCGTCGCCGAGAAGCTGCCACCCGGTGTGCTCAACGTCGTGACCGGCAAGGACGCGAACATGTCGGCGCTGATCTCGAGCCAGGACATCGCGAAGGTCTGCTTCACCGGCAGCGTGAACGGCGGCAAGCGGATCATGGAGATGGCCTCGAAGTCGCTCACCCGGGTGACGCTCGAGCTGGGCGGCAACGACGCAGCGGTGTTCCTCGATGACGCGATCCTCGACGACACCCACCTCGACCGCCTGTACGCCGCGATCTTCGACACGACCGGCCAGATCTGCATGAACGCCAAGCGCGTCTACGTGCACCGTTCGCGCATGGACGAGCTCGTCGACGGGCTCTCCGTCCGGCTCGAGCAGGCCAGGCTCGGCTACGGGCTGGATGAGGGCACCACGATGGGGCCGCTGCACCAAGGGGCGCAGAAGGCATTCGTCGAGGAGATCATCCAGGAGGCGAAGGATGCCGGCGCCGACGTGCGGGAGTTCGGCGAGCTGCCGAGCGACCCCGAGCTCGCGGGCGGCAACTTCCTGCGGCCGGCCATCGTGGTCGATCCCGACCCGTCGCTGCGCGTCGTGACCCAGGAGCAGTTCGGTCCGGTCATCCCGATCATCCCCTTCGACACCGAGGAGGAAGCCGTCGCGGCCGCGAACGACACGTGGAGCGGACTCTGCGGCAGCGTCTGGACCGCGAGCCCCGAAGCCGCCCAGCGGGTCGGGTCGCGGCTCGTCTGCGGCTACGTCTGGGTCAACGACCACGGTGCCACCCGACTCGACCTGCGTGCCCCCTTCGGCGGCATGCGGCAGTCCGGGTTCGGTCGCGAGCAGGGCATCGAGGGTATCCGGGCGTTCCAGGACACCCGTTCGATCGCGACGATCGACCCCGAGGCGCTCGCCGCGATGGCCCACTGAGGCACCAGATCGACAACCCGATCGAGCGCAGGGAGGCGCGGATGCCGGCACCGTCAGCGGTGCGGCATCCGCGCCTCCTCCTTGCCGTCGCGGTGCTCATCATCGCGGCGAACCTGCGCGCCTCGATCGCGGGCGTCGGGCCGCTCCTCGCCCAGATCGCCGAGGACCTCGGCACCACCGAGGCGGCGCTCGGCCTGCTCGCCGCGATCCCGCTGATCGCGTTCGCCGTGTTCTCGCCGATCGCGCACGGCATGAGCACGAGGCTCGGGATGTCGCAGACCGTGCTGTGGTCGCTCGTCGCGCTCGCGGCAGGCACCGTGTGGCGGTCGCTGCCCGGATCCCCGGCCAACCTGTGGGTCGGCACCGTGCTGATCGGGGCATCCCTCGCCGTCGTGAACGTCTTGCTGCCCGCTGTGATCAGGCGGGACTTCCCCGATCGGGTCGCCGGCATGACGGGGCTGTTCACGGCGTTCCTCGCCGGCACCGGCGCCCTCGCGTCGGGTGTGGTCGTGCCGATCTCCCACATCGTCGTCGACGGTGACGAGCTCGGATGGCGCTGGGCGCTCGTGTGGTCGGGGTCGCTCGTCACGCTGGCGATCGCCGCCTGGGGCGCGCACCTCATCACACGGCGCGGCGCCGCCGATCGGCAGCGCGAACGAGACCCGGGACCGCCCGACCAGTCCGAGCCCGTCTCCGGCCGCGCCGGCATGTGGGGGGACCCCGTCGCGTGGCTGGTGCTCGCCTACATGGGTCTCCAGGCGATGTGGTTCTACATGCTCATCACCTGGCTGGCGCCGTTCGCACTCACGCTCGGCCGCTCCGAGGTCGTCGCCGGCATCGACGTGATGGTGCTGCAGATCTGCTCGCTCATCGGGTCGCTCGTCGTGCCGTTCCTGCTCCGCGCGCCCCGCCTCGCCCGGTGGACGCCCGCGCTCATCCCGCTGCTCGGCATCGTCGGCGTCGCCGGGCTGATCACCATGCCAGATCTCATCCTCACCTGGGCCATCGTGTCCGGGCTCGGAAGCGGCGCCTCGCTCTCGATGACCTTCACCCTGTTCAGCCTGCGCGCCCGTTCGGCCGTCGCCGCCGGCCGGCTCTCGGGCATGGCGCAGTCGGGCGGCTACGCGATCGCGGCGGTCGGTCCGGTCGCGTTCGGCGGGCTGCTGACCCTGACCGGCGGATGGCTCGTGCCGCTCCTCCTCGTCGTGTTCACGCTCGTCGCGCAGGCCATCGTGGGCGTCTTCGTCGGGCGCGACCGGCACGCCGAGTCCGCGGCGCAACCCGTGGCGGGCGAGGACAGGACTCCCGACAGCATCGGGTGATCACGTGAATGCCAAGATCGGTGTATGCCGACTTCTGTGGAACTGATTCGCGCGTCGACCCTTTCCTCCGCCGCCGAGTATGCGTACGCGGCGACGGCCCCGAAGGATGCGCGCCTCATCTTCCTGGCTGGCGCATGCCCGCTCGATGACGACGGCACGACGGCCGCCGTCGGTGACTACGCCGGTCAAGCGGGGATCTGCGTCGAGACGATGACGCGGGCACTCGCCGCGGCCGGTGCGACGATCGGGGACGTCATCAGCACCCGTGTGCTGGTCGCGTCGTCTGATCGAACCGATCTCCATGCCGTCTGGCAGGTGGTGCGCGACGCATTCGGCGAGCACGACGTGCCGAGCACGCTGATGGGAGTCACCGTGCTCGGCTACGCGGCGCGGCCCGCCGTGCTTGCCTTCCGGCCCGCGTCGATCACGCGGAGCGCGTCGGCGGCGAGCTCGAGGCCGTCGTCGTACGGCTCGCGCCAGATGGCGAGCATGTCGGCGACCGGCGCGGGGAGCACGGAACGCGAGAAGGCCTCGACGCCCCACCGGCCCCGGTAGCCGTCGTCGAGTGCCTGACGCACCACGTCGACGACGTCGACCACTCCGGACGAGAGCGCGCCCCGCCCCGACTGACCGAGCTCGAGGTACCCGAGCTTGGGCAAGGCGGTTCGGATGGCCGCGGCGAGATCGGCTTCCTCGACGGCCATGTGGAAGGTGTCGAGGTGGATCCGCAGGTGATCGGAGCCGCTGGCGGCGACGAAGTCCATCGCTTGCGCGGCGGTGTTGACGACCGCGGTCTCGTACCGGTTGAGTACCTCGAACGTCATGGTGACGCCCCGCTCGTGGGCTTCGTCGGCGATGCGCCCGACCTCGATGGCGGCACGCTCGAACGCGTCGCGCCCGACCGGCGCCGTCGGGCCGCCGAACGGGCCGTAGGGCACGCCGTTCATCTGGTCGCCGCCGAGCGCGACCGTGAGATCGAGGGCGGCGCGGAGCATCGCGGCACCGTCGGCTCGCACCGCCGCGTCGGACGACGAGACGTCCGCCGTGGGCATCTGCCCGGCGATCGTGATGGGGGCGAGGCCCCGGTCGGCGAACGCCCGGGCCAACGCCGCGGCATCCGCGGTCTCGGGATCGAGCGGCGGCAGCACGACGCGTCGGTACCCGGCGGCCGCGAGGGCGTCGAGCGCCGTTCCGAGGCGCTCGGGTGCGGCATCCGCCACCAGGACGTTGAGATGACAGGCGACGTCGAGATCGGCATTCATCGAGGTGTCCTCAGCGTCAGAAGACGGGCAGGTCGAGGCGCTGCTTGAACACGGAGTAGCCGTCGTCGACGTGCACCACCGTGCCGTTGATCGCGTTCGCTTCATCCGAAGCGAGGAATGCGACGACGTCGGCGATCTCCGAAGGAGCGGTCATCGTGTTGCGCAGCTGCTCCGACGCGAAGGTCGCCTTCAGCTCGTCGCTGAACTGGTTGATGATCGCCGTGCCCACACGGCCGGGCGTGATGGCGACGGCTCGGATGCCGTACTCCGCGAGCTCGTAGGCGGCCGACCGGGTGAACGAGATGACCGCAGCCTTGGCCGCGCTGTACGTGAACGCGAGCTCGGCGGCCTGCTCGCCGTAGATCGATGACGTGCTGATGATCACACCGGGGGTGCCTTGGGCACGGAACTGGCGCCCGGCGGCGAGGATGCCGTAGTACACCCCGTCCTGGTCGACCCGGATCATGGGCTCGTAATCGACGGCGGGGTCGTGCTCGAGCAGGGGTTTGCCGCCAGCGATGCCCGCATTGTTGAAGATCACGTCGAGCTTGCCGAACGCGTCGACGGCACGCTGCACCGCGGCCTCGACCTCGGCGTAGACCGAGACGTCCGCCTGTGCGGCGACCGTTGCCCCCTCGAAGCCCGACTCCTCGATCTCGGCAACCGCCTTCTCAGCGCTGTCGAGGTTGATGTCGACGATGAGGACCTTCGCGCCCTCGCGCACGAACTTCTCGACGGTCGCCCGCCCGATGCCGCTGGCGCCCCCGGTGATGAGCGCGACTTTGCCTTCCAAACGCATGAGATGACTTCCTTCTGAGGTGACGGTCGGTCTGAGGTTGACGGTCGGTGCTGTGGGGCGGGAGCGCCCCGCCCCACAGCGAGCGGACTCGACTCGGGCTACTCCAACTTGTCCGACGGAGTGATCTCCGCCGCGTTCTCGGTGGTGACCAACGTGGTCTCGGCCGCCTCGAAGTTCTCATCGGGGAGCGTGCCGTCCTCCTGGTAGGCCACCATGGCCTCGATCACCTGGTCGAGGATGGCCGGCCAGGGCTGCTCGACGGTCGCCAGCATCGAACCGCCGGCCTGGATCTGCGCAAGGGCCTCGCTCACGGCGTCGACGCCGGTCACCTTGCCCGCCTCACCGGCTTCGGTGATCGCCTGCGCGGCGCCGAGGGCCGCGTCGTCCCAGCCGGCCCACACGCCATCGAGCGCGCCGGGATTCGCCGACATGAAGTCGGCGACGAAGGACAGCGTCTCCGTACGTCCGGTCGCCGGCGACTGGACCTTCTGCATGTCGCCGCCGGCGATGGTGGCACCGGCCTCCTCCAGCGCCTCCACCGCGAGGCCGGAACGCATCCGGATTCCCGCGTGCGGGTCGTGCCCGATGACCATCACCGTCTTGCCGTCCAGGCCGCCGAGCGCCTCGTCGAGCGCTCCGACCGTCTGGTCGACGATGCCCTGCTGGTCGGTCGTGACGTTGTAGACGTACGCGTCGGTCGGCTCGGTCCCCGCGTCCATCGCGAACATCGGGATCTCGGCGTCCCGTGCAGCCGTGACGATCGACTGGATCGACGCCTCATCCGTGTAGCCGTTGAAGATGGCGTCGGCACCCTGGCCGATCGCGCTCTCGACGGCGGGATTCATCTTCTGGAAGTCGAAGTCGCCCTGGATCATGGTCAGATCCCAGCCGAGTTCGTCCGCCTTCGCCTCGACGGCCTTGACCCACCACGCGCCGATCGGCGTCTGGTTGCCCGAGGTGAACGCGATGACCCGGAACGGCTCGTCGCCGCCGCCCCCGCCCGCGTCCCCGCCGCCTCCTCCGCCGCCGGTCGAGCATCCGGTCAATGCAAGAGCTGCAGCCGCGGCGAGCACCACCGTCGCCCTGAATGTGTTTCGCATGATAACTCCCTTGTTGTGATTGCGTTGTGTGATTGCGTTGTCGTGAGTGCGTTATTCGGATGGACTGGGCGGGTTCGACGCCGCCCAGGCGTTCGTGGGGGCCGCTATCGCTCGCGCGTCTTGAGCGATGACAGCGTCACCGCGGCGATGATGATCAACCCGGTGACCACCTGTTGGACATATGAGTTGACGCCGAGGATGTTCAGGCCGTTGCTCATGACGCCGATGATCGCGACGCCCACCAGGGTTCCGACGATGTTCGCAGCGCCCGACCGGACGACGGTCATTCCGAGGAACACGGCGGCGACCGAGAACAGGAGGTTGTCCTCACCCTGCACCGCGCTCGCGCTGCCGAGTCGTGCCGCGAGCAGGATTCCGCCGATGGCGGAGACCAGGCCCGCCACCGTGAACGCCAGGAGTCGGGCGAGTCGCACGTTCACGCCCGAGAGCCGCGAGACCTCGGCGTTGCCGCCGGTGGCGTACCAACGGCGACCGAGGGTCGTGTACCTGAGGAGTGCCCAGAGGATCAGCGAGATGGCGGTGGCGATGAACACCGGAAGCGGGATCTGCAGGAACCGCCCCTGGCCGAGGTTGTTGAACTCGGCCGGCATCTTGAACAGGGTCGTCCCCTCGGTCACGAGGAACGCGAGCCCGGTCACGGAGGTGAGGGTTGCCAGGGTGGCCACGAACGCGGACAGGTTGAGGTAGGCGACGAGCACGCCGTTCACGAGGCCGACGAGGAGTCCGACGGCGAGTCCGACGAGGATCGCGACGGGGACGGGGGTGCCGCCCAGCATCATGGACGATGCCACCGCGCCGGCGAGAGCCGACGTCGCCGCCACCGACAGGTCGAAGTCACCGACGACCATGACGATCGTCTGAGCTCCGGAGATGATCGCCAGGATGGCCACCTGGTACAGGATGTTCCGCACGTTGGTGAAGCCGAGGAAGACATCGGGGCGCATCGCGAAGAAGAAGATGATCAGGACGACGAGGGCCATCACCGTGCCGGAGGCCAGGAGCGTCTGCCCCATCGACCGGCGAGGGATGGCTCGGACGTCTGTTGGATCCTCCAGCCCGGGGTTACGCGTCGTGGTCATCTGAATCAGCCTTTCCGTAGCAGTACGCCAGCAGAACTTCTTCGTCGGCCTCGTCGGCGCGAACCTCGCCCGAGATCCGTCCTTCGTGCATGATGAGCACGCGGTCGCTCATGCCAATGAGCTCGGGGAGCTCGGAGCTGACGGCGATCACGGTCGTGCCGCCGGCCGCGAGCTCGCGGATCAGGCGGTAGATCTCCGCCTTGGTGCCGACGTCGATGCCTCGCGTCGGTTCGTCCATGAGCAGGATCTTCGGCTTCCGGGCCAGCATCTTGGCGAGCACGACCTTCTGCTGGTTGCCGCCGGAGAGCTCGCCCACCGGCTGCCGCTGACTTCGCGCCTTGATCTTCAGGTCGGCCATGCCCTTGTGGACGATGTCGGAGATGCGCGCGCCGTCGACCACGCCGAACGAGCTGACGGCCGGGATGTTCGCCAGGGCGATGTTGTCGCGGATCGTCGATCCCAGGATCACGCCCTGCGTGCGACGTTCTTCGGGAACGAGGGCGATCCCGGCATCCAGTGCCCGACCCACACCCGGTGAATGCGGAAGCGTCTTGTCGCCCACCCGGATGGTCCCGGCGATATGCTTCTGAGCTCCTGAGAGGATGCGCAGCAGCTCACTACGGCCGGAGCCGGCCAGGCCTCCGATGCCGAGCACCTCGCCCTTGTGCGCGGTGAACGAGACGTCCTTGACTCGCCGACCGTCGAGATCGGCCACGGTGAGGGCGACCTCGTCGGTGACCGTCGTCCGGTCGGGGTACAGCTCCCCGGCGGAGCGACCGACCATGCTGGAGATCACCTCGTCGATGTGCGAGTCGGCGACATCCTTCGTGACGATGGTCTCGCCGTTGCGCATGACGGTGAGGCGGTCGCAGAGCTCGAACACCTCCTCGAGACGATGCGACACGTAGAGGATCGCGACGCCTTCGTCCCGCAGGCTTCGGAGCACGCTGAACAGCTCGGTGATCTCCGTGTCCGTCAGCGACGCGGTCGGTTCGTCGAGGATGAGGACGCGAGCGTCGGTGGCCAGCGCGCGCGCGAAGGCCACCATGGTCTGCTGCACCGGCGACAGCTCGCCGGCGAGCCTGCTCAGCGAGATCCGCTGATGGAGACGGTCGAGCTGTTCCCGAGCGCGACGACGCAGGGCCCGCCACTGCACGACGCCGCCGCGGGAGGGGATCTGCTCGCCGAGGAGGATGTTCTCGGCGACGCTGATCGTCGGGACGATGGACAGTTCCTGGTACAACGCGACGATTCCAGCGCGGTTGGCCACGCGCACGTTGTGGAACTCGACCTCTTCGCCGTTCCTCCAGAGGGTTCCGGCGTCCGGAGGGTAGACGCCGGTGAGGACCTTGATCAGGGTCGACTTACCGGCGCCGTTCTCGCCGAGCAGCGCGTGGATCTCCCCGGGCCGAACCGACAGTTGCGCACCGTTCAGTGCGTGGACCCCGTCGAAGCGCTTGACGATGTCGCGCGCTTCGAGCGCCGGAGTCATCGTGCCGGTCTGGTCGGTCGCCGTCATGAGGCACCCCCCTCGTCGAGGTCGTTGCAGCGGATGACGACCTTCGGATGCTCCCCGCTCACGTGCGCGGCGAACGCCTGCACGGCGTCCTCGAGGTCGAACACGGCCCGAGTCAGTTCGTCGACCTCGAGGTGCGGCAGCACCTGCAGGGCGCGGGGGAAGGCGTACGGCGAGATGAAGACGCCGGTGAGCGTGAGCTCCTTGAGGTACAGGTGATCAGAGAGGTTGAGCGGCATCTCGAAGTCGGCCGGGTACATCGCCCCGTAGACGACGGTGCCGCCCTTGGCCGCGAGGTCGAGCAGCCCGTGAACCGCGCGGGTGGAACCGGATGCGTCGATCACGACGTCGTACCCTCTGCCGCCCGTGATCTCGGTGGCCCGGGCATCCTGGTTTTCGGCGACCGGGTCGATCGCGAACTCCGCGCCGTGACGCAGCGCCATCTCGCGCCGGTCCTCGATCGGCTCGATCATCGTCAGCGAGGTGGCGCCGTACATCCGCATGACCTGCAGGGCGAGCTGCCCGATCGGGCCCCCACCGCAGATCGCGACGCGGTCGCCGACCTTGATGTTCGTCTTGTCGGCGATGCGCACGGCCACCGAGGTGGGTTCGAGGAGGCATCCCTTCAGGAGCGACACCTCGTCGGGCAGCCGGTAGACCTGCGACTCGTGCCAGGTGACCGTCTCGGCCATGCCCGGCCGGTTGTACTCCTGGATGTGCTCGCAGAACTGCTGCTTGCCCTCCCGGCAGGGGCCGCACGTGCCGCAGAAGCGAAGGAAGTTCCCCGCGACGCGGTCGCCGACCTGCAGCCCGTTGCGGGTCGCGGCGTCGCCGAGCGCCTCGATCACGCCCGAGACCTCGTGACCGAGGCCGATCGGCACGTCGGTGCCGAAGTATCCCTCGGCCAGGTGGGGGTCGGATCCGCAGATGGCCGCGTAGGCGACGCGGACGCGCACGTCCTCGGGCCCGAGGGGCTGGTCGGGGAAGTCGACCACGCCGATCCGGCCGCGCGCGTCCTCATCGGGGTCGCGGAGGCTGCCGATCTTCGTGACGGCGACTGTTCTCATGCGTCTCTCCGTTGAGCTCGATGACGAGGGTCAGGGTTGGGCCGCGATGACCCGACGGGTCGCCGCGATGGTGGCGTCGAGGCCGTAGCCGTACTTGTCGCGCAGTTCCTCGTCCTCGCCGAAGCCGGCATACACCTGCGGGATGCCGAGGCGTTCGAAGGCGGCGAGGTGCACGCCGCGGTCGGCCAGCACGTCCGCGATCCGAGTGGCGAGGCCGCCGTAGGCGAGGTGGTCCTCCAGAACGACGAACCGGCCGCCGGTCTCCTCGGCGCTGCGCACGATGAGCTCCTCGTCGATGGGCTTCAGCGTGAACATGTCCACGACTCGCACCGACCGCCCGTCCTCGGCGAGCGTGTCGGCGGCCTGCAGCGCCTGGGCGACGGTGGTGCCGTGCGTGAAGATCGTGGCATCCGTTCCCTCGCGAGCGACGATGCCCTTGCCGATGCGCACCTCGTGCTCGCCGGGCTCGTAGAGCACCATGTCCTTCTTGCCGACGGCGAGGCGGATGTAGATCGGGCCGGGCATGGTCATCGACTGCCGGATGATCTCGCCCACCATGAGCGGGTCGCCGATCGAGGTGACCGTCATGTTGGTGAGCGCGCACATGAGCGCGAGGTCCTCGACCGCGTAGTGGGTGGAGCCGCCGTTGCCGACGAGACCACCGTGCGTGCCGATGATCTTCACGGGGAGGTTGGGGTAGCAGACATCCGTACGCACCTGCTCGAGGGCCCGCATGCTGAGGAACGGGAGCATGCCCGAGACGACCGGGATGTTGCCGTCGTAGGCGAGTCCCGCAGCGATGCCCACGCAGACCTGCTCGGCGAGGCCGACATCGAGGAAGCGATCGGGATACTTGTCGCGGAACTCCACGAGCGTCGCACCGATGTCGGGCGTCAGCACCCACAGGTTCTCGTGCTCCTCGCCGAGTTCGGCGAGCGTGGTGCCGATGACGGAGCGAGCCGACAGCATCTCTCCGAACGTGAACGTGACCGGCATCAGACCGTCTCCTTCTTCCGGTTGGCTTCGAGCGAGGCCATCGCGCGCTCGAGGTCGGCGGCGCCGAGGGATCCGGCGTGCCAGGCCAGGTTGTGCTCCATGAAATCGACGCCCTTGCCCTTGATCGTCTCGGCGATGACGACGGTCGGGCGGTCGGAGTCCGTCGCCGGCAGTGCGTCGATCGCGGCGACCAGCTGCGACATGTCGTGGCCGTCGGTCTCGATGACGTTCCAGCCGAACGCGCGCCACTTGTCGGGGTAGGGCTCGAACACGACCCGCTCCTCGGCGAAGCTCGTCATCAGCTGGCGGTTACGGTCGATGAACGCGACGAGGTTGCCGAGCTCGTTGCTGCGCGCCGCCATGGCGGCCTCCCACACCGACCCCTCGCCGGTCTCGCCGTCGCCCAGGAGGCAGACCACGCGGTGGTCCTCACCGCGGTGCCGGGCGCCGAGGGCCATGCCGACGGCGAGGGGAAGGCCGTGGCCGAGCGAACCGGTGGAAGCCTCGACGCCGGGCAGCTGCACCTTGCACGGGTGCATGCCGTACGCACTGTCGAGCTGGCCGTACGTCTCGACGATGCCGTCGTAGCTGAAGAAGCCGCGGATCGCCATGGCGATGTACATGCAGACCGCTGCGTGGCCCTTGCTGAGCACGAATCGGTCGCGCTCCGGGTTCCGGATGTCGGAAGGATCGACGTCCAGGCCGTACTGGAAGAGGGCGGTGAAGATATCGGCCGCCGACAGGTCGCCGCCGATATGCACGGCCCCCTCGTACGTGCCGCACAGGTGCAGGAGCTTCGACCGAAGCTCGAACGCCAGGTCCTCCAGCTCTTCGACGCTCGGTCGGTCTTCTCTGGACCTCAGGGTCTGTCGGGCCATCGCATGCCTCCTCGTTGATTCACGCGCCGAGGGTCGATGGCTTCGTACTCGTGTCGTCATCGACGCTCGTTCTGCGGTCGACCCGTCAATGCTCGGGGCGATTGCGAGTGACGTTAGCACGAACCCATTTACAAGTAAACAAGAATGCACGTAAACTCGTTTACTGTCGTACCCGGCTGCTACCGGCATCCGGATCAGGCACACACAGAGAGGTGGGTGTACGGAATGACCGACACAATGAGTACCCGAGCAGGCGTCCGCACCGGACTGTTCATCGGGGGCGAGGCCCGACAGACCGCCGAGACGCTGAAGGTCGCGGATCCGGGCAAGCCCGGCGTGATCGTGGGTGAAGCGGCTTCGGCGTCCCCGCAGGACGTGACCGACGCCGTCGCGGCCGCGAAGGCCGCCTTCCCCGCATGGTCCGCGATGAGCGCGACCGAGCGGGCGGCACTGATGGCCGAGGCCATCGCGGGCATCGCCGACGAGCGGGACACGGATGCCGCGATCCTGTCGCAGGAGAACGGCAAGATCCGTTTCGAGAGCTTCATCGACGCGCTCGTCTTCGAGATCCGCTGGAACCTCGCGCTGATGATCGCCGACGAGGTGGACACGGGCAAGACCCTTCCCGTCGTCCCAGGGCACATTCCCGTGACGACCGAGGTGGCGTATCAGCCGCTCGGCGTGGTCACCGTGATCGTGCCGTTCAACTGGCCGATCGCGATCCTCGGCGCGTCGCTTCCGCACGCGCTCCTCGCGGGCAACACGGCGATCGTGAAGCCGCCGCCCACGACGCCGCTCGCGACGACGCGCATCGTGCAGCGCGTGGCCGAGAAGCTCCCGCCCGGCGTCCTCAACGTCGTGACGGGACGCGACGAGAACATGGGCGCGCTGATCCAGAATCCCGACATCGCCAAAGTCTGCTTCACCGGCAGCGTCAACGGCGGCAAGCGGATGATGGAGATGGCGTCCAAGACGCTGACGCGCGTGACGCTCGAACTCGGCGGCAACGACGCGGCGATCTTCACCGAGGACGCCGTCATCGACGACACGCACCTCGACCGGCTGTTCTCGGCGATCTACGACACGACCGGGCAGATCTGCATGAACGCCAAGCGCGTCTACGTGCACCGTTCACGCATGGACGAGCTCGTCGCCGGCCTGGAGTCGCGGCTCGAGAAGGTCGTCCTCGGTTACGGGCTCGACGAGGGCACGACCATGGGCCCGCTGCACCAGTCGGCGCAGAAGGCGTTCGTCGAGGAGATCATCCAGGAGGCGAAGGATGCCGGCGCCGATGTGCGCGAGTACGGCGAGCTGCCGAGCGGCGACCTCGCCGGAGGCAACTTCCTCCGTCCCGCGCTCGTGATCGATCCCGACCCGCAGCTGCGCGTCGTGACCCAGGAGCAATTCGGCCCGGTCATCCCGATCATCCCGTTCGACAGCGAGGAGGAGGCGGTCGCCGCCGCGAACGACACGTGGAGCGGCCTCTGCGGCAGCGTCTGGACCGCCGACCCCGCCACGGCGGAGCGGATCGGTTCGCGACTCGCGTGCGGCTACGTCTGGGTGAACGACCACGGCGCCACCCGCCTCGACCTGCGCGCGCCGTTCGGCGGCATGAAGCAGTCGGGCATGGGTCGCGAGCAGGGCATCGAGGGCATTCGCGCCTTCCAGGACACCCGCTCGATCGCGACCATCGATCCCGAGGCACTCGCCGCCATGGCGCACTGACGATGGACCGACAGGGGATCCGGCCTCGCACGCGGGGCCGGATCCCCTGCGTCTGGGACACTCGAAGATGAGCCGTGGTCAGCCGATGCCGCGGCGGTACGAAGGGAACGTCATGACCGACACCGAGCAGCGGGCGCGTGCGGCTGTGCCGCCCGAGGCGGTGACGGAGCCGTTGCCCGAGATCATCGACCCCGACAACTTCACGCCACGCCTGCTGGCGCTCCTCTCGAATGCCCTCGTCTGGCGCGAGTCGCACGAACTGCGCCGGCGCTTCGGCTTCGGCACGAACGACTGGCGCATCATCTCCGCGCTCGCCATCCGGCCCGGCGCCTCGGCGACCGAACTCGCGGAGTTCCTCGGTCTCAACAAGGCCGTGATCTCGAAGGCCGTCACCAAGCTCGTCGACCACAGCCTGGTGCTGCTCGTCGACGGACCGCGGGGCTCCCGACCGATGTACCTGACCGCGGCGGGTGCGGAGATGCACGGACGGATGCTGCCCATCTCCATGCGCGGGCACGAGATCATCGTGTCCGACCTCGCCCCCGATGACATCGACCGGCTCAACAGCCTGCTTCGGCGGATGCTCGAGAAGACCCGCGAGCTGCAGGTGCTCGAGAACGGATGGCACGCAGAGGCCGCCGACTGAGGCGATGATGGCCCGACGCGGCGTCACGAAGCGACCCTTCCATACAGCGGAAAACGTCGGCGGTACCTATGGACATTCCCTATCCACATAGGTAAGCTTGGTGCAAGCGCGCAACGAGGCGCCCGCTGAACCTGGAAAGGACCTCGATCAGTGACCAGAACCACACCCGCACCCAATCGCGCGGCATCGCTCGAACTCGTGAACGACTTCTCGCTGGAGATGACCGGCAAGGACGTTCCCGGGCTCATCGAAGCGAAAGACACCATCCCGGCCGGCACGAAGATCAACGTGACGTTCCTCGGCAACGAGGACCTCGAGATGCGCGTGGCCGCGGCGAAGGCGGTGCGCGAGCTCGGGTTCGTGCCCGTTCCGCACATCTCCGCGCGCCGGCTGGAATCGCAGGAGCAGCTCGAGGAGTTCCTCGCCGCCCTGCAGGAGGTCGGAGCGACCGAGCACGTGTTCGCCGTCGGCGGCGACCCGGCCACGCCCGAAGGCCCCTACCCCGACTCGCTGTCGGTGATCCAGAGCGGTGTGCTGCAGAAGTACGGCGTGCGCGAGGTGTCGATCGCGGGTTACCCCGAGGGTCACCCCGACATCTCGAACGACGTGCTCTGGCAGCACCTCGAGGCCAAGTCTGCTGCGCTCAAGGAGCAGGGCCTCGAGGCCGTCATCCTGACGCAGTTCGCGTTCGACACCGAGCCGGTCATCAACTGGATCAACCAGGTGCGCGCCAAGGGCATCGACACGCAGATCCGCGTCGGCACGCCGGGACCCGCCGGCATCAAGCGGCTCCTGGCCTTCGCCCGCCGCTTCGGCGTGGGCGCGAACGCGATGATCGTGAAGAAGTACGGCTTCTCGCTCACGAACCTCATGGGCACCGCCGGACCCGACCGATTCGTCAACGACCTCGCCGCGCTCCTCGCGGAGAACCCGGCCTCGGGTCGCGTCGGCCTGCACTTCTACACGTTCGGCGGCCTGCTCGCGACCTCGAAGTGGGCGGGCGAGTTCCGCGCCAGCCAGTCGTGAGGGGCCGGTCATGACGCTGCATGTGCAACCGCGCAGGGATCAGGCCTGCCTGATCGTGCACGGGCCCGACCGCCCCGGCATCGTCGCGGCCGTCGCGGCGCTCGTCACGCGCAACAAGGGCAACATCATCACGCTCGACCAGTACACCGACGACCCGAGCGGCGGTGCCTTCTTCCAGCGGGTGGTGTTCCACCGCGCCGACTTCGCGGTTGCCGCGCCCGACATCGAGGCCGACCTCGAGAAGACGTTGAAGCCGCTCGGGATGGAGTGGACGCTCACCGACCAGTCCATCCCGAAGCGCATGGCGATCCTGGCGTCGACGTCGGATCACTGCCTGCTCGAGCTGCTCTGGCGGCACCGGCGAGGTGAGCTTCCGGTGACCATTCCCATGGTCATCTCGAACCACACCAACTCGGCCGAAGACGTGCGCTCGTTCGGGATCCCGTTCTTCCATATCCCCTCGCAGGGCCCCGACAAGTCGGAAGCCGAGGCCGAGATCGTGAAGCTGCTCAAGGGCAACGTCGACTTCGTCGTGCTGGCCCGGTACATGCAGATCCTCTCCGACACCTTCCTCGAGGAGGTCGGCGTGCCGATCATCAACATCCACCACTCGTTCCTTCCCGCCTTCATCGGTGCCGCACCGTACAAGAAGGCCAGGGAGCGTGGCGTGAAGCTGATCGGCGCGACCTCGCACTACGTGACGAAGGACCTCGACGAGGGGCCCATCATCGAGCAGGACGTCGCCCGGGTGACGCACGCGCATTCGGCGGCTGATCTCGCCGCTCGCGGCGCGTACGTCGAGCGGGCGGTGCTCTCGCGTGCCGTCGAGTGGCATGCCCAAGACCGCGTCATCCGACACGGCAACCACACCATCGTCTTCTGAACCGCGGATGTCTCAGCCCGAGGCATCCGGCGAACGAAACCGAAAACCCAGCAAGAAGCAAGAACAGAGAGGTTCACACCGTGGCACCCAAGAATCTGCAGGAAGTCCTCGACGCCTCGAACGGCGCCGTCGACCTGCTCCGCAACTCGCAGATCGGCTCGTACATCTACCCGGTCGTGCCGGCCGATTTCCAGAACTGGATCAAGGAGCAGAAGGCGTGGCGTGAGACCGCCGTGCTCTACGACCAGTCCCACCACATGGACAACCTGTTCCTCAAGGGGTCCGACGCCATCAAGCTGATCGAGGCGACCGCCATCAACTCGGTCGCGAACTTCCCGGTCGACAAGGCGAAGCAGTACGTTCCCACCACCGCGTCGGGACACGTCATCGGCGACGGCATCCTCTTCCGTGAGGCCGAGGACGAGTACGTGTACGTCGGCCGTGCGCCGGCGGCCAACTGGCTGCTCTTCCACGGCGAGACCGGCGGCTACCAGAACCTCGACATCACCGTCGACCGCCGTTCGCCCTCGCGCCCCTACGGCGACGAGGTCAGCCGCAAGTACTACCGCTTCCAGATCCAGGGCCCGAACGCGTGGCAGGTCATCGAGAAGCTCAACGGCGGACCGCTGGAGCAGCTGAAGTTCTTCAACATGTCGACCATGACGATCGACGGCACCACCGTGCGCACGCTGCGTCACGGCATGGCCGGCGCGCCGGGCCTCGAGATCTGGGGCCCCTACGCCGACCACCACCGCATCCGCGACGCGATCGTCGAGGCGGGCGCCGAGTTCGGTCTCGTGCCGGTGGGTTCGCGCGCGTACCCGTCGAACACGCTCGAGTCGGGCTGGATCCCGTCGCCGCTGCCGGCCATCTACACCGGTGAGGAGGAGCGCGCGTACCGCGAATGGCTCCCCGCCGACGGCTACGAGGCGACCGGCACCCTGGCCGGATCCTTCGTGTCGGACAACATCGAGGACTACTACCTCACCCCGTGGGAGCTCGGCTACGGCTCGTTCGTGAAGTTCGACCACGACTTCATCGGACGCGACGCGCTCGAGAAGGTCGACCAGGCGTCGCAGCGCAAGAAGGTCACCCTCGCGTGGGACGCCGAGGACCTCGGCAAGGTGTTCACGTCGCTGCTGGACGTCGACGGGCCGAACTACAAGTTCTTCGACCTGCCGCTCGCGAACTACGGATCGGCGAACTACGACGCGGTCGTCGACGCCGACGGAACCGTCGTCGGATTCTCGATGTTCACCGGGTACAGCGCGAACGAGCGCCGCGGCCTGTCGCTTGCGACGGTCGACGCGAACGTGCCCGAGGGCACCGAGCTCAAGGTCGTCTGGGGCGAGCCGAACGGCGGCACGTCGAAGGCGTCGGTGGAGCCGCACGAGCAGACCGAGGTGCGTGCCGTCGTCAGCCCCGTGCCGTACTCGACCGTCGCGCGCGCCACGTACCAGGGCGGATGGCGCACCGGCTACCAGGACCAGCCCGAGGCCGCCCAGGTCTAGGTTGGTACCCTGAAGCTCGAGGGGGTCAGGGCTCGGCCCTGGCCCCTCTCGACCATCCCCCGCCCTCGAGGAGCTTGCACATGAGCCTGCGTAACGCCCTGCTGGCGCTGCTGCGCGTGGGGCCCCTCTCGGGCTACGACCTGCAGAAGCAGTTCTCCCTGTCGGTCGGGCATGTCTGGCATGCGCCCGACTCGCAGATCTACCCCGAGCTTCGCAAGATGGAGATCGCGGGGCTCATCGAGGGCGAGGAGCAGGTGCGCGGCGAGCGCGGCACCCGGCGCGTCTATCACGTGACGGATGCCGGTGAGCAGTCGTTCCTCGGTTGGATGGCGGCTCCGCTCGACTACTCGCGCGTGCGCGACCCCGCACACCTGAAGGCGGCCTACCTCGAGGCGACGACGCCCGCGGCTGCGCGCGAGTTCCTCCGGGCGCACATCGCGGCATGGGAGAGCGAGCTCGAGCAGTGGGAAGGGGAGCTGCGTCGCATCGACGCCATCGACAACCCCATGCTCATCCGGCGACTCGCGGCGATGCCCCCCGAGGACCACGAGCGCACCATCGCGTTCAAGCGCTTCGCGTACGAGGGCCTCGTCGAGCGCGCGCGCGGCGAGATCGGGTGGGCCGAGCGCGGACTCGAGCTCGTCGACGCGCTCTCAGCCTCCGACGGCTCGTGGAGCGCTGCGCGGGCGGCCTCATCGGGGTCGTCGGCCGACTAGCAGAACCAGTCGTTCCCGCCGGCGAGGACTGGGGGTCCTCAGCGGCGGGAACGAACGAGTGCGACCGCAGTCAGCTCAGACGCGAGCCCCGCGACGAGCGGCATCCGCGAGCGCATCGGCGTCGAGCGCGAACAGGTCGCGGGTTCCGGCCATCGTCGCCCCGACCAGTCCGGCCGCCTGCGGCAGCAGCTGCTCGGCGTAGAACCGGGCCAGCGGCAGCTGCGACTCCGCGATCGGGTCATCGTCGAGCCCGCGTGCCGCGAGCGCCGACTTCGCCATGAGCCATCCGCCGAGCACGAGGCCCCAGATGCGCAGGTACGGCGTCGACCCGGAGAGCATCGCGTTCGGGTCGGTCGCGCCGGTGCGGAGCATCCACACCGTCGTCTGCTCGAGCGTGCCGAGCTGCGTCTTCAGCTGCGCGCGGATCGACGCGAACTCCTCGCCGGCCGCCTCCAGCTCGCCGTCGAGCTCACGCATCGTGGCGATGAACTCGAGCGCCGAGGCGCCGTCGCGCACCGGCAGCTTGCGTCCGACGAGGTCCGCGGCCTGGATGCCATTGGTGCCCTCGTAGATCGCGGCGATGCGAACGTCGCGGTAATGCTGGGCGACGCCGGTCTCCTCGATGAAGCCCATTCCGCCGTGGATCTGCAGCGCGAGCGACGTGAGCTCGTTGCCGAGGTCGGTGCCGAACGCCTTGCAGATGGGGGTGAGGAGACCCACGATCTCGTTGGCACGAGCGCGAGTCGCGGCATCGGGGTGATGCGTCGAGATGTCGACGTAGGCGGCGTTCAGCAGCATCATGCGACGCATCGCGGCGATGTACGACTTCTGCGTCATGAGCATGCGGCGCACGTCGGGGAAGTCGATGATGGGGGAGTCCTCGGTGGCGCCGATCGCGCGACCCTGGATGCGCTCCCGTGCGTAGTCGAGCGACTGCTGGTAGGCGCGCTCGGCGACGGCGAGGCCCTGCATGCCGACCGAGAGCCGGGCGCTGTTCATCATGACGAACATGATGCGCATGCCGATGTTCTCTTCGCCGATGAGGTAGCCGGTCGCGTCCTCGTACGACAGCACGCAGGTGGGCGATCCGTGGATGCCCATCTTGTGCTCGACGCCCACGGTCTTCACACCGTTGCGCTCCCCGAGCGAGCCGTCCTCGTTCACGAGGTACTTCGGCACGATGAAGATCGAGATGCCCTTCGTGCCGGCCGGCGCGCCGGGCGTGCGGGCGAGCACGAGGTGCACGATCTGCTCGCTGAGGTCGTGGTCGCCGAAGGTGATGAAGATCTTCTGGCCGGTGATGCCGTAGCTGCCGTCGGGACGCTTCACGGCCTTCGTGGTCAGCGCGCCCACGTCGGAGCCGGCGTGCGGCTCGGTCAGGTTCATCGTGCCGGCCCACTCACCGGTCACCATCTTCGGCAGCCAGGCCTGCTTCTGCTCGTCGGTGCCGTAGTTGAGGAGCGCCTCGATGGCGCCCTGCGTGAGCAGCGGCGCGAGGGCGAACGCCATGTTCGCGGTGGCCGCGAGCTCCTGGAGGGCGAGACCGACGGTGCGGGGGAATCCGCCGCCGCCATACTCCTCGGGCAGCGGCACCGAGCCCCAGCCGGCATCGACGTAGGCGGAGTACGCCTCCTTGAAGCCCGTGGCCGTGGTCACAGTGCCGTCGGGGTTCAGGCGGGCGCCCTCGAGGTCGCCGGCGCGGTTCGTGGGCGCCACGACGTCGGCCATGAAGTTGCCGACCTCTTCGATGATGTCGGAAACGGTGTCGAAGTCGGCGTGCTCGAAGCCCGGCAGCCGGGCGATGTCGTCGTAGCCGACGACGTGCTTCAGCGCATAGGTCAGATCAGCAACAGGCGGACGGAATTCGGTCATAGCGGCAGCGTAACTCCGAGGCCTCTCGGGGACGTGGCCATGTGTGCCGATTCGACGACCCGATCAGGCACTTCCCACGCGCCCTTTGTGCCTTCCCACAAGGGCGGCGGATGTCCCGGAGCCCGCGACATCCGCTCACGAAAACAGGTCGACGGCACCGTGCGGATCCGGAAGCATGCAAGATCGGCCTGTTCTCGACGTTCCGCCCTGTTTTCGGGTACGGCGGCGGTGTGACGCCTCGATCGGCGGGTGTCGCCGTAGCATCGGATGCGCCCCCCGCACCTTGGAGCCCGGTTGAACCACCCACCCCCCGATGAGCACCCGACCGGCTTCGGTGCGCCCTCGGCGGAGTTGGAGCGTCGGGCCGAGCGCGGAGACGGCGTGTCGGGCTCGGCCGGCGCACACGCGCTGCCGCTGGAGGTTCCGCCCGTCGAGGGGCCGCGGCATCCGGTGCAGGATCGCGTGCGGTACTACCTGTGCTGCCTCGAGCCGAGCGGGGACTTCGACGAGGTCATCGTCGCGGTGACGGATGCCGGGCGACGACGCTACTTCGCGACCCGCGACGGCGAGCGGCTCGCCGAGGTCGACGAGGATTCGTTCGTGCAGCGAAGTGAGGGCGGAGCCCGCTCGCTGCTGGAGCTTGACGAGCGCGAGGTGGGCGAGCTCGAGGCCGAGCTGCAGTTCGTGCGTCCGGTGCGGGGGCGGGATCCGATCGCAGAGGTGGCGGATGCCGCGGTGACGGATGTCGCGGAGACGGATGCTTCGGCAGACGGAGATGGGACGGATGACGACATGACCGAAGACGAAGTGACCGAAGACGAAGTGACCGAGTCGACGCCGGAGGGCGATCGCGATGACGCGGAGGCATCCGTCGACGAGGATTCGATGATGAAGGAGTTCGAGGCGGAGATGACGGCGACGACGAGTGACACGGTGGAGCAGAACGAGCGCGCCGTCGAGGAGCAAGCGGCACCGGGCGTCGACGGGGTGACGTCGGCGACCGAGGCGATCGAGCAGGTCTCGCTCGCGAAGGGCATCGCGTTCATCGCCCACCGTGGCCGGCTCGACCGGAGCGGTGCGCCCTACATCGACCACCCGGGGCGTATCGCCGAGCGGTTCGATCCGGTCACCGAGACCGTCGAGGCCGCGGCGGCGTGGCTGCATGACGTGCTCGAGGAGTCGCCCGTCACCGCGCAGGAGCTGTTCGAGGCCGGTGTGACGCCGCCGATCCTCGAGGTCGTGCAGTTGCTCACGCGGACGCCGGAGGTCTCCGACGACGAGTACTACGCGCGCATTCGCCGCAGCCCGGTCGCGCGTCGCGTGAAGCTCGCCGACATCGACGACAACACCGCGCGGTGGCGGCTGCGTCGCCTCGACTACGACATGCAGCTCCGCCTCGTGGAGAAGTACCGGATCGCGCGGCAGGCGCTCGGCGCCGACTGATCGCGGGATTCACCGGGTCCGTGCGGCCGCGGTCTCCGCAGCGATAGCCTGTGGCCGACCCGTCTCGTTTCCGCCGCGCGCCCTCCGCGCTGGCCCTCGCCCCGAGAGGCCCCCCGAATGACCTCCCAGCAGAACCCGTATCGTCCCGCCGTGGCCGCAGGCTGGCACCTCGAGCCTGCGACGAACCGTTATCGCTGGTGGGATGGCGTGAACTGGGGCGTGTACTACGACCAGATGCCGGCGGGATACGCCGCACCCGTCGCGCAGCCGTTCGGGGCGGCGGTCGGCCTGGGCGCCGGCGCGGGCTCGAACGGGTTCGCCATCGCCGCGCTCGTGCTCGGCATCTGGGGCTTCCTGACGACGTGGATCCCGTTCTTCGTCGGTCTGTTCGTCGGCGGGGTGCCCGACGTCCTCGCCATCGTGTTCGGCATCCTCGGCATCGTGCGGGCGAACGCGAACGGCGGTCGGGGACTCGCCATGTCGGTCGTCGGCCTCGTGCTCGGTGCGCTCGCGTTCTTCTCGATCTTCCTGGGCGCCGGCACGATCTGGTAGTGGGGGCGAGAGCTGAGACCTTCCCGCCGCCGGTGTCGATCTGGCCGCTCCCTGTTCGACGCATGAGTAGAAGCATCCGTCGAGGCATCCGCCTCACGAAGCATCCGCTCATGCGAACGCGAATCTGATGGGAGAACCTCATGTCAACACCTCGGGCCCTGCGGCCACTGCGGAACCCCGCATACCGGTGGCTGGCGTCGGCGCTCGTGGCGTCGCTCGTCGGCGCCGGCATCTGGATGGTTGCCCTCGTCTGGCAGATCGTCGCGATCGGCGGCGGCGCGACCGAACTCTCGGTCGTCGCCGGCGCGACGGCGGTCGGGATGCTGCTGACGACGCTGCTCGGCGGGGCGCTCGCCGACCGCATTCCGCAGCGGCGCATCCTGCTCGTCGTCGAGGTCGTGCGTGCCGCGGCCGTCGGTGTCGTCGCGCTGCTCTCGCTCACCGGGGGCCTCGCGGTGTGGCAGCTGACCGCGGTCGCGTTCGTCGGCGGCGTGATGGCCGGGCTCTACTACCCGGCGTACTCGGCGCTGCTGCCGAGCGTGCTCCCTGAGGACGAGCTGATGGCCGCGAACGGGTTCGAGGGCATGGCCCGGCCGGTGCTCATGCAGGCGGGCGGCCCGGCGCTCGCGAGCGGCCTCATCGCGGTCTCGTCGCCCGGGGCCGCGCTCGCCATCACCGCGCTGACCGGTGTCGTGGCGGCGGCGTGCCTGCTGAAGGTGCCCGAGGTGCCGCTGCGCGGTGAGCGTGCGATGACGGAGGCGAACGGCACGACGGGCGCCACGCGGCATCCGGCCGTCGCCCTGCTCGTCGACGTGCGCGACGGCTTCAGCTACATGGTGCGCACGCCGTGGCTGCTCGGCACGCTCACGTTCGCGTCGCTGCTGATCCTGCTGATCATGGGGCCGTTCGAGGTGCTCGTGCCGTTCGTGATCAAGGACGTCGCCGGCGGCGGTCCCGAGGAGCACGCGCTCATCCTCGCCGCGTTCGGCATCGGCGGGGCGGCCGGGTCGATGGCGGTGGCGTCGCTCCGGATGCCACGGCGCTACCTGACCGTGATGAACCTGCTCTGGGGGCTCGGATGCCTCCCGCTCGCGGTGTTCGGACTGACCGACCAGATCTGGGTGATGGTCGTCGCGGCGTTCCTCGTGGGGGCCGCGTTCAATGGCGGCGTCGTGATCTGGGGCACGCTGCTGCAGCGCCGGGTCCCCGCCGAGATGCTCGGACGCGTCTCGAGCCTCGACTTCTTTGTCTCGCTCGCGTTCATGCCCGTGTCGATGGCGTTCGCCGGGCCGGCGGGGGAGTCGCTGGGGCTGCCGATGGTGTTCCTCATCGCGGGTGTGGCACCGCTCGTGATCGGCGTGGTCGCGATCGTCGCGGCGCGGATGACGCGGGATGAGCTCGCGAACCCGATCGACGCAGGCGAAGCGGCGACCGAAGCGGCATCCGACACGGCCGGAGCATCCGCACCTGAACCCCAGTTCGCCTGATCAGACCGCGCCGGCCGGCCCGGAAGCCCCCCGACTCACCCGTCCTGCTCGTGCCGTCGCATCAGTTGCCCCGCGACATCCGGCACCGAGTTCGTCCACTCCCGAGGCGGCCGCTCGTACCCGCCTGCAGGCGGCCGCGGTGGGATCTCGATCGGCTCCGGCTCGACCTTCTGCCACGGCACCTTGGACAGCAGGTGCGCGATCATGTTGATCCGCGACGCCCGCTTGTCGTCGCTCTCCACCTCGTACCAGGGCGCCTCGGTGATGTCCGTGTGCAGCATCATGGTGTCCTTCGCGCGGGAGTACTCCTCCCACTTGGTGATGGAGCTCAGGTCGGTCCCGCTGAGCTTCCACCGCCGCATCGGATCGTTCAACCGCGACCGGAACCGCTCCTCCTGCACGACATCCGACACGCTGAACCAGTACTTCAGCAGGATGACGCCGTCTTCCACGAGCAGCCGCTCGAAGGTCGGCGCCTGGTGCAGGAACCGCTGGTACTCCTCATTGGTGCAATACCCCATGACGCGCTCGACTCCGGCGCGGTTGTACCAGGAGCGATCGAAGAGCACGATCTCGCCGGCCGCGGGCAGGTGCGGCACGTACCGCTGGAAGTACCAGCGCGTCTTGTCGCGCGCGCTCGGCGTCGGCAGCGCAACGATGCGTGTGACGCGCGGGTTCAGGTATTCGGTGACCCGCTTGATCGTGGAACCCTTGCCCGCGGCATCCCGCCCCTCGAAGATCACGACGACCCGGGCGCCCGACTGCTGCACCCACGCCTGCATGTCGACGAGCTTCGCCTGCAGGGCCATCAGTTCGCGCTCGTACAGGGCCTTCGGCATCCGTCGCGTCATCCGGCACCCCCTTGGAGTGAAGCCTAGAGCGGATGCCGCGACGCGGCGTCGCGCGATGGTACGGCGCGCTGCGCACCACCGGGACCACTGCGGGAGTACGCTCGCGCGCAGCGACAGCGCAGCGACAGCGCAGCGACAGCGCAGCGACAGCGCAGCGACAGCGCAGCGACAGCGGCTCCGGCCGCGGCGAGGAGGCGGACGTGGTCCCCGAGATCAACTACTGGGCGGTCCTGTTGGCGACGGCGTCGAGCATGATCGTCGGCACGATCTGGTACACGCCGCGCGTGTTCGGAACACGCTGGGCGAAGCTCGCGAACGTCGACATGGATCGCCCCGGTGCCAGCGCGGTGATGCCGATCATCGTGACGGTGCTCGTGAGCTTCGTGACGGCCTGGGTGCTCGCGGGCGCCTCGACGATCGCGTGGCACTTCTACGGCGGCGGCTACCTCGTGGCGGCACTCCTCACGGCCGTGATCCTCTGGGCCGGGTTCACCGCGGCGCGGTTCATCACGCACGACGCCTTCGAGGGCCGTCCGTCGACGCTCACCATCATCAACATCGCGCACGAGCTCGTGACGCTCGTCGTCATGGGCATCATCATCGGGGTGTGGCCGCCGGCCGGCACCGTCTGACGCCCGGCGGGCGACGTGCGGATCGGCGGTCGGTTCGTCGACTCCGTTGCCTCCCGCGCCCCGCATGCGGGGTAGCGGCCCGCTCGGAATGACCGGAGCATGGCTCATGAGGTCGCCGGCCGTCTCCGCGCCTCCCGAGATCGGAGCCGATGATGCTGCACCCCGTTCGACGTGCCGTCAACGCGATCGCTGCTGCTGCGGCATCCGCTCTTCTGCTCGCTGCCTGCACGGCAACCGCGAGCGACGTCGCCACGAACGAGCCGAGCACGGAGAGCACGGAGCCGGGCACTGAGCCCGGCGCGTCGACGGATGCCGCGGTGCAGCAGCTGCTCGACACCGCCGCCGCGCGGCACTTCGACGAGCGTGCGCTCGGGTCACTGCTCGCCGAGATCCGAATCGACGGGGAGGTCGCGGCGCAGGTCGCCCTCGGCGAGGCGATGAGCGGTGAGCCGGTGACGATCGACGGCCGGTTCCGCAACGGTGCGGTCGCGATCACGTACGTGAGCACCGTCATGATGAAGCTCGCCGAGGAGGGCGCCATCGACCTCGACGAGCCGATCGCCACGTGGCTGCCCGACGTGCCCGACGCCGACCGGGCGACGCCGCGGATGCTCGCGAACATGACCGCGGGCTACCCCGATCACGTCGCGAACCAGGCCTTCGTCGACGCGTTCGTGGCCGACCCGTTCCGCGCGTGGACGACCGACGAGCTGCTCGAGTACAGCTTCGGCGCCCCGCGGCTGTTCGTGCCCGGGGAGAACTGGGACTACTCGCATGCGGGCTATGTGGTGCTCGGGCAGGTGCTCGAAGCGGCATCCGGTCAGTCACTCGAAGAGCTCATCGACGAGTACATCCTCGACCCACTCGAGCTCGACGCCACGGTGCCCGACCAGGGACCCGCGATTCCCGAACCGGCGGTGCACGCGTTCACGCTCGAGCGGGGCGTCTGGGAGGACTCGTCGTACTGGAACCCGTCATGGACCCTTCCGGCCGGAGCGGTCGAGACGAGCTCGGTCAGCGACATGGCGGCGAGCTTCGACGCAATCGTCGGCAGGGGCGAGCTGCTCGAGGAGTCGTCGTGGGCGGCGATGTTCGACGCCGAGCTCGTCGGGTTCGGCGAGCCACTCGATGGATGCCGCAGCTGCCACACCATGGTCGACGGCTGGTCGTACGGGCTCGGTGCCGTGCTCACGGGCGACTGGGTGAAGCAGACTCCGCTCTTCGGCGGCTACGCCGGATCGGTCGTGACCCTGCCCGCCGCGCGCGCCGATGACGGCCGCGCGATCACCGTCGCCGTTGCGGTCACCTACACCCCCGACTCGTACGACGACTGGAGCGCATCGCTCGCGAACTACGCCGACGAACTCGCGCTGGCGCTCGGCGGAGAGCTCGCACCGGACAACCCGCCGCCGACGCCGCCGAAGCGCGGCTGATCGGTGAGTGACGATCGCCGCGACGATCGGGTCCACCATGCCTCGACGTCAGTCCGTTTGCGAGGTCGCGGACGAGGCCCGATACTGAGCGGATGGATTCTGCGGAGGGCGTGCGAATGGAGACGAACGCCGATGTCGAAGCCGACCGGCGAGCGTCGCGCAGGATGGACCTCGTCCTGACGATGGTCGGCCTGCTGCTCCTCGCTCCTGCGGTGCTGGGACTCGCGATGATGGGCGGGTGGGTCGGCACCGTGACGGTGCGGTGCGGCGGATACGTCTGCAACGACGTCGTCGCGGCGGGCATCTTCATGGCGGGGCCCGGAGGCCCCATCGTGTGGGTCGTCGCACTCGTCGCCTCGATCGTCGTCCTTGCGCGGCGGCGTCGGGCGTCGTGGATTCCGCCGGTCGCGTTCCTCATGGCCGTCGGGTTGCTGCTGGCCGGCGCGTGGCTCGCCGACTGGGGTGCGGGGCTCAGCCTTCTCTGACGCGCCGCACGCGTGGCGCCGGTCGCGGCATGCTCGGCTCGCGGCATCCGATCAGCCGCGGGCGCCCTCGGTCACGCGCTTCTTCTCGCGCACGTACACCTCGCGCCGCACGCGCGCGACGACGTCTCCGTCGCGGTCGGTGATCTCGGTCTCGAACCACTCGAGCACCCTCGTGCCGCCGCGGGCGCGCTCGCGAAGCTCGTCGACCTTCTCGCGGGGCACCTCGAAGTGCGCGGTCAGGACGCCGCGACCGGGCTTGAGGAACTCGATCTCGCCGCGCGTGTCCCATACGACGTAGTCGCCGTCGAGCTGATGCTTCACGAGCATGAAGTAGTAGGGGTCGGTCATCGCCGACATGGACCCGCCGAACGCGGTCTTCACGTAGTTGCGGGTGAACGGGTTGACGTGCAGTTCGACGGTCGCGCTCGTCCAGTCGGGGGAGAACCGCTTCACACGGATGCCGCTGAAGAGGTTCGGTATCCACAGGCTCATGCCGATCGCGAGTCGGCGGGGTGTGATTCGCATGGGTTCGATTGTGGCGGATGTCGCGCCTATCGGCCCGGCGGGTCTCGGGAGACGTCGCCCCCCACAGCCGCCACCCAGCGGCACCCCTAGGATCGAAGGCATGGCCGGGTTCTGGGGCAAGCGACAGCGCGATCAGCAACAGCAGCAGGAACTCGCAGCACACGACGCCGATCTGGCGAAGCGGGCGGGAACGGCGCTGGTCGCCGCTGACGAGCGCATTCGCGTGACCGCCGACGAGCTCGCCTTCGCCGAGGCCGAGCTGGGGCCGAACGCGACCGCCGAACTGAGCGTGGCGCTCGCCACGGTTCGGCAGCACCTGGGCGAGGCGTTCCGGTTGAACCAGCTCAATCACGACGAGATCCCCGACACCCGCGACGAGCTTCGCACTCGCAACGCCCGCATCGTGCAGCTGTGCGACTGGGCGGAAGACGTGCTCGACGAGCGCACCTCGGCACTCGCCGAGAAGATCGCGCGGGCGCGGCGGGCTCCCGAGATCATCGCGGGTGTGCGAGCGGATGCCGCGCGGCTGCGCGCTCGCATCCCGCATGCCCGTGAGACCGTCGACCGGCTCGCGGTTCGCTACGCGCGCGAGGCGCTCACCCAGGTGGAGGCGAACCCCGCGGAGGCCGAGCAGCTGCTCGGATTCGCCGAGCACAGCGCGGGCGTGGCCGAGCGTCGGCGCGAGGCCGGGCAGCGCGAGCAGGCGAATCTCGCACTCGAGGCGTCGACGGAATCGGTTCGCCGAGCTGCGGCCCTCCTCGACGCGGTGGAGACCTTCGAGGTGGAGGCGCTGCGGGCCGAGGCCACCTTGGCGGCGATCGTCGAGGATTCCCGCCAGGACCTCGTCGTCGCGCTGAAGGAGCCGCACAGCGCCGGTGTCGCTGCCGCGATCGCTGAGCTGCAGTCGGCGCTCGCCGCCCTTCCGGTGGCCGGCGTCAACATCGACCCGTTCTCCCAGCTGAGCCGCCTGCGCGAGGCGAACTCGGGGCTGGATGCCGCGATCGCGGCGGCCCGCGAGCGCGCGGCGCGCCCGATCCCGCCGCTCGAGCACGTGCGCCACGCGATCGACGACGCCGACCGCCAGCTCGCCGTCGCCCGTGATGTCATCGCCGGCCACCGCGGCTGGATCGGCGCCGACGCTCGCACGCGACTGGCCGAGTCGGAGCGCATCCGGATCGACCTCGATCGCTACCTCGGCACGTCGGCGGCGGCCGCGACCGTCATCGACGAGGACCACCGCGAACAGGCGATGGCGATGGCCCGGCGCGTCGCGTACCTCGCGGGCGAGGCGCTTCACCTCGCGCAGCGCGACATCGATGCCTCCCGACCCCAGGATCCCGGGCAGTGGGGCGGCCAGGGTTGGGGCGGCGGGCGTCGCGGCGGCGGATCCGACCTCATGGGCGGCCTCCTCGGCGGCCTGGTCATCGGCAGCATCTTCGACGGCATGTTCGACGGATGAGGACGGGAGTCGCAGTGCCCGCGGGGTTGATCCGGAATGCATGAGGAATCCTCAGTTCGCTAGACTGCGACCAGGCAACGGCACGCCCGAGCGGGGGGCATCATGTCTGATCAGCTCAATTGGTTCATCGTTCCGAACGACAACGCGACGACCACGCTGGACCCGACCACCTCGGCCGAGTATGACCTCGTCAACGAATATGCAATCAAGCGCCTGATCTACAAGGAACGCGAGTACGGCATCAACCTCGACTGGGCGGATCTGGACCCGACAACGGCCGCGGTGAATGTGGTACGGGAGGGTTCGGATACCACGCCGATCCGGTACGGGGAACTCGTCGCCATCCGGGTTCGAGGGGGCGGGTACCTGCGCTACGGACGGCGGGACTACGGCATCAACCTCAAGTGGTCCGAAGACCCGGTGTACGAATGGCAGATCGCCGGATCCGGGTCTTCTGCGGGGACGGACGTTCGGATGGGCGACGCGGTCGGACTCGTCAACAACACCGCCGGGGACACGCTGTTCTACGATCCGCGCCGATACGGCATCAACCTGAAGTGGCTTGCGGACAAGGGGAAGCACAACGACACGCCGTGGTACGAATCCGTCGCCGACGCAGTCGGCTCCTTCTTCGCGGAGTTCGGGACACTCCTCATCGAGATCCTGAATCGGGCGATCGGTGTGGTCGACTTCCTCCTGACACTTCTCGGGATCATGCTCCCGAAGAAGATGCGGGTCGGGATCGTCGTCCTTCGAGACGCACAGGGCAACGCCCTTCTCGCAGACGACCGCCTGTCGCCGACGGATCTGGCAGATGACCAGCAGAAGCTGCAGGATGCGGTGGACGTCATGAAGCAATGTCTCAAGAACCAGGTGAAGGTCGATCTCCGCACAGCCGACGGCTCCTCCTCTGACGACGCAGAGGACTTCTACCGCATCCTCCCGTTCCCGGCTCCGACCTATGCCCTCGACGTCAAGTGCGGAGCTGGGCTCTGGGGTCAGGACTTCGGGCAGACGGGCCGATACTTCCGTCGACACTCCTCAGCGAATCGGCCGTTCTACGGCAGCCCTGTCACGATCTTCGTCGTCCAGGATGTCGCCGACAAGCTCGGCTGTTCGCTCGGGCCGCTGACCGACTGGGTCGTCGTTGAGAAAGCCGGCTTCAACCGGTACACGGGAACGGCGGACGGTGTGACCACACGTCCGACCACCCCCATGCATGAAGTCGGCCACGCCTGCGGTCTGTGGCACGAAGGCCCCCAGTCATGGTCGAAGACGCCTCGGTCGAACCTCATGATCAAGGGGGTCCCCCGAGGGATTCAGATGAATCGTCTGCAACGAGCCATCTTCAGGAACTCGAGACACGTCACGTTCCTCTGACGGGCTGACGCCGCTACGGCACGTTCGTGAACGTCACGCTCGGGTAGCCGAGGCTCGGCGCCGCCTGCAGCGTGAGGGAGCTCGGGTCGTCGAGCGACCAGGCGACCCGCCAGGTGACGGACCCGCCCGGTTCGACCGTGGCGGTCGGCGGGATGCCGACATCATCAGCGGGATTGAGGAGGTCGCCGCCGAGGTCGACGATCTGGCTCACCTCCTGATCGCCCGACGAGAGCGTCGGGAGCGGCAACGGCTGCAGGTCCTCCGACGAGTCATTGGTGATCGTGAGGGTGAACACGACGTGGTTCGCCTGCGTCGCCCCGACCGCGAAATCGCTCGGCGTGTACGGCTCGGGCACCGAGACGGTGAGCGCGACGCCGTCGTCCCAGGTCATGGTCTCGCCGAATCTGAGGTTGCCGGCGTCGGGCGCCTCGGGCTGGTCGGCGTCGGGGTCTGCGCCCGGGCCGCCGTCGTCGGGTAGCGGCAACGCCGGGACATCCGGAATCGCATCGTCGATCTCATCGACCACGTTGCCGACCGACCCGATGAGGAACGTCACGAGCATCACGATGCCGACGATCGCGGCGACGATCGAGACCACGAGCCCCATGACCGCCGGCCACTTCGCGCCGCGCAGCGACAGGCCGATGATCGAGAGCACGAACGCGGCGGGCACCAGGATCCACGCGAATCCGCTCACGGCGGGGATGAGCGGGACCACGAGCGCCACGATCGCGACCACGAATGCGATGATGCCCACCACGTGCGGGCCCGGGTTCGACGGTTCGGTGAACGGAGGTCCCGGCAGCATCGTCGTGGCGGGTGCGCCGTACGTCGGCGGCGGTGGGGGCTCGAGCGGCGTGCCGCCGACGGCCGCGTAGGGCGCGTGTGGTGCGTACGGCGTGGTCGCCGCGGCATCCGACCCCCGCGACCCCCAGACGAAGGGGATCGTCGGGCTGTCGTCCCCGGTCGGCAGCACCGCGGTGTCCGCCTGATCGGGCGCGGCCGGCGACGACGCGGGCGGTGGCGGCACGGTCTCGGGGCCGGGCGCCACGTACTGCGTCCAGGTGTCGCCGTCCCAGTACCGCCGCCCGCCGGATCCGTCTTCGTACCACCCGGCGGGCGCCCTGCTCGGGTCGCTCATACTTCGATGGTGACAGAGCCGGCGGGCGGCCGGGTCTCGGTGACCGAATCGTGATCCGGTCTAGCGTTGGAGCTGCGCCAATACCGCTTCAGCGAGCGCGATCGCGCTGTCGCGGTCGGTGCCCGCGACGTTGTACCAGTCGTTGCCGACCCCGAGGTCGATCGCGCAGCTGTCGCCGTACGGGTCGACATTGCATCGGAGGACGGCTGCGTCGTCGGCGCTCAGCCCGGCGAGCTCGACCGGTGATGTTGTGCCGGCCTGCAGCATCCGCTCGAATGCCCAGCGGCCGTCGTTCACCCAGTCCACACTCGCCGCGGTGTCGGCATCCAAGATCGACCAGAGGCATCCGACGTCGCCGGCGGTCTGGCGGGCCTCTGCCCATGCGCTCCAGCCGCCGCCTCCGGCACGCTGGGGTTCGGCGTCGGGCGCGCCGGTGATGGACCGAACGGTGTCGAGCGGAAGCACGGCCTCGCAGTCCTCCGCCGGCGGCGTGCCCACCTGCTCGGGGGCGGTGGGAGCCGCGGCAGGGCCGGCCGCGTTCACGGCTTCGAGGATCGCGTCGTAGAACGGCTGCCAACTGGGTTGATCGATGACGCTCGGTTCGCCGTGCGCCACGACGGTCAGCCACGCGTCGCCAACGACCTGCGAGCCCGCGCAGAGAACAGGTCCGTCTCCCGCAGGTACGTCGCAACGGCTCCGATCGTCCGGCATGCCGTACTGCGTCGCGCGTTCACTCCACCCCGCCACCGGCTGCGGCACGATCGAGACCGTGACGCCGACGTACTCGGGCTCCCATCCGTACTGGTCGTTCTCGGCGACCCCGTTCGACCACTCGCACACCGTGCCGCCGACCGAGAAGATCGAGGTGATTCGCGGGACCGCGATTCCGACACCCGAGGCGGTGACGATCGGGTCGGCCGGCGCGACATCCGTGGTGAAGAGATCCGACACCAGCGCTGGGTCGACCAGCGACTCGCACGTGAGTCCGTAGCGCGATTCGGGCATTCCGGGTGCCGCCGGCTCCTCGGTGGGAGGCGGCGTCGGAGTCGGGGTCGGAGTCGGGGACGGGCTGGTGACCGGCTTCGGCGACGTCGTCGCAGCGGGATCCATCGAGTACTGCCCGAGGGGCGCGAGACCGAAGACGAACGCGGCTCCGGCTGCGACACCGGCGAGCAGGGCTCCCGCGAGCACGCCGCCGACGATTCGGTCGGTGCGTGACAACCGCTTGGCGGTTGCCGGCTCATTCCCGACCTGCTCGAGCACGTTGCGCTTCATCGACACGAGCATGCGTGTCAGTTCGTCTCCTGTGGGGGGTTCAGATCTCATCGAGGGTCACCGCCTTCTTCAATCGGGTCCGGCTTCGGGACACGCGTTGCTTCACCGCGCCGACGCTGAGGCCGAGCTGCTTCGCCGCCTCCGCGTAGGGCACGCCGTCGATCAGGCACAACTCGCAGATGCGCCGATCGATCGGCTCGAGGCGCTCGATCTCGGCGAGCACCCAGCGCAGGTCATCTCGGGCGGACTCGGCCTCATGGTGGTCACGCAGCGCCTGGCCCCGGTTGGTCGAGGTCTCGTCGAGCTCGTCGGCCTGATGCCGTGCGGCCTTGCGTGCGGTGTTGCGTCCGAGGTTGCGGCATACGACCAGCAGCCAGGGAAGAAGGGATGCTTCGGCGATCGTGATCTCGGACGACTTGCGCCACATCGTCACGAACGTGTCCTGCACGATCTCCTCGACGTCCATCCGGCTCGCCGCGATCGCCCACGCGTACCTCGTCACCGCCGGCGCATGCCGATCGAACACGACCGCCAGCGCTCGTTGATCACCGGCCGCCAACCGTTTCAACAGTTCGGCGTCGGTGCCATCGCTCTCGTCCACGCGCACCTCCTCACTGTAGAGATGTCTGGAAATGCGGAAAGGTCACACGGCTGGCGCGATGTTCGCTGAACGCCAGGGCGCCGGATCGGTCTCATCGACCACCGTGCTCCTCTCGGGGCGTGCCACGCCCGATCGTGGGCTTCCTCATGCCGCCGACCGCGATGCGGGCAGCGCGAATCGGGCGCGTCCGCCGAGTCTGGGTGTTCGTGCAAGGTCGACGTGCGGTGGTGGGATGAACCACACCTCGTTGCGGGTTGCGCGGATGCCCCATCCTTCGCGGTGGATGCGGTGGTGGCAGAAGCTGCAGAGCATGACCCCATTCGAAAGGTCGGTCGGTCCGGCGTCGCGTTCCCACCATCTGATGTGGTGTGCGTCGACGTAGGCGATGTTCTGGCCGCATGAGGCGCATCCGCCGTCGCGTTCGGCGAGTGCGAGGCGTTGCGCCCGGCTGAAGAGCCGCGCCGAGCGGCCGAGGTCGAGCGGTACCCCTTCGCCGCCGAAGACCGCGGGGATGAGGTACGCGTCGGCTGACATGCGCCGGGCGGTGGCTGCGCTGATCGGCTGGTCGATGCCATCGATGCGCGCGTGCCCGAGGCCCGCGACGAGGGTTTCGTGGTCGAGGCGCACCACGACCGTGGCCTTGGCCAGTGGGGCGAGGGTCTGCTCGCAACCCAAGGAGTGGCGTGCGATCGCGGCGAGCGCGTCGGCCTGGATCTGCGGGATCGACCGGGGGTCGTCGACGACCGAACCCGAACCCGATGTGGCTGGATCACGGCGGCGCAGGGTGTCGCCGACGATCGCCTCGATCGCGGTCTTGATGGGTGCAGCGGTCTCGGGGTCGAGGCGAGCATGCAGGTGCACCATGCCCGCCGCGTCCTCGCGGATCGTGAGCGAGCGTTCGCTGCGCAGTTGCTCCTCGCGCGGTTCGACGCCGTCGCGGTCGAGCCGGGCCTCGGCTTCACGGACCCCGCGCACGAGCAGGTCGAGCGGCACCCGTTCGGCGAGGTCGACGAGGACCGCCTCGGTGGTGTCGGCCAGCGCGGGATCGGCACGCAGGCGCACCCGGTCGAGCATCGCGGTGATCACCGATGCCGCGTCGACCCCGATGCCGCCCGTCTCGAGGGCTGCGGCGACGTGCGGATGCCGCGACGGCACCCGGTCGCCGCCGAACGTCTGTCGCCCGGCAGTGGCGGTGCCGACCGCGATCAGCTTCGCCGCGTCGCCCCGGGATGCCCCGGTCGATGCGGCGATCATCCGCACGGGGTTGTGGAACCCGTGCGCCCTGGCGAGGCTGGACTCGCCCAACTCGGTGCTGGACCGTTTCGACACCTCGGCCGCGACGCGGGCGAGGAGCGCCTCGGCGTCGCGTCGAACCCGCGCGAGCGCGTCAGTGACCCGGACCAGACCCGTATCGCTCATCTGCTCCACCTCGACCTGCGTGGCGCCCTCGAGGGCTCCGAACGCCGGCATCGCCCCGGCCCACGCGGCACGCAACTGCGCGACATCGCGTTCGAGGGTGAGCAGAGGTTGTTCCATGACTCCATCCTGCACCGACCCACCGACATTCGATCCGTACAGAAAACGACGCTGATCAGGCATATCGCCTGTGGAGAACTCCGCGATCAACTCACCTGTGGAGGACATGTCGGCGACGGAGAGGAAGCGGCCTGGGGCATCCGTCGCCGCTTCACGCCCGTGCGGCTCGCCGAGCATCGAACCCCGGAGCCCGGAGCAGATGGCGCTGATCCGGGTGAGTCGACGGCGGAGGTGATGCTCTGGTCACCCGTTGTGGATCCCCCCGCTCACAGGAGGTCGACGCCGTACGCTGCGAAGTGCGGATCGGCGGTGAGCACGGTGAGGTGATCTGTAATCGCCTGCGCGAGGAGCATTCGATCGAACGGGTCGCGGTGATGCCAGGGCAGGGTTCGGAGTACCTCGGCGTGGCGCGCCTCGAACGTCAGCTCCTCGAAGCCGCCGGCTTCGAGCGTCGGCAGCAGGTCACCGGGCGCCTCGAGCTTGCCGAGCGAGGTCTTGATCGCGATCTCGGTGACCGTCATCGCCGAGATCAGCACGATGTTCGACGCGTCGGCGATCAGGGCGCGATGGTCATCGCCGAGCCGTCGGTCGTCGGCGAGCCACCAGAGCAGGACATGGGTGTCGAGCAGCAGCCTCATTCGTCGTACCAGGCCGCCGCGTCATCCGCCGTGAACGCGTCGAAATCGGGCGCGATCGCGACCCGTCCCTTCCAGGCGCCCGGATGCCGTGTGGATCGTTCGGGTGAGAACGGCACGAGTCTCGCGACCGGGCGCCCGCTGCGACTGATGACGATGCGCTCGCCGCCTTCGACGCGCGCGATCAGGCGCGAGAACTCCGTCTTCGCCTGGTAGATGTTGACGCTCTCTTCGCTCGTCACCATACGTCGATCGTACTTGACCAGACTTGACCTAGTTAAGTGGCAGCTCGCCAGTCACTTCGAATTCGTCACGGAACCCGAACCGATCCGCCGATTTCGTGGCACGCCGCCAGCCGTCGTACTGGGGCGGTCGCGTGATCTCGAACTTCGGCAGATCGGGCTTGTAGTAGTCGCGGAAGCTGTGCATCGGACCTGTCGCGTGCCAGCTCGTCGGATCGAGTTGGTAGTGACCGATGTGGTGGATGCCGCGAGCTTCGCTCACTCGCTCGAGCTCGCTCGTGATCGAGTTTCCGTCAGCGTCGTGGACCCACCAATCGTGCCGGTCGAGTTCGCGAACCTGCTCGATCGTCGCGAAATACCGGATGAAGTCCTCGTCTACCAGGTCGACGATCTGCTCGGCGCTGGCGGAGAGGTCGCCGTTGAACCGCTCGGTGACGACCCGGGTGAAGAAGTAGCAGAGGTCGCGATCCATGCCCACGACGAACAGGCGTCGGGAACTCGGGTCGCTCCAGTTCATGCGCGCCGAGGTGAGTTGGACGAAATCCCAGCCGGAATCGATGATCATTCGTCGACCGTACGGTCGTGGCGCGAGCGGGATCGGCCGGCGAACGCTTGGGAGGAACTCCGATGACTGCGGCGGTGGGGAGGACGAGTCCGGAATCAGAGGAGGCCACTCGTAGCCGCAGGTCGCGGGTCAGTCGAACAGCTCGACCGGGCAGCCGAGTCCCGGTGCGCGTGCGAGACGTGCGTCGCGGGCTACCAGCGGCGCGTCGACGAGTTCGGCCAGCGCGACATACGCGGCGTCGTAGCTGGAGAGATTCGCCTTGAGGCTCCAGGCGCGTGCGGCGATCGCCGTCCAGTCCCAGAGAGCAACCGCCAGGGCGGTGAAATCGTCGAATGCCTGATCGGCTTCCGCCGCGGTGAGACGGCCGGCGAGGGCGAGCCGTCGCAACACGTTGGCGACCTCGTAGGGCAACACACCTGGGGCGATCAGTTGAGACCCGGTCACGAGTGCGTGCTCGCCCGCCCCCGGGTCGAGCAGCAATGCGGTCATTGATGACGCGTCGATGACGAGCTGCCGTGGGTGCGAACTCATCGCGTCAGCGGCGGTCTGCGTCGCGCGCGTCGAGGATCTCGGCGGTCGAGACTCGTGGATAGCCGCGCGCGTGCTCTCGGATGCGTGCGAGGGTGTCGTCGGGCGACGGCGTGCTCGCGATGCGGGTGAGCTCGAATGTCAAGTACTCCTGCAGCGATCGGCCGGAGCGCCTGGCGCGTGCCGCGAGTTCGTTGCGCACGTCGTCGGGAACGGAGCGAATCGTGATATTCACCGGCATCCCTTCACTGTAGCTCTGACGCCTGCAAAATGCATGCACTTGGATCGGTTGACGGGGTCGAGCTTAGGTGAGCCGGCATCTCCGTCGATCGGCGAGAGCCAGCCGGGTTGGAGCTGCCGTGCGAGGCCATGGCTGTGGAGGACGAGTCCGCGAGGAACGCAAGACTCCGCCAGCGACCAGAATTCCGGGCGATCAAACACAATTCCGCGCAGAAGAGAGCGGTTCGGTGCGCTGCAAGACGCGAGGATGGACACGTGCCCGAGACATCCGCCCGCGACCCGCTGACCGCCGACGTCGAGGAGTACCTGAAGCGCGACATCCTCCCGCTGTTCCGCTCGCGCTCGCGCTACCTGACCTACCGGCAGGCGAACGCCTACGGCAGCGAGGCGCACGGCGGCGTCGACGAGCTGCGCGAGGCCGCGGCATCCGCTGGCGCGACCCTCGTGCTGCCGTACGTGCAGAAGGCGATCGCGAGCACGAAGCGCGCGATCATGCGGGCGGATGACTCGAGCGGCGTCATCGGCGACGTGGTGTACCGGCTGCTCGCGCTGCATGCCGACCTCGCGATGCTCGCGCCGCCGCCGCCCGCGAAGCTCGTGCGGTGGATCCTCGCGTTCGACTTCGACGAGGAGGTCGACTACTTCCAGGTCGACATCGCGCGGTACGTCGACGCACTCGGGCCGCGGGGCGTCGCTCGGTACCGTGCCGAGCTCGATCGCATCGAGGCAACGGTTCCGGATGTCTCGCACGATGACGTGATGGCGACGGTGCGGCAGTTCTCGACCAGTTCGCCGGAGTACCAGCGGATGTCACATGCCCATCATGTGCGCTCGGTCGTGGGGCAGGCCCGGCGTCGACTGGCGGTCGCCGACCGTGATGTCGAGGCGATCATCGCGACCCATGGCGGCGACGGCACCAGGGCGTATCAGCTCGAGGATGTCGCGAAAGCGCTCACCGAGATCGGCGAGTTGGATCGGGCAATCGAGTTCGCCGAGGGCGCGGCGTTCGTCGAGAACGGCTGGCAGGCCGAGCGCGCCGCGAAGCGCTGGTGCGACCTGCTCGCCGAGGCGCGGCCCGAGGACGAGCCCGGGGCGCGGCGGGTGGTGTTCGAGCGCTGGCCGTCCGCGTCGAACGCGTCGGCGTTGCGGCGCGCGGCCGGCGCCGGGTGGGATCGGATCGAGGCGGAGGTGCTCGCGAAGCTGTCGGCGGATGTCGACGCGTACATCGGGTTCATCCTGCGGGAGCTCGGCGACGCGCGTCGCGCGTGGGACGAGGCGCACCGGCTCGAGCTGCGCAACGCCCGCGAGTGGACTGAGCTCGTCGACGCGTACGCCCCGATCGATGCCGCCGCCGTGTTGCCGGTGCTCGAGGAGCTCGTGGAGTCGGACCTCGAGGTGACCGGGGTGGACGCCTACCGCACCGCGGTGCGACGGCTGAAGCTGATGCACCGGCTCGCCATCGGGGTCGGCGTCGACGCGATCGCGCGGGCGAAGGCGTTCACCGCGCGGATCCGGGAGGAGAACCGGCGTCGGCCGCGGTTCCTCGCCGAGTTGGATCGGGGGCGGTTGCCGGGGTGAGCTGCCGCTCGCTCAGCGGTCGAGCGGGCTGTAAGCGCATTCGAACCGACGACGGGGGCTGGTGTCGTCCGTTTGTTACATATGGAGCCGTCCATCTGTTCGATAGAAACTTGTCCATCTGTTGAATAGACGCCCGTCTGTTTGTTAGATTTGAGCCATGGCCTATCAGCGTAGGATCATCGACGACTCCCTTGACGACCTCCTGCCCGACTTGGCTGCGGTGGCTCTGGAAGGCGCCAAGGGGGTCGGAAAGACGGCTACGGCCGATCAGCGGGCGACGTCGGTGTTGTCGCTCGACGATCCAGCGCAGCGACAGGCGCTGGCGGCGAATCTCGACCTTGTGACGCAGATGCCGGGCCTGGTGCTCATCGATGAATGGCAGCTGGAGCCTGCGGTCTGGGATCGCGTTCGCCGAGCCGTCGATCATGATCCGATGGGCGGACGATTTCTGCTCACCGGCTCCGCCGGCGCGGCCGACGGAGCGCGAATCCACTCCGGGGCCGGTCGCATCGTCAGCTTGACGATGCGACCGCTCGCCTTCAGTGAACGAGCGATGGTAGCGCCATCCGTTTCGCTTCGAACCCTCCTCGCCGGGGACGCGCCAGCTGTCGAGGGTGCGTCACCGATTCGCTTGCCCGACTACGTCGACGAGATACTGCGTTCCGGATTCCCGGGCATCCGCGGCCTTTCCGAACGCGCCAGACGGGCTCAGCTCGACGGTTACCTCACGCGCATCGTCGAGCGCGAGCTTCCCGACAACGGCGTGGTCGTGCGCCGCCCGGCCGCGTTGCGGGCCTGGCTCGCCGCGTACGGCGCCGCGACTGCGACGGATGCCACATACACCACGATCCTCGATGCGGCCACCGCCGGTCAGCCCGACAAGCCCGCCCGACAGACGGTCGACGGATACCGCGAGCACCTGCAGCGACTCTTCGTGCTCGACCCAGTGCCGGCTTGGGCCCCCGCCTTCGCGCCGCTGCAGCGTCTCACCCACGCCCCGAAGCATCATCTTGTCGATCCGGCATTGGCCGCTCGGCTCGTCGGTATCGATGCAGCCGGGCTGCTGCGAGGCGGCGGAGGCACGGTGTCGCCAGCAACCGGCACGTGGCTCGGTGCGCTATTCGAGTCGCTTGTCACCCAATCGGTGCGGATCTACGCCGACGCCGCGGAGGCTCGCGTCGGACACCTGCGAACGAAGAACACTGACCGTGAGATAGACCTGATTGTGGAGCGCGGCGACGGGGGCGTGATCGCGATCGAGGTGAAACTTGCGGCGACCGTCGACGACCGCGACGTTCGCCACCTCACCTGGCTCCACGATCGCCTCGGCGATCGAGTCATCGATCGCATCGTCGTCACGACCGGCGAGTTCGCCTATCGCCGGAAAGATGGTGTGGCCGTCGTGCCGCTCGCACTGCTCGGGCCGTGATCAGGCTCGGGATCGGGGACACGCTCGGCAGGCTCGCGCCGCCGACACCGCGAGAACTCGATACGTCAGCGCATCCAGCACACCCATCGCCGCCCGCCAGTACCGCCTCAGCGAAAGCGATGCCAGATGCCGCGGGGCCGGCGGCGGAGGGCAACGGAGCCGGGGACCGTTGGTTCGGTCAGGTAGGGATGTCTCGAGGACGTCATGTGAAGCTCTCCGGTCACGCTTGGGTCGTCCGATCGTTCCAATAGGAGGGGCCCTCCCTGATCCTCCGAAGAGGGGTGAGGTGGTCGGGCTCACGAGCGCGATCAGGTGCACGCCGCGGCGATTGCGTCGGAGCGTAACGGATGAGCGGTGGGTCAGCGTGCCCGGAGGGCCGCCTCGATGTCGTCGAGCAACGCTGGAGCATGCTCGTTGACCGTGCTCCAGAGCCGCGCATTATCGAGGCCTGCATAGTTGTGTGCCGCGATGTTGCGTGTTGCACGTAGCCCGTCGCGGGCGAGTTCCGGGAGGGCGGACGCGACTTCAGCGGGCAGCTCGCGGGCGACGAAATCGGCGAGGTGGATGACCGCGAGCATGCCGATGTCGTAGCTGTCGGATCCCGACGCGACGAAGGTCTCACGCCCGTCATGCGAAGCGCGCTCGAATCGCGAGCGAAGGCGCGCGACCTCGTCGAGCAGGCGTTCGACTCGGTGCTGGTCCGAGGCATCCGCTCGTGGCCGCGCACGGAAGCCACGAGGTGCGGGTTCCTCGCTCACAGTGGGACCGCTTCGCGTCGGATGACTCGGACGATCTCGTCGTCGGGGTCGTCGACGACAGCGTCGACGGGAAAGCCGAGGATACCCGCGACCTCCTCGCGGAAGGCGGCGAGGGTGAGGAAATCCACCTGATCCCCGGCGTTGACCAGGAGATCAACATCACTGCGCTCGGTGTCGGTGCCACGGGCAGCGGAACCGAATACCCGGATGTTGCTCACGCCGTAGCGCGGCCCCAGCGCGCGAATGCGCGACGCGAAGAGCTCGAGCGGGATAGATGGACGCAGCCTCGCGGCGCGGAGAATTCGGGAGAGGAGTTCGCTGCTCGGCTCTCGGGCGCCCGACTCGATGGCGGCGAGGTTCGGTTGCTTCAGCCCGGCGCGGTCGGCGAGTTCTCGCTGAGACATGCCGGCGTCCTCACGCGCGCGTCGAACGAGGGCGGCGGCGGACTCCTCCCTGGCGTTCATGACGAGAGTATATCGCGCTGATATCGCTGATCACGAGATCGAAGCTATCGCGGTGAACGTCTCCAGCAATCGCTAGAGTCGCCCTCGGGAGGCCCAGATGCTCACACACCCCGCCGCGTACGGCGCCTCAGCCATCGCGACGCTGGGCACTCTCGTCGCCGAGGCGAAGGGCGGCAACGCGCTTGCGCCGGTGACGATCATCGTGCGCGACAACATCGCCGCGATCACCGTGCGTCGCGCGTTGGCCCGCGGGGTTGGGGAGCGCCGCGGTGTCGCGGCCATCACGGTCACCACGCTCCGGCGCCTCGCCGAGCAGATCCTCGCGGCGGCCGCGCGCACGGCGCCCCCGGTGACCTCCACGCTGCTGACCATCCTGTGGCGGCACCAACTGGCGGTCGATCCCGGATGCTTCGGACCGGTCGCCGAGCACCCCGCCACCGTTCGGGCGCTGGTGCGTGCCCATCGCGAACTGCGTGGAGCGGATGCCGCGGCGCTCAACGCCATCGCAGCCTCGGGTCGACTCGGGGCCGATCTCGTGCGGCTCCATCACGCCGTCACCGCGCGTGCTCTGGCCGGGCGTCGAGATGAGGCGGCAGTGCTCCAAGATGCCACGGCCCTCGTCACGGCGGATGCCTCGTGGCTCGCCGAGTTCGGTGCGATCATCGCCCATCTCCCCGACGAGCCGAGCCCGCTCGAGCGGGCCTTCCTCACCGCACTCGACGAGCAGTGCGGCCTCACGGCGCTGATCGGCCAGACGGGAGACCCCGCCCTCGACGCGCCGATCCACGCGACCTTCGGCCACGAGGACGCGCAGCAGCAGGCGTCGACTCCGGTCGCAACGCGGGTCTTCCACGCATCCGACGCCGACGATGAGGTGCGGGCGATCGTGCGCGAGGTGCGAGCCCTGCTCGCCGACGGAACCCCGGCGCACCGGATCGCGGTGCTCCACACGATTCCCCTGCCCTATGCCCGACTGGTGCACGACCACCTCGCCGCTGCGGGGATCACGGCGAACGGACCTGGAGTGCGATCTCTTCGCGACCGGGCTGTCGCAGACGCGTTCCTGACCCTGCTGGCACTCGACCCCGACGACCTCCAGCGGGTCGCGTTCTTCGACTGGCTCGGCCGCGCGCCGATCCGGCACGGCGACGGCGCCGGCACGGTTCCCCGCACGCAGTGGGAGCGCCTCTCTCGGGAGGCGGGCATCACGGGCGGCGACTGGGGCGCCCGCCTCGCCGATCACGAGGCCCGGCACCGATCCAGGCTGGAGGCGGATCGCGACACCGCGAGCGCAGGCTCCATCGCCTACCGGGAGCGAGCCATCGCCGAGATGCGGGAACTGGCAGCGTTCGTCGCCGAACTGCAGGAGCTCCTGCGCGAAGGGCAATCGCTGCGCGACTGGGCCGCACTCGGCGACTGGGCGCTCGGGCTGTTCCGCCGCTACCTCGGTTCGGCGCGACTCCCCGAGGAGGAGCAGCGCGCAGCAACCGCGATCGAGACGACGCTGGGTGCGCTCGCCGAGCTCGACGGCCTGCGAGAGTCGCCCACGCTCGGCGAATCGCCGACCCTCGCCGGGCTGGCCGAGATCCTCGACATCGACCTCGATGCTCGTCGGCCGCGAGCCGGCCGGTTCGGCGACGGCGTGTTCGTCGGTCCGGTTTCGAGCGCGCTGTCGCTCGAGGTGTCGCACGTCTTCATCGCGGGTCTGTCGGAGGATCAGTTCCCCGGCCGACACCGTCCCGATCCGCTGCTCAACGAGTCCGTGCGCGCGGCGACCGCCGGCGCCTTGCTCACCGCACGCGATCGGCTTCGGCAGCAGCATCGGGCCCTCCTTGCGGCGTTCGCGGCCGGCGACGTGGTCACGGCAAGCTTCCCTCGGGGTGATCTGCGACGGGGTGCCGAACGTCTCCCCAGCCGCTGGCTCATGCCGACCCTGCGCGCACTCACCGGCAATCCCGGGCTGGAGGCCACACGTTGGGCGGAGGCATCCGGCCCACACATGAGCTCGGTCGCCTCGCACTGGGAGGCGATCACGCGCGCCGACCGACCGGGCACCGAGCAGGAGTGGCGGCTGCGGCGACTCGCGGGAGGCGAGCGGCTTCCGGCGGATGTCGCGGCCGAGGCATCCGTCGACCTCATCGCGGCGCGACGCTCGATCCGCTTCACGCGCTACGACGGCAACCTCGAAGGCATTGCGGGTCTGCCCGACTTCACCGACGGCGCGTCCGCGATCGCCCCGACGGTGCTCGAGGGCTACGCGGGCTGTCCGCACACCTACTTCGTCGAGCACCTGCTCGGGGTGAGCCCGCTCGAAGCGCCCGAGGAGATCATCGCCATCCGCCCGATGGACCTCGGGTCGATCGTGCACGAGGTGCTCGATCGGCTCGTGAAGGCCTCGGCGCACGATCTGCCGGGCTACGGCGAACCGTGGAGCGCCGAGCATCGTCAGCGGATGCGCCACATCGCCGAGGAGGTCATGAGCGACTTCGAGCGCCGGGGCCTCACGGGACACCCACGGCTGTGGGAGCGCGAACGGGTCGTCCTGCTGGACGATCTGGAGGCCATCCTCGATCTCGACGATGAGGCCCACCGAGCGAACGACTCGAGGATCCTGGCGAGCGAACTCGTGTTCGGCATGCGTGACGCTCCGCCCGTGCTGATCCACGTGGGCACCGGCGCGGTCGCAATGAGAGGAAGCGCCGACCGCGTCGACGAGACCCGCGACGGCCGACTCATCGTGACCGACTTCAAGACCGGCCGCATGAGGGGGTTCACGGATATCGGGAACGACTCGGTCGTGGCCGGCACGAAGCTCCAGCTCCCGCTCTACGCGCACGCGGCGCGGGCGGCGTTCAGCCGAGATCGGGTGACGGCCGGGTACTGGTTCATCGGGCGCCGCGACCGAGGCAGGCGCATCGACCTGCCCCTCGACGACGCCCTCGAATCCACGTACGCCGCCGCGCTCGAAACGCTCACCGACGGCATCCGCGATGGTCGGTTCATTGCTCGGCCACCCGATGAGGACGACTTCCTCTGGGTGCGGTGCGCGTTCTGCAACCCCGACGGGGTCGGGTACGGACACGTACGCGTGGCGAGCGAACGCAAGCGCACGGATCCGGTGCTCGCGAGCCTGTTCTCGCTGCTCGATCCGTCGGTGGTCGACCCGTCGGCGGTTCCAGCCGAGGAGGCGGGCGATGATGCTCATCGATGACCCCGCCCGTCGCGAGATCCGCGAGCAGCGCCACGAGAACCTGTTCGTCGACGCCGGCGCCGGCAGTGGCAAGACCGCTGCCCTGGTCGGCCGCGTGGTCGCCTCCGTCATGGGCGACGGCGTTCCCCTCGCCGATACCGCGGTCGTGACCTTCACCGAGAAAGCGGGCGGCGAACTTCGCGATCGCCTCCGCGCGACGTTCGAGGAACTCCACCGAACGGCCGATGACGACACGGTCAGGTCGCGGGCGCAGGCCGCGCTCGACGCTCTCGACGGCGCCGCGATCGGCACCCTGCATTCGTTCGCCCAGCGCATCCTGGCCGCCTTTCCGATCCAGGCCGGCATGCCGCCCCTGGTCGAGGTGCTCGACGAGGTCGCCTCGTCGGTGGCCTTCGATGCCCGCTGGTCGGACATGTGGCGGCGGATGCTCGACGACGATGCCCTGGCGGAGCCACTGCATCTCGCCCTCTCGGCCGGCGCCGACGCCGAGCGGCTGCGTGCGCTGGCGCGGGCGTTCGGCAACGACTGGGACCTCATCGAATCGCACGTGCTCTCGCAGCCCGAGACGCCGATGCAGCTCCCTGAGGCCGGCGCGCTGCTGCGGCAGGCTGTGCTCATCAGCGAGGCAGCGAGCGGATGCCGCGACGAGGCCGACCTGTTCCTCGAGGTCGTCCGAAACGTGACCGACTGGCACGCGTCGTTCTCGGGAGCCCGCGACGAGCGCGAGCGGTACGAGCTCCTCCGCCAACTCGGCGACCTCAAGACCGGAAGGGGCGGGCGGGGCGCCAATTGGCCCGATCTGCCGGGGCTCAAGAGCCAGTGCAAGGAACTCATCGAGGCTGCGAAGCGCGTGGCCGGCGCGTACGGGGATGCCGCGCTCCGGCCGCTCGCCCGCTGGATCGCGCAGGCCGTGCTCGAGGCAGCACGCGAGCGCGTGGCATCCGGTTCGCTCGAATTCCACGACCTGCTGGTCGCGTCACGCGACCTGCTGCGTCGCGACGGCGACGCCCGGGCAGAACTGCAGCGCACGTATCGACGGCTCCTGCTCGATGAGTTCCAAGACACCGACCCGATCCAGATCGAGTTGGCCGTGCGCATCGCCGGAGGTCGCGCGGCTGACGTCGACGACTGGCGTGACGTGACGATTCCCGAAGGGGCGTTGTTCGTCGTCGGTGATCCCAAGCAGTCGATCTACCGGTTCCGACGCGCGAGCATCTCGACCTACCTCGACGCCGGGGAACGGCTGGGCCGTCGCGTGTCGCTCGTCACCAACTTCCGCACGGTGCCGCCGGTGCTCGACTGGGTCAACGCCGTGTTCGAGCGCATCATCCGCGCCAAGCCCCGGGCGCAGCCGGCGTACGAGGCACTTCAGGCACACCGCACGACCGATCCGATCGACGGCACCGAGTACTCGGGCCCGGGGGTAAGCCTCCTGGGTGCAGCACCGCACCCGCCGAAGACCCCGGCCGCCGAGCTGCGGACGGCCGAGGCCGAGGACGTGGCGTCCGTCATTCGCACCGCGCTCGCCGAAGGCTGGACCGTGCACGACACAGCCAGCGGACGCTGGCGCCCGGTTTCGGCACGCGACATCGCAATCCTGATTCCGGCGCGCACCTCCCTGCCGTTCCTCGAAGCTGCGCTGGATGCCGCGGGCATCGCGTATCGCACCGAGTCGAGTTCGCTCGTCTACCAGTCCGACGAGATCCGGTGGCTCATGGCGGCGGCGCGCGCGGTCGCCGACCCGAGCGACCGGCTGTCGGTGGTGACCGCGCTCCGCTCGCCGTTGTTCGGTTGCGGCGACGACGACCTGTTCACCTACCGGCGTGATGGCGGCTCGTTCACCGTGAGCGCTCCGGTGAACGAGGAGCTCGCCGATCATCCGGTGGGCCGGGCGATGGCCTCCCTCAACGAGCTCTTCCGACGCAGCCGATGGCTCACGCCGGCCCAATTGCTCACCCAGATCGCGATCGACCGGCGCGTGCTCGAGGTCGCCTCGATCACGGAGCCCTCGTCACGTGCCCGCGACCAGTGGGGCCGGGTGCGGTTCGTCATCGACCAGGCGCGGGCGTGGTCGGATGTCGAGCACGGCGGCCTTCGCGAGTACCTGGCGTGGGCAGCTCACCAGGCGCAGGACTCGGCACGCGTCGCCGAATCGCTCCTGCCCGAAACCGATCTCGACGTCGTGCGCATCATGACCGTGCACGCCGCGAAGGGGCTCGAGTTCGGCATGGTGGTGCTCTCGGGCATGTCGAGCCAGCCGAATCGACAGCGAGGCGTGCGGCTCCTCTGGCAGGATCACTCGTACTCGGTGCACCTGACGCGCTCGATCGAGACGCACGACTTCGCCGACGCCCTCCCGCTCGACGAGCAGATGGACGACGAGGAGCGCCGGCGCCTGCTCTACGTCGCCACGACTCGCGCTCGCGACCACCTCGTCGTCTCGGTGCACCGCGCCGCGCGCGACATCGTGCAGACCGCCGCTGAGATCTTCGTGGATGCCGGGGCACTCGAGGCGCCGGGCGTCGTCCTGTTCGAACCCGGCGACGTCGAGCTGCCCGCGGCCGTTCGACGAGCCGAGCCCGGCCGAGGACCATCGTGGGACACCTGGTGGAGCGACACCGAAACGGCTCGGCATCGCTCGGGGGAGCCGTCGGTGCGAACCGCCTCTGGACTCGAGGGCACTGAACCCGACGTGGTGTGGGCGATCGCCGACGCCGAGGAGGCCGGTGATCCCGTCACCGCCGACCTCCTCGCCGGCCGCGCAAAGGGCCCCCGCGACGTCGAGCTCGCGCCCTGGCTGAAGGGACGCTACGGCAACCTCATCGGCCGGGCCGTGCACGGCACCCTGCAGGCGATCGGCGGCGACGCGTCGCGCATCGACGATGTGGCTGCATCCCAGGCCCTGGCGGAGGGCATCCCGCAGCTCGACGCGGCCGTGGCGTCGTTCGTGAGGTCGGCGCTCGCGACCGAGCCGGTGGCGCGTGCCTTCGCATCGGAGCACTGGACGGAGCTCTACGTCGGCGCGCTCGAGAGCGACGGACTCGTGCTCGAGGGCTTCATTGACCTGCTCTTCCGAGACGTCGACGGCTCGCTCGTGATCGTCGACTACAAGACCGATGCGGTGTCGGATGCCGCGGCGCTGGCCGAGCGTGCAGCGCACTACGCCCCGCAGCTGCAGGCCTACGTGCGCGCGCTCGAGGCCGCGACCGACGAGCGGGCGCGCGCGATGCTGGTGTTCCTCGACGGTGGGGGTGCTGCGGGGCGGGTGGTGGGCGTGCCGGCGTAGTGGCAGACCGGACATAACCGATCACTTGGTGGGCGCTGCCCTTGAACGGAGGGCGATTGATCCGCGGCGATAGAGGGTTCACGCGGTCCGAGAGTTGTCGCTAGAAAGGGTCTCATGGTCAAGGCGAAAGAGACGGACCTCGAGGGCGTGCTCGAAGGTAAGAAGCAGTACCAGGTGCCGCTCTATCAGCGTGTCTACTCCTGGCGCACGAAGCAACTCGACCAACTCTGGGACGACATTGTCGCGATCGCCGAGACCCGGAGGACCGATCCGACGGCGACCCACTTCATCGGGTCACTTGTGTTGGCTGCGAGCCCCGACAATGCGGCCGTCGGGTTGCAGACGTTCCTCGTCGTGGATGGTCAACAACGCCTCACCACGCTGACCCTTCTGCTTGCCGCACTTCGTGACCACCTCCTCGAGACCGAGGGGGAGGGGCACCGCGACCGCATCGACGCGCAGTACCTCGTCAACAAGTATGAGGACGGTGTACCAGCGAAGCTTCTGCCGACGCAGGCCGACCGGGCGTCGTACTTGGCGGTGCTCAGGGCTGCGCCAAGCGCCGGGGGACAGGACGAGATTGGTGACGCCTACAGGCGCTTTCGGGCGAAGATCGCCGAGGCGGACGACCCCGAAGACCCATACGACATCGCCGGCATCGAGAACGCCGTGCTCCGTGGGCTCGCGGTCGTCGCAGTCACCGCTGAACCGGGTGACAACGCGCATCGGATCTTCGAGTCCCTCAACAACACCGGCCTGAAGCTCACGCAGAGCGATCTGCTGAAGAATTATCTCTTCATGCGTCTCGGCGAGCGTGCCGAGCCCGTCTACGACAGCGTGTGGCTGCCGCTGGAAAAGAAACTCGATTCAGCGAGCCTTGAATTGTTGTTCTGGCTCGATCTGGTGCAAACGGACGAGCGCGCCAAGCAGTCAGATACCTACGTCGGCCAGCAGAAGCGCCTATCCAGGCTGCGAACCGCCGCCGAGGTCGAAGCCGAAGTCGCCCGCATCGCAAAGCTCGGCGACGTACTGGCAAAGATCCTCGACCCGCGCCGTGAGAACAATCCCGAGATCCGCCGTCACCTGGTGCGCATCAAGGCATGGGGATCAGCGACCGCATACCCGGTGGTCATGAACATCCTCGCTCGCCATGACGCGGGTGCGGCAACGCCCGAGCAGGTGGTGAGTGCGCTCACCTACCTCGAGTCGTATTTCGTCCGTCGCATCGTGATCGGACGGGCAACAGCTGGCTTGAACCGCAGCCTCTTGCAGGCCGTTGGCGCCATCGCCGACGCGGAAGACGCAGGCTTGGCCTTGCGTCGATATTTGTCGACCGGTCGGAAGCACTTCGCCTCGAATGCGCAGGTGCGCGACGCAGTCGGCACCGTAGCCTTCTACTGGCAGGGCAGGGCGGTGCAGAAGAAGCTCATTCTGCAGTGGCTCGAGGAGTCCTACCGGCAGAAGGAGGTCGTCTCACCAGAGGATCTGACGATCGAGCACGTGCTGCCACAGACGCTCAGCGATGACGTGCGCGAGGAACTTGCGGAAGTACTCGACGAGGGGGCGGATGTCGCGTACGAACACGAACGAATCGTCCACACCCTCGGCAACCTGACGCTCTCCGGGTACAACAGCGAGATGAGCAACAGCCCGTTCGAGATGAAGAAGACGTGGCTCGCTACAAGCGGGCTGCGGATGAACCAGATCATCGCCGAGCTACCCAAATGGGGCCCTGATGAAATCGCGGCGCGCTCTGCTGACCTCGCCGAGCGCATCATCGAACTGTGGCCGGGTCCCGACGAGAGCCTCGTCGGCGTCGACGACACTCCATCGGAGTTGCGCCGCGCGGTCGCCAAGGTGGTCCCCGAGATCCCGACCGGCCGGTGGACGTCCTATGGCGAGGTCGCGCTTGTCGTAGGCACGCACCCACAGCCCCTCGCAGCAGTGCTCGCCGCTCATCCGATCCCGAACGCGTGGCGGGTGCTCCAAGTTGGCGGAACCCTGTCGCCGGGGTTCCGCTGGCTCGAACCGGGTCGCACCGATGACCCGCGCGCCGTCCTCGAGGCCGAGGGTGTCGTATTCGATGAGGTCGGGAAGGCGGCACCTGAGCAGTTCATCGGTGCGCTCGATCTCGCGGCGATTGCCGGGTACGAGGTGGACGAAGAGCTACTCAACCAGCGGCGCCGCCCCACGAGCACCTCCAGCCCGACCCAGCTGAACATCGACCAATTGGAATTCTGGAAGCGGGTCCAAGCCTACGGCCCTGACCACTCGCCTCACATCCGCTCCTGGGGCAAGCCGCTGCCCCAGATGTGGTTTAGCCTCTGGATCGGCACCAAGGGTGCGAACATCGAGCTTGTCGTCAATTCGGAAAGCAGACTCGTGCTCGTCGACTTCCGAATCCGCGACGACAAGGCTCTCTTCCATCGACTGCTCGAGCGTCGCGCCGAGATCGAGGCCGACCTGGGCTACCCTCTCGAGTGGCTCGAGCTGCCCGACAGGAAGGCCAGCCGCATCCAGGTCCTGCGCGACGGGGACTTCCGCGACGAGACGATCGCCGAGGAACTGGTGTCATGGCTGGTCGCGAAGGCCGACGATTTCGCTCGGGTGTTTCCGCAGTACGTGTAGACCTGTCGGGCTCGATCCAGACGCACGACATCGCGGACGCCCTCCCGCTCGACGAGCAGATGGGTGACGAGGAGCGCCGGCGCTTGCTGTACGTCGCCACAACTTGCGCCCGCGACCACCTCTTTGTCTGGGTGCACCGCGCTGCGCGCGACAGCGTGCAGACCAACGCTGAGATCCTGCGAGGTGCACTTCGGCAAGCGGGCGTGGGTGTCGCGGAAGAGCGCGATCCAGGCCGACGCGGGTCGGCCGGGGCTCATCCCGGGTTCGATGGGCACGGCGTCGTACGTGGTCGAAGGGCTGGGGCATCCGATGTCGCTGAACTCGTCGCCGCACGGCGCGGGGCGGTCGTACTCGCGGTCTGCGGCTCGGCGGGAGTTCACGCACGAGCAGCTGCGGGAGGCGATGGCCGGCATCGAGTTCCGCGACACCGATGCGTTCATCGACGAGATCCCGCAGGCCTAAAAGCCGATCGACCGGGTGATGGCGGATGCCGCGTCGCTCGGGCGGGTGCGGCACACGCTGCGGAAGGTGGTGAACATTAGGCGGGACCGGCACCAAAGGGCGAGCGAATGCCTCGGGCTGCGGTCCGCGCGGAGGGAGCGTGCGGGTCGCGGCCGCCATTGTCGAGTGAGATGACGCTGGGATGTCACGCAGTTCAGGGGTGCACAGTGAGTGTCGGCCGACTCTGTCGTGACGCTTCCTGGCACCGACCTCCCGAGAGTTGCGCGATCTGCGACTCGCGAGCAAAGTCATCCTGGGCGTCATCTATTCAAACGTGGGGACGATGTCTATCACTTCTCAAGAATGGAAGTGGGCATGAGCGCCCACCTCGTCCGTAACTGGTTCGGCTGCTTCGAGGACTGCGACCCTCACTGGAAAAATTTGGGGATGACTGCTTCGATGTTCGCTTCGAGGGCCCCCATGATCGTGGTCGGCCAGCCGAAGTAGGAAGTTGTGTAGGTGAGCGCGTTGTAGAAGGCTGCAAGCCCGGCTCGCGCCTCCTCTTCGATGGAGCCCAGCTCGACGTGGAGGTAAGCGACTTCGTGGCCGTGCTCGGGATCGTTGTACCATGCGCGCCGCTGTCGAGCCGGATAGAGGGTCGGGTGAGTCATGTTGGACAGGAAGCCGTAGATTCCTGAGGCTTGCAGTTGAGTGATGGTGCCGCCAGCGGCCTCGGTTAGGGAGTACATCAGCCTCACCGACTCTTCGAGTCTCGGAAGCTCCTGATTGTGGAGCCTTCCTTCTCCCAGCGCCTGCCTGCTCGCATCGGGAAATCTCGCGAGGATCTGCTTCTTGAGTCGCGTGTATCTGCCTGCTGCGTGCACGTAACTCGCATGTGTCTTGCCGTGCATGTAACCGGCGTTCTTCTTGGCTTCCTCCGCGCTATTCAGTTCTTCGAGGTAGCAGCGAGCGAGACGGTCTTGTGCCGGTTCTCCTTCTTCCCCGAGTACCCATACCGCGTGAGCGCAGTTCTCGATGATTGCGCGAAGGAGGAGCGGTGGTGAGAACAGGACCTCGCCGCTGGCATAGAGGCTTGCGAGGCCTCCGAGGTGACCACTTGCAGTGTAGAGAAATATCTGAACAACCTCAGCTAGCAGCCGATGGCCGGTCTCCCCGTTTGGTTCGGGAACGAGCGAGTCAGGCGACGGGAGCACGGCGGCATCCTCGGCAGCGGCAGATCCTGGAGCGGGAGTCCAGTGGTAGTTGTCCGCCGTCTCGTGGAAAGCATCGCGGCATTCTAGGAACAGAGTTGAGAGTTCTTCAAGCCGGGCGCTGAACTCAGGCGTCGGGGATTGCCAGTGGCTCATGAGTTCGCGATCCGCTTCCCTTCGGTCAGTTCGTGAGGGTGTTGTCCATGTGCGAGCCCAGGTAGCCCACGGTCACATAGCCGACGTCGGAATAGGTGTCCTTGAAGTAGAGCCGTGGAGCCACGCCGGTGAGGTTCGACAACTTGAGGTGAGCCACCATGAGCGTCTTACCAGAGGGGTCGACTTTCCTATCGACAGGCAACATCCGCTGGGCACGGTACTTGTCGTTGTTCTTGACCGTCTCGCCTTCGGTCCAGACGATCTTGCCGATCTGCACCCGGTGGCCGTGATTCTGATGGGTGATGAAGTTGCTCAGGGAGTGATCGAACGCACCATCGTGTCGAGCACGGGAGTAATTATCGAAGGTCAGAAGCGCATCCCAAGTCTTCATCACCGCTGCTTGGCCGAGAACGGTGTGCTCATCCAGCTCAAGGGCATCCTCAATGTCTCCAGTGAATTTGACGCCGGACAGTCCATCCACACGATCAAGCAACTCAGCGAAGGTATCGGGGTAAGTCTTGGGAACTTCCTCATCGACGAACGACCATGCTGAGGCGGCTCCTTCGCCGCCGAGGTCGGTGAGTTCACGGCGCAGGTAGTCCACTTGGCGAGTGAGGAATGCAGCCTCCTCACGAGCGGCAGTGAGTTGGGCATACTGCACGTCGTTTTCAGCTTGAACCTCTTCGAGGAGGCTTTCAGCCAACGATGCGCGTCGAGCGAGTTCCTTGTTCTCGGTGAGGCCTTTCTTGACTTCGCTTTCTGCGAGCTCGGCGAGGGCTCGCCAGACTGTCGCCTCATCTTCAGAGGGCGAATCTGTAGAGACCGGCTCGTGGAGAACCGCGAACGGTTGCAGCCGTTCCTTGCGCAGGAACTCGAAATCGACCTCGCGCAGAGCGTCCGGAATGCGGAGCGCGTTCAGGCGCTTCAGTTGAGCGTTGCGCAGGATACGTCGGATACGAGCTTCCGTGGAATCGCGCAGGGTCGAGGCGTGCAGGAGGCGGTGCTTGAAAGCGTCCTGCCTGTCGGAGAGGTCCACACCGGGAAGGAATGTGCGCATGGCTCCGGGTGAGACCCAGTGACCAGCTCCTCCGTGCTGGCGGTTGAAGATGACGCGAGCTTCCGGGGTGAGCGTGTAACCGATGCCCATTCCCTGGATCTGCCCGGCAAGCTTCGTGATTTTGTCGGCCCACTCATTAGAGTCAGTACCGTCCGGGGTCGCAGTGACGAAGACCGCGCCCATGCGCTCCGAGTCGGACAGGATTCGAGCCAACTCATCGACGTGGCCTTGGCTCGCGATCACCTGGAACTCTGACAGCGGTTCAGCGGCTCCGTCGCTCATGTTGACGGTGTTGAGGATGTCCTGCACGAAGGTGGGGCGCCCACTCATCTGCACTTCTTCGACCTCGCGGCCGTTCGTATTGGTCCAGATGAGGGTGGGCGGCTCGACATCTACCCAGAGCCACAGCAGGTGCTCGGCCAGAGCGAGAGTCACGTTGGTGACACCGGTGCGTGAGGTCTCGGGATTGTCGTACCACTTCGGCGGTGCCCAGTCTTCGATGATGGTCCAGCGCTTTGCGCTGACGGTGCCGTCGTCGCTGGCGTAGCTGGCGGCGGTGAGGGTCGCGCCGGAAAGGTGTGTGAGGGATCCGGAAGAAGGAAGCTCGGAGTAGCCCTTCTTGCCGGTGATCCAGCCGCTGAAAGCTTTGATGATGCCGTTGAGGTTGTCCTCGGTGGGGTCCGCCGTCAGGATGGTGCGGTATCCCAGTGCCATAGGTGCCTTCCCCCACGAGTACGTCTCTGCTTCATCGTAGGGACGTCTTCCGACACGAGCGGGAAGTCACCGGCGAGGCCGGCTCGCAGCCGCGGATTCAGTTGCTGATGAGACGACACTCGGTGTCACGCTCGCGGGCATACCCATGCAGTATCACTTCGAGAGAAGTGAAGGGCGGCTGCTAAGTGCCGGTTGACGGGGGCTGGTCGTGTCGGGCGTGTAGACGGGCCTTAGTCGCTCGGGACTTCTCATTGTGAGCGGTTTCACATGGATCGCATCAACACGCAAGGTCATATCGGTAGGCGGTGTCGTGCTTCTTGTCGGGTGCCGCGAGTTCCCCGCTTTCGCGCACGCGGCGCATAAAGTCGTTGTGGTTCCGGCGGTGCGCTTCTTTGCAAGCTTCGCAGCGGCAGCCGTGGTTACCGTACACATTGGTCGTGCCATGCACCAGGTTGCCGTCTGGGAGCGTCACGCGTCTGGCACCTCCTCGTCGTCACTGCCCTCTGCGATCGTGCCATCATGCTCGTAGAGCACTGACCCGACCAGAGCTTCGATGTTGAAGGCGGCAGCGGGGTCAGGAGCTGCCCTGCCCTCGACCTCTGCGAGCCTGGCCGCGGATAGATAGGCCAATCGAACCGCCTGAATCACGATGACCCGGCGAAGTCCGTCTGAGACCTCGCCGCGTTCACGTGCGACTGCGGCGAGCCGAGCCACCGTCTCAGCCCGACGACCGATCCGGATGTCTGGATGACCCCGCTCCGCGCGGGTCTCGGGGTCGATGAGATCGCGCCGCAAGGACTCCGGGAGGTCGACGCGAGCGGACACCGGCGGGATCTTCTCATTGAGGATCGCCTTGAAGCGTGAGTTGTCGATCGCGCGCAAGTAGGCGCTGTACTCAAGGGCGTTGAGGCGGCGCTTCGCCTCCTGGCTGCTCCGCGGAATGCCCTCCAACTCCCACACTGGGAAAATCTCGATCTCAGCGACTTCGAACACGTCCAGGATGCGCATTGCCACGGCGTCGGTTCGCTGATTGGTCAGGTGGCGACGGATGCGAGTTCGCAACTTCTCGTTCGTTTGACCGACGTAGATCGGCTCGCCGTCGTAGTCATAGAACGCGTAGACGCCCCAGGTTGCATCAGCCCACTTGCGCCCGGAGTCGTCCGACATGTCTAGAAAGTCGCGCAGGCTCTTGCGGAAGCGTCGGACATCATCCGCCGGGAGCGCGGCTCGCGATGGCCGTGAGACGCGCAGGTCCGGCTGCGAAGACCACCTACTGGACACTGCTCTTCAGACTGACCGGCTCTTCGGAGCCGAGCTTGCCGGTTACGAGCGGGTGCAGATACTCCTTGGCCAGCCACTCAACAGCAGGAACGGCGACAGCGTCTCCGAACGCAAAGAGCGCCTGATTCGTCCGAGCACCTTCGAGATTGAAATCGCCCGCGCCCATCAGCCGCGCGTACTCCAGCGGGGTCATCCAGCGAACCTGGAGGCGTTTGTTACCGATACGCACGACCGCCTGCTTGGAGGAGCCTCCTCGCGCAGTTCGCAGGCATCCAGACACGTCGTCGGCGCGAACCTCCCATACGGCAACTCCATGCCGTGTGCGACGATAAGCAGTCCGAAACTTGACACCTGGACTGCGTCGCAACTCGCTCAGCCGGTCGCGCTGCATTGGGGAGAGTGAGCGCACGAAGGCTTCAGTCCGATCGGCATCCCACCACCGTTCATCTGCAGTGGGCATCTCCTCAACCAACTCTCCGAAACCCGACGTGCGGAAGGGCGGCGGCGCGGGAAGCCGAGCCTTGTGCATGCGGAGGCTGTCGTCTCCATAGAAGTTCTGAGCCCAATCGGGGCGCAGCTCCGAGCGTCCGTCGTCGCTGTTCTTCGGAGGGTTCTTCGCGCCGACGAGGAACATGCGGGGGCGCGATTGCGGAACGAATCTGCGAGCATCTAACGCGAGGATGTCAACTGAATAGCCCAGGCTGTTGAGCCCACGTATGGCTGCTCTGAGATCGTCTCCACCATGCGACGTAGCAAGGCCGGTCACGTTCTCCAGCACGGCAACATCGGGTGCCTCGTCCCTCATACCTCGAAGGAGGTCGATCCACAGCCAGAAGGTGCTGGACTCGCGTCCGGCAAGGCCAGATCGAGTTCCGGCGAGCGAGAGGTCTGTGCAGGGTGAGGACGCCCACGCCAGTCGTGCGCCTTGGGGAAGCTCCTCAGGCTTCACCTTGCCGATATCGCTGACGACGTAGGTGTGCTGCGGGCCATCCTGGAAGTGGGCTTCGTACATCGCGTGCTTGTCAGGCTCGTAGTCGTTCGACCAGACCACCTCGAAGCCTGCACGCTCCAGTCCGAGCCGGGCCAGTCCCACCCCTGCAAAGAACTCGAGAACCTGCGGATGTGGGCGAAGCGGGATGATGTTGCTCACGCTCTCACCGTAACTGGTCGGGCAGTCTGGGGCGCCAGGGACACGCATTGCGCTGTCGAGGGTCATGGGTGCCAGCATCGCAGCAGCCACCGACGTCAGGGCGAAACCCCTCAGCGTCTACGGAGACGTGCGACGCGGACTGCTTCCTCTATCGCGGCCGCGACCTCCGCAGGCGGTTCATGCTCCCAATAGCGGAGCGCCGCCCAGCCGGCCTGGGCAAGACGCAAGTCAGTCTCTGCGTCTCGCTGTCGATTGCGGTTGATCTTCCCCTCCCAGTACCGGGCGTTCGCTTTGGGCATCACAAAGTGTTCCGAGCAGCCGTGCCAGAAACAGCCGTCGATGAAGACGGCCACCTGGGCGCGTGTGAACACTATGTCGGCCTTCCGCCGGAGTGTGAGGAGTGGGCGCACGTCGACGCGATACCGAAGACCGCGGGCGTGCAAGAGCTGCCGCACTGCAAGTTCGGGCCCGGTGTCGCGCGATCGATTGGCTTGCATCGCCCGTCGTGAATGTTCGCTCGAGGCCCACGATTCGGACATACCGCAAGCCTACGGGGGGTGTGACCTGCTGTCGGCGCACTGGCCCTGCCGCTCTTGGATACGGCGGTTCGTGTGCCGGCCGGCCCGTGGCACGCACGTACGGCGTCATCGCAAGTTCGTCTCGGCCGGATGTAGATTCCGAACGTGTCGGACGGCGTTGATATCCTTCCATTTAGCGGCGGAGCCCCGCCATGATGGGGCCTGTGGAAAGATCGGGAGCGCACGAGATGATGACGTTGCGCACTGCGAGGGCAGCGATATGACGACCGCAGCAGACGCCGCAGCACCGTGCAGACACATCGGTGCGCCGCCCGCCGCCACGGTCGATCGGGCGGCCGCAGTCATTAAATCGTTGGCAAGTCACCCTGACGTGCTTGCGCGCTACGGGATCTCACCGAACGAGTTCACCTCGGCCTTGCCCTCGGCGATTGAATCCGTCCGCGGCAGCATGAGCGCCAGCAATGCGGACCGACGGCAATTCCTGCTGAGTGTGCTTACCCACGTGGTCGACCGTGGCCTTGCTACAAGTGTCACAAAGCCGGACTACGGCGACGACACGGTCTACCGACTGAACGTGCCGTCCATCGGCGCAGTCGCCATCATCCAGAAGGGATGTCCTGATGGTGCCCACAGCAGCGTCCGCTGGACGGTCCCCGACTGGGCCCAGGAGACCTACCTTTGGTGGTTGTGCCCGAGCCTAAAAGCACACCCTGGCGAACACATCATCAAGGGAGTCAATCGACTGCGGGGCAAATTCTTCGCTGAGCCCGACGGCCGGGTGTTGTCAGGTGTGATATTCCACAACGATCTGTGCGGCACAGCCCAGCGGCCATGCCCAAAACAGGAAAGGGCGGCCGAGATCGACGGCCAGCTTGTCCCAGCGCCGTGCATCTACACGATGCCCGAACGTCAGAAGGATGCGAACGCCTGGAACTGGACTGGGAGCCGCCACGTGAAGTTTCCCGCGGTCCTGCTCCAGGCATTCGACATCAAGGCGGCCGAGGCTGATACGTTCACTGGGTTCGTCGGCTTTCAACGGAAGGACAACGGCGTAATCCGCACAACCGTCGCGACACGATTTGGAGCAGGTCGCTCCTCCACCTACAGGAGCTGAATAGGTTGACCATCGAACCCCAGACCAATTCCGTCCTCGACTTAGAACGCGCAGAGTTCCTCAAGGCGCGCGATGTCATGGGAAAAGTCCCGGTGCCAGCTTGGCCACGTGCCGCAAAGGAGCTGAGTCTCGTCGAGCTCGAGGTGGACTGGGTGCGGTTCTCCACCCTCAACCACCGCACACGCGGCGAACAGCGCGCCGCGGTATCCCGCATGGGTGACAATGGTCTCTTCACCCAAGACCCCCTGGGACCCAAAGCGCAAGCCGCCCAGTACAAGATCCTCCACGACCAGTATGGATTCGGCGACCTCAAGCAGGACCTGAGCGAAAGGGGCCAACAGGAGCCGGCGATCGTGTCTGCCGACGGCGTACTAATCAACGGGAACCGTCGCTCTGCAGCGCTCCGAAGTCTCTACTTGGAGGACAACCATCCAAACGCCCGCTACGTGAAGTGCCTCGTCCTCCCCGCAGACGCAACGGCTGCGGAACTCATCGACCTCGAGACCGAACTCCAGATCGCCCGCGACTTCAAACAGGAGTATGGCTGGATCAATGAGGCGTTCCTCATCGAAGAGCTCTTTGAGCGGGAGAACAAAGATTTCGCGCGAGTTGCCAAGAGAATGCACCGATCCAGGGCGGACGTTCAGTCCCTTTACGACAAGCTCCAGCAGGTGCATCAGCTCGTCGACCTGTCCGGCGGAGCCCGGCAGCACATTGACTTCAATGACAATGAGGCAGCGTTCGACGAGCTCGCAAAGCACATCAAGAACAAGCAGCCCGCAGAGGCAGAAGCGGTCAGGTCGGTCTACTTCCTGGGGACACTCGCAGGGGTGCCCTACCGGAAGCTCAGGCTCCTTCGGCGGCCGGACGCCGCCGCACTGGTCCAGAAAGAAATCGAGAACGACCCTTCCCTGAAGCCGCTGCTCCCGGCCGCCCGCGCTCATTTCGATCCCGACTTCGAGTCGGACATTCTCGACGAGATACTTGGTGCAGAGTCACAGCCCGGTCCGATCACGCCAGTCCTCACGCTGCTTGCGACAAAGGCGCCCGATGAGGCCGTGATCCTCGACGGCGGCCGAACGGTAGATGTCCAGGACTTGTTCGGCTCGCTTCAGAGCGCGATCACGGCGGCCGCCGATGAAGCCAAGGAAGACCAGAAGGACCAGGAGGCGCAGTCGGCGCCGCTGACTCGGGTGAACAATGCGATCGACGAGCTCGAACGTGCCTTGGCCGCGCTACCGAAGGCGCGCACGTTCAGCGAGTTTGACGAATCCGCTGTGGTCGATCGGGTGCGGCACCTCAAGGGGCTCGTCGATAGGCACTTGGGCAACGCGTGATCTCGATCGAACTCGGCGATCGGACACGGCCGACCGTCTTCCTGACGCTACAGCCCGGATCTCGAGGAGGCGCTTGGGCGCACCTGCAGTCGCTACTGTCCCGTGGCACCACAGGTGGCAGTGCGGCCTCCTTGGAGGTCCGCGCCGAGGTCTTCTACGCTGAGTTGGCGGGCGTGCGTGAGGCCCAGACCCTCTTCGGCGAGCGCCTGGATTTCGGCTCGCGCATTCGGGAGGAGCTGAGGACACTCGCAGGAGACCGAAAGGCTCGCGAGCACGCGGTCGCGGCAGGCCCGACGCAGTCCGCGGATGAACTGGCAGACGAACTCGCTGCGAACGGCTTCGTCCGCACCCTGAAGCCGTTCCAAATCCGCAACCTGGAAAAGATCCTCCGCCTGCCTCATGGCGCCGACTTCTCGGTTCCTGGTGCAGGCAAGACCACAGTTGCGCTGGCGAACTTCGTCCTCCAGCGGGCCCGCGGGACGGTGGAGCGGATGCTTGTGATCGGCCCGATCGCCGCGTTCGACGCGTGGAAGACTGACTCGGCAGCGTGTTTGGAGAGCGCACCCAAGATCACAGTTCACACCGGCCCTGATTCCGTTATCCCGCGAGACACCCAGCTGCTACTGACGAATTACCACAGGGTCGCCAGTGACTATGAGCGAATCCGTGGATTCGTTGACGCCGCGCCGACGCAGGTCGTGCTCGACGAGGCGCATCGGGTGAAGCGCGGCGCGGCGGGAGTACACGGCCGTGCCGTGCTGGACCTCGCCTATGCCGCACGCCGCCGTGATGTCCTGACCGGCACACCCGCTCCCCAGGGTGCAGGCGACCTGATCGCGCTCATGCGCTTCCTATATCCTGGGCAAGATCGCGCGATTCTGCCGGCCGACGTCTTCAATGAATCGATGGGGCGCGATCCGGAGGTTGTACGTCAGACCAGTGAGGCGATCCACCAGTATTTCGCGCGCACCCCGAAGTCCGAACTCGGGATCCCGGACCCGAAGTGGGACATTATCGAGCGGCCTATGGGCGCTATCCAGTCGGCGATTTATGCCGCTCTCGTCGGCCGATATCGCGGCACGTTTCAGCTTTCGACCGACTCCAGGCGTCAGTTCGACAAGCTGGGACGCATTGTCATGTACTTGCTCGAGGCAGCTGCGAACCCCGCGCTCATCGTGGCGGGATCGGACCGCGCTGACGAGGACGGATTCGCGCACCCGCCTATCGAAATCACGGGACATGAGCCGTTGGGCAAGCTACTGCGGGACTACGGCCAGTATGAGCGCCCCTGGAAGTACGACTACGTCATCGAGGCTGTTGCGGATGCTGCGCGTCGTGGCGAGAAGGTCTTGGTTTGGTCGACTTTCGTGCGCAACCTACGCGCCCTGTCTCGTGAACTGAGACAGTTCAGCCCGGCGCTCATTCATGGTGGAGTGCCTTCGGAGGACTCGGCCTCGCCTGGAGTCGTTACAAGGGAGGCTGAACTGGAGCGCTTCCGAAATGATCCCTCGTGCGCAGTGTTGCTCGCCAACCCTGCAGCGGCCGGTGAGGGCATCAGCCTCCATCACTGGTGCCACCATGCGATCTACCTCGATCGCACCTTCAACGCCGGCCATTTCCTCCAAAGCCAGGACCGCATTCACCGGCTTGGGCTTGCCCCGGACGTCGAGACGCGTTTCACCGTGCTGATCAGCGAGGGTTCAATCGACGCCGTCGTCGATGACCGCCTCCGAGACAAAGTGAGGTCCCTTGCCGCGCTGATGAACGATCCCGGCTTAGTGCGGGTCGCCTTGCCTGAGAGTGACGAGGATCACGAAGAGCCGCCCACCGAGATTGACGACACGGTCGCGATCCTGAACCATCTAGGGTCTGGGTAGGCGCATGCTACCGACGCACGGTGCAGTGACAAGCGTCTTCCTCCTGGCCAATGCCGTACGATATGGTCGTCAGCCCGACGTGGCGACATGGGTTGGTGCAGCTCGGGCCAAGAGTGCGTTCCTGGCCGCGGCACTCGATCACGAGCCGACGGCCAGATTCCTGATCAGGGAAGGTCTGGTGTCGTCCGCCGCAGGCATCGATCCAAGGACACGACTCAAGGCCGTGTCGGCTCGCGCTGATCGGCAGACGCTACTTGCGATCGCCGCGTTACTCCTCGAGGTTGACCCGCCACCATGGCTGCCGATTGCTGTTGTCGACCGTCAAGTGCACTACGAGGTCATACCGTCGGCGGATATGGAAGCCTTGGAATGGTTGCGGCCGGATCTGGAGCAGTTGCTCCTCAACGCGGCACCACCAAAGGCGCCTCACACGGACACCCTGGCCCTGGGGATCGGGAGGGCGGCTGAGCTTGCAGTATTTGCTGCACTGACAGGCGGTGATGGGTCTGCGATTCACGTGTCCGCCATCTCGGACCGGTTCGGGTATGACGTCGAAAGCGCCCACGGCACTGGGGTTCGACGGTGGGAGGTGAAGGGATGCACGGAGGTGACCGCGAGCGCTTTCCATCTCAGCCGAAACGAGTTTGAGAAGTGCCGCGCTTTCGCATCTGAGTGGACCCTCGTGCAGGTCGAGTTCGCGGGGGCCGCATTGGTCGCAGAGTATGTTACGGCAGACCATATCTCGAGCATTCGAGAATTGCCATCAGCCGAGGTCGTGAGCTTAGTTCCACCTGACACAGATCACTTCCAGTGGGAAAAGAGCGCTCTCGTCTCCCCTTCACCCCGTGCATGGGTCCCGAGCAGCATCAGAATCCCGGCCAGCCTCCGCCTGCCCAGTATCTATACGTTGGGACTCGAAGCGCTGGAACTGTACGAAAGCGACCTAGCTGACCGAAGCGTGCTGAGCGCTGCTGAACCGTTCCGCGGTACGCGGATCGGCGCAACCACCGCCTCGGCCGGCAGCCCCGCCTCGGCCGTTTGACTCCGACAGAGTTCGAGGCCCTCATGAACACGCCAGCCGCACTGGCTGCGTGACTACAAGAGTCACCTATCCGTGCAGCAGACCCGCCCCCAGGAGTTGCTCGCACGTGAGTTTGTAGTTCAAGAAGGTGTCTTGATCTCCTGGTTCAAGCGTCTTGTAGGTCTTGCCTTCGAAGTCGGGTGACTTTCGACCGAGCGTGAGGCGGTTGTCCGCGAACTGGAATATGGTCCGAAGTCGTTGCTGCCCGTCGACAACATCCGCAGGGTCCGACGAGTGTCGCGATCCACGGTGGTTCGAAAGAGGAGTTTGGGAATCGGATACCCGTTCAGTATCGAGTCGATCAGGTACGACTTTGCCGGTGTAGACCAGACGCTACCTCGTTGAAACTTCGGGTTAAGTTCGACCTCGCTGTCGACGACGCACGAATTCTGGACGCTTGCGGCGGTCGAAAAGTGAACGGTCGCGGGCAGTCTAGCCGTGGTCCTGTTCGGCTCTGATGCTGGGCAGGGTGTCGATGCCGCGGTCGCGTAGCCGATAGCTGGCGCCCTTGAGTGCGAGGACGTCGGCGTGGTGGACGATGCGGTCGATCATCGCGGCGGCGACGACTTGATCGCCGAACACTCCGCCCCACCCGCTGAATGGCAGGTTGCTGGTCAGGATCAGCGAAGCGTGCTCGTAGCGGGACGACACCAGCTGGAAGAACAGGTTCGCGGCGTCTTGCTCGAACGGGAGGTAGCCGACTTCATCGACGATGATCAGCGCGTACCGGCGCAGTTTCGCGAGTTCCTGCGCCAGCCGGCCCACACGGTGCACGTCGGACAGGCGGGTGACCCAATCGGTCGCGGTCGCGAACACCCGGTGACCGTGCCGTGCCGCGTTGATACCCAACCCGGTGGCCAGGTGCGTCTTGCCCGTACCGGGCGGGCCAAGGAGCACGACATTGCGCCCCTCGGTAAGGAACGCTCCCGATGCCAGGGCGCCGATCTGCTGACGAACGGCAGGCTGTGCATCCCAATCGAAGTCCTCCAGCGTCTTCCGCGCCGGGAACCCAGCGGCGCGGACCCGTAGCTCAGCGCCGGACGCGTTCCGGGCGGCGACCTCCCGCTCGAGCACGGCAGCGAGGTACTCCTCGTGGGTCCACCCGGCGTCGCGGGCGTGGTCGGCCAACCGGGCTGAGGCCTCGGTGATCCGTGGCGCTTTGAGCGCAGCAGCGAGGTAGTGGATCTGCTTGACCGCCTCGGACGGTGCTTTCGACGTGCCCATCAGGCGCCCACCCCGTTCAACCCGAACGCCCGGTCGTAGTCGGCCAGATCCCGACCCAGCCCGTCATCAACAGCTGCGAGGGTTCGGGGCTGCTGGAACTGGCGGCGCAGCACCGCGGCTTCTTCCACGTGGGACGGGTCGGTGACGGTGAGCCCGCGCGCCCATACTCGCTGGTGCTCGGCCACAATCCGCCCGCCCATCCGGATACGAACCCGGTCCAGGTCGGCCGTGACATCGACGACCCGGCCGATCGCGGCGGGGCTGACCGAGTAGTCGCTGCTATCAACCCTGACGTAGTAATCCCGCCCCAGTCGCACCTGGTTACGCCACCCCAGATGCAGCACCACCGGTGGCAGCGGCAGCATGCCCGCCCGGTCGGCATCGATGAGATCGACCGGGCGGGCTTTGATCGTGCGCACGACCCGCTGGTTCGCGATAGCCAGCCAGTCGGTGAACTGCGCATTGAAGTCCGCAGGGGAAACGAACGAACGGCCCGGCATGAACGACGTCTCGAAGTACCCGTTGCGTCGCTCGACGATGCCCTTGGACTCCGGGTCCCGCGGTCTGAGCTGCACAATCTTCGTCGCAAGCGTCCCCGCGAACTCCGTCACCCCGGCAGCGCGCCGCTGACCCCGACCGATGCCCGGCTCGTTGTCCCAGATCAGCCGCCGCGGTACCCGACCGAACTGTTGGATCAACTCCCACGACCCAAGCAGCAGATCCTCGGTCTTCCGCGTCGGGATCATCCGACCGGCCATGCTCCTCGAGTGCGCCGCAGTGATCACCAGCACCGGCAACAGCACCCGCGACCCGTCCTCAAGCGGGATTTTCCGCGGCGGGAACCACAGATCGCACTGTGCCGCATCGCCAGGCTCCCACGACAACCTGTCCGCAGGATCCTGCGGCCGCACCTCGGGTCGCAGCCGGCGCACGTTCTCACGAAACCACGTGATCGACCCCTCCCAGCCGACTCGTTCCGCGAGCACCGTCGCCGGCATGTCCGGCGTCGCCCTCAGCAACTGCCGCACCCGATCCTCGTACGGCGTGAACGAGGTCGAAGCCGCCGGCTTCCGCTCGTACCGCGGCGGCGCATCCGACGCCGCGGCCTTCACGACCGTGGTCCGTGAGATCCCCAAACGCTCAGCGATACGCGCCTTCGGCACCCCATCCTTCACCAGCCGCCGGATCAACGCCCAGTCCTCCAAAGTGATCACTCTCCAATCGTTGAGTGTTCACTTTTCGACCGGGTGGTTTCCAGTGACGGTCGCAACGAGGACCATCCGAAAGGGGTTCTCGTATGTCTTCTCGTCGTGTTCGGAAAGGGCCGGGTCGCAGGCCGA